>CAYIYR010000012.1:0-39322 GCA_964367815.1 uncultured Eubacteriales bacterium
TAAAAAGTCCTGCTCGTGCATCCAAAGATAGTGCTCCATACTTTTGGAATCCTAAAACTATTAGCGATATTTTATCTAAACAAGAATATTTAGGTAAAACTATTAATTTTAGAACATATAAAAAGTCTTTCAAGAATCGCAAAACCTACTATAACCCACCTGAAAAATGGAAAGTGTTTGAAAATACACACGAGGCAATTATAGACAAAGAAACTTTTGATATTGTACAGCATATTAGAGAAAATCATAGAACTCGAACTAATCTTGGAGAAATGCCACTTCTTTCTGGAATGGTATATTGTGCCGATTGTGGTGCTAAACTTTACCAAGTTCGTGGTAATGGTTGGACATATGATAAGCATTATATGGTTTGTGCTTCATATAGAAAAAAGTCTAAACAAACCTGCTCATCACATCAAATTAGAAATATAGTATTGGAAAAGTTAATCTTGCAAAGAATCAACGATATGATCAATTTAGTACATAATTCAGAGAGTGAGTTTGTTGAACTTGTTACTAAACAAACAAAGGAAAACACAAATAGAAAACTAAAAGAAGCTAAAAAAGAATATGAGATTGCAATGGCTAGAATACATAAACTAGATTCAATCATTCAACACTTATATGAAGATAACATTGAAGGTAAAATATCCGATGATAGATTTAGCAAACTCTCTGTAAATTATGAAATCGAGCAAGCTGATTTAACAAGCAGAATAGAAGACCTAGACATCTATATTAATAATGAAACTAACAAACTAGTTAATGTTGAATCATTTATTACTGCCGTTAAAAAATATACCCACATTGAAACCTAAGATTGTGAAGTATTACGAGAACTAGTTAGTAAGGTGATTGTGCATAAGATTGAAAAAGTCAATGGCAAAAGACAACAAAGAATTGATGTAATATTTAATGGTCTAGAGGGAATAAAGCTAGACAAATGAAAAAGCGTAGCTACCTAATTCGATAACTACGCTATTTTTCTAGCGTTTTGGGTAATCCCTATCGGAACTCTCCAAATGGAGAGTTTTTTTCTTTATAACAGTGGAATATGCTATAATGTAGTTTATGAAAAGAATTAAACTCATAAAGCCATCTTCATTGGCTTTCAAACCCCTCTTATATTTGAAAAGCACTTGCGATAGTATTACGTTAGTCAAGTGGTCTTTAGAGTGTGTAACCCATGTTTTACCCAATTTTGCGGAAGAAGGTAGCAAACTCACCGAACTTGAGTTAGCCTTAAGATTGATAAGCGATTGGCTGGAAGGAAATGATAATCGTAAGCAGATTAGAGAAGCAGCCAAGAAAATCAGGCGCTCGTTACGCACCCATGAAGATCCTGTGTCACGACTAATAGCGAAATCCTGTCAACAAGCTTTGAGTACTATTCGCAATATGAACAATAGCATTTACGCTAGTTTATACGCTCTGCAATCAATTAATATTATGGAAGATGGCAATGTATATAATGAGATAGAATATCAGTATGGCAAATTATTAGAACTTAAGAAGTTAGAGAAGAAAGAAGGAGACTAAAGATGTTAATTAATGAAAGAATCAAGCAAGCAAGAAAAGCTATGAAACTATCTAAAGCTGAATTAGCTGATAAGATTGGTGTGTCTATCGGTGATATTTCGGATTGGGAAAGTGGTCGCAAGAAGCCAGAATCTTATGAAGTAATGTCCTTGTTTAGAGCCTTAAATATTAATACTGATGAATATCATCAATATTATGGTAATGATCCAAAGCCAGCCGAAGAGATTCATTCTCCTCAAGCACATTTTGGTAATGAAATGCCAGTTAATAAACCAACTGAAACAGCTCAAAGAGATTACTCTATTCCTTCTTCTTATGGCTATGAATCCTTCTTACGAAAGGATGAACGGATCCTTTGGAAAGGGAAACCAGCTTATGCATTTAATAAGATGACCTCTATTCCGATAATATTTGGAATCTTTTGGTTATGTTTTTCGCTATTTTGGACTATTTCCGCCTTTAGGATGGGCGGGGCTTTTGGCATTGCCGGTTTACCATTCTGCGGCATTGGCGTCTTTATTTGCATCATTCTTCCATCTATTCAGAAGAAACAATGCTTGGCCACAACTTATTATATTACCAATCAAAGGGTGATTCGGGATATTGCTAATCCAAAGAAACCTTCTTTTAATGAAGCCTCACTAGAATCATTAGGCAACCTTTCATATTTTTTCCGCAAAGAAAGACGTGGCGATGTTATGTTTGGTAGACAAATAACTAATGTCACAATTCAATATGGTTCTCGTAACAATCAAAATATGGCCGCTAATAATATGCTTTTCGATGCTTTTTATGGCATTGATAATCCAGATAGCGTATATAACATCCTTTCTTCAGCGGTTGAGCAATGTCATAAGGAAGAGCAGAAATGATAATCACTTGGTTAGGACATTCCTGTTTTAAAATTGAGTGTCAGGAAGGAACAATTGTTATCGATCCTTACATTGAGGGAATGGTTCCAGGACTTAGACCATTGCAGTTAGAAGCTGATCGGGTAATTTGTACACATCAACACGCTGATCATAACTATATTCAAGCTGTTCATATAAGTGGTAAAAAAGAAACTATTAAGATTAATACGATTAAGAGTTATCACGATAAATTTATGGGCCTAAAAAGAGGAAATAATAACATTTATATTATTGAAAGCGAAGGTTATAGAATCGCTCATTTAGGTGATTTGGGCTGCTCTTTAACAAAGTCGCAGATGGATCAATTGAAAGATCTTGATGTATTATTGATTCCTGTTGGTGGTATTTATACGATTGATAGTAGCGACGCAGCCAAAATAATTCATTTAATCAATCCCAAAATAAGTATACCTATGCATTACCGTTTGGGGACTATGGGCATGCCAGAACTTGAAGAGTTAGTTAGTTTAACTAAACATTTTGACAATGTTAGGTATTATGAAACCAACAAAATAGAATTAACTAAGGATATGTTACCACAAGTAGCGATTCTTAAATATTTCGGGTAGGAATTAGATATGATTGTAAAAGCACTAGTTGAAAATGTTTCTTATACGCCAGACTTCCATCATAAGCATGGTTTATCTTTGTTTGTTGAAACTAAGAATCATAAATTACTATTCGATGTTGGTCCTAATGATTTGTTTGTTACTAATGCTAAAAAACTTGGTGTCGATTTAGAAATGATTGATACCGTTATTATTTCTCATGGTCACAGTGATCACGGCGGTGGGCTTAATACATTTTTAGATTTAAATAAAAAGGCGAAAGTATATATCAATAAAAAGGCCTTTATTAAGCATTATCACAAAATTGACAAGGAATATGTCAGCATCAGTATTCATGTATACAAGCGTCATCTTAATCGAATTGTTTTCGTCGATGATAACTATAGAATTGATGATGAATTATTTCTTTTCTCATCAGTAAAAGGTAGAAAGTATTTTTCGGAAGCCAATGCAAAATTGTACCAAAAAATCGATGGAAAATTGACAAAAGATGATTTTGGCCATGAACAGAATCTAATCATTAATGAGGAAGATAAGATTGTGATGATTAGTGGCTGCTGCCACAATGGAATCATCAACACTTTGGATAGAGCGAAAGAGTTAAGCATTGAACCGACGCATATTATTTCTGGCTTGCACCTATATAATCCAGCGAATAAGCAATCAGATAGTGATGATACAATTTTTGGGATTGCAGAGTGCTTAAGCAAATTGGACACAGTTCTCTATACTTGCCATTGTACAGGCTACAATAATTATGAAAAGATGAAGACCGTTCTTCATGATAAGATTGATTATCTTTCTTGCGGAAGAACAATTAATATTTAAGAATAGATATAAATTTTCAAGGCTCTATTAGAATAATAGGGCTTTTTTGTGAATGAAAAATACAAAAAAATGGTTGAAATCTATGTATTATCTGCATATAATAAACCCATAAGATTCATAGAGGCGCAACTGCGATTAGTAGTTATGAGAGGGGACACCCAATGACCATGATGAAAGGCAATGTTGCCGAAACGAAATATCGGTGGATATTTTGATTGGGCCATGGAGAAATACTCCTATGGACTCCTACTTGAAAAAGTAGAGGAGCTATTGATGTGATGATTTCTTAAGTAACTAAGAGGATTGCATTGATACGATGCAATCTTTTATTACTTTAAGGAGGAAATCATATGCGTAAAAGTAATATTTTAATGGCACTAGTATTTTTTATAGTGCTTCTGTGCACAACTGGCTGTGGTAGCAAGAGTCCAGTTGATGCTTTAGTTGTTGGCTTAGAATGTGACTACGCTCCATTCAATTGGACTACTTCGACTGAAACAAGCTATACTGAGCAGATTAATGGATTAAATGGCTATTATTCTGATGGGTATGATATTCAGATTGCAAAATACTTAGGTAAAGAATTAGGTGTCCCAGTTGTAATCAAAAAAATTGCCTGGGAAGCACTTGTCCCGGCTTTAAATGTTGGTGATATAAACGTTATTATTGCTGGTATGAGTTATACGGAAGATCGTGATTTGAGCGTGGATTTCACTAATTCATACTACACCTCAGAGATGGTAGGAATCGTGAGAAAAAATAGTGGGTTAACCACAATCACATCCATCCAACAACTTAGTGGTAAGAAAGTTGTCTCTCAATTAGGAACAATTCAGAATGATGTCATTGATCAGATTAATGGAGTTGTTCATATGACTCCTGTCGATAGTTTTAACACCGCTGCTTTTGCAGTTAGTAGCACCGATGCTGATGCAATGATTGCTGAATATCCGGTTGCTCAGGCGATTTGCAATGCGAATACCAGCCTAACGATGGTTCGCTTTACAACTCAAAATTTCACAGGACTTGATGAGAATGAACTAAGTGTAGCAATTGCGGTAAAAGAAGGGAATTCTAAACTTAAAGTTACACTAAATGAAGCTTTAGCAAAACTTGATGGTGATACAAGAAATAAAATGATGTCTGAAGCCCTAAGCAGATCCACAGCAGGTAACTAAAATGTTTTGGCAACAGGTTAGTTATTTACTTGAAAACTTTGGTAATGATTTCTTACGCGGCATTATGGGGACTTTGGTTCTAGCAATTGTTGGAACAATGGGCGGATTGCTTATTGGTTTAGGCTTGGCTTTACTTAGAAATCTAAAAGTGGATGCCAAAGATGCTAGATTAATGAGGGTATTCAAAATCTTCCTATCCAAGATTGCGATGTGCTACATTCAATTATTTAGAGGAACACCAATGATGGTTCAAGCCATAATAATTTATTATGGAAGCAAGCAAGTGTTTAATTTAGGCTGGTCATACTTTGTCTGTGGCTTATTTGTTATTACTATCAATACAGCAGCTTATATGGCGGAGATCATTCGTAGTGGAATCAATGGCATCGACAAAGGACAGATTGAAGCTGCTCGCAGTCAAGGAATGAGTCATTTTCAAACCATGTTCCATATTGTCTTTCCGCAAGTTATAAGAAATTCGATCCCTTCTATTGGCAACGAATTTATTGTCAATATTAAAGACTCTTCTGTTCTAAACGTAATAACAGTTACTGAATTGTTTTTTGCCGCTAAGATGGCAGCGGCTGACACCTATATGTATCTGCCAACATACATAATTATTTGCGTCATTTATTTATTACTTACAATAATCTTTACTCAATTATTGCGACTGGTAGAACATCTTATGGATAAGCCTCAGAAGATAAGAATTGGAAAGCATGGTGTGGCCTATGAATAGAATTATTGAGATAAAAAATCTATCGAAAAAATTTGGAGAAAAAGAGATTCTTCATAACATCGATCTGACCATTAATAGTGGTGAGGTTGTCTGCATAATTGGTCCTTCTGGATCTGGCAAATCAACGCTTCTAAGATGCATGAACTTATTGGAAATACCAACTAGTGGTGAGATACTATTTGAAGGTCAAAATATTATGAGCAGAACAGTAAAGTTAGATCAATTGCGTTCACACATGGGTATGGTTTTTCAGCAGTTTAATCTCTTCAATAATAAGAGTGTTATTGGGAATTGTATGGCGGCACAACAATATGTATTAAAGAGGAATAAAACGGAGGCTTATACGATTGCCTGTCATAATCTTTCCAAGGTAGGAATGCTAGAATGGAAAGACCACAAGGTTACGCAGATTAGTGGTGGTCAAAAACAAAGAGTTGCTATTGCTAGAACCCTTTCAATGAATCCAGATATAATTCTTTTTGATGAACCAACTAGTGCTTTAGATCCCGAGATGATTGATGAGGTCTTGACTACTATGAAGCAGTTAGCTCAAGAAGGAATGACAATGGTGATAGTAACTCATGAAATGAGCTTTGCCAAAGATGTAGCTACTAGGGTAGTGTTTATGGAAGATGGTTCTATCATTGAAAGTGGTAGTCCAGAAGATATATTAACTAATCCAACTAACCAACGCTTACGTAGTTTCTTACGCATCTAATAAGACAATCAAATAGGAAATGAGTAGTGATTTGTCTATGCAGCGCATAGAAGTGCTATATTATCGATTAATATTACAATACTTTATACTAGGCGTAGAAATACGCCTTTTGTGTTTACTTTAGTAAACTGCTTTGTTATAATCACATATGGTGGTGAGTGTTATGATTAAACGTTATACGACCCCGGAAATGGCTGCAATTTGGAATGATGAGAATAAATTTTCAAAATTTCTTCTAATTGAAATCTGTAATTGTGAGGCTTACTGTAAACTAAATGTCATACCCGAAGCAGATTATATTAGCATCAAGAAGAATGCTAATTTTTGTTTAGAAAGGGTAAATGAATTAGAAAAGATTACTAAACATGATGTTATTGCCTTTACACGGGCAGTTAGTGAATCGTTGGGTGCTGAAAAGAAATGGATTCATTATTCATTAACTAGCACGGATGTTGTAGATAGTGCCCAGGCTCTTCTGATTAGGGATGCTAATAATATCATCGAAGAAGATATAAAACTAATGTTGAAAATATTAAAAGAAAAAGCAATTCAATATCGCAATACTCCATGTATGGGTCGAACCCATGGGATGCATGCAGAAGTGACATCATTTGGTCTCAAATGGTTGCTTTGGTACGATGAATTAGAAAGAGATTATAAGCGTTTTAAAGAAGTAAGAAAAGAAATTGAAGTAATTAAAATTAGTGGAGCGGTTGGCAACTATGCCGAAGTAGACCCCTTTGTTGAAGGCTTTATCGCTAATAAGCTGACAATGAAAGCCGCAAGGATTTCTACTCAAGTATTGTCTCGCGACAATTTTACGCACTATGTGATGGTTCTTTCACTAATTGCTTCATTGATTGAGAAAATAGCTTTTGAGATTCGCAATCTTTCAAGAACTGAAGTTCACGAAGTGGAAGAGTACTTTAATCCTAATCAAAAAGGATCAAGTGCTATGCCTCATAAGCGCAATCCGATTGCTTCAGAAAATATGTGTGGATGTGCAAGAGTGATGCGTTCCTATGTCAGCGCCATCTCAGAAGATAATGCTTTATGGCATGAAAGAGATATCAGTCACTCATCTGTGGAAAGAATTGTCCTTCCAGATGCAACTACTTTAATCGATTATATGCTAAAAAGATATACTTCTGTTTTGGATAAACTAACCGTCTTTCCAAAAAGAATGTTGAAAAATATTTCCTTAACTAATGGGGTGGTATTTTCTAGCCGCGTTCTTAGCGCTCTTATTGATAAAGGATTATCTAGAGAGCAAGCTTATGACATGGTTCAACCTTTGGCCTTTAAATCCTTAGAAGATGAGATTGAGTTTGAAGGTATAATCAGAAATAGCGAGATTAAAAAGTATCTAAATAGTGAAGAGATTTCTGAATGCTTCAGCATAGATTATTACTTGCGAAACATTGATGTTGTTTATAAGAAATTTGATTTAGAAAAGAGGTAATCATTATGTACAACACAGTCGTAGTTATTGGAAGCCAATGGGGCGATGAAGGCAAAGGCAAGATTACAAACTATCTAAGCGAACAAGCAGATATGGTTGTTCGTTATCAAGGTGGCGATAACGCTGGACATACGATTAAGTTCAATGGAAACACTTTCGCTCTTCACCTTATTCCATCTGGAATCTTTGATTCTAATATCAAGAATGTTTTAGGTAATGGAATGGTTATTAATCCTAAGCATCTTTTGACAGAGATGAAAGAACTCCAAAGCCGGGGTTATTCCTGTCAAAACCTTTATATCAGTGAGCGGGCTCAAGTTATATTTGATTGCCACATTGTTTTAGATGGCTTAAATGAGAAAGCCTTAGGTAAGAGTCAAATAGGAACGACCAATAAAGGTATTGGTCCAACCTATACCGATAAGATATCACGTAAAGGTTTGCGAATTGCCGATTTAGTTGCTGATGATTTTAAGCAGACATATGAAGGCTTTTTGCAAGAAAAGAACAGACAGATTGTTAATCTTGGGGGACAACCAATCGATTTTGAACAGTCTTATAAAGAATATGCGGAACTAGCTGATTATTTCAGACCTTATGTCTGTGATTCTATATCATTAATTAATTCGTATGTTGATTCTGGCAAAAAAGTATTATATGAAGGGGCTCAAGGAGTTCTTCTAGATATTGATTTTGGCACCTATCCTTTCTGTACTTCTTCTAATCCAACTGCCGGTGGTGTATCCACTGGTTCTGGAGTTGCACCAAGAAAGATTAGTCAAGTAATAGGTATCGTTAAGTCCTATACCACAAGGGTTGGGGCCGGAGCCTTTCCCTCTGAGTTATTTGATCATGTTGGAAATGAAATAAGAGAAAAAGCTCATGAATATGGTGTAACTACTAAAAGACCAAGAAGAATTGGCTGGTTGGATGCCGTTCTCTTGAAATATAGTATTTCTGTCAATGGTTTTACTGGTCTGTCATTAATGCTATTGGACATTCTATCTGGCTATGACAAGATTAAGATCTGTACCAGTTATACAATGGATGGCAAAACGATGAATACTGTTCCTGCAAGAAATAAGGATTACGAAAAATGTCTTCCTAACTACATTGAAATGGATGGATGGAAAGAAGATATTACCAATTGCAAGCATTATGAAGAATTACCAGAAAATGCCAAAAAGTATATTGCGAAGATTGAGGAGTTAGTCGGAGTTGAAGTAGTTTATATTTCTGTCGGACCAGCTAAGGATCAAACAATTGTTCGTAAGAAGATTTTTTAATAACTAATTATAAAAGCGCCCAATTCTGAGCATATTGAATTGAGCGCCTTTATTTTATTATTGTCTCGTTTATTGAAACCAATTTAGGACATGCCAGAATGGTTGAAAATCACAGTAAGCAAACATAGCAAAGAGATAGACAACGAAGAAAACACCAAAGATAATCAGTGATATAATAGCGGTTGTTCCAAGTTTCCTACGTAACTTAGGGCTAATGCTTGGATGCAATGAATCATTAAGACAGCGGATATTATCCATAACGTAACGGGTCCAGCTGATGTAAGACTTGGCCAGATTTGTTGCAAACATGCAACAGTAGATTGTGCCGATAGCGCTTAGCACAGAAAGAGCAATGCTACAAATTGCAAGAAGTATTGATGCCCAATATGGCATAGTAGGAATTAAATTTGCGATATTTAAGGTCGTAAGCGCACATACTCCTAAAGCAAAGCAAGCTATTGAAAATGCTGCTAGCACAATTACCCAAGCATATAGAATAATAAAACCAATTGCGGCAAAGAAATCAATAAAGGCCAAGCTAAGTCCTTTAAGAAATCTGTTCTGATGCTCTTGTTTAGATAGATCTGAAATACTTTCTAGGTATTCATCAGCGATTAAAGCAGGCTTTCCAAGTTTGTGCGCAATCTCTTCTTCGCTAAATCCATTAGCAATTTTATGACAGAAATGATCATCATACTCTTCAATAATATCCATAATATTTGGAATGTTTCGGCTTTTTAGCTGCTTTTCCAATTCAAGTAAATATTCTTTTTTACTCATTTTCAATCTCCTCCTTAGTATTTAGTAAATCATCGACAGCTCCAACAAATTCTTTCCATTCTTTGCTAACTTTTCCGAATTCTTTTCGTCCCAATTCGGTAAGGGAATAATACTTTCTCGGTGGTCCGCCACTAGTTTCAGATAGATAAGTTGTCAAAAGGCCATCACTTTTTAGCTTTCTTAATATTGGATAGATTGTTCCATCAGCGATGTCGATATGGTTAGATATAGTTTCTGATATATCGTAGCCATAATAATCTTTTTTGCTCAACAATCCCAAAACACATATATCTAACACACCTTTCTTGAATTGAATATTCATTTGCCTTACTCCTTTCAACTACAAAGTTATTTAAAAATGTTTGATAGTAAACTTTGTTCACTACTATACATTATATAATAGTATGACCTAGTGTCAATACTTATTTTGCATAAATTATTTTTTTATCAAAGACTATACAGTATCATTCCTAATACTGCGGCAATCAATATTATTAGTATTGGACTCATTTTTTTGAACATAAAGCGAAAGAACGCACAGACAGTTATTATTACGAGTGGTTGCCATACCCATGTACTTAGATTCGCAAACCCATCGGGAAGAATAGTTGTATAGAGAAGTGAAACCCCAACCGATAGAATTAATCCCACAATGATTGGCCTAATTCCTTTCAATGCGTTTTTAACATGTTTGTTCTTACTGAAACTTGTAAATATTTTCGCAACAATAATAATAATGATAATGGATGGTAATATGAGACCCATAGTAGCAACAATCGCTCCTAAAACACCAGCTTGTGAATAGCCAGTAAAGGTAGCTATATTAGCAGCAAATGGCCCTGGTGTAGCTTCTGACACAGCGATAAAGTTAACTAATTCATCCATGGTTAGCCAACCTTGACCTAACACTTCATCTTTTATCATTGGTATCATGGCATAACCGCCACCGAAAGTAAACAGACCTATTTTAAGAAAGGTCCAGAATAATTTTAAGTAAATCATTTCTGTTCCTCCTCATTTTTATCTTTTAAGAAATAGGTATAAACAATCCAGCCAAACAAACCTCCACAGGCAATTAGTAGGATAGAACTTACGTTCAAGAATAAGACCAAGGCAAAAGCCACTAGTAAAAGAACACAGTTAATGATCAGATTACCAGTTTTATTTAATGGCTTAAAGAGTTTTATTCCCGCTGCAAATATTAAAACAATAGTAGCACAAAGAATGCCTTTGAAAGCCTTTTGAATAATGCTATATTGCATGAATCTATCATAGAAAATCGCAATGATAGTAATGATTATCATTGAGGGGAAGACAACGCCAAGAGTTGCAAAGACTGCTCCGAGTATTCCGCCACGGCGATAGCCAACAAATGTTGCTGAATTAACGGCAATGGGCCCAGGTGTTGATTCGGCAATCGCAATAATATCTAGCATTTCTTCACTAGTTACCCATTTCTTTTTCTCAACTATTGTCGCTTCAATTAAGGAAATCATAGCAATCCCACCACCAAAGGTAAAAAGACCTATCTTAAAGAAGGTCCAAAAGAGGATGCATAAATTCTTAATCTTATCTTTCATTAGTTATTTGCCCTTGCGGCATTCAACTTCGCCATTGCTTAAGGCGTGCAACATGATTTCCGCACTATTAACATTTGTAGCAAGGGGGATTTGTTGCACATCACACAGTCTTAATAAAGCCGATACATCAGGTTCGTGAGGCTGAGAGGTTAAAGGATCTCGTAAAAAGATCACTAAGTCCAAGGAATTATCGGCAATCATGGAGCCAATTTGCTGGTCACCACCTAGTGGACCACTTTTCATTCTTTTGATAGTTAAACCGGTTTCTCCCATAACAAGAGTACCAGTAGTACCAGTCGCATAGAGTTTATGTTGAGCTAAAACATCTTTATATTTTAAAGCGAGTTTAATCATTTCATCTTTCTTCTTATCGTGGGCAATTAAAGCAATGCGCATAAGTTATACCTCCTAGATATAGAATTAGTATAACATACTAAAGAGAATATTAACTAAGAAAAGCAGAAAAACATTCTGTAATTTGGTATAATATATATTGGAAGTGATTCAATGGAAGCATGGGAGATTGCCGTTATTAGTGTTGCAGGGTTCGCAATTATTATGGTTGTAGTGAGTTTCATCATTTTTTGTCGGCAAGTAATTAAGAATCAGCAAAGCAATTCAAGTGATTATAAAAAGCTTATTACTTTCTGGCGCTTGAATGGTTTGACGGCTCCAATCTATTTGGGACTTCTTCTTTTAATCGCTTGTTTGATTGTCGCAATTGTCTTTTCATCTATCTAGATGATACTATTTTTGTTCTTGCATTATTAGTGGATTTCCGCTAGTATATTCATGCGATTAATCTCGCACACATGGGGATGTCATGGTTTCGACAGGGATTTGTAATGCCCAGGGCGCAGCCGAGTGGTGACGTTATCACCAAAAAGCCTTAAATGGCGAACAAAATTTTGCATTCGCTGCTTAGTTTAATCTAGCACATATCTGCCCCCTCAGGGGAGTGGCGACGCTGCCGGTAGTTGTTCCACCGCTATCGTAACAGTGTAATAAAGAGGGAATAGGCCTGTTTGATACCTATAAGGATGGGTAGAAAAAAATATAGGGTAGTCATTCGTTCTTTCTGTCTTTCTCAGAATGGGTGATGAAACAATCAAGACTGACTAAGCTGTAGTGACCTCGGTGAGACAGTTTTTGGACACGGGTTCGACTCCCGTCATCTCCACCATTATATGTTGAAATAGTTTCCAAATCTTGGAGAAAGGTTAATTATTTAAATTCTGCTTCCATAGATGAAATATATTACATTAGTTCAGTTTATGATGATTTAAGTGGAATTTTTAAATCAAATGAATTGATTACATGCATGGAAAAAAATGCAGAAAGAACTGGTGTAGATTGTGATGCAGATATTAAATTTGCAAAAGAAGCATTAAATGAAAGCCTCACGAGGGAAACGATAGATATTTAGTTGTATCTTAAATGCTTTGAAGCCAAGCGCTAAATCGCTTACTTTTCAGTACAATAAAAGCGATTATTAAAAGGAGAAAGCGATTATGCGTGAATTCAATTACAACTTCTTAAGAGAAAAGCGCTAGGATAAGGAAATACTTGGGTATATCGGACTGATTCATGAATATAAAGGCAGACAACAATTATATCTACAACAAAAACCTATGGAGCTTGAAAGGCTTGTTGAACTTGCGAAAATTCAAAGCACAAAATCTTCAAATGCTATTGAAGGAATTGTAACAACTAATCAGCGTTTTAAGCAATTGATGAAAGAGAAGACGGCGCCACGCAATAGAGACGAACAAGAAATCCTCGGTTATAAAGCCGTTCTTGAAATGGTGCATGAGAGTTTTGAATATATGCCTATAACGGCAAATGTAATACTTCAACTTCATAAAAAAATGTATGCTTTTTTACCATCATCATTTGGTGGTCAATTCAAAACAACATCAAATGAAATAGATGAGATTCGTGCAGATGGTAGTGTGATCATTAGGTTTAGACCGTTAGAACCATTTGAAACACCTGAAGAAATAGATAAACTTTGTAGAAATTATGATGACATTATTTCAAAAGGTGATATCGATCTGCCGATCGTTATCATATACTTCATAAACAACAACTTTTGCCAAATCAACCATATTTAGTTTAAATAATCCATACATCGTATTATATCGCAATCAAGGCTTAATTCTATGAGTTTACAATCTAGGTTCAAAATAATCGTATTCACTTGGGTATGAAGACATATACCTTATTTTCTTATTGAGTTTTTTACTGATGATAGATTCAATAAATTCAGTTAAATATTTTTTTAATTTACAAATCATTTTTTTGTGCTATTCTATGAAAAGGCTAAAAAGCCGAAGGAGAAATATATGAACAAAATCCAATTAGTTAGTGATACTTCCTGTGACTTTACTGCAGAGGAAGCTGCTAAATATAAAGTAGAGTTAGTACCATTTAGCGTGTCTTTTGATGGAGAGAACTATCAAAAAGAAATCTTTGAGTTAACTGTTGCTGATATGTATCAAAGAATGATTGATAATCCCAAGGAATTTCCTAAATCTTCTACACCTAATCCAAACGATTATTTTTTACTTTTTTCGAAATTTATTGACCAAGGTTATGCCGTGATTTGTCTTTGTATAACTCAAAAGTTTTCATCATCATATCAATCGGCATTAATTGCAAAACAAATGATTTTAGATGAGAATCCAGATGCGCAGATTGAAGTAATAGATTCGATAATCAATACTGTCGCTCAAGGTCTTTTATTGCAACAAATGATCACTATGCGTGATAAAGGCATGAGTTTTTCTGATATTATTGAGCAAACCGAAGCAATTAAAAAAGAGGGTCGGATTTTCTTTACTGTAGGCAGTTTAGATTATTTAGCTCATGGTGGTAGAATTGGTAAGGTTTCATCTTTAATTGGTAAAGGGTTACAAATTAAGCCACTTATTGTTTTAGAAAACGGAGATATTCATAACAGAGGCGTTGCTATTGGTCGAGCTAGATCAATATTAAAAGTCATAGATGCTATCATATCTTATTTTCATAAAGGTAAACTTAATCCCAATGATTATGCCATGGCTATAGGATATGGTTATGATAAGGAAGAAGCAGTTAAATTTTTGGATAGAATTACAAATGAGTTTAAGAAAATTGGTTTTGCAATTCACTGTAAGCTAGCAAGAATCGGAGCTACTATCGCAGTTCATACTGGTCCTAATCCCCTAGGACTAGGTATTCAAAAATTAGTTAAGTAATATAGACTTTCTATGATGATGACCATTTTAAACCAGTAATGCTTCAATAATTAAGCTGAGTGCAGGGAAAATAAATTAGTTAAAACAGAAAAAAATTACTGTTTATTTTCGGCATCTTGGTCTGAAAACCTAGATATGTTATAATTGATTATATAATTATAAGGAGATAAAAATATGAATAAAAATTTAGAGCCTTTATTTACCCCGTGGAAAATAAAAAACTGTGAGATCAAAAATAGAATTGTTTTGACTTCCATGGGTGGCACTAATCTTTTGGGCTGGATGGAAAAAAACCATTTTGACAAAGATGGTGCGAAGTTTATCTTGGAAATTGCTAAAAATAATGTTGGTTTAGTACTTCCTGGTTGTCAGCCTGTCTATAATCCGATGTTTGGTCAATGGCTATATAAGAATGATAAGATGTATGAAGACCTTGCTAAATGGATGCCAGAATTTCATAAAACTGGTGCGAAGTTATTTGTTCAATTAACAGCTGGTTTTGGACGGTCATTTACAATTAGTCCTGTAATGGAAAAGCTTTATAGTAACAAGATACTGCGGACTTTAGCTAAACCAGTTCTTAATTTTGACAAGATCTGTGCTTCAGCAAGTCCATCTCCTAATAGATGGTCAGATAAAGTCCCCTCAAGAGAAATGACTGTTGAGGAGATTGAAGAATTTATTAATGCTTTCGCTTTGTGCGCAAAAAAATTAAAAGACGCCGGGGTTGATGGTGTGGAAATTCATGCTGTCCATGAAGGTTATTTATTGGATCAGTTTACATTGAAGTATGTTAATAAGAGAACCGATGAGTATGGCGGCTCATTAGAAAATCGTTATCGTTTCGCCGTGGAAATTGTCAAGGCCATTAAGAAAGTATGTGGTTCTGATTTCCCTGTTTCTTTACGTTATTCAGTTTTATCTAAAACAAAAGGTTTTAGAGAAGGGGCATTACCCGGTGAGAAGTATATCGAAGCTGGGCGGGATATGAAAGAATCTGAGATTGCGGCAAAGTATCTTCAAGATGCTGGCTACGATATGCTCAATTGTGATAATGGAACATATGATGCTTGGTATTGGGCTCACCCACCAATCTATATGCCAGAAAATTGTAACTTGGAAGATGTCGCTCACATCAAGAAATTTGTTGATATTCCAGTAGTGTGTGCGGGTAGAATGAGTTCCGAAGTTGCGGCTGAAGCAATAAGCAAAGGGGAAATTGATGGAGCTGGTTTTGCTCGTCAATTTTTGGCTGATCCGCAATGGGTTACCAAATTAATAAATGATGATGCCAGCAACATTCGTCCTTGTATTTTATGTCATGCTGGATGTTTCAATATGTGTCACTATAAAGGTGTACCAAATGATCAAGATTTAGGCGATAGTCTTCATCTAGCTCGCTGTGCTGTAAATGCTGAGATGATGCAATGGGATAAGCATTACATTGAGAAAACTTCTTCTCCCAAAACGGTGGCAATTATCGGTGGCGGTATTGGCGGAATGGAAACTGCTAGAGTGCTAAAACTTCGCGGTCATAACCCAGTCATCTATGAGAAGACAGGCGAGCTTGGCGGAACCTTTATCGCCGCTTCTTCTGAATCATTCAAAGGAAAGTTAAGAGATTTACTAACTTGGTACAAGAAGCAGATGAAAGATATGAATATTGAAATTCATCTTTCCAGCGATATCAAAGATCTCAGTCAATTTGGTGGCCAACCCGTTGTTATTGCAACTGGGGCAACTCCCAGACAATTAAGAATGGTTCCCGGCTATGAAAGAATGATTGAAGCCTGTGATTATTTAATGAATAAAGATCAAGTTGGTCAGACGGTTGCCGTTATCGGTGGCGGTTTAACTGGTAGTGAGATTGCTTATGAACTTGCTCTCAATGGTCATAAGCCAATTATTGTAGAAATGAAGGATGATTTGGTTCCCCAAAAGGGTGTTTGTTTAGCTAATAGTTCGTACCTTAGAGAGTGGTTTGCCCTTAAAGAAGTACCTGTCCATTTAGAGACACTTCTGAAAGAAGTGAAAGAGAAATCAATTATCTGCACCAATAAAGATGGCAAAACATTTGAGATTGCCTGTGATAGTGTTATCAGTTCAGCCGGTTATATTCCCGCACCACTGACAAAGAAGAGTGGGAATGTTTATTTAGTCGGTGATTGCAATGAGGTCGGAAACCTTCGCTCGGTTATTTGGAAGGCCTACGATGTTGCAATGAAAATCTAAAATTGAAAGGAAATAATTATGAAATTAACAAAAGAACAACAAGAAATTCTTGATGGTAAGTTTGGTGATACTCAAGCGAAAGTAATGAGTACAATGGTCCGCTATGGCGAATTATTTGATGCGGACTCAATGATTCCAATTACGAGCAAATATAATCATCTGGTTACATCATTTGGTTTAAAAGCCTTAACCCCTGTTTATCAATTATTGGACCAATTAATTGATACTGGTTCAGTTTCAAAGCAGAAGTTTTCGGCTGATCCAAAACCTCTTGATCCCAATGTTCCATCATCTTTTATTCAAAATCTTGTCTTTAAGAAGATTATGTATTCTAAGCAAGAAGAATATGAAGAGCAATTAGATAAACTAGGATTAATTGATAGAGACTCCTTTACTTGTACTTGTTATATGAACGAGATAGGAAATACACCCAAGAAAGGTGATATCCTCTCTTGGTCAGAATCCTCAGCCGTTGTTTATGCCAATTCCGTATTAGGAGCAAGATGTAATCGGAACTCAGGAATTATTGATTTGATGGGTTCAGCGGTTGGTTATGTACCACGTTTTGGCTTATTAACTGATGAAGGTAGAAAAGCCAAATGGATTATTGAGATTAAGACCAGTAAGAAACCAGAAGCTCAATTGTTGGGTTCCGCTATCGGAATGAAAGTTATGGAAGATGTTTCTTATATTGTTGGCTTAGACAAATGGTTAGGAAAACTTGATGATGCCGCCAAGACTTATCTAAAAGATTTTGGTGCTGCTACAGCTTCTAATGGTGCAGTTGGTCTTTACCACGTTGAAGGGATTACACCAGAAGCCGTTGAAAGTGGAAGAAAACTAATTGAGAAAGATGCCAAGATTTATGTTGTTGATGATGCTGAATTAGAAAGAGTCTATAAGGAATATCCGATTGTTTGGAAGAAAAAAGATGCCAAACCAAAACTCTGTTTTATGGGCTGCCCCCATATGAGTATGGAACAACTTAAATCATGGACGATTAAGGTTACAGGAACTTTAAATGCTAAAGGGAAAAAGAAAGTTGTTATTCCAACTGTTTTCACAGCAGCTCCAGCCGTGATTAAGAAGTTTAAAGAGACTGAATACTATCAGAAACTTGTGGAGACGGGAGTTATTCTTTCTTACATCTGTCCTTTGATGTATATGAATAATCCATTGAGTTCGAAAATGCCGGTTATTACTTCTAGTAATAAGCTGCGGACATATACAACAGCAAGATACTATACTGATGATGAGATTCTCCAACAAATTACAGGAGGTGTTAAATAATGAAGGTATTTAAAGGTAGAATTGTTGCTAATGGCACAACCAGTGCCGAAGCCCTAGTTTCACATGGTGGACTTAATACTTTAGCATCCTTTCAAAAAGCATTAATGTTTGGTGATAAGAATGCGACTTGTGGTGATCAAAACAATTCCGATTTATTTGGAAAACAAATGGCAGCTAAAGCCCTCTGTTTACCGAGAACCATTGGTTCAACAACCGGTGGACTTGTCCTTTACTGTGCCTGTGCGATGAACAGACAACCAGCTTGTATGCTATTCTCCGAGCCAATCGACTCACTAGCTGCGGCTGGGGCAATCCTCCAAGATGTATGGCTAGAAAACTCTTCGATGCCAGTAGTTGATTCTCTTGGTGAAGAGTTCTTAAATTATGTCAAAGATGGCATGAAGATTACCGTAAAAGAAAATGGAGTAGTTGAAGTAGAATAGTATGATTAAGAAAGCAAAATATCCAATTTTGGAATTTGATGACAACAAAGAGGCTCTTATCAATCCGACCCATTCTGTTCAGATGTATGGCAGGTTAGAATACATCAAATTAGTTATTACTTTTTTTGGTGATGCTATCGAAGAGATGCTTAAGCAAGAAAAAATAGTTTTATATAAGCAAATTGTTGGAGAAAATACCATCGTTCTTTATAAGTTTATTGATTCTGATGTTTTGCTGATGCATGGTACAATCGGCTGTCCTGCTTGTGCCGGATGGCTTGATGAACTCATTGGCATGGGAATCCAAAAAATTCTTTTCTGCGGTGGTGGAGGAGTGTTAGATAAAACTATTGATGTTGGTCATGTAATGGTTGTTGAGGGAGCTATTCGGGATGAAGGATTCTCTTATCACTACGTTAAACCTTCAAGAATTATTTATGCTGATCAAAGTGTTAATAAGCTAGTAGACCAATATCTGACTGATAATGGTGTCCCCCATTTTAGTGGCTTAGCTTGGACAACTGATGCTTTTTATCGTGAGACAATCGATAAGGTATTGTTAAGAAAACAAGAAGGAGCCAAGATTGTGGAGATGGAGCAGTCAGGCTGTCTGGCGGTCGCTCAGTTTCGGAATGTTAAGTATGCGGGATTAATCTATGCTGGCGATGATGTATCACAAGAAAAATGGGATAATCGTTCTTGGCGTAGCCGCGAAGGGATTAGATACAATCTAGTATTAATCTGCAAAGAATTACTAAATATTATCTAGGAGAGTGAAGAAGATGTTAGCAATCAAAAAATACGATTATGGGCGTGATTATGAGCATATTTTAGAAAGTTTAATGCTGGAGAAATGGCAGAGCTTTTATGAAGAAAGAAAAGATGAATATCTATTAGCTTTAAATAATTCTTATAGTTATGTTCTCTATGATAATAAACAGTATTGTGGATTTATTAGGGGAATAAGCGATGGCGTTTTCACTCTTTTTATTGCAGAATTGATAATCAATGAAGAATATCGTCGTAAGGGATATGGACGGAAATTGATCGAGTATGTGCATGGTCTAGTTCCTTTAACAAGGATTGATTTAATTAGTGATAATGATGAATTTTATGCTACTTTAGGTTTTCATTTTGTCGGAAAAGGCATGCGTAAGCACAATTGGTATTAAATTGAAAACGATTTCAATAGTTTGTACTATTGATTATATATCGGAGTTGTGGGACAATACATTAAGAAGAATTATTCAATTAGAAATCAGACAAGAAACAGGAAGGAATGAATAAAAAAATGAAGTGCCCAAATTGTGGAAAAAGTGTTGGACGGAAACAATATTGTCCAAACTGTGGCGAGAAGATTGTTCGCCATTTCAAATACAAGAAGAAAGAAACAGGTGGCCAAGTTTTCAGAACGATTGTAATTATTTTGATGACTATCCTTGCGGTAGCCTGTGCGTTAACACTATTGATTGTTGCAACCTTAGATGTAGATGCCATTCTCGCTGATATGATGAATTCCATGGAGTGGATTATTATCAACATTTTTACTGCCTTCTTGCCATTAATAATTTTGGTATTAATTGTTGCAGTTGGTTGGGTTGCCTCTTTAGTCTTTGAAGTACTAGGCTTAATTATAACTGCGCTTTCTTTGATAAAATCAAAGGGAGGTCAGAAAGTATATCTTCTGATTCTTGTGGGTGTATTTATTGTTCTAGGAGTGCTGTCTGTCATCATTGGTCAGAACATTATGAATGAGAATGCGGCTGTCACAATATTGCCGCTACTATCCTAGTCTGAAATATGAAAAAATGGTATAACGAAGAATATGAATTCACCATTGAAGTAGTCGGCTTCTTGCGGGGAGACCACACGGAAAGATATTGCCGCAATGGTGAAGAGATTGGTGATAAATATACTTCTACTTATGGCTGCCCAGTAAATGATAAAGGACAGGGAATCTGTCCTAAATTAATGATGATTATGTTTCCGGTCATGGAAGCGGTTCGAAGCGGTGGCGATTTAGAAAACATTGGTGGCGATGGTCAATATTCAAAAACGATTGTTTGCCCCGATGGTTGTGTAGTATTTAGACTAACAGCCAGAAAACTTGGCAACGAGAACTTCTTCAAAGGAAAATTCTTTTTAGACGAGGAAAAATAATAGTTTATAAATAATGCGCTTCATTAAGATGAGGCGCATTTTTCATTATTATCTAAAAATTAAGTAGAGTAGCATGCCTAGAAAGGTTCCTATGGCATACCCAATTGATCCACATATTAGGCCTGGAGCAGTGAGTTTGTCATTCTTTATTTGCTTTGTAATAGCGGGAATAAAGGCAGGACCATAGATTCCGGCAGTCATGGTAATCATTGTAACATCAACATCTAATTTGAATATTTTGGAAATGATTGTGTGGATAATGAGAATTCCTACCGTGATAACCATAAATAGAAGGAATATTTTGAAAAAATCAGAGCTGAGTTGATTAAAATCTAAAACAGAAGAGATAGCGAAAGAAAAGACGAGAATCAAATATTGTCCTAGCGCATAATTGCCTTTTGTTGCCGCAACTTTCTTATTGAACGAAAGCACGATGCCTAGAACGGTAACCCCGCCCATGAGACAGGGAACAAGATAAGGACCATCAAACATTAGATTGTTGGTAAGAAGATTAACTACTATTCCTACTCCGGCGCTAATGGCACAACAGCCTAAGGCAATTAAGAAGGTCCAAATAAGATTTTTATTGTTCTTAATAGATTGCTTATTGATGGTTACGTTTTCATAATTCTCAATATTGGTCTCTTCGCTTAAGTATTCTTGCTCGCCCTTGGCTTTCAAGATTTTAGAGAGGAGAGGTTTACAAATGCTTAACAGAAATAGATAGAAGATACCACCAAAAATCATGTCTGACAGGTTCGCATAATTAATGATTTGTGAATCGACACCAAAAGTGCCACCTAAGGCATTTAGATTAGGAGTTCCGCCCGTATATAAACCAGCTGCCATTGCACATAAAGCCCGCCCAAAGGTAACGTTGCGTCCAAAAATATAATAGACAGCTGTTGTGGTGATAATTACAGAGATTACTAGAGAAAGCCAAGACAATAATGTTTTCTTAGATAATTTCTTGATTTCTTTCAGACTTGTTGAGAAAAGGATTAGAGGAATGGCGATAGCAACAATAATGAAACTGCCAGTTGAACCAATTGTATAGTTAGCGACCGCTCCAGCAACTCCTGCTTTTCCTAATAGGAAAAGAATTAGAGAGAAAAGAATACCACAAGCATAGGTTAAGGCAATTGGACCAATTGCTTTTATCAGTTTTGACTGCTGAAAAAGGAAAATAACAAATGGTATTGCTAGCATTAGAATAACTTGAATAATTGTAACTATCATGTTTAAACCGCCTTCCGATATATACGATAACGTTTATAAATTCGACCCTTAAATATTTCGACAACATTAGTAGAATCAACATTGCTTTCTAAGATAGTAGAGGCTTCGAATACACGACATTTATGTTTGACAACATTATGCATTATGTCATTGTATAGTATACCTATGACACCTTTCTTTTGATAGGCGGGAATAACATATTGGAGTATACCCCGCGTTTGATTAACTTTTCTTTTATTAATCACAATCCGGATAAGGTTGCGCTTGCCATTAAGTAATTTGAATAACTGATTATAATTAGGCAGAACTACGGTGAAACCAACTGGTATGTCACCATCATAGGCCAAAGCGATGAAATCACTAATTAAGAAGAATTTATATTGTTTAACAAAGTTTTTTAAGAAGGAAATATCGGGGGCGGCAGTAAAATTCATTTCTGTTGTCGCTTCTTCCATAATATTAACAAGATCTTGTAATTGACGATCAGGATGCTTGATGTCAAGATGCTCAACTCGGATGTTTGGGAGCATTCTGGTTACTAAACTGTGCATATGTTCGGCTTTTTTAAGATTCTCTTCATTGGGATCAGCACTTAATGCTAAAGTATCATAGGCTTTCACAAATCCATATTGTTCAAGCAATTTAGGATAATATTCATAGTTATATGAACAGAAAACCATTGGGGGATATTCATATCCCTCAACAAGGATTCCTCTTTTGTTATCGGCATCATAGGGACAATAGGTTCCTTCAAGATTGTGACAATCGTGTTTTTTCATGTCTTCAATTACATAATCAAACAATTCTTTCACAATGCTTTCATCGTTAAAACAATCAAAATAAGAGAAGTAGCAGGTCTTAACTTTCTCTACTTTGCTGATTGAATAAGTGAATAAAACCCGTCCGACCATTTTCTTATCACGTAGGCACATTAAGGCAGTATATTTATGCAACTTAAAAACTTGAACTCGCAGTTCTTGTTTCAAAACTTTATATAATGGGGGAACAAAATTACTGCTTCGGGGATAAATCCTCTTAGTGAATTTAACCCATCTTAGTAATTCGTATTCATTTGCAACGCATTTGATCATACTGTGTTAATTTCCTTCACTTAATTTTACTATTTTTTCATCAAAAAAACTAGTACTAAGACAAATGGTAACATATATGTTATAATTAATTGTCAAAATGAGGTATTAAATATGAGAACGATTTCCAAGGTTATTGTCAGCGTATTATTTGTTTCGCTATTATCAGGGTGTCAATACCTTAATTCTTTTACTAATTCAGCATCAGGTTCTTCTGCAAGCTCTTCTAGTGAACAAACAAATAGTCTTTGCATATTGTCCATCAATGATTTACATGGGGCGATTGAAGCCGATGATTCCTATAAAGGTTTAGCTAGAGTTGCAACGGTAGTAAACAAAAACCGTGAAAGATATGGTAAAGACAATACGATTCTGCTCTGTGCTGGCGATGCATTTCAAGGAAGCATTGTCTCGAATTTAACAGCGGGTCGAGCAGTGGTTGAAGCTATGAATGAGATGGATTTTGATCAGATGACCATTGGCAATCATGAATTTGATTGGGGCATCGATAAAATTGCTAACTACTTTGATGGTGAAACTAGCAATGGAGAAGCCAATTTCCCGATGGGTAGTGCTAATATTTATCATAAGACAACTAATCAGCGCTTTTCTTGGACTGATGAATATACAATAGTGGAAAAAGCAGGACTTAAGGTGGGGATAATTCCTACCATTGGCTATAAGCTTGAAAGCGATATTTTGGGTACAAGAGTGGCTGACTATACTTTCAAAGAACCAGTAGCAATTATTAAAAGCTTAGCGAAAAAGTTGAGAAGTGAAGAGAAATGTGATGTGGTGATTGTTAATTCCCACGATGATGGTGAATATATAGATGAGAAGATTGCTGAGTTTGGTAGTGAAAGTTATGTTGACGCCGTAATTAATGGTCACTCTCATGCTCGTAATAAAGACATGATTAGCCGTCCCGGTGTTGATCTAGCGACGGTTGAGGCGGGAAGTTCTGGCTCTCATGTTGGTAAGATTGTTTTGTCACTTTCTGCTAGCAAAAAAGTAACTGATGCAAGTTCACTGTTAGTCGAAGTATTAAGTAGCGATGCGGTGAATCCTGATGTGAACCGGGTTGTATCTGCGCAGAGTGCTAGTATTTCCTCTATTGCGGATAGTCGAGTTGCTATTGTTGGTGAAACTATCAGCAGTAAGAGTCAACTGTATAAATGGGCAGGTCAAGTTATTCAAAAAGGTTTAGATTGTGATATTGGTATTACTAATACTGGTGGTCTACGTAGCATTGGCAATGGATTTGTGAAAGATAAAGAATGGACCATCCGTGATTTATACGCCCTGAATCCCTTTGACAACTGCATTATGTCAGTTGAGATGCTCGGGTCAACCTTTGTTGATTGGATGAACCAATATTCTAGTGGCAGCATCATCTCCTATCGGGATGGTCTATCACAAATGAATATTGTCAGCACGCAAACCTATCGTGTGTGTGTCATTGATTATCTTTCCGAGAAAGATTACAATGCTCAATTCTTTAAAAATGAGACTTATGTAACAACGGGTTATGTTTTAAGAGATTTGATGCAGATTGATATGATGACTGCAGATGCGAATAATGGTAGTTGGAAGCCAAGCCTTGGAGCGACTTACACGCCTACCGATATTGAAAATTATTATAAGGGAGGAAACTCTTAATGTATAAAGTAGGAATAATTGGTGGTGGAGCTTGTGGCCTTTTAGTTGCTAACGAGCTAAAGAAGAACCTCGGAGATTCAATCTGTATAGATATCATTGATAAGAATTCCAAGGTGGGAAAAAAGATCTTGATGAGTGGTAACGGACGTTGCAATTTTTCTAATCTGAATGTCAATCCTTTAGCATATAATAATCCCGATTTTGTAAAGCCAATCCTACAAACTTTTCCAACACAAGTTCTAACTAAATGGTTCGATAACCTCGGAGTCATGAGTTATGTCGATAGTGAGGGGAGAATCTATCCACTAAGTGATAGTGCGAATTCGTGTTTAGATATGTTAGTAATGCCATTATCTTATTACAACGTGAAAGTATTGACTGATATTCTGATTGATAAAATTGAGTATCGGTATCAAAAATATCATGTTTGTGGTAAAGATTTTGATGAAAAGTATGATGCTCTGGTCATAACAGTTGGGAGCAATGCCGGCGATAAATATAAACGCAATCCTATTATGGAGGCACTCGTTGGTCTAGGTTATAAATATACTAAGATGGCGCCGGCTTTAGGACCTATTTTGGTTAATGATGACATCAAATCCTTGAAAGGTATTCGTGTGGCTGCTAAAGCTACTCTTTTCATTGATGATAGTCAATATGAGTCAGAAGGCGAAATACTGTTTAAGGAAGATTCCTTATCCGGAATAGCGATTTTTGAGTTATCAAGTTATCTAGCAAGGTTCAAGGTTCTTGATAAGGAAATGAAAGTCTGCAAGATTAAACTAGATTTGTTACCTCAACAGGATGTAAAAGAACTGCACAATACTCTTTTACTCCGTAAACAACGCTTTGAGAATTATTCAATCGAATATTTATTACGGGGAATTTTTAGCAAGATGCTTGCTTATAAAATCTATCAAAGAGCTGCTATTAGATTGGGCTCACGTCTATGTGGAAGTTTAACAGATGAGGAGATAGAATCTTTAATAACGGCGATAAAGGAATTTACTTGCGTGGTGAATACCCAAAAGAATTGTGATATCTATCAAGTAGTAAGTGGAGGTATTGAATTGTCTCAAGTCGAAAGAAGGACTTTGGAATCACGCAAGCATCCCAATCTGTATTTTGGCGGCGAAGTTCTTGATATTGATGGAATATGTGGCGGTTATAATCTCCATTTTGCTTTTGCTTGTGGTTATCAAATTGCCCATAGCATTATTGCGAAGGAAAGAGAAAAATGATATTAATAAGAGATATAGTCATCGGCTTGGATGATGATGAATTTGCGATAAAAAGGAAAATAGCAAAGCAGTTACATATCAATGATAGTCAGATAAATAAATATGAATACGCAAAGAAATCTATTGATGCGAGAGACAAGAAAAGCATCGTATTTATAGGTAGCTTTTACGTCTGCCTTGATAACGAAAGCAAGATTAGATTTAATAATAAAATTATGGCTATTGATCAAGATTCAATTCATCCTTGTATTGTTAAAGAAGAATTAAATACTGACTATTCTCCGGTGGTTATAGGTGCTGGACCTTGTGGCTTATTTAATGCTTTGTATCTAGCACGAAAGGGATTAAAACCAATTCTTGTTGAACAAGGAAAATGTGTAGAAGAAAGAACTATCGATGTTGAGCATTTTTTCGCTACGGGTGAACTTAATCCCCAATCAAATATTCAGTTTGGTGAAGGCGGTGCAGGAACCTATAGTGATGGTAAACTTACTACATCTTCCAATGATGTTCATGTTAGGACTGTATTGGAAGAATTTGTTCATTTTGGGGCGCCAAAAGATATTTTATATCTTTCTAAACCACATATTGGAACTGACAAATTAAGAATCGTAGTAGCAAATATCCGTAAGGAGATTATCCAATTAGGTGGCAAAGTTCATTTTGAAACGGAGTTTGTTGGTTACAATACTAATGATGGAAGATTGGATAGCGTTATTGTTAAAAATAAAGATGGCGAAGAAACAATTAATACACAGGCTGCTTTTCTTTGCTTAGGACACAGCTCACGCAAGACCTTTGTGATGCTAAATGAAAAGCAAATAACTATGGTCAAGAAACCCTTTGCGATGGGGGTCAGAATCGAGCATTTGCAAGAAGAAATTAATAAGGCTCAGTATGGCGATTTCTATAATCACCCGAGATTAGGAAGCGCTGATTATAAACTAATTATTCATTTGCCAAATGAGCGGACTGTCTATACCTTCTGTATGTGTCCTGGTGGTGAAGTAGTGGCTGCTAGTAGCGAATTGGATGGAGTAGCGTTGAATGGTATGAGTAATTACCAACGGGATTCTATGTTCGCAAACAGCGCTCTTTTGGTTAATGTAACCGTTGATGATATCCCAGGTGCTAGTCCCTTAAGTGGAATTGAATTTCAAAGAAAATATGAGCAAAAAGTATTTCAATTAGCGGGTGGACAAAAAGCAATCGGCCAAAGGGTCGGAGATTTTCTTGCAAAACAAACAACATCTACTCTAAATAGACCTTCATCTTTTAGACCAGCAATTACGCTTGGAAGTATAGATGATTGTTTACCAAATTTTATCTGTGACTCTCTGAGACAAGCCATACCATTGCTAGATAAAAGGCTTCGTGGATTTGCTAATCCCGATGCCTTATTGTTAGGCATTGAAAGTCGAAGCTCATCTCCCATTAGAATTGTTAGAAATGAAAAATATCAATCGGTTGACTTAGTAGGATTATATCCTTGTGGTGAAGGGGCCGGTTATGCTGGGGGAATTGTCACTAGCGCGGTTGACGGTATTAAGTCTGCTGAATTATTTTGCAATGAAGTTGCAAGAATGTTAGAATAAATTCTAAAGGATGGTGCAAATGAAAAAGATTTGGATAAGTTTCTTAGCGATGTTTCTTTTGATTACTTTGGCTTGTTGCAATAAGAAAGTCGAAAGAATTCAGCTAAATGGACAAATGGATATCTCGGAAACAATAGATTTATCACATGATGAATTAGCACTTAAACTAGCAAGTAAAGAAGCTAGTGGTACTGAGTCTGCCGGTGATGATTTTTTACTCTATGTCTATGCTAATGGCTGCATTAGTTGTAGTGCTTTTTCTACTAATGTATTAAAACCATTTATCGCGGAGACAAGTGCTGTTATTTATAGCATTGAAACAACAAGAGTTCAGGATCTATTTTCGACGCCAATGAAATACTCATCCAATCCTCGCTTAGTTATCTTTAAAGATGGAAAAGTACTAGCTCAGACTAATATGACTAGCAACGCTACCGTTTTCAATAGTAAAGATGGTCTTAGCACTTATTTGCAGGAATATGTTATTATGCCAACATTAATTGAAGTGAATTATTTACAGTTATTACCAAAACTTGCCAATGAAGAGAAATTGATAGTTTATTATGGCTGGAAGTCCTGTGGTGATTGTAGTTATCTAGAATCTCACTATCTAAAGGAATTCTTAGCTAGTAATGCTGAAGGACCGAAATGGTTTTATTTTGAGGTATCACAGTTCAGACAATATAAAACTGAGAGTGGTAACGGTGAGAACGAAAATATCTGGAACGATTTTACAAAGCTAACGCAGATTGATATTAACAATAACCGTGGAAAAATCCCTACAATTGCGTATTATGAATCGGGAGTATTGAAAGACTATGTAGTCTATTTTAATGATAAGTTAGAATATGATGAGAGTAGTAAAACCTATAAAGTTACAATGACTTCTTATGGAGATACTACCGATAATCCAATAGTTGGAAAGACATTTAGCAACTATTTAGACTATCAAAAAGGTGTTGAATCTTACCATACGCAGAAATTTGTCGATTTTATGGATAAGCACTATACAGATTAATGGCTTTTTGGTAGAATGTTGCTACTATGACAAAAATTGAAGGAGTTGATTCAAATGTTATATGCCGGATTTAGTTATGAATTATTTGGTATCACTTTCGGAATAATTGACATTGCTTTTATAGTTATACTTTTGATTATGTTTTTTGTGGGTATAGGAAAAGGTTTTATTAACTATATTCTTTCATCTTTCAAAGGGATTATTTCTTTATTAGCAGCGATTTTTCTTTGCAAACCAGGAGCCAAACTGATGGAGGGGGCGCTTAGAAGCCCAATCTATGAGAAATTACTTGTTTGGGTTAATGGAATGGGCTCACTATTCACTTCGGATTTACCAGGTGGCGAAGCTAACAGAGCTGTAATCGAAGAGGGATTAAAAGATTTCCATATTCCAAATTTCCTCAGCAAATATATTGTTGATGCTCTAGCAAATACGGAAGCGCAGACCTTAGGAATTGCTATTTCGGATTTAATAACAACTGCAATCTTAATTACTCTTGCCTTCTTAGTGATTTTAATTCTTGTCCGTATTATCCTACTTATTCTTCGCCGGATATTTAAAGATATTGGTAAGAAGAATGTTGTAGGCGCTTTCGATAGAATTCTCGGTGGAATCTTCAGCTTAGCCTTAGGCGTGGTAATTATTAGTGCCATCACAATGGGAATTGCCGTTCTAGTCAATTCGAATTTCTTGAAATCTGTTTCCGAATGGATAGTTAGTGATATGCATTTGGGTGAGGAATCGGTAAAAGGTTTTGCCAAGTGGATTTACAATAATAATCCGATTGGTTATCTATTGGAATTGCTTTAATTTGTAAATAACACCAGCGATGGTGTTTTTCTTTACACATATGCAGGCATAAAGAGCCTTTTTGGCTCTTTTTAACCATATTCTTTAGTGATATAATTAAATCGAGGTGGATTTAGATGGATAAGTATATTTTAGCAATAGATCAAGGTACCACCAGTACAAGAGCTATTTTATTTGATCAACGCGGACATAATGTGGCGATGGAACAACAGGAGTTTAAACAATACTTCCCGCATCCTGGGTGGGTCGAACACGATGCAATCGAAATTTGGGCATCGGTTATCGACGTCATTTCCGGGGTAATGATTAAGAAAAGTTTAAACCCCAAGCAGATTGCAGCCATTGGCATCACCAATCAAAGAGAAACGGCAGTTGTTTGGAACAAGTTAACCGGGCAGCCGATTTATCATGCGATTGTCTGGCAATCAAGACAGACACAAGATATAACTGATGCCTTAATTGATCAAGGTTATCAAGAATTAATCCACAGGAAAACGGGCCTTATTATTAACCCTTATTTTTCCGCATCTAAAATCCAATGGATTCTCAATAATGTTGATGGCGCTAGGCAAATGGCTGAGCGAGGAGAATTGCTTTGTGGGACCATCGATACTTGGGTAGTATGGAAACTAACTAATGGCAAAACCCACATCACTGATTATACAAATGCCTCCAGAACCTTGTTGTTCAATATTAATACTTTGGAATGGGATGAGGAGTTATTAAAACTTTTCGACATTCCTCGCAATATGCTACCGACTGTTTGTCCCTCGAGTCAGATTTATGGCTATGCTGAACAGCTTTCGCCTTTTGCTACGGAGATAAAGATTCCTATTGCTAGTGTTATTGGCGATCAGCAAGCTTCATTATTTGGTCAGTGTTGTTTTAATTCTGGTGAAGCCAAGAATACCTATGGTACTGGCTGCTTTATGCTGATGAATACCGGGACGAAACCTGTTTTCTCCAAGAATGGTCTATTAACGACTATCGCTTGGGGTTTAGATAATAAAGTAGAATATGCTTTGGAAGGCTCGGTTTTCATTGGTGGTTCGGTCATTCAATGGCTTAGAGATGGACTGAGAATGATTAAAATGGCTTGTGAAAGCGAGAAATATGCGACAAAGATTGCCTCGAATGATGGTGTCTATTTAGTTCCGGCTTTTGTGGGATTAGGAACACCATATTGGGACAATGATGCTCGGGGGGCGATGTTTGGCTTAACTAGAGGAACCACGAAGGAACATTTTATTCGTTCTGCTCTTGAAGCAATCGCCTACCAAAGCAAAGATGTCATGGAGGTTATGAAAGAAGAAGCCCATCTACCATTGTGTGTCTTAGCAGCTGATGGTGGGGCAACAGCTAATCATTTTTTGATGCAGTTCCAAAGTGATTTGTTGCAATGTGAGATTCATCTACCAGAGACATTGGAAACGACAGCCTTAGGAGCCGCCTATCTGGCTGGATTAGCGATTGGCTACTATCATTCCAAAGAAGAAATTGTTAAAAATCATAAGATTTGTGCAACTTACAAGCCTCTTCTTGATCAAAATAAAGTTGATGAACTATATAATGGCTGGTTGAAAGCAGTTGCCTCAACTAGAACCTATAAATAAAGGATGTGTGTTTATATGTATGATGTCGTAATTATTGGTGGAGGAGTAATTGGTTGTAGTGTTGCTAGAGAACTAGCAAAATATCAACTAAAAGTGGCCGTCCTTGAAAAAGAAAATGATGTTTGCGAAGTCACTTCAATGGCCAACAGTGCCATTGTTCACTCGGGCTATGATCCCAAACCAGGAACTTTGAAAGCCAAATTAAATAGAGCAGGAAACCTAATGTTTGATCAGATCAGCAAAGAATTAGATGTTGAGTTCAAACGGATAGGATCTTTGACTGTGGCAAGCAGTGAAAAAGAAATGGAAGTATTAAAACAATTAGTTGAGAGAGCTAAACAAAATGCGGTTAGAGTTGAATTGTGGGATAGCAAAAAGGTTCATGCTAGCGAACCCAATCTTCAAGATAACATTTGTGGTGCCCTCTATGCGCCCGATTGTGGAATAGTGAATCCTTTCGAATTAACAGTGGCAATGATGGAAAATGCTATGGATAATGGCGTAGAACTATACCTTAATCACCAAGTAACTGATATAAAGAAGATGGATGAAGGCTATCAAATCATCACTAATGCTGGGAATTTCACTAGCAAAGTAATCGTGAATGCTGCTGGTTTACAAAGTGGTGATATTGCGAGAATTGTTGGCAATACTGACATCGAAATAACACCACGTAAAGGTGAATATTTTGTTTTAGATCATTTTGAAAAAGTCTATGTTAACCACACCATCTTTCCTTTACCAAGTGAAAAAGGAAAGGGCATCTTAGTTACTCCGACAACCCATGGGAACTATTTAATAGGACCAAATAATAATGAGGCTTTTTCCCAAGACTTAGCAACTACAGCTATTGGTTTAAAAGAAGTCAAAGCGAACATTACCAAAATGATGAAGGATGTTCCTTTCAATCAAACTATCAGATCTTTTGCGGGCTTAAGAGCAAGAGATATTCATGGCGATTTTATTATTAAGGAAGATGAATTGAATAAAGGATTTATTCAGGTAGCTGGGATTCAGTCTCCCGGTTTAGCTTCTTCACCAGCTATCGCAAAGTATGTTGTTTCTTTGATCGCTAATTGTATTGACTTAAAAGATAATCCGCATTTCAATCCTTATCGACGCCCATTAATTAAACTGGCGAGAATGAGTCCAAAAGAGATTGCTGCATTAATTGATAAAGATCATTGCTTTGGTAAAGTAGTGTGTCGCTGTGAAAAGATTAGCGAAGGCGAAATTTGTGATATTATTCATCGTAATTGTGGAGCGACCACAATTAGAGGCATTAAAAAGAGAATCAGACCGGGATTTGGCAAATGTCAAGGCGGTTTCTGCGAACCATTGTGTGTTCAAATTTTGGCTCGGGAATTGAAAATAGATCCTGGGAAAATTAAGTATGGTAGTTCTTGCTCCTATCTCTTTTCTGGCAAGAGTAAGGAGGAGAAATAATGAAACAATATGAATTAGCAATTGTCGGTGGTGGCAGTGCGGGAATGGCCGCCGCCATTAGTGCGTATGATCAAGGAATAAAGAAGATTGTTATCTTTGAAAAAGATAATCATCTAGGAGGAATCCTCTTTCAATGCATCCATAGTGGTTTTGGCTTGCAAGAGTTTAAAGAACAATTAAGTGGTCCGGAATATGCGGAAAGATTTATCGCTCAAATTAAAGAAAGAAATATCGAATATAAATTAGAAACAACCGTTCTTCAGATAAAAGCAAATAAAGAGATTATTTACTCCAACGCCAATGAGGGAAGACAGATTATTAAAGCACAAGCAATTGTGCTAGCTAGTGGCTGTCGAGAAAGAACAAGAGGCTCGGTTGAGATTCCTGGCGATCGTCCTAGTGGGGTTATGACCGCAGGGGTGGCTCAACATTACTTGAACATTGATGGCTATATGCCTGGAAAAAGAGTCTTTATTTTAGGCAGTGGCGATATTGGCTTAATCATGGCTAGAAGAATGACATTAGAAGGGGCAAAAGTGTTGGGAGTAGCGGAATTGATGCCCTATTCCAATGGCTTAAATCGTAATATTGTTCAATGCCTAAATGATTTCAACATTCCTCTCTACTTGAGTCATACGGTGACGCAGATAATTGGTAAGGATAGACTTGAAAGAATTGAACTATCAAAAGTAGATGAGAATCTACAACCGATTAAAGGCAGTGAACAGTATTTTGATGTCGATCTCTTGTTGCTTTCAATTGGCTTGATACCAGATACTGATTTATTGACACAGATTATGATTCCTTTACATCCCAAAACCAGAGGGGCATTAGTTAATGAGTCCTTAGAAACTTCAATGCCTGGGATCTTCTCCTGTGGGAATGCTTTACATGTTCATGATTTAGTTGACTTTGTGACAGCGGAAGGAAGAAAAGCCGGTCTCAGTGCTGCCCGTTATATCAAGGGCTTATTGGTAGAGAAGAGTAATTCAACAATTGAGACCAAAGCTTTGAATGGCATTGGCTATGTTTTACCTTCACATATTCATCTGGAAAATGTTGAGAAGGAAGTTAATTTCAACTTCCGGGTTACCAAGCCATTTAATGGTGTCAGAGTAGTCGTTAAAGGCAATGGGCAGATTATATCAAAAGTTTTTAAACCATTCTTATTGCCATCAGAAATGGTGAGTCTTGTGATTGAAAAGAAGCTTTTACCAGCAAATGGTGAAATTACTTTGGAGGTGGTTGAATAATGAAAGAATTTATTTGTATTGTTTGTCCTCGGGGCTGTCATTTGCAAGTGGATGATGATTTAAATGTTACCGGTAATTTTTGCCCACGGGGTGCAACCTATGGTCATAATGAAGCCACTAATCCATTGCGCAATCTAACATCAACCGTGCAATTGATTAGTGATAACTTGACTAGATTACCAGTTAAGACTAGTAACGATATTCCTAAGGCGAAGATGTTTGAGGTAATGAAAGAAATCAACAAGGTCGTTGTCAAAGCACCGATTAAAAGTGGTGAGGTCATTATTAAGAATGTGTTGGGACTGGGATCGGATATAGTTGCAACGCGGAGCATCGAAAGTTAAGCATATTGATTGACACTTTGTTTTTTCCAAAATATAATGAAAGTACAAAATATGGAGGATAAAAAAATGATTAAATTTTATCGTTGTCTACATTGTGGCAATATTATTGAAAAGATAGTTGATTCCGGTGTTCCAGTTGTTTGCTGTGGCGAGCCAATGAAAGAATTGGTTCCTAACACCACTGATGGTGCTTTTGAAAAGCACGTACCAGTAGTAGAAGTTGAGGGTAATGAAGTCATTGTAAAGGTTGGCTCAGTGGCTCACCCAATGACAGCAGCGCATTACATTCAATGGATTGCTATTGAAACCAATCTTGGGGTCCATCGTGTCAATCTAACCCCAACCAGTGTTCCCCAAGCTAAATTTGTTTTAAGTGCTGAGGAAAAATTGATTGCTGCTTATGAGTATTGCAATCTACACGGTTTGTGGAAAAAATAAGCTAATATTGTTGAAATCACTTAATTAAACAAATTTGTATTTTTTGTGAGTAGGCTATTTTTAGTAGTTATTAATGAATGGAAAGTGGGATTCAGCCCACTTTTTCTTTTATTCATATAAAAATTAGTAGTTTTTTAGTCAGAAGTTCTTTTTATTTTTCATTATTTTGTTATAATGAATTAAGAAGTGGGTGAGATTATATGCAACAAAACAAATTTGAACAAAGATTCACAGACTCGGAATACTTATCTAAACGGGAGATTACTAATGTCCTAGGACCTTCTTATGTTGAGAGTGCCTGGCGTTTAACTAGTGATTATCGTGAGAAATATCGCTTTCCGCTACCACTTAAACGCTTTGATAACTTTCCTTTCACTATTGTATTAACACCATCAATCATGGCTCATGCGAATTCAGCTGAGCGCAAGATGTTTGATTATAGTTTGATTTTTGAGAATTATAAAGTGAAAGAAAGCATTTCGGATACCAAGAGTTTGCAGAAGTTTAAAGATGATATTTTAAAAGAAGATCTTTTAGTATTGGCCCATTATGCTGATCTAGAAGTTGGCGAAAGAGATATCGATTTAATGCTTGAACCTCATTCTTTACATCTCAAAGATAGTCATATTTTTGGCTTTTATGAAGCTATTCGCTATCTAAATAGTGAGGGTATCACCTATGGCTTAAGCCGCAATTTAGTTAGAGAGATTTATAATAGAATTATTCATAGCGAAGAGAAGATTATTCGCTATCGTTCCCAAGAAACATACAGTGGGGATATCAGCAGTCTAAATCCTCAAGATATTCAAGGAGCTCCCACAAATCGTATTGTTGAGTTCATGAATCGTCTTTTTGAATTTTATGAAGCTGATTATGAATTGTCGCCCTTTATCATTGCAGCCATTGTTTATGCTTATATTTTATATATTATTCCTTTTGATAAGTTCTCGCATTATGTAGCAATTATTCTGGTGGAGAAAGTACTTGCTGATTCGGGCTATGGAGAAGCATGTTATTATACTTCCTTGGCTCAATATTTGATTAAGAAAGAAAAGAAGTTAAAAGCCGCCTATGAGAATACGAGAACTAGTGGTGATTTAACTTATGTTATTATCTTCCTCTGTGATACTTTTATTGAGGCTCTAAATTGGAAAACGACCAACATTCAAACAGTTGAAGTCCCGCTACCAATCAGAGATGAAGTCAAAGTAGTGGAGAAGATTGTTGAAGTTCCGGTTATTAAGGAAGTTCCAGTTGTTAAAGAAGTGATTAAAGAAGTTCAAGTACCAGTTGAGAAAATTGTTTATATCAATAAACCGGCAGAACCAGTCTTTTCTCCAGTTAGTGAAGAAAAGAAGGAAATTCCTGCTGAGACGAGCCCAAAAGAGATAGAAACATTGATTGATATGAATGAAGGCGAAACTATCAATGTGGTTCATAATGAGGAAGAGGAAGAAGAAGTCTATCATGAATATAAGAAACCCGAAGAGAAATTGCGGGCTGACTATGATTTCATTGAAGATCCTTTCGCCAAGCAGCTGAAACCTGTCGTTGACCAAAGAAAAGTCGTTGAACCTGTTAAAAAGGTTGAGATGGCTCCTGTTAATACCGTAAACGTCGAAGATATTAGTGCCGATGTTGCTAAACTATTAGATTTAGATGCTGATGGTATTGCTAAAGGCTTAGTTGAATTAAATCCTTTTATTCGCTATCATCAAGCACTATTTTATGCTAATCATCATGATGTTGGTCGCTATTATACCATTGGCCAATTCAAGAACTTCACAGGTTGTGCCTATGAAACCGCTCGTACATCGATGGATTTCATGACTTCACTAGGGTTATATCGGAAAGAGCAAATCAAGAATAAGTTTGTTTATACGCCAGTAGATATCAAAAAAGAGGGTTAATTAATGGAACTAGTATATATTTTAGGTGGCCTTGTTGTCATCATGCTTCTAGCAATGATTTTGAAGGATAAATTTAATCCGGATAAAGAAAATAAGAATGATGAAAAGACCAACGCTAAAGAAATTGTTGATAAGATGATTGTAACAGAAAGAAAAGAGGAGAGAGAAGAAACTGAGGATGAAAAATCTTCAAAAGAAAAAGATGAAAAATAAAGAAAAGGCACTATATGTACATGTGCCTTTTTGTCATAATCTTTGCTATTATTGCGACTTTTTAAAGGTCATTTACAATAAGAAATGGGCCGATGAATACTTAGTCACTTTATTCAAAGAACTTGAAGATAGCGAAGATAGTTATAATAGTATTTATATTGGTGGCGGTTCGCCCTCCTCCTTAAGTGTTGAACAATTGACAAAATTATTAGCTAAATTGAGCAATTATAAGAGTTCAAATTGCGAGTTTTGTATGGAAATCAATCCCGAAGATATGACGGAAGAAAAGATAGGTTTGTTAGTAAGATATGGCATAAATCGGGTGAGTATTGGTGTTCAAACATTCAATGATGAATTGTTAAGAGCTATTAATCGCAAACATGATTATCAGCAAGTAAAAAGTCTGATTGCTAGTTTGCGGGCAAATAAAATCACTAATATTACTTGTGATTTATTGTTTGGATTACCCAAACAAACTAATGAGATATTGCGAAATGATTTAGATATCTTGACTGAAGAATTCGCTATTCCACACATTTCCACTTATGCGTTGCTTGTCGAGCAAAACACTTATTTTTCTTGCAAGCATATTGCGGCCTTAGATGATGATCTTCAAGCTGAACAGTATGCCTATATCTATGAGTATTTGCGTAGCAAGGGCTATGTGCGCTATGAAGTAAGTAATTATGCAAAAGCGGGTTATGAATCAAAACATAACTTAGTATATTGGTACGCCAAAGAATATAAAGGAATTGGACCGGGCGCTAGTGGATATGAAAATAGTATTCGCTATGAAATTAGTCGCAGTCTTTCCGCCTATTGCCAAGGCTATATTAATAAAGATACACATTATATTGATAAGGAAGAGCAAGAATATGAATATATTATTCTTTCGCTTCGCCTGAAAGATGGACTAAGTTTTCAAGAATATACAAAATTATTCAGCAAAAATTTTCTTGAAGTTTATCACAATCAAGTTGAGCGCTTATTGAAAAAAGGACTTATTGAAATCAAAAACGACCACCTCTATGTGGTGGACGTTTATGTGTTTATACTAAATCAAATATTAGAAGAATTTACTCCTGATTAGAATAATAAAGAGCGAAAAGCATTTTCTGCATGGGTGAGAATTCAATCTCAAAGATTTTACTACCATCATTCCTTGTTTCGCCGGTATCTGTTGTTTGCTCTGAATCGATATAACTAGCGGTGCCATCTTTGACCCCGTTTATTTTTAAATACAAGTCATTCCACCAGTCTTGAATTTTATCTAATAGATGATATTTTTCCCAGAAATCAGAATAATTCTGTCTTTCCTTGAGTACTTTTGCATCAACGGAGCGAACGGCATTCTCATAAACACTAGTTTCATTAGTGTAGTAAGTTGCAGTCAATAACCGGCTGATAGCCCAAAATAACCCAGAATATTGAATAAATGGATCTTCGCTAGTCACACAAATATATAGGGCGACTAGATTAGCATCGTCTTCCCGCATTACTCCTTTAGTATGCGCTAGTTCATGGGCCATGGTATAGGGAATATCTACATCTGGAATCATCGGATTGACATTGGCTTCCCCGGTGAGCGAGAAAGTAATTCCCGTAGTTTGCATCTCTGCGAATAGATGCTTGGTAATCAAAGGCTTAGCAAGAGGAGTTTTCGAAGAAAAGTAGGAACTATCTAAACGCTCATACTCTTTGACCATCTGCTTTGATAATTCTCTAAAAGTATAATAGTGAGCCATATTAACATTCCCATCTTGATCTCTATCTATCTCTGCAGACAAAGAATTAAGCTTAGCAATATAGTAATTTGTAATTGTGGAGACATCATTGCCAGTTAATGATTGCTGATATTGAACAATCTCTACGGGTTGACGTTGATAGGAAAAAGAAGTACAGGCGACATAAAGAAAAGCTACTGTTAAACAAAATAAGCCGAAATTAGAGACTATTTTGAGAACATGAGTGATTCTTTTTTTTGTAAAACAAATGATTATTTTGATAAGGCCGTAGATTATTACAAGAATAAAAATGCCTACTAGTAGTTCAAAAACACTAATTGGAATTAAGTCAGTAAGGCAACTAATAAAGTAAATCCAACCACGACCAACGGTTCTAGTCATGAACTCTGAAATGGCTAAGTTATTATTTAAAAATATGCATAATGCTAATAAAATGGCGATAATTCCTAAATAAATAAGGCGATTCCGCACCGGGTGACTTATTTTTGAATGTTTAGGCTTGATTAACTTTTCCACGTTTTTGTTTGGAAGTGAGATTAAACCAAGCAGTTTTTTCTTCTTAACTGTTGGAGTCTCAATCGGCTTTTCCACGACTAAAGGTTGCTCAATTTCAGCGATTGGCTCTTCATCTATCTCTTCAGCCACTACGGGCTCATCTTTTTCTCGGATAATGAATTTGCTGGTATGCAGCTGTTCATTACTTAATCCTTTAGTTTCTCTGTTTTTTTCCATGCCCGTATTATATCATTATAGAAA
>CAYIYR010000013.1:0-37946 GCA_964367815.1 uncultured Eubacteriales bacterium
TTCTTTCTAAGTCTTCACGATTCTTTCTTGCTACTTCTTCTGCAGCAGCTTTTAATTGTGCACTACGCTTAGCTAATTCGGCTTTTTGTTCTTCGCTCAAAGCAACATTATCAGCTTCATCGTCTTGCTTCAATAATTCTTCTTTTGAAGTATCTTGACCAGCCGCTTTTCTTCTTAATAAATCTTCACGGTTCTTTCTAGCTACTTCTTCTGCTGCGGCCTTTAACTGGGCACTACGCTTAGCTAATTCCTCTTTTTGTCTCTCACTTAGAGCGACACTATTAGGATCTTGTGAATTCAAAGACGCTTCTTTGACTTTAGAAGCTTCTTCTTCCGCCGCTTTACGCTGAGCATCTTCTTTTTCTTTTTTAGCAGCTTCTGCTGCCGCTCTTAAGGATGCTTGCATTTGTTTTTTCTTCTCATCAATGGCGGCTTTGCGCTTAGCTTGAGCTTCAAGTCGTTTTTGAGCAAGTGCGGCTTTAGTCTTAGCCTCTTCTTCGACAGCCTTTTGTTTCTCTATTTCTAAAGCTTCTTGCTGCTTTCTAGCAAGTTCTGCCTTAGCCTTAGCTTCTTCTTCGGCGACTCGACGTTTCTCTTCTTCCAAAGCAGCTTGTTCGGCCTTCTGCTTGGCTAGTTCTTCTTCTTGCTTTTTCGCAAGCTCAGCCTTAACCTTAGCTTCTTCTTCAGCGACTCTACGTCTTTCTGCTTCTAAAGCTTTTCTTCTTTCTAGATCTTCTTTGGCTTTTCTATCGTGTTCTTCCATCGCAGCTTTAAACTTAGCTTGTTTTTCGAGCTCTCTTTCTTTTTCGATAGCTTTCTTCTTAGCTAATTCTTCTTTCTGCTTCTGAGCAAGAGCATCCTTTTGGGCCTTCTCTTTCTCTTTCTTTAGAGCTTCCGCTTTTGCAACTTTATCTTTTTCTTTCTGTTGCTTAGCCTTTTCTATCGCAGTTTGTTTCTTTAAAGCTTCTTTGGCTTTTTGGGCTTCTTTATCTTTCTCTGCCTTAACTTTAGCTTTTTGAACGGCAGTTTCAGCAGCTTTCTTCTCTTTTTCTTTCTTCAAGGCTTCCGCTTTGGCGGCTTGTTCCTTTTCTTTTAATAGTTTGGCTTTCTCAGATGCTTGTTGTTTCTTCTTCGCGTCTCGTTCGAGTTGAGTTTTCTTAGCAGCCTCTGCTTTTTCTTTGGCTATGGCGTCAGCCTTAGCTTTCGCGAGTTTGGCTTTTTCTTTAGCTTTAGCAGCTTGTTCTTTCTTCTTAGTTAGTTCAGCCGCTTTCTGCTTTGCTAATTTCTCTTTCTCAGCTTTGACTTTAGCAGCTTCCTGGGCTTTCTTTTGATCTTCAAGAGCTTTCAAGCGAGCCTTTTCCGCCGCTTCTTTATCCTTCTGAGCTTTAAGTTTTGCAAGTTCAGCTTCCTTACGAGCTTTTTCCTTCGCTTTTTGGAGAGCGAGTTTCTCTTTAAGGATTCTTTCTTTCTCTTGCTTAATCAATAATTCTTTCCGTTTCTTAGCAAAAACCAAGGCACGGTTAATCATTGCTTTAACGCGATCTTCTTCTTTCTTGCGCATCTTATTTGACCGTTTGATTTCATCAACAAATACTCTTTTTATCTCATCGATATCAAGATTAAAATCATTAGTAATATCACGGATTTTTTGACGCATAATCTTGGGGGTAATGGGTCTCTTCCGCCGGTCTAAATTAGCATCAACTACTTTATTGGTATTGAACTTCAATAATAAATATTGAATCGCAATATCCATATATAGTTGTTGTCTATACGATTCATCAGGAACAATCTCTTCTTCTTCTAAATCAACCTTAAAACCAGCATCACGATAGCTTTCAACAAAGTTCCATAAACCTAAGAGCTTTTTGAAATCAGGATCCTTTTGCAGAACATTTGTTTTCATAATTGGTGGATGCACTAAAGCACAACCACGGAGTGCCTTAATTAATGATGAAGACTGAAAACCTCCGAGGATCTTTCTGATACGATCAATTCTAGCGAAGGCATCTAACTTCGTAACATCATCATCAATACTGACATTATCTTGTTCTACTTCGACTGGTCTAGAAGCAGTTAACTCTAATTTATAATCAAGGGTTTCTTCCCCAATCTTAAAATTAGTGTTAACTTTGATTAAGGAAACATCTTCTAATTTAGTTTTACCACGCATAGCTTGAAGCTTACGAGTAATAAAGAAATCAATATTAGTTAATAGAGTATAAAGAAATCTATTTTCATAAGTATTAAAACTCTCTTCCTTATGAACATCAAGAATACGGTTAGGAGTAACAGCCCCATCATCAGAAACTTTCGCAATCATATTGGTATGTTGCGCTAAATGTTTAATTGATTCAGTGGTAATTCTTCTAGCCATTCCAATAGGAACAACCTCTTCTTCTTGGACAATAAATCTCCGCGGATTGCGAATAACCTTATCAAAAGAAACTAAGCAATTCTCAATCGCTTCGACCCATCTCATATCGACTTGATGATCTAAAGAACGATGTAAGAAAACCATCTCATTGGTGCCACCATGAACCATGCTTTCAAAGAATGCGTAAAACTCAGTATCTTGTAGTAAGCTTACTAACTTATCACTATAATCTTCACACAATTCAGTTACTTTGTATTCCATGGTTTCACCTCCTCTTACCTAAACATTAATCACTTATAAACTAAATTAATTTTTGTAGTCTTTCCAAATATGACTTGGATTCCATCATATTATTCTTACCAAAATTCTCATCGAGATAGTTGATCAAGCCATCAATCTCGTCACGAATAAAGGATAAGTTCAAACTTTCAAACTTTCTAAAAATCTTGTTAGCAACAACATAATCGATACCATCAATTTCACTACCGCCACAACCAACATAAGCTGGGACGAAGTCTTTTAATTGCTTAACAATACGATTACCAAATGCTAATCTGAAGTGATTGATGACATAGTCATCAAGTTTATCCAATTTCTTAATCGTTTCTTCGGATACTTTATATTTCAATTGAGCTTCATCATACATCTTCTCAAGATGATGATAATCTAGGTTCAAAGTTGAAGTATAAGGCGCATTGAAAGCTGTACCTTTAGAATCGATGTTAATTGGAATCGCTCTATCATAAACCTTATCGGAGATTGCAAATGTTGAGTCATCGTTATTAGCAGTGCCAACATACCACATATTCTCTGGTAATTTGAAACGACCATCAACAACGTGTTTCGGGTCACTTGGCCAACCACTTGGGACTAAGTCAACTACCCATTCATCTTTCGATGGCATCTCAAGAATTGATAACATTTCCGCAAAGTAATACTCAACACGGGCAATGTTCATTTCATCTAGAATCGTACAATAGACCTTATTAGTATAGGTCGCTTCATACATCTTCTTCAGAACTTCAGTCTCATTGAATCTCTTTGTAAATTCATTGAAATAACCAAATAGTTCCGAACGATCACGCCAAGATGGTTGCACGGAGGCAATCTGGGCATCGTTATTTAAGAATTTTCCCCAAGCATATGGTAGTGATGTTTTACCAGTACCAGAGATACCTTGGAGGATAACCAAACGTGAAGATGAGAATGCTGCTATAAATAACCTAATTACTCTAGGTTCATAGAATAGGCCCATTCTAGAACACGCGAAATTTCGGAACATATCACAAATCTCTGATAAAGAGATTGTATCGTTGAATTTTGGATCTTCATAGTTTGCATATTCTTCATCGATTTGTTTCAATTTAAAGAATCTGCTCTCGCCTTCCTTGATTGGGTTCTCATTATCAGCTTCCGTACCTTCGGAACCGATATCACCCGCTCTGCCACCTATTTGGCCAACTTTTAAACCTAAGATTTTCTCTTTCTCAGTCTTAACCTTAATCACTTCTTGATTAAGTTTAGCGACTTCCGCTAAAAGTTCATCTTGGCTAACAAAGCTTCTCTTAAATCTAATAATCTTCCTGATTAGGAAGTAGATGCAGAAGCCGAGACCAACTAGGAAGGCAATAAGGAAAATCATAACTAAGATAGAAAGAATCCAAGCTATTCCATCAAAATCATTTCCATACTGTTGGAAAACCTTTACATAGGCTGGAATATCAAAAACTTGGATAACGCCACCAAAAATACCCTTAATGATAGCCCAAAATCCACCAAAGAATTGTCCTAATATTTCTTTTATGAATCTTACTAGTCCTTCCATTTTACTTTCCTCTTATCTTCCGTTTATTTCTTATCTTCATTCGACTCATCGTTTTTTGGGGTTGATTCAACTATGTTTTCTTGACTAAGTGCTTCTTTCTCTGCTTGAGCTTTCTGCTTAGCAAGATACTCTTGAATAATCTTATCTTTAATCTCATCTGAAGTTCCTTCTTTAGCCTCTTCCAGAATCTCTTCTTTACGCGCGTCCGTAATAAATATAATTAACTTATATATTTGATAGAGCGTATAAATAAGAACTGGGAGGACTATGCACACAAAGAAACCGGTTCGACCGTTGATAAAGTCGACAACTTTACCAGCACCATTAATCTTATTTCCTGTCCATACCGCTAATATATCAGCTTCTGTACGTTGTCTCTTATCGATTCCCGCATTGTTATCTCCTCTAGTTGTGTAATACTTCACACCATTAACTTCACCAATTGCGTCGATTCTATGGGAGTTGATGAACTTAGTACCATCATCTAGATAATCATAGAAAGATATAACGGTTCCATCTTTAACTCCGGCTTCGCCAGCAGTTAAAGTCTGATTGCTATACTTCTCACAAATAATTAAATCGCCTTTTTCAAACGTACCAGACATGGATTCAGATTGAATGGAAAAAGTACATTTGCCGAAGAAAGTAGCAACACCATTGTTCTTTCTGCTTTGAATCCCTTGGATCGAAACAAAAATAGCGACCACAACGATGATTACACAAATAACCGAAGTGATGATGTCAAATACTTTTTTGCCAGTACTTTTCTTTTCTATTTGTTGATCTTTCTCCATAATAATTTGTCTGTTCTCTCTTTCTTCCCCTTTGGGGAGAAAGGGCGAGAGATTCTCGCCCTAAATAGTCATCATATTTTCTCTATTTTTATTAATCTTTGTTAGAATTAATTTTAATTATCATTAGTTTATACTACAAATATGTAAGCACAAACCTTGTGAAATTAGAGTGTTTTTCTAAGACTAAGCAGCAGGAACAGCTGTTACTGCAAATGATAATGTAATATCGGTGCCCGTGAGGTTAACAGCGTTGTTTGTATAAACAGAATCATCATTTCCATCATAATAGATATAAATGTTTACAGTTCTAACAGTTGAATCTGTTATGTTGGTGTTGGTTCCTTTAATATCAGCTGTTGATGTTGTATTTGATAGAGTAGCAAAACCGCCATCATCTGTTGTAACAAGAATCTTTGTGGCATCGATGTCACTTCCACTTGTTTTTTGTGTAATTGCCGCTGTTACAGAAAGATTTTTAGCAGCATTGGCGCCTAAAGCAACGGTCAAATAAACTGTTTTTGTAATAACATATCCGGTGAAAGTGGTTAGAGCTTTTACGGTGCCTTCGTCAGCAATGTATCCAGTAGATTGTGCACTCTTACCACTTGCAGTGTACCAGTTACCAAAATCAGCAGCCGTGGTGACATTTGAAACTTGTGTAAGTGTTGTTCTCTCATAATAGGTGGCAATATCATTGACATCTGGAGGGGTTACTTCAGCAAATTCTTTTTCTGTGGCAGTATATGTATAATAGGTCTTGCCGCTATCTAAAGTAGTGTCTGTTGTTTTTGCATAGGTGTAAGTCGCAGCACCAGCAGGAGCTGAAGGATAAACTTTTGCCTCTCCATCGCTTACTGTAAGTGCAGTTGTGATAGCATTAGCAGTCTGAATTTCTGAGGCTGTATCATCATTACCAGTTCCAATTAGTAAGAATGTATTGTCAGATTTGGCGGTTACTTGCATACCGGTTGCGCTAACACTGGTGTTCATTGAGAACCATGCATAAGAAACTCCGCCTAACATTGTTGCAGAAGCTAATACCATAGCGACTGCTGGAATAAAACCTTTAATTCCTAATAGTTTTCTAGTTTTCATTTTTAAATTTCCTCCTATAAAATGAAATGTTTTTTGTTTTCGTCTCGTCCGTTTATTTCCCTGTCTAAGGGATTAACTTAATCTTGGTACCACCCCAATGGATACCTCGATCTGTGACTTCAACATTAGATTAAGTCGTTAATCGATAATCTTGAAGTCAAACGCCAATTTAATCCCCCCGCCCTTAAGTGGGTCTAGACATTGAGGATCATTTCCCTCGAGCCACACGACAATGGTGTATTTGACTACTTCTCCAACCTGGAATTGACGATATTCATTACTCAAGACGGTTGTGGAATCGTAGAATGGAGTAGTGAGCTCGCAAGCATCACCGCCACATCTGTAATCTACTGGCTCGGGGTTTGAGTCTGCGCCAAGTTTGGCGTACATAGTAGTTACATCATTTCTTATCAATAAAGTTCTGATCGCGGTATCAAAGTTTTTTGTGACTTCGAGAATCTTCAGATCTTCTTGATAGGTTACTGGGACACTGCCAGAGTTTTTGAGATAGAAGGTATATGCAATATAGTTACTATTAACAGTATTGTAAGAACCATCTGTCTGCTTTATTTCATCTAAGATTGGCGCGATTGCTTTTTCGTAGGAGATGTTTGTTAAGGCATCAACACGTTGAGCGTAGATTATATCCCGATAACTTGTTTGGTCATTAGGATTCGTACTTAGTGAAATTCCTTTCTTTTGGTAATCTTCATAATCAATTGTAATGGTGAATCTTTCGTTCTCATCGAGAGCTGACGCAACTGCGTATGTCACAGCGAGTCCAGTGGCTGATACAGCCATCACGATTCCAGCAATCTTTAGAAGCATTACTCTTCTTACGACGCCTTTGGCTAGGCCTCGTGCTAAGTATTTCTGCATTGGGAGTCCGAGAAAACCAATTTTTCTTTTTTTCTTCTTTTCATCGGTTGCGGGAACCTTTTCCCTTTTCTCTTCCTCTTCTTTGCGGTTTTCCTTAGAATCATCTAACGGTTTGTTTTTTCTCATTAACTCACCGCCTTAGCCATACTTTGAATTAGTTGTCTTTCATTTAGAGGTTGGCTGTAGAAGCTTCCCTGCATGATTGAGCAACCGAGGTCGACCAATGTATCAACTTGATCTTTATTCTCAACACCATCTGCGATAGTGCTAATTCCTAACTTACGGGACATTTCGATAATGCTGGCAACTAGATCTCTAGTTCTTTTCCGAACTCCCATTTCTTCGATATACTCGGAATCAATTCTAATGGAATCAACATCGAGTTTGTTAAGTTTATCGAAGGAAGAATTCTCAGAACCGAAGTTTATGAGACAGACACCGAAGCCCATCCGGCGAAGTTCATCGATGGCGCTGATTAAGGTGTTGTCTACACGACCAACGCCCCGATCAGAGATTTCAAGGATGAAATTCTGAGCTGTTAGATCTTTTTCATTAAGCATCTTTCTTATAAATTGTAAGAATGATCTCTTAGTGATTGATTTAACAGAGACATTAACAATAACTTTTTGGAAAGTAAGATTGTTTTCTTTCAAGCGATTGATGACATCGCAGACCTCTTCGAAGTTCCATTTATTCAATTCGGTGATTTGATTAGTCTTTTCAGCGATTGGTAGGAAGACTTCGGAAGGAATACTGCCATAATAGCGATCTGTTAGTTTTATAATGCTTTCGATATAGAGGGTTTGATTACTCATCTGATCAATAACTGGTTGGAAGTGTAATTCAATTGGAGCTCCTCTAGCTTTCTTAACAGCAGGTTTTTTTGGTTTTAGCTTTTTTTCAATCTCCCGACCAATTTGTTCACTGATGTTCTGCATTACTTGCTTTAGGTCTTTTTTATGAGAAACGATGGAACCAACAATGGTTGGATCGAATTCAGTACCACTTTGTTTCAACAGATTGAAGATGATAGCATCAAACTTCAACTTGTCTTCATAGAGCAGATGATCTAAGTAGTTAGCGATGGCGGCGATTCTACCGATTAGGGAGACCGCTTCACCACTCATCTTACTTGGAAGTCCACTGCCATCCCAATGTTCATGGTGGGAGGAGGCGGCTTCAAAGGCGAGGGAAGAAACTATATCGAAGTTTCCTTCAGCACTTAAGCTGGTTTCAAATATTTCAAATGCTCTTTCAGTATGTTCAATTATTGTGATGGAATCATGATTGAGATTCAGCATACCAATTTTACCGATATCGTGAAGCTTAATGGCTTCCGCGACTTTGTCATCCTTCCGAGGATTGAATAAGTCATCGTCTTGGTACATCCGGTCATTGTAACAGGTTTGATAAATGAATAACCCGATTTCTGAAACTCTTTGGGAATGCTTCTTGATATCTTCGGGTAAGTTATCGAAAATCTTCCGATAATCAACGACACCATTTACGGTATATTTCTGTAAATCCATATCATCAGCACTCCTTTCGTACGCCAATATAATATATTAAAGTGTGAGAACAAAATGTGAGTGAAACATGGTCGGTGTGTAAGCAAAAGTTTTTTAAGTGTGAAAAAGCGTTACTCATCCGTGAGTTTTGGGCTATTTTGGCACATTCTGCCATTTTTTTGTGACTTACACTTGTTTACGACTACTTCCTTCTGAAGTAGGCTTGAGCGAGACTAAAACACAAAAAAAGAGAAGTGAAAAACACCTCTCTATTTCCTAGATTTATTGCTGCTTATTTAGCCTTGCTTTACGCTTAAATAGTTCACTATTTGTTGAAGGGCGTTGCCACTTTGAACCAATAAAGCATAAAGATCAACATCATTTATTATCTCAAGTTTTCCTCCCGCGTAATTACGATATACTTCCGCTAGGAAGCGGAAAATACTCAAAGTGTTTAAAACAAAGTAATACTTAAGATTCTCCCAATTATAAGTTAAACCAATATGGGTAGCATGCGTAAACCTACTAGCATATTCATATAGTTTGTAAGTGCTACCACCATCACTGAATAGGTCCGTGGCAGATTTAAAACTATAATTATGATTATAGCCTTCGATCGAATCTAGCCAGCCATAGAGTAAGAAGTTTTGGGTCCAATTCTTCCTAACTTTCTTTTCTTCTAATTCTTTCAAGAACTTCTTGGTTGGTGTCTCTCTTTGATAAGCGATATTGTATTCACAAAAACGCAAATAAGAATCTAAGCTCTCGGGGTGACTCTCAAGAATCTGCAACCTAACCATCTGCTCTAACAGATTACGATAGAGGGTGATTGCTTGGGAGTAAGATCCTAACTGAAATAGTAGCATAATCGAAGCGACCGATTTACAGGATTCATAAATTAAACTAAAAGCTACTTCATTTTTCTTATACTGAGCTTTCGTAAAATCTCGATGACTAATAATGGCATTAATCAGAACATTAGAATAAACTACTGCCGGAGCCACAAAAGGCTCTTGTAAGAACAAGTTCTTATTCTCTAATCCTTGCATGTTATAGGGCTCAATACGAATTTGAATCATGACATTATTGGCAAGTTTTTGCTTATAATCTTCATCCTTCAAAGCTGCCTTTTTTTCCAAAGCATTCATCATGATACAGTTAGCATGATGATGAGCAGCAATAACCTTGCAAATCATATATTTTACTCTTCCAGTATCTTGCTCGATAGAATTAATTTTAAAACAATCACAGAGAATCTTTTGATTCTCGGTGTTATTCAAAATGTAGTTGTATAAAACATCCATTAAAAAATCAACATCAATTAGCTCCCAAAACACTTGTTTCAGCTGCATCTGTTCTAATTCTTCTTTGTTATTCACATTTATCCCCGCCTGTTCTCTTTTTTAACTTTATATTCTTCTACTTTCTCGCTAAGTTTTTCTTTAATCTTGCTCATATAGTTCTCAACATTCTCTTTTAAGTCACTGCTTTTCGATGTAAGTGGTGTCATAAAGTTAATTTTTTCCTTCAAGCCATCCGCTTTCTCACGAATCGTTCTCTTTAATTCCTCGTAAGAGATGACAATGTGATTGTCAGCAGCAAACTTGCGAATCTTGGCTCCCACTTTCATAGAAGACCAGAAATCAATGATGAAAACGCCATAGAAGGCACCAACCACAAATGAGAACGCTAAGTTATCATGGAACCAAACTAACAGTTGATCAATATAAGGGTTGACTAAGAAATAATACAAGGCGCCAACCGCCAACCAAATTATGGAGAATAATGGGCAAATGATTCCCTGAATGTTGCCGGGACGATCACTATAATCCCATAGTTTAATCTTCATGCCCTTAATGAATATTAAGCCTGCGATATATTCGGTTACGGTCATCACTATCCCGCAAACTAACAATGCGATAACAATTTGTAGCCATCTAATATCGACAATCATTGAATAGTCGACAGAAAAGATTAGGTGCATGAACAACAATCCAAATCCATAAAGTGGTAGATAAGGCCCATGTAAAAAACCCGGATTAATCCACTTCTTCGCACTGAAGAAACGACGGAATAAAAGTTCTGTCACCCAGCCTAAAACTGCACCAACAAAGAAAATAAGAGAAAAATCAAGTAATGTGTTCATGCATAATACCTCTAATTGAATTATAAATCACTTGCGGTTAATGTCAAACTTTACTTAAAGATTCTCTTTAAATAAACATCGCCAGGAATCATATTTATCTTACATTAGAATCTTTAACATTATTTTCATAATTACATAATAATATGTAATAGTGAGTTAAAAATTATTGGCAAGAAGCTGATAATATGCAAAAATGTAGCATAGGGTAAGGTAATAGCATGGTATTTATCGTAGTAATTTGTATTGTCGCAGGAATAGGTGCTGGGCTAGTAACTGGATTAGCTGGTTTATCGGCGGCCGTTATCATTGCACCACTATTAACAACTCTTTTGGGGTTAGATCCTTATATGGCCGTTGGTATCGCTCTAGCTAGCGATGTTTTAGCATCTGCTGGTGCTGCCATTCTTTACAAGCATCACAAAAACATTGACATTGTTAATGGTGTTTACATGATGATAACCACAATTATCTTTACTTTCATCGGCAGTTATATTGCGGCTTTCTTACCATCAACTACCATGGGTCATATCACTCGCTATATCATGATTATAGTTGGATTAAGATTTGTTATTAAACCAGCCATTAAAAGTTCAGAAAGAAACGCTAATCGGAGCAAATCACAAAAAATCATCCTTTCTTCCATAGCTGGCGTAATAATTGGTTTAGTCTGCGGTATTGCTGGTGCTGGTGGTGGTTTAACAATGCTATTAGTTTTAACCTCTCTACTCGGTTATGATTTAAAAACTGCAGTCGGTACTAGCGTTTTTATTATGGCCTTCACCGCTTTAACTGGTTCTATCTCTCACTTTGTTTTAGGCTATGCCAGTGTAGACTGGATGGTATTAATCATCTGTGTTATCACGACTTTATTAGGATCTATTCTTGCATCGTTATTCGCAAACAAAATAAAACCAACCACCGTAAATCGAGTGACTGGTCTTGTGTTAGTTATTGTTGGCGCTGCCTTACTAATAATAGAGTATGCCAACTTAATTGATTTTTCTAATCTCTTTTCAAATTTTTTGAGTGTGCTTATCTAATTTAAAGCCCGCTCTTCCAAAACAAATCAATAGTACCTGGTACTATTTTTTTATGTTTGGATTTAAAAACTTCTTCTCTTCTTCCTTTAAATCTAAGCCTAATGTTCCACCCGGATTCATCAAATACTTGGGATCAAAATAATTCTTGAGTATTTTAAATACTCCATATTCATTACGTCCTAAAGAGCCTTCTAGCCAAGGGCCAAACATCTTGCCAATACCATGATGATGACTCATAGCAGCTCCTGCTTTTTGAATCGCATCAAGGATTGTAGCATGGTAACGCTTAAACTCATCCGCTCCATCCATCCGGGTTATAAAGATAAAATATAAGTTCGCTCCTTGTGGATAACAGTGAGACATATGCGTAGTTACAATTGTATTTGGTAGCTCATGGCAAACCTTGCGAACATCCGCCCAAACTTGATTCATATTGGACCAATTCACAGAACATTCTAGTGTATCAGTGACGACGCCAAAATCTAATAGTGTATCTCTAAGATATGGGTCATTGAAACGACCTTTCTCCCAACTCTTACATACAATTCCTGTCAGACTCATACCACCGTACTTGTGTGCGATTTTTCTTATGTTTTTCGCTACATTTTTTGAATAGCCACTCTCACCATCAGTGAAGCCTAGGAAGAGACATCTCTCCATATCTTTAAAGCCTCTAGCCATAAGAAGCTTAGCCAGAATTGTTTCATCGACATTGTATAGATGTAACATTAAACTTGTTTCTTCAGGATCAGATAGACGGAAAACAGAGGAGAAACCACATTCACACTGCATCATCTCTCTAGCTGCTTGCTGAGCGATATCCCAGTTTTTAAAGATAAAAGAAAATCTCTTCCGATTATTGGGCATCCAGCGGAAAACTCTTAAGGTTACTTCGGTCAATACTCCAAAGGTTCCTTCGCTTCCCATCATAATTTGATTTAGATTTGGACCTGTTGCTTCTCTTGGATATTTAGTTGTTTGAATATTGCCGATAGGGGTCGCATACTTCTGTGATAAAACAATATCTTCAATCTTTCCATAGTAAGTTGAGTTCTGACCAGCACCTCTAGTGACGGTCCAACCTCCAACGCTACTATACTCAAAAGATTGAGGGAAATGACCACAGGTATATTGGCGCTTAGCTTTAAACAATTGGGGTGCATTTTGTAATGCTTGCTCTAATTGGGGACCAGACATACCAGCTTGAACCGTAATGGTCTGGTCAACTTCATTAAAACTCAAAACTTTATTAAAGTTCTTGCGCATGTCTAAAGATATACCGCCCATAATTGGTTCCACGCCCCGGGTGACACTGCTGCCACCACCATAAACATAGAGAGGGATTAGATTATCAACACAGTATTTAACAATTTTCTCGACTTGCTCGGTAGTACTTGGAAATACAACCACATCGGGAAGATTCTCATATCTTTTCTCTCTTAAGCGCATCGCATCATAAGCTGTCTTTCCATAGGCCACCGCTAACCGGGCATAATCATCGGTGCTAACATCATCTTCACCAACAATTGTTTGCAGCGCTTTGATGTGTTTTTGATCTAACTTACAAGGAAGATCAAGTTTAACTTTCTCCATACCAATATCGCCAACATATTGTTTAAAATCATCATCAGTCATTTTAAAAATTTCTTTCATCATCTTATATAATGATTCTTTGGGATATTTAACAAAATCAGGATCACCCCATCTAAAGATGGAACGATAACTGTCTTTGGGGGCGGCTTCTTTCACCCATTTGGGTTCAAAGCCAGTATAAGGTTTATTGCTCATTTCTTTTCCTCCTATAAATCGCATTTAATTAAGATGTCACTAGTGCAGATGATATTAACACCCAACCCACAAACATTCTTAATAATGATGTCGCCTCTTTTAATCTTCTTAGAAGTCACTACGACCTTATTAATCTCTTTCATCACTTCGAAAATCTTGTCTTTAGGAATATCAGAGGATACTCTTACTGGTACGACAGGAACTTCCGGGAAAACCGTTCTTACCGTTGAACAAATTGTTCTCTTAGGGTCTATCATCTCATTCAAGGCAAACTGTTCGCCACGCTTACAAGCATTACCCGAAACAATATAACTCTTCCCATTTCCTTCAACTGTCAGATTACAGCCGTTAGGACAGACAATACAAACAAACTTTTTAATCATTGGATTCACCATCCAAAAGCTCAAATCTTATTTTGGAATTCTTATTTAACTGATAATCACCTAAATAGAGCATTAATCTCTCCATTTCTGGTGGCCGCAAAAACTGATACTTTCGGGTATATATTTTCTGTTCATCAACAAAAACATTCAAAGTTAAGCCATTATAAATATCCTTGCTACGGAAATAGAAAATAACTTTCTTATTGTCGGCTTTGATATTTATTTTCTGTGGTAAGACATACAGCATATTATCGGTGCAAGAAACATCAATAAGGTCACTATTATCGTATTGATAAATAGCAGCACTGCGTCCCGCTATCTCTCCACTTTCAGAAACATAATCTACTAAATCATTAACATGCAAAGAGTTGCCACAAGAAAATACGCCCGCTTGACTAGTCATACATTGGGCATCAACAATGGGTCCCTTGGTCCGATTATCTATTTTTATATCAAGGCTTTGCGCCAATTCATTTTCTGGTATTAATCCTACTGATAGGATCAGAGCATCACACTTAACAATCTGTTCAGTACCTTTAATTGGTTGCATCTTCTCATCAACCTGACAGATTTCAACAGCTTCTAAACGATCATTACCAAATACTTTAGTGACTGTATGGGATAAATGTAAAGGAATATTGTAATCAACTAAGCATTGATGAATATTGCGAGTTAATCCAGATGGTGTCGCTTTCGCTTCATATACACCTACTACTTTTGAACCCTCTAAGGTCAATCTTCTAGCCATGATTAGACCAATATCTCCGCTACCCAAAATGACACAAGTTTTAGTTGTTCTCTGCCCGAGAATATTTGTAAAATATTGGGCGGTACCAGCGGTAAAAATACCGGCTGGTCTGGTTCCATGAATCTGAACTTGTTTAGCGGTTCTTTCGCGACAACCCGTAGAAAGAATCAAGGAAGTTGTAAATAATTCACTGACACCTTCCGTATTCACTACTTTCACGATGTAACCATTCTCAACTTTAGTAATCTGAATCACAAAGGTTAAGAGCATAAAATCGATCTTAACTTCATTGAATTCATCAATATAACGTTCGGCATATTCGGGTCCACTAAGTTTCTCTTTAAAACGCACTAAACCAAAGCCATCATGGATGCATTGTTTTAGGATGCCGCCCAATCGAGCTTCTCTTTCAATTAATAAAACTTCTTTGGCTTGCTTTTTAGCTTCAATCGCTGCGGCAAGTCCTGCTGGTCCACCACCAATAACAATCACTTGATATCTATTCATCGGGACCGCCTTCTTTCGTCGAACCAAAAGTTATAAAAGCTTCATTAGAACTCTTTCTAACTTTCTCAAGAGGAATATCTAAATATTCAGCGATAATCTTTGCCACCAAAGGAGAGCAGAAACCACCCTGGCATCTTCCCATTCCTGGTCTTACTCTTTTCTTAATGCCATCAATGGTTGGAACCCCAACACAGGACTTCAAAGCATCGATGATTTCGCCTTTGCTTATCTGCTCACAGCGACAGATAATTATTCCATAATCGGGGTTGCTCTTTATCAATGTAGTTCTTTCATCATCGGACATTTCTCTGACACAAGGAATACCAATTCTAATTGGATTATATGTGGGATTTTTCGCTACTTTTTTCTTTCGTGATAATATCTCTATTGCCATTTTCTCCACATCAAGGGCCACCGCTGGTGCGGTTGTCAATCCAGGAGATTGAATACCGGCAACATGGATTAAATTATGAGTATTGCGACCTTTTTCAATATAGAAATCTTCCTCATATGTTGCCGCCCTAATACCCGAGAAATAGGTGATTATATCACCTTTACTTAAACTATTTGCGGTATTTACTTGTTTATCAAAAACCCGATTAATGCTTTCAACATTAGTCGTAAAGTCTTCCTTCTCATATGTTTCTATGGCATCCGGACCAACCAAGATGTTGTTATCGATTGTCCTAATGATGCCGCCACCTTTAGTATGTCCTTTGGAATGGGCGGAAGTTGTAATAGAAGCGATAGACTTAATTATGGCGTTTGCTTTTTTATCAAGAATGGAATTGGTTCCCTTTCGAGGATGAATTGAAAAATAATGATCTTCAAACATTATCGCAATATCTTCGGCGAAGACGCCCGCTGCATTAATGACTAAGCGAGGATAAACCGTCCCCCGATTGGTAGCAACACTGACAATTTCGCCAGCTTCAATATTAACGTCAGTAACAACGGTATTCAAACTTACTTGGGCTCCATTTTGAACGGCGTTTTCCGCATAAGCGATCGTAAGGCTATAAGGACAAACAACACCGGCGGTCGGACTATATAGAGCCATTGTGCCCTTCCTTGTTAGATTTGGTTCTCTTTTGAGTAATTCATTATGCGAAATCACTTCTGTATATGCCCCATCTTTAGTTCTTTGCTTGGCATAGATCTTCAATGGTATAGATAGAAACTTTTGCTCAAAAATGGCATATTGACCACAGCGGCGAAAAGGAACATTCAATTCCTCACAGAGCTTGTCATACATCGCATTTCCTCTAACTACATAATATTGTTTCTTACTACCCTTCTTCAAATCAACACCTGGGTGAACTTCACCATCATTACGCCCCGAGGCTTGCAACGCAAGATCGGCTTCCTTCTCAACCAATAATAGTTTTAATTTATACTTTGCTAATTCACGAAGAATACTGACACCCGAAATACCACCACCAATGATTAAAACATCGGGAGTTGCACCTTCTAGTTTTGAATCCTTTATCGATGGCATCCGCATAGTAGGCTTAGTTATACCTTCTAATTCTATATTATTAATAACGCCAATATATCTTTTCTTATCAACTGCTAGATATCCGGCTTCAACTATTTGATCCCACGAAGAAAGGGTACCATTCAAAACGATGCAACCATCATTTTCAATTGCTGTGACTTTATTACTATATTTCTCAATAAGCAGTTTGCGCAACTGACGAATATTCATCCTATCTCCTACCTTCTTCTTATATTTTAACTATATCTAACAAAATAGTAAAGAAAAAGGAATATTCTTATATTCCTAATCCGAAATCTTTCTAATAATGTATTCAGCATAGGCTTTAGCAACATTCAAACCCGTAACTTCTTCCATTGCATTAAAAAAGGCATTAGAATTGACCTCACAAACGATTGGCTCACCATTTGGACCTATCAGTAGGTCAATGCCACAATAGTCCAAATTTAGGCTTCTAGCGACCTTCTCGCTTATTTGCTGAAACGCTGGTGGTAAAACACATTTCTCGCCATGACCACCTTGTTCAATGTTGGAGCGGAAATCAGTTACTGAATGTCTCTTCATCCAAGCGCTGGCTTTCCCATCAATTACTATCACTCGAATATCAACACCAAAACTACTCTTAATAAACTCTTGATATAGATGAGGAACGCAAATTAATTCATTGGACTTCTTTATTAGTTCATCCCGATTGTTAATTAGATATACCGCTTTGCCTAATGATCCATATGATTCCTTCATTACCAAAGGATAATGAAGCTCCTTTTCGACCCGATCAATAAAATCTAAACTGATGCTGGCTTTTGGTGTGTAACAGAGTAATCCTGGAATGGTTTTTGGCATCTTAATCCCTTTATTGCTTAAGGCGATATGGGTTAACATCTTATCGTCACAGATTTCAATTCCCTCTGCATTATCAAATAATTTCACACCACTATTTTCAATAATCTTTGATATGTACTTATCTTTGTCTAGATAAAGGACAAAATCATAAATGTTTTTTAATTCACACTTACAATCAGTATCAACCCAAGCGGGAAAATTCTCGGTTGTTAAGATCTCAATTTGGACACCCAAAGCGATAAATTCCTCTTTCAAGCGAAGAATCTGATGGTGTTGACTGTTTAACTTGGAATAACTATTAACTAAAATGAGTCCTCTAATCATAATCATCAGTTCCTTTCTACTAGAATTAAAGCATCTATTTGCTGCGCTTAATTTTACTACCTAAAGAAAGACAAAGCAATTTAATTCCAATTTATAACCCCCCAACTCTTTTCAGCCGCACAAAAAAGGAACACAATTTTATGTGTTCCTTCTCTTCGAATTCTTAGATTATTTTATTTGATATAAATAGCATCATCAGAACAGATACCAGTAAATACATATTTTGCAATAATATCACCGGCTGCATTCTTAATCGTAACACTGATGAAGTATTCAGCACCATCATTAGCATTTAATCTGACAATTTCTGCAGCACACATGGAAATTGTAACACCACTGAAATCGTCTTCAGTTAATGGAGCGATTACATCTGTGCTTGATGGACTACTGACATGGGTGCCGATGCAATGACCATTGATTATTGGCATTTCCTTGCTGTAAACTGGGTAATCTCCCGAGTTATCAACTGTATAATGACCAATAATTAGTGGGCTACCGCTCGTAAAGTCAGATTCAGTACCATAACCAAAGATGAATGGTCCAGTAGAAACAAATCCTTCAGAAACTGTTCCACTGATAACATATACACGAACTTGTGAATTTAGATCAGTAACCGTAAATTTAATACTGTAAGCTGTTCCATTTTCTCCTTCAATAATGAATAATCTGCTGCTATTTCCTACACTATTATTTGGAGTAACAGTAATACCAGTACTACTGCATTCCATTAATACGGTGCATTGACTATCTTTTAAATGTAGTTGAATGCCACTACCACTACGAAGCATTATTTCATTGGTAACATATTCGCCTGCCACAACTGTGAAATCACTAGGAACCAAACTGTTGGCATTTACGGTGATTGCAGCATCAGGACTAATAAAGTGTGAAGTACCAGCAAGAATTGTGCCACTAATAGTATAATCTTTAGAAACAGTTAAGTCGGTTGAAGTAATAGTTAGTACAACTGTATATTCGGCACCAACCGCACCAAATACTTCCATTGAAAACATTCTTTCAATAAAGATTACTCCAGTCACTGACTTGATTTCAACTTCACCTGTAACGTCTGCAATCAATAAGTGACCATTTGTCAAATCATGGGTTGCTGAATAGGTGTTATCAAATGTAATTGGAGATACGTCAGGAGCAATACCAGTCATCATGGCGTCAGAAAATTGTTCATAAGAGAGTTCATAAATTTCTATATTAGTCTCATCATTTAATTCGTAATCAACACCAAAGTAAACATATAGATAACCTTTTAAGGCATCAGTATCAATTGTTCTTAGTGTAATCGTTACTTTCTTACTGTCGACAGTCACAACCGCCTTAATATTCTCGGCCGTAATCTCTGAGAGAACGACGTCGGTTGCCTTAATTGTTGAGACATCTAAATCAACTGGTAACTTAACGTATGCAACATTGCCACCCCATGAATATAAATCAAAGCCTTTTACAGTGATAAAATCACTATCATCGGTGTCAAAGTAAGTTCTAAACTCACCAGTTGCAGCTTCGGTACAAATAGTAACTAGGTAGTAATTTACTCTATCTGTCTCAGTATTAGTAATTTGAATAATTAATTCGTTGTTGCCAGAGACGAGATTGATATTTCCACCATTGGTCCAAGCAGCATTGCCGACTAAGGCGAAAGTTCCTTCACCATAGATGTTCAATGACAAACTATGTTCACCAACATTATAAACTGTAAAGCTCGAATAGCTTGCACCATCGATTGATAGATCATAGCTGCAAAGATTAAATTGGACATTAACATAGACAGCGTATTGTCTAACTAGTTTATGAGTAGAATTCTCAATGACATTTAAGCAATAATTATTTCCATAGCCACTGTTAGAGATAAATAATTTAGCAGGATCACAAATCAAGCCGTTATAGTCTGTTACATAGACAGTATAACCTTCTGCAACATCCCAAGTTAATTCATTTTCTAATAGAGCGCTATTCAGGGCTATTTGATAGTTACCGCTTGGACTGAGTTGTGCATCAACATTATTTATCTTAATATTTTCAACTAAGATAAATGGCATAATGTTAATCATAATTTGTATTTCATTAGTTGCATTACTCTCACCAATCATTAATCCGATTGTGGCTGAATCAGATGAACCCATTTCGCCAACATATGGTAGGGTTAGGACTGATGTTGGAGATCTATATGCAGCATATCCACTACCCATAGTTGCGTTAACAGTATAGGTTGTTTCACCATAGCCCAAGAAATAATTAATTGTTTGATAATTATCTTTTAGGTCAACTTGGTCCATAACACTGTCACCATTAATAGTTAATGAAGTTAAGATAGAGGCGCTGTAAGTCAAGGTGTTAATGTAGTAAACATCATAGACACTATCATCACCAGTTAGAATAACTTTAACATCCCAGGATTGACTAATACTACTATCGTATAATATAGTACTATTTTTGGCATCACATGGTGTCAAAACAGTATATTCAGCAGGAGTTAATACTCTATTTGTTCCATCGGAGAAATTACCAGTAACTACGATACCAGTACTATCAAAGCTTTCGCCTTTGAAGAAAGTGGTATTCGCATCGTCATAATCAACATCAATGGAACTGATTACTAATGGAGCCTCTACTATCTTAATGTAATAATAAGCAATAGAACCATTAGGAGCAGTAACTCTTACGGTATAGTAGGTATCAGCTCCTGTGTAATTAGTATAGATACCCCAATAAAGAGTTTCATCTTTGACAAAAGCATCACCGGAAGCTTTTTTGCTGCTCATAAAATCAACGTTTGCATATGAACACAACAGATTAATATTGATATAATTAGTATCCTCCGTTAAGCCTACAACATAGGTTGGATAAATATCAGTATAGTCAACATCGGCATTCTTCGTATCGTGAAGGCTATCAAGATAAGTAACTCTCTTAATCTCATTGCTATTTGGCTGTGTATCAAGCATTACTCTAGCGGTTGTAGTAATTGTTGGATCGGCTGTATAAACGATATTAAAAATTACTTGATCTGCTCCGCCTTTTTCTAAGAGCGTTGCCCAAGTGTTATCCCACACACTACAACTGATGGTATATTCTGAAGGCTTCAAAGTATAGTATTGATAATTTGAAGTACGGGCCATGATAGTAAAATCATTCTTGCTATAGGCTTCATTTAAGAAATAAGCCTGGACAGATGAGAAGCCATCAACTTCAATCGCTTCGACTCTTGGAGTATCACCAACAACAGTAATAGTGTAAGTGGCACTTTCGCCATCCATACAAGTAACTATTAATGTATAATTATATGTTTGGCCAGCGAGAGCTACATCATCGATTAATAGGACACTATCGAAAGGTGAAACACCATCCCAGGTTCCATCAATCAATGTTAATTTTGCATATAAATCTGTCTTTCCAAAGCAATAATTAACATCTAGATGAATCTTGTTTCCTGGTTCTTCAAGCAAGGAGAAAGCATTACCAGATTTTGTAAATTCCGTACCATTATTATTAACGGAAGCAATATTGGTTGATTTAGTAGTACTTACAACCTCTACATAGTACTCAGTACTCAATGGAAACTCTGGAAGAGCTTCATTTGGTACACTAATAGTAATACGATAACTGTCTGCTACATTTGCATTATAAGTGGAAGAATCAAGTGCATAGATTGTATTATCAATGACTCCAGTCTTGCCAGTAGCATAATATGCTGTAACAACTAAGTTAGTAGGCACAAAGGCTTCGCCAAGATAGAATTGAATCCTGCCACTGTGACAGTTTATGCTAGCAATATAATCGTTAATAACTTTTACGTCACAGGTTATAGTTTTGCCTAAACCGGTGATGGTAATTGTCTTCGTTCCTGCTGTCTCGCTCGTGAAATTAGTAATGACAAAGCTTGGATCAGGAAGATTGACATATTGTGTTGTCTCATCGCTATAATTGATAACTACAGTTAAACCAGATGGATTCAAGGCCTGTCCAACGTATTGCGTATGATCCAATTCTGCAGGAGTACTCATAGCTATTGAGCTAACTGTAGCGGCAGAATTAACGACTAAAACAGTATATTGACAATAGTAATTCACTTCATCTTCACTAGCGCTTATGATAATCGCATAAGAACCAGTAGATTCTTTATTATAATATTCACTGTTAATTTGATACTGATCCGCGGTTAGAACAGCGCTAGTACCATTATTGTAAATACCCTTAATAACTAAGCCGGTAGCTGCAAATGCTTCACCGACATTAAAGCTTGATTTAGGTGATGTTTCACTAGTATCAATCTCAATGCCGACCATTTTTACTGGTTTAGCAGCTACGGTAACATTATAAGATGTTTGGAAACTATTATAATAGACATGAATGGTATATGTTTGTGGAGTAAAGAAACCATGATTGGAAACAAACTCGCTAGAAACAACATTAATTCCATAAAATAAAAGTTCTTGTGGATCGCCATAATCAAAATTCTCTAATACGAGTAAGTTGTCATAGCTAAAGTCCTCACCATAATTGAAATCAACTTTATGTTCTGAAGTTGGACTGACACTGATGCTTGTGCTTACTGGCGCTGGGCGTTGGAAAATATCCACTTCATACGAAGTAGTCTTTCCTGCATAAGTAACACCTATTGTTGCAGTAACTGATGTATATTCAGTGTGATTTTTCTTAGAGTTATAATCTGCTAAATCATAGACAATACCAGCATCATCATAATTGACATAAACTGGTGATCCAACATTGTAACTGGCTTTAATTAATAGGTCTGTAGCATCAAAGCTTTCACCCCATTGGAATTCAACTTTTTGAGTTGATGATCCGGCCACTTCAATATTGGTAACCATGGTAACTGGATTGACAAATACACCATATGTGGTTGTAACATATTCATCAACTGTTCCTGGTTTTAAATACTTAATGGTAATTGCTGCTGATTGTTTAGTTTCCTGAACATGATTCTTAATAGCATTGTATGCGGTTAAGTCAATTTCATAGTCGCTGGCTTCTAAAGTAACATCAGCGCCGCCATTGTTATATTTGGCAACGATGACTAAACCAGTTGCAGAGAAATTAGCACCATTGATAAATTCAGTTTGATGGGCACTAGTTTGGTCAACAACGATCCCAGTTAAGGCAGGAGTTGGTTTCGCAGCCACGGTTACATCGTAATTAACAGCACCCTTTGGAGTAGTAATTACAATAGTGTATGTTTGCATTGTTCCTTGGTTATGACTTGCAATATATGTTGAAGAATTAACCCAAGAACTAACAACATTGTTAACAACATCTAAGTCATCATCGGTATAATCATATTTAATCTTCAAACCACTGGCGCTAAATGATTCACCATAAGCAAAGGTGGTTTTATGGTTAGAGGTAGCATCAATAGCAACTGTACAAGTTGGTTCTGCTGCTACAGTAACATCGTAACTAACAACACCCTTTGGTGTCGTTACAACGATTCTATAAGTTTGAACTGTTGCCATTTCATGGCTTGGATTATAAGCATCCGCATTAATCCAAGATGCTTCGGCAGTGACAGGTGTCTCACTATCAGAGTATTTAACTACCAAGCCCGTAGCATTAAATGTTTCGCCATAGGCGAAGACAGTCTTAGCGGTGCTAGAAGAATCAATAGTAACAACAACTGCTGGTTTAGGAGCTACTGTAACTGTATAACTTGTATTACCTTTGCCAGGAATAGTAACGCTAATTGTATATTGCTGTTCAGTTGTCAAATTATGAGCAGGAACATAGGCACTAGAATTAACCCAGCTGGCTTCGGCAGTAACAACTTCCATTGAGCCATCACTATAGACATATCTAACTTTTAAGCCATTAGCTGTAAAAGCCTCGCCATAAGCAAAGCTAACTTTAGCTTGACTTGATGGAGCAACTTCAATACTTGTTAAAGAAACACCAAATGTTTTGACCGTTGACCAAGCACTATTGTTATAGGTTGTTCCATCGCCAATAGCCATAACCTTGATGGTTTGATTAGCGGTTAAGGTAACTGATCTATTTGCTGGTGCGTTGGTTTCTTCACCATCATCAATTTTGTATTTATAACCGGAGGCATTGGTATCTTCTGGCCAGGTGGCAACACCGGCAGCACTAATACTGACTACTGGTGTAGCCAAGGTAGTTGGTGTAACCACTGGTGCGGTATAGGTTTGAGAAACTGACCAAGCACTATTGATCATGACTGTTCCATCACCAATCGCTTTAACCTTAATAGATTGACCATCGGTTAAAGTAACTGATCTATTGGTTGGTGCAGTTGTTTCCACACCATCATTGATCATATATTTGTAACCAAGAGCATTGATTACTTCTGGCCAGGTGGCAACACCGACAGTGCTAATACTGACCACTGGTGTTGTTAAGGTAATTGGTGTAATTACTGGGTCGGCAACATAAACTTCTACTGATGACCACTCACTGTCAGTATAAGTCGTTCCATTACCGATAGCCTTAACGAAAATATAATCGCCATTTACTAATTGCACTTCTCTATTGGTTGGTGCGTTAAGTTCTGCGCCACCATTAATTTTATATTTATAGCCAGCAGCATTAGTAATTTCAGGCCATGTGGCAACGCCAGAGGAGCTAATTGTAACAACTGGTTTTGTTAGCTCAATTGGTGCTGGTGCAGCAGTTGGTAAAGTCAAAGTGATATTCTTTGTAAATGATTTACATTCAAAAGAGAAACTACCACTAGACATTCCATTGCTTGTAGAAACATCATATTTCAAGCAAAGACCGGTTGCTTCATTGATGTAATAGTTGTAATTCAAGGAAACTCCCGCAACGAGAATAACACAACTATACTTTACACAGACTTGTCCAGCAATGGTTTGTGAACCGCCTTTAGTAAAGTTATTTACACCCGATTGGGTATATTGGCTAAACAATCCAAAAATCTGACCACTCAGAGTTGAAAATGATTGTTGAGCATATTCCTTGGTGAAAGTTCCAGAATAAGGGATTTCTTGTTTCTCCCATACTCCATCATCTTTCGAGTAAATACTATAAGAGTTCTCACCAATTTGATACCACATATCGGTATCATCACATACATAGTGATTAACTCCATCTTTTGCTTCAAGTTTTAAATTTGTTGTCTCGACAGCTTCAGAATTTGAACTCGATTTCATTTCGATTTCAACTGAATAACCGCCATTGTTTTCAAGCGTTGTCAACGCTTGCTTAATCGTGGCATCGGTATAGCCGATTGTCACTGGACCACTCCCTGAGGATGTACTTGAACTAGAATTGCCGCCCGTCGAACTGGCAGAACTAGAACTAATACTTGAATCTGATGATGGATCTTTACCTCCACCACAAGAAGCAAGTGTACAAGCAAGGAGCAAGCCTAAAGAAATAGTTAATATTTTTTTAATCATACTCTTCCTCCTTATATATTCAAATTCTTAACTAAAAGAATTAGAATCCCTATCTATATAAATACTATACTATACTATACTATGTATAAAATCAGCAAATCTTTTTATTTATACTAACACAACTAGCACATAAATAAAACTTTTTTTATTATCTATCGTCTCGAAAATAATAATAAAAATGATTTTTTTCAATGAACTGTTCAAATTATCGCTTGTTGATCTGATAAATAAGATTTTTAATCCGATCTATTGTCTGTCTACGCTGCATTGATGCTATTCCAAAGCCTGAACCGACAAAATTTAGTATATACTCGCCAACGGCAGCGACAAAATTCTGCTCGGATATTTCCAAAAGTGTTGTTGGATTTATGCCACGCATAATATAACTTATACCGCCATCAATGGCACAAATAGATATCTGTGGCTCATTACTATCCATTGTGACCACCAGATAATCTGGATGTGTTTCCATCAATTGCAATAAAGTTTGTAAATGCTCTACATAATCTTGCGGTGTGTAATAATAGGGTTCATTATTTGGTACAATTAATGATGCGGTGCACAAAACCTTTCCCTGTAACACTTCTTGTGGGTCAGCTAACACGATTACATCTGTCCGCTTATACAAACGTAGTGTTTGCTCATATTCTCTATAGAATTCGTTAAATGTATTTATTGTCTCTTGATTGTTTATGAATGCTCGATGCAAAACGGAAGATGGTGTAATAAGAGGTGGCAATCCAATATATTTTGCGCACCGATTACCTGCTACTCGTAGATAGCGACTTAAACAGTCACAAATACTCTCATTTGGATCATCTTGACTATGTGCAACAGTTAGTGGTACACATTTTGCAAGATAGTCATTGAACGAATTAGCTGCAACATTGGCCATATCAGCATTAATATTCAAAAAAGTTAGACTGCTCTCCGCATGATAGCCGACCGAGTCAGAACCAATGGCTGCTAAACCTGGCGCCACAATTATTGTTCGATGAAAAACATTATCGCGAATACGCGGATAATACCAAGTTTCTAACTTGCCTTGCATATAAACGGGCAGCCAACGATTCAAAGAATCTATCGCATCAGTAGTATCCCAAAACTTAGAAGAGATTCTTTTAAAAGAATATCCTTGTTCGATAAGAGACATTAAACAATTATATAATTCGACGGAAAAAGAAGGATTCTCAGTCAACCATTCAAGGCTTTCATCCGAAGTAATTAAGATGGTTCGCGGGGCATTTGCGCGCAGAAGAACAGAAGCAAAAGCTCGGACAGCGGCTCGTTTCCCCGCATTGCCATAATATGCCCGACTATGCGCTACCTCGTTCAAGTGTTGCTTTGCTTCGATTAATTCATCTTGCCCAACCGTAGATAAATCACTTTCCATCTCGTGAATAAATTGTTCCACCTTGCGTCCAGCCGAGGGATTATCCCCCATAATCCACTCACTAAGAATCGAGGCTAAGACCTCATTTTTTAAAATTAATTTAATCCGATTCTGACCAATTGTTTCCGCTAGAGCTGAACGTTGATAATCAGTTGTACATTTCTTCGCAAAGTAATTGCCCATAGCGACCGAATGTGCACTATTTTGGGGAGGCATTCTCCGCCCTTGGCGCATTCTACTAATTAAAGAAGGGTCCACCGACAACGCCGAAGCTAATTGTTTATTTGATGTATCTGTTAGTTTTAATAAAAAATTCAATTTCTCTGAGAAAATCATTTATATCACCTTGATATTAATAATATCATTATAAAAAGGAGTCTTCAAGTGAAGTGTCACGCAAAATGACAGTATTTGTCAATGACAATTACCTAAAGTCCATTGAAAGACTAACAAATATCATTATAATTGTTAGTGGAATTTAAAAATAATTAGTTGTGCATCATAAGTAAACACCAAGATGGAGACACCAGATGTCTCTGTGCCGCTGTGAATGAGCAAGAATATGCAACTATTACTAACATAACCCATTTACATAGATTGTCGTTAAGAAGGAGTTTATATTAACACCAAAAGAAAACGATTCTTCACCACCTTTGTGATACCTATAGCTCTAATCTTAACTGTTATCGCTAGCGTAATGATTTACCAATACAAAACATCGGTCTGGACCGAACAATGGGCGCGAAGAGAACTACAATCTTCAGCCCAAGAACAAACTGCAACCCTTGATGAGATCTTTAATGGTCGTTTTACTGTTTTAGAAACCTTTGCAAACAGTCTAGCTAGTCAGGCTGAGACGCCAACCAAGGAAGATGTTACCAATCGGATGAAAGCCATTGTCGAAGTATCAGACTTTGAATTGCTAGCCATAACAGGATTAGATGGCATCATATATACTAGTGAAGGAAAAGTAGATAATTCACCAAAGCCACTATATATGACTGAAGCCCTAGCGGGAAGAAAGTCTGCTCAAAAGATTGATGAGGGCCAAGTATTTGAAAAAGATTGGCTGGTTCTAGCAGTTCCTGTGTATGTTAATGCTGAAGTAAAAGGTGTTGTTATGGGAGGCTTCTCAACTGCTTATTTTGAAAAGCTATTAGTTGCTCATGCTTTCTCGGGAAGTGCTTATTCCTTTGTTTGTGATTCTTCTGGTAACATCATCGTGGGTCCAGAAAAAGAATCATTATTAAATGATCACGATAACGTCCTTACCTTCTTCTCTGAAAACAATGCTGAATTTCTAGAAGGAATGAGTTTGAAAACTATTACGGATGATTTGAAAAATGGTCGTGAAGCTTTAGCAATCTATCTAGTAAGTGATGAAAAACGCTATGCTGTGTATCAACCGACTGGTGGCATAAATGATTGGTATATCTTCAATATTGTCCCGGGTGAAATCGTTGATGGGATGATAGCTGAACAAACCAATTTAGGATCAATTTGTATTTTTGTGGTCGCTCTTTGCGCCGTGCTGCTAATTGTCATCATGGCCGCCAAAGAAAAACAACGTATTCAAGAACTAAAACAGCTTCAAGCTGCCGAGTTGGTCAGCTTCCGTACCGATCCAGTAACTGGACTATATAACGTCTCCGGCTTTACCTATGCGGTAACCAAAGCTCTACATACACTCCCAGAGGAACATTTCTGTGCTTTAATCGATTTTGGAATTTTAAACTTTAATCAGTATAATGTCTCTTTTGGAAGCCCAGCTGGAAATGCCGTGCTTCGTGGTGCAGCCCAAGTTTTGTTAGAGCATTGTCAGGGGCATCAACCATGTGCGCGACTATCTGGTGATCGTTTCGCTTTCTTGATGACCGATTGTAACAATCAAGCAGAATTATTAAAACAAATCGCACTATTAGATGAAAAACTTCATAAACCCGATGGAACTCATCGACTTCTACTCTCTTATGGCGTATATATAGTCACCGATCGAAGCCAATCGTTAGAAGAAATGTGCAACTGCGCGGTCGCCGCCAGATTGACAGCCAACCTTGATGATAGTAATGTCAGTGTCTATGAACCAGTGATACATCAACAACAAATTGATGATTCACAAATGCTGGAAGACATGGAAGAAGGACTTCGCCTTGGTCAGTTTATTCCCTATTATCAGCCTAAATATGATACTCATACAGAGCGCATAATTGGGGCCGAAGCCCTTGTACGTTGGATTCTCCCAAATAATGAAGTCCGTTTACCAAATCGTTTTATACCACTATTTGAGCAGAATGGTCTAATTACTAAACTAGACTTATATCTGTTTGAGAAAATCTGCCAAAAGCTTTCTAAGATGAGTAAACCCGTGCCTATTTCAACAAACTTTTCTCGAGCTCACTTATACGATTCTGATTTTCCGCATAAGATTAATACAATAGCGGAAAAATACGGTGTCCCGCACCATTTATTAGAGATAGAATTGACCGAAACAGCTTTCTTCGATCGACCCGATGCCTTAATCAAGATGATTAATCGTCTGCGGGAAATGGGATTTCTCCTCTCTATTGATGATTTTGGCAGTGGCTATTCTTCTCTCAATTTACTTAAGGATGTCTGCTTTGATGTGATAAAACTGGATAAACAGTTTCTATCCGAAACCGCCGAGACTGAGCGTGGTATGATTGTTATCAAAAGTGTGCTTGCGCTAGCAAGTTCTCTAGATGTGCATACCGTCGCTGAGGGTGTGGAAACAAGGCAGCAGTTTGAATTCCTACGGGATAACGGCTGTGATTACATTCAAGGTTATTATTTCTGTCGTCCGGTATTGGAGGAAGAATTTGATAAACTGATAAACGCTCAATATATCGCGCAGTAAAGAAAGGAGATACTATGAAAAAGAATTTAACCGCTTGGAAGAAAATGATATTCGACTCGGCCAGCTATCTACGTAATAAGGAAGAGGCTATGAAACGCAACATTTGGCTTGCCAAGGTGTCGCTGATTAGTTCCTTGGTTGTCTTTTCGATAGCAATGATTGGTTGCTTTATCTTTGAATCGCAAGCTTATATGGAAATCCCTTATGTATGTGTGATGTCGCTTTGTATTATTCTCCTATTCATTCTCTTTTTTGTAAAAAAAGCAAGAAGCATAGCATATATCTATATAACTTTCTTTATTCTAATATCTTACTCGATTATTACAAGCGCCTTTATTTCACCAAATTATACTTGTGTAACCATCTTAATCTTTCTTTTTCAGTTTCCCATTCTTTATTTAGATAAGGGATGGCGAATCTATCTTGCAGTCTTCTTATCCTCCGTTATCTATCTAATAGTAATCTCTCACTTTAAAACACCGATTTTGATACCCGATGAAATTATTAATGTTGCTATCTTCGGTATTCTTGGTTGTATCATCGGCACCTTCACGCGAAAAGCTCAATTTGAAAATTTCGATTTAAAACGCTCATTAGAAAAATATGCTTATATCGATCAGCTGACCGATTTACCAAACAGAAGAAGTTTCTTTAATCTAATAGCATCATCAGAGCGCGAAAATTGTGAGAAGCCAATAACGGCTCTCGCCATGATTGATATTGATCATTTCAAGGACTATAACGATACCCATGGACATCAATCTGGTGATGAGTGTCTAAAAAAATTGGGAGAATGTTGCCGTAACTTCCGCAAAACCTACAAAATAACTTTTTTCCGTTATGGTGGTGAAGAGTTTATTGCGGTCAGTTCTGAATATGAATCAAAGCGCTTTATGGAACTATGTGAACTATTCCGTCAAAGCATCGAAAAATTAGAAGTAACCAATCTTGACGGATCCCACTCTGGAATTACAGTCAGTATGGGTATAGCTTTTCTTCCCTGCCTAGAGGACAGAAAGTATGAAAAGTTAATTACCAAGGCTGATAATGCCCTGTATTCTGCTAAAGAAAAAGGCCGTAACACCATTAAGTGTTATGATGAAACTGTTAACAAAGTTGCAGGAAGTAAAGAAAACGCTGTATCCTTCCGGCAAAGAAAATAATTTATAAACAAAAATAGATTGCTAGCAAATAACAATCTATTTTTTTGGATATCTAAGTATTCAATCCCTTGAATTGAGTTTGATAGAGTTTATTATAGACTCCATTATGTTCGATTAGTTCTTGATGATTGCCCATCTCTTCGACGTGACCATCACTTAGAACAATAATTAAGTCCGCATCTTGAATAGTTGATAAACGGTGCGCAATGATAATGGAAGTTCTATTCTTCATCAACTTAACCATGGCATCTTGAATCTTCTTTTCCGTTCGTGTATCGACACTAGAGGTGGCTTCATCCAATATCAATATCTTTGGATTAGCTAGAACTGCTCTAGCGATAGTTAATAACTGTCTCTGTCCTTGGCTGATGTTGCTGGCTCCTTCGGTTAAGATGGTTTTCTTTCCTTCTGGTAGTTTTGAAACAAACTTAGAACAGTTGGCGAACTCTAATGCCGCATCTATCTCTTCATCAGTCGCATTTTCTCGACCATAACGAATGTTGTTCTCAACCGTATCACCAAACAGAATAGGATCTTGCAGAACAATAGAAATCGTGTTTCTTAAGTCCTTTTTGGAGATATCCATAATATCCACCCCATCGATAAGAATCTTACCCGAAGTAACATCATAGAAACGGAGTAACAAGTTAACAATAGTTGTTTTACCCGAGCCAGTGGCTCCAACTAAGGCAATCTTATGACCGCTGCGGATATCAACATTAAAATCGGTCAAAACTGGATTCTCGGGCACATAACTGAACCCGATATGTTGGAAATCAATTACACCTTTTACCCTTTCAACAGCAAATGGTACTTTCCCCGAGAAATCTTCTGATTGTTCATCTAATACTTTGAAAACCCGCTCGGCTCCTGCTAAAGCAGAGAGCAAGGAAGAATATAATTGAGCAATCTCATTGATTGGTCTCGTAAACTGCTTTGAGGTGTTAATAAACATAACAACAATAGCGACAGTTAAGGAAGCGCCTAATAAGGTTCCGCCAACACCATTAATAACAAATAGAGCTCCACAGATACAGATTAAGAAATAACCAACATTGCCAACAAAGTTCATAACTGGTCCCATTGAGCCACCGATAATCTGTGCTTTAGTGCCAACTTTTGTTAAATCGTCGCTATGGGTATCAAAGTCATGAATGGCAGGCTCTTGGCGATTATAAGCAATAACGGTCTTACAACCCGTAACCATTTCTTCGGTTTGTGAGTTTAGTTTTCCTAGTATTGATTGCTGTTTCTTAAATAGTGGTCGCATATATTTTGAAAGAAGAAAAGTCACAATAATTGTTAATACTAGTGTTACTAAGGCAACTAAGGTTAGTAATGGTGAATACCATAACATAATGCCTAAGCAACCTAAGATTGTTAATACACCAGAGACCAAAGACGTGATTGATGAGGAAATAGCATTAGAGACGTTACTAATATCATTAGTCATTCTACTCATCAAATCTCCATGGGGATGGGTATCAACATAACCAATCGGTAATCTAACTATCTTTGCAAATAAATCGTTTCTCATCTTCTTGACGGTCCTAACTGATAGATAGGCACCAATTAGTGAACCAAAATATTGCATAACACAGTAAATGAATAAACAAACTCCTAATGAAATAACGGCCGTCAACATCGCATCACCATCAGGATTAATAGTAAACTTTCCTAAATCTGAGTTGTAAGAACCAAAAGAGGCAACAACATCTTTGATTAATAAGTTTGAATAGACACTAGCGACAGTATAAATAATTACTACAACAATAAGAAAGATAAATAAGAACTTGGAAGAGGAGATATATTGTGCCAATCTTTTAATTGTGGCTTTTGTATTCTTTGGCTTCTCTTTTGGTCTGCCCATACCTCTTGGGCCAACACCGCCGCCACCTTGATTTTGACGTTCATTTGCGGGAGAAGGTTTTCTATTAATATTACTCATCGTAAACACTCTCCGTTCTTAATTGTGAACTATAGATATCTTGATAGACCTTACAGTTGTTCAATAAATTCTCATGTTTATCTATAGCGATAATCGTTCCACCATCGAGAACAATTATTTTGTCAGCATTCTTTGCGGTCGCTACCCGCTGAGCAACAATTATCTTAGTGATGTTATTAATTTTCTCCCGCATTGATTGGTACAATTTAGCTTCTGTTACCAAATCAAGCGCGCTAGTTGAATCATCAAAGATAATTATTTCTGGTTTCTTGATAATTGCCCGAGCAATAGCAATTCTTTGCTTCTGACCGCCGGATAAGGAAGTGCCTTTTTCTTCAACCTTCTCATCGTATCGATCGTTCTTGCTTTCAATAAATTCAGCGGCTTGGGCAATTGTGGCTGCCTCTTTCACTTCATCATTATTGGCTGTGGAATTACCCCAGCGAATATTATCAGCTATCGTTCCGGCAAACATCTCTGATTTCTGTAAACATATAGCGATTCTATCTCTTAAATCCGCCTGCTTATAATCTTTAACATTCACACCATCCACTAATAGTTCACCTGAACTGACATCATAGAAACGCGTTATGAGATTAACTAAGCTAGACTTACCACAACCGGTGGCGCCAACAATAGCGATAGTCTCACCCTGTTTGATCTTAACATTGATATTCTCTAAAACATTACCATTAGCATCAGGATAACTAAATGACACATTCTTAAATTCCACCGTACCAGCTTCAGTAATCTTACTAGTATCATAACTGCCATCAATAATCTCTAATTCACAATCTAATACTTCTCTGATTCTTTTTGCCGAGGCTGAAGCCCGAGCGATAAAGATAAATAGCATACCCAACATCATAATAGAGAAACAAATCATACTGATATAGGTAACGGCTTGGGTAATTTGACCAACTGATATCATCTCAGTAATACCAATCGCTCCCTTAAAGGCATCAACAATGGTTGTTCCACCAATTGAATAAATAGTAACTTGAGCGGCATAAATGAAAATCATTAGAAGAGGCATAATTAATGCTCCCATCCGCTCAACTCTGATTGAAGTAGCAGCGAAATCATTGTTTGTCGCTTGAAAACGCTTATCTTCATAGTCTTCCTTATTGTAAGCTTTGACAACTCTAGCACCAGTGACATTTTCATGAACAACGACATTAACACGGTCAAGTTTCTTTTGAATAACGCCAAAGAGTGGGAATGCTACTTTCGCAAAGATTCCGAGAATTAAAGCCTCTAAAGGAAGAATAATTAAAAGCACAATGCCAAACTTAATATTAATATTCAAGGTAAAGACAATACCAAGAATAAACATAGCGGCTGATCTAACTAACATCCTTAAAGCCATGGAAATCATATTTTGAACCTGGGTAATATCATTAGTAACCCTAGTTACTAAAGAACCGGTCGAAAACTTATCGGTCTGGTTGTAAGATAAGTTCATGATCTTCTTAAAGATGTCTTTACGCATATCGTTGGTGCTACGAAAACTAGCTAGATTGGTAAACACACCGGACAGAACTCCACAGACAACGCCGATTAATACTATCCCAATCATGATTCCACCTAGATATAAGACATTATCGAGATTGCTGGTTTGGATACCATCATCAATCATTCTCTGCATATATTGGTTTAAGACCATATCCATCAAAACTTCCAAGATCATAAAGATCGGAGCTAGGATTGCTAAAAACCAATATTTTTTTAAATATTTTAGAATTAGTTTTACCATTACTTCACCTGCTCTCTTAATAATTTAGACATTTTCTCGGCACTCTCATAGAAACCATCTAATTCTTCTTCTGTTAACGAACTGACTAATAAATCATCATACTTATTAAACACTTCTACTAACGATTGACTCTTCTCAATCCCCTTCTTTGTTAATTTAACAAAGGTTTTGCGGTTATCATTCCCCGTTTTTACTCTTTCTAATAGACCTTCCGATTCCATACTCTGCAGAGTAATCGAAATCGTTGGCGCTTTTAAACGTGAAAACTGACAGATATCGGATTGAGTGATATCTTTCTCTTGCTGATGATACAAGTAATTCAAAATGTAGAAATAGGTGCCACTAATACCTCTTTTTGCGGCCTCGTGATGAACACAGACTCTAAATAAACGTGCTAGTTCATTAAGCAGATGGCCCATTGGTTCTTCTTTTTTCATTTTCTCGCCTCCATAAATAATTAGTTTTAAAACTAACTATTTGAAACTATACTCCATTATATAAATATAATCAATACATATTTTATTAAATGTTTGTGATTCATCAAAAAAACTATCCATCACCTAATCTGGATAGTTTTAGAGTTAAATTAACTGATTGAATTTACAAAGTTAATTTAGTAAATAGATACTTAGATTTAAATAGCCAGCAAATCCGACCCAGGCAATGTAAGGCAGCAACAAATAACCGGCTTTGTTGGAAATACGTTGAAACAAAAACGTTGTTGCATCAATTAAACCCCATAATGCCACAAGCCAAATAAAAGCAAATAAGTAAGCCGATAGATTAAAGAAGAAAATGGTCCATAAGAAATTAAATGCCAATTGAATTCCATAGAGAATAATTGCTCTTTTTATAACCTTTGGCGACTTACCAGATGTCAAAACCAGATAAGAAGCTAAGCCCATCAATAGATATAAGACTGTCCAGGCAACCGGAAACAACCATCCTGGTGGTGAAAATGGTGGCTTGTTTAACTTATCAAAATCACGCATTGCCCCACCGGAGATTAATCCGGCAATTCCGCCCACCGCCAAAGGAACCGCCAAACATATAATAAGTAGTTTCTTGTTAATTTTCATAGAACACATCTCCCTTTTCTTATTGTATGTTGAAAAATGGATGCTCATTCCTTCTCATGTCCTAAACGCATCACTAGTGAGACAAAAAAACAACAACATTTGGTTAATGAGTTTAATCCATTTGTTGTTGCTGCTTTTTTGTTAGATAAATAATCTTTTAAGTAGATTATGCTGCCGGATAATAGGGATCAAAGGAGACTGTCTCTTTCTGATACTTTGATACATATTTATCTTGATAATAATTCTCTAACTTCGAGGTCCAAGAGGTATTTGGTTTAATTGTAATAATTGTACATCCTCTTTGTGAACCATAGTTATCTATACCATCATAAGCTAGATAATCAATACTCATGCCATAAGCTAAAACTACGCCTTTGTATTTAAAAGCAAAATTATTGAGATGATCATGACCACAAAACATCGCTTTAGTAGAACCTTTCTCTAAAATGGTTTCAAAGAAATTATCGGGATTCATTGGTCCATAGGAGAATAAACCATTGGGATCTTCGCCCATCACACCATATAGATATTTGGTATCGGCTGTATCGGCATAGCCATTATCAACATAATCCTCATAGGCAGTTTTAAACTCATTGACAGGAATATGTTGGAAAATAAAACTCTGAACAGTTGTATAATTCTCTGCTCCTGGCAATAAAGAACCAATTAGACCTAGTTTCTCTTTATTATAAGCACTCATCTTATCAATCTCTTTACTGTACCATTCAATCTGGTCAGTATGGACATTATCATAATGCCATTTTAAACCGAGAGGATCATCGGCCATATACATGTTGGAATCAATGATAAAGATAGCCTTATTAATTAAGCCATTGCTCTTCATTACTTTAATAATCTGATTACCATAGCCATAAACATCAGCTGGTCCTGCTTGGAATAAACAATAATCATAATCGGGATTAGAATAGAATGAGGCAACCTTATCCCGTTTATAGTAATTATAGGCTTCACTATCGTGATTACCAAAGGTAACAGTCCAATAAACATCAAGTCTTTCCATCAAGGTTGCAAAGACTTCAACTGTCGCTTTGTTATTAAAGGTGCCCGCAATATAAGGTACAGGGAAAGAAATATCTCCACTGACAATTACTAGGTCTGGTTTCTCATAGGTAACCATCGCCGCTATCGCATTCAAAGCCTTCTGATCTTCATCTTTAGACATGACTCCACTACCAATATGGAGATCGGTTAGTTGCATCACTTTAAAATTTTCATCCGTTGTAAAACAATAGTAACCATCTTCATCCTTAACAGGGACTAATTGACTAGTATAGTTTACCTTATCAAAACTCTTAGCATATTTAACTAATTGCGCTTTGACCACTAAGTTACTTACACCCAAAGCCCCCGCCGCTATTGCTACTAGAATAATAATACCGACAAGTATCTTTAAACCTATATGCCGCCGTTTTCTGTTCTTCTTTGCCATATTATTAACCTCTTATTCTTTCTTCTAAATTATAATCTATTCTTTAAACTAAGAAAAGCCAATTTATTCAGTTCTCATGAACATTATCCTAATAATAAAAAGACTGCATAAAATATGCAATCTATTGGTTAAATATCTAATTAAAACATCTAATCGGTATTGTTTGGTCTAAAGACCAATGTTATTTATTGAAGGGAAAGAAAGGACATCTCTTACCGATGCATTGAGCATTCCTCGGATAGAATTCACATTTGAACTCTTCTAGTTCTAGTGGAATACCATATTTGCGGTTAACAAATCTAACCCCTTCGCTGATGGATAAAAATGCATTGCGTTTACAGCATCTTGGTCCCCCAATCTTACTCATCTGCTTAAGAATACCGGAAGTATACTCCATATTATCTTTATAATAATCATTATTGGTCAATGGTCCCGTATCGTGGATAACTGCTAGAGCCGCTCCGACTGATGTGGTTGAACCACAAACGCCCCAATAGCCACAAATAGCACCGGGCATCATCACTGTTCGCTGAGCCAAAACATCAATGGCAGCCTCTAAATCAAACAAGCCCCCGGCATTATGATAAGCGACAAGAAAAGCTACTCCATCAAGAAAGTGATGCTCTGGTCCATGCATATTAATAAAATCCTCATGCATGATTGATTTTACAATTATAATCGGATTCTTTGAGGTCTGTTCTAAGGCTTTCTGCTTAATCAGATTATACTTGTCTCGTAATGAATACTCTGTCACCATAATGACACCACCTTTGTAATATTTTATTTAATCGTTAGCTTTCATCGCTTCAACCATATCGACCTTGTGTATTTGTCTCTTCATTATTTGATTGACTACCAAAGTGAAAATCATCGCTTAATTTTTCAGAAAACCACTCATAATTCTTAGATATAGATTTTTTAGTAAACTCACACATTGTTCAGCCCTCCAAATATGTTCCCAATGTCGCACTTTTGCCAAAATTCATTGCCAAGGCGTTTATTTGCTTAAATTTTACTTCAAAAGACCTTAATTAACAAAATATCCAATGTCGTCAACACACCACCAACATGTCAAAGGACTACTTCTTTAACACTAAAGCAACAACCGTCTCCACGTG
>CAYIYR010000014.1:0-36988 GCA_964367815.1 uncultured Eubacteriales bacterium
AGTAACATCTTACTTGTATCTTTTCTTTCTTCTTCTGCCACCAACTTGGTTTCAATTTCCTTTTGTTTACCTAATAATTCATCAACAGTAGTATCAAACATTTCCGCTATTTCTAATAACAATTGAATATCGGGGCAAGAAATATCATTCTCCCATTTCGATACTGCTTGAATGGACAAACCCAATTGATTAGCAACTTGTTCTTGTGTTAATCCTTTACTTTTTCTTAATTGACTAAATCTACTTCCAAAACTATCTTTCATATTCTTTTCCTCCTGTTTTATAGCCATATTATGCTGCCAGAATATTGATTTTTTAACTAACCATCAGTTGAAAAACACCGTTTTTTATCAACTATTGGTTTATTTTTAGCTCAACCAACAGTTAAATCAATTATAAACCTAATTTTATAAGAAAAATGAAAAAATCGTTTTTACTGCTAAATATCGATGCATTTATTATTTTTTCTCCAAAGTAATAGCATACTTGTTGTTTTTTTATACTCAATGTATGCTGGACGCCGTTTAATTTGCCTCTTTTCCATCATGGGAATGCTGATAAAGACAAATAAAGCAAGGATGGCAATAGCACCGAAGCCCAAATAAAACTTGCTTGGATTAACAGCTAATAGCATAAAATAAATTCCAAACCAAATAGATATCTCTCCCAAGTAATTGGGATGGCGACTATATTTCCATAAACCGACTTGACAGATAGTATGATTAACATCAGTTGCAAGATGCTTATGCATATCACGATCAGCCAACAATTCTAATAAAAAGCCCCAAATAATTACTACGGTGCCAATCAAAGAAAGTGGTTTAAAGCCAGTATTTTCAATCATCATAGATAATCCTGGAAGTAACCCTGCAAAGACCAATAGCGTCGGCATCATATTAATTCCAAAAAAATTAATTATTGGCCATAATTTGGGAGATTTGTTTCGATAATCAACATATCGCCAATCTTCTACATTAATCGAAGTAAATGTTGTTGCCCAGTTGATAGTTAAGCGAAGCGACCAAGCTGCTAAAGCCAAAACAAAAATAATATTGGTCACACCATAGGCTTTCTTGTCAATCAGTAAAAGAATTACCATTACCAGCGGTGTAATTGACCAATAAGGATCATAAAAACTAGAATTTCGGAATGCTAATCCAAAAGCCCAAACAATAATCGTTGCAATTATATCAAGAATAAATAAAGACAATATTGTATCAACGCCGGCCTGTATGAGGGCAAAATAAGCAATAAATCCAACGCTAAAAGCGAGAATATAACTGATTCCTATCCAAATAAAACCTTTAATTCTATCCATTATGCTGACTTTTTTGAGCAAATAAGCGACTAAATGCTGCTGGTGTCTTCGCCTCAAAACGTAATTTTTTATGAGTTACAGGATGAGTTAATTCCAAAGTTGAGGCATGTAATCCTAACCTTTTAAGTGGATTGGTTGGACTGCCATACTTATCATCACCAATAATTGGATGACCAGCATCGTTCATATGAACTCTGATTTGATTCTTTCTTCCAGAATCGATTTTAATTCTCAATAAGGAATACTTCCGATTCTCTTTAATTACTTGATAATGAGTGATAGCTTCCTTGCCTTGATTCTTCCCTTTGCTCGAATACATGATATGAGTGGATGTCTCGGTTAGCCAACTTTTTATAGTTCCTTGCTTTTCATTAAAATTACCGTCAACAATAGCAATGTACTCACGCAATGTAACCAATTTATTCCAATCATCTTGCAACAAGTCTCTAATTTCGGCATTTTTTGCAATCATCAAAACACCCGAAGTTTCCTTATCAATACGGTGGACGACAAAGACTTGATTCTTGGGATCACTTTTTCTGACATATTCGGTTAACATGCGATAGGCAGTTTTCGAATTCTCTTTATCGGTAGCGACTGATAATAATCCGCTTGGCTTATTAATTACAATAAACTCTTCATCTTCATAGATGATATCTAGTTTTTCTTCACTGCGTCCACTTTGCTTCAAAACAGGACTCTTACTAATCTGAACAGTTTGCTTTGGAGTAAGCATATAATCAAATCTTGTCGTTGCGACTCCATCAACCAACACGCAGCGATTTTTAAGCATTCCTTTTATATTATTCCGTGACTGTTTTTTTATGTTTTCCAGCAAAAACTCCAGTAATGGCTGAGTCTTTACAACACGAAATTGACCAGTATAAACTGGTACATTTCTCTTTTCATTCTTCTCATCAAATCTCTTGCTAGTATCTTTATTTCTATCTGGTTTCATATGGTTCCTATCTATTCGCTTGCCAATCCTGCAATAGCTTTTATCCTATTTATTACTTCTTTAATTGAGCAAAAATTATCAACATTAATTACGATATGGGTTTCAGTATAATGGGGAAATCCAAAAGTTAAGGGATACATATGTTTTGTGATAATATCTTCTTCAATCTCATTTATCGAGAAATATTTCTTTGCGGTTGCAAGAGCAAGTTTGGGATGAGTACGTTGATGGTGTTTAGGACGTGTGTCCCTATTTTTAATATCTCCCAAGAAAAAGTCGTGCAGCAAGGCGCCACGAATCAGCGCTTCATAATCGATTTTTTTGTTATGTGACAATGCCCAACAATAGCTAGAAAAAGCTACATTATAACAATGCTGAAAACGATCAGTATCAGCGTGTTGAGCATATTTCTTCAGTTCTTGATATACGGGGTGACTGATGATTGGTTCGGCAACATCATTAAAAAACTCTATTTGTTCAGCAGTAAGTTTCATCACTGTCGCCCCCCTTTTTATTTAATTATGCACGTCGAGGGAAGATGTGTCAATTTCGAGTATAAAAAAAGTCACCGAAGTGACTTAGATCTTATCAGAATTTAATTTCTTATTAAAAATTACAATCGTTGCAACTATTGTTGCAACAGTATAAGCAAGAACGATTAATAATGGGACTAATATATTTGAGACATTACCAGTTATGACACTGCTCGTCAGCTTCAATGAATTGGCAAACGGGAAAATATAAGCAATGGTACGAATAGTTTTATTCATTGTATCTAAGGGCATGAACATGCCGCTAAAAATCGCTGCTACATTAATCAAAATCGAAGAGACACCGCCAATAGCTTTATCAGAGAATATAACACCGAGTAATAAACCTAAAGCAACGAAGAAAAGCATGATGGGAATCATTGTTAGAATCGAAAGCAAAGAAGCTCCCGTAATTTTGAAACCGAAAATCATACTAAAAGCATAGGTCACTATGACTTGAATAAAGGCCATTGGGATCAATGGCAAAGTATAGCCAATAATATAATCGCTTGACTTCATTGGTGATATCTTTAAGCGGTTAATAAATGATGTTGTCTTGTCTTTACAGATAACCATTCCCGAAAAAAGAGTCAAAAATGAAAAACTGAAAACAGCAATTGATGGTGCCAGTCTATTAATTTGAAACTGAGGAACGTTTTGGGCGATTACTTCTTCAGGCATATCACCGATGATTAATTGAAAAATCAGCAACATAACAATCGGAAAAGCCAAACAGAAAACCGAGCTCAATGGCTCACGAATAATTTCTTTGAAATTACGTTTAGCAAATATCAGCGCTCTCATAATACTTTTCCCTCCAAAGAAATCTTTACAAAGGCGTCTTCAAAATTCTTACAACCAGTTTTTTCTACCAGTTCCGCAATTGTCCCAACAGCATCTAATTTACCCTTGGTCATAATCGCCACCCGATCGGACAGGGCTTCAACTTCTTCCAAATAATGTGTTGTCAGAATAATCGTTACTTTTCCCTTCAATCCCTTAATGCTATTCCAAAGTTCTCTTCTGGCAATAACATCAAGACCAAGGGTTGGCTCATCTAAAAACAGTACTTTAGGATCAGAAATAAGAGCCATGGCAATGGATAATCTTCTCTGCCAGCCACCTGATAGTGTCTTAGCACGATCGTTTTTTATTTCACCAAGTTCAAAATCTTCAATCGTTTTATTAACAACATTCTTCACTTCATCTTTTTGAATTCCATATATTCCGGCAATCAATTCGAGATTTTCTTTGACAGTCAGATTAGGAGCAATAGCAGTTTCCTGAGGAGAGACATTATTTATTTGTTTAACCTTTGCCGATTCAGTGATTATGCTATGTCCAAGAACTTTAGCATCACCACTCGTTGGCTTGATTAAGCAGGAAAGCATCTTAATGGTTGTAGTCTTCCCCGCTCCATTAACACCCAATAGCGAAAAAAGTTCGCCTTCATTGATATCAATGTTTAAATTATTGACAACTATCTTTTCACCATACTTCTTAGTGAGATTAAATGTTTCTATAGCTTTCATTTTTTCTTCTCCTCAAGCGTATCCTTGACAACGTCATAGGCTGCTGCTTTGGCATAAAAAACATCGGCTTTCATCAAAGCCAAACCCTGAGATATGTCACCCAAAAGAACCAAGGAATCCCCCGGCTTAATATCAAACACTTTTCGTGCTTCCTTTGGAATAACAATTTGGCCTTTTTCGCTAATCTTACAAACGCCAAATAAGTATTTTCCTTCTTTAACTGTTGGCATATAGTAGCCTCCTTTAGTAATACTTTTTTTACTTTTCCTACTTATTATACTTTTCTTACTTGCTTATGTCAATAAAAAAATCGGCATTGAGCCGATTGATTTACTAGATAATTGGCATTCTGAATTTAGACGTTACTTTGTTTACGCTGTCATCCATTGTTTGAACAAATTCTTCAAGGCTCTTGCTTTCAAGATAATCATAGATGGCATACCCACAAGCGACTTTCAAAGTATATTCAGCTTTCGCTTGATTATTGATATTGATAACACTATCCTGGATATTTTTTATCAAATTCATTATTTCATATTCAGAGGTAGTAGTTAACAAGATTACAAACTTATCGTCTGCATATCGACAGATAAAGCGGTTACTGCAAAGATTTCTAAGAATGTCTCCGACATAATTCAATAGTTTATCACCAGTCTGATAGCCTAAAGAACGGTTAATCTCTGGCAAATCTTCAACATTGATCATTACTCCTGCAAATAGCATATCACTTCTTTTTTTCTTCGACTCAGTCAAGAAATACTTCTCGAATTGTCGTTGATTATAAAGATTAGTTACATAGTCGGTTGCCAATAGATTGCTTTGTAAATTCACGTAGGCAATCATCAACGATAATGAGGAAGCAATCCAAATCAAAGGGATGTCGGCGGAAAAGCATTTAATTATTGAAGCAATCGCTGGAATTATCATAAAGAAAACTAATGGTAATCGTTCATTTCTTAGCATCTTCTTGTAATTGAGACCCAAGAGGACAAACGAGAAAGCATACATTAAAAAATTGATGACAAAGGGGAAGAAAAACCAGTATTCACGAGCGTAGTGATTATCCGCAGAAATAGAGAAAGCGAACGGAACAAAAATATTCAGCAAGCCAATCAGAAAAACCACTGCAGTTGGTATAACTAAAATAAGCGAAATTTTCTTCAGCTTTTCAGGATTATGATAAATTTTATAATATGTATAAATCGTGAACAGAAAAATTGGTATCGGAGTGAATGAGAATAATAAAACATTACCAATCAGATTGCAGGCACGAGCTCCCGCAAAAGTTAAGCCCTCAAAAACGTAAGCTGATATATCAAGTAAGTGCATAAGAATCAAAACATATGATAGGTTTCTAAATATTTTTTGATCTATTGTTGAAAATCTCAAATTCCTTCCCGAACTGAATAAAGTTATGAGGACCAAAATTATACCGATGACATTAACAACGATTATTGAGTACAAATTCACGCAAAAATCCTCCTACTTCATAATTTATATTAGCATAAAAATAATGAAAATAGTAGAATTATTTTGCAAAAAAAGGCTATTTTTACAAGAGAAAGTCAATTATTTGAGTAAAACAACAGCAAGAAAACTTATTAGATGTCGTATTGAGAAATGATTTGTGCTGGAGTTTTTGTCAGCAAAATTATGATTGGAATTAAGCCGAAGAGAACATTTATTCCTACCAATACCACTAATCCGCCAATAAACAGATAGAAAGGAAAATAGAAAATTGTTGTTACTCCTGAAACAGCGTTTTGAATCTTAGTAACTAGATATGTCATCGCTAAATATCCCGGAATTGTTGTGAAAAGTGATACTGCCAATATCTCGCCAACAAATATCTTATAAATGTCTTTTTTCTTTGCACCTAGGCAACGATAAATACCTATCTCTTTAATCCGACCCATCATGGAAGCTCTCATCATAAAGAATACATAGACTAGCGTCGCAATAAAGATAACGCCAAAGAATGTTAGCTTATTAGCAATACTCTTATTTCTGGTAGTAACTGCAGTGTCATACTCATTCTTATACCAATTATAGGAATCATACTTCTCTTCCTTCAAACTAGTAGCAGCGGAATCGGCGTTCATAGCATAGAAAAAGGTATGTCCTTTCTCACTAATAGTCTTTACTAGTGCTGCCTCTTCTAGTCCTTTATTGGTTGCAATAATGGCTGAATTAGAGGAAGAATCCTTCCACTTATATGTTCCTACTATTTGATAATTAATCCCCTGTATCTTCTTCGTATAGTTAAGTATCTCCGAAAAATTATAAATATCAGAATCAACCAAGATATCTTTATCAGTAACAATATCGCTACCGCCCACTATGGAATACTTGGAACTAACAATTTCTTTGGCCACATATTCATCCGAATAGCCAACATAAAATGTGTTGTAATTATCGCCAGAAGAAGACATAGCTAAAGAATTGACAACTTCTGGTAAGAAAATTGCAATTGGAGAACTGGTTTTGGTAATTCCCACAATCTTGAACTTGCCAATACTTGAATTGAAACTAGTCGGCGTTAAGTATTGTCCCAATAATTCGGTATTAGATTCAATCTTTAATTCCTTGGCTCCTGCTGTGTCAATAATCTTGGCAGCATAGAACTCATCAATGGTTACTTCATTATATGTTTGCGGCATTCTTCCCAACGTTAGCGCATAATTTGCATAGGTTGTCGCAATTGGATAAGCGCCATAATCAATATTAATCTTGCTAACACTGCTTTGATAAGTAGCATTGGAGACCATCGCCATTTTCAGTGAATAGTTAAAAGGCATAATAGCTAAAATATCACTGTTACCAGCAACAATTTGCTTGGCATTCTCATAGGTAAGTACTTTCGCACCTTTCTTCTCCCCGTTAACCACCCCGACAATATTCTTATCAGTGTCATGAATTAAGGTTTCATCAATTCTAACCGTCGCGCCAAAAGTTGCGATATTGTAAACCGTAACCATAGCAACAACGAGGAAGCCCAAACAGAGAAACTTTTTAAGCTTTCTTGCGGCCATGAAAGATTGTAATCCCTTTTTAAGCGCATCCCTAAAGCGAATAACGCCGCGATTGTTGTTACGCTTTACTTCCGGCAGGTCTTGCAAAACAAAATCTTTCTTTAAGATATCTTCAGTAGTCATCTCTTGATATTTTTCATTTCTAATAATCACATCTTTATCATTCTCACCAATGAGTTTCACTTTATTGACTTTTGAATTTTTAATATAAAGTGTTCCGCTGCGAAAAATGAATGATAAATCCAAATTAGGCTTTTCACCTTCATCATAGAAATAATCAATATTTATATTACCAATACTTGTTTTATCGTTAAGCATATCTTGGAGATAAATGATTCGATCATCTTTTTGTTTCAGACTGCCGCTCGCGCTATTCAAATAATCTTTTATTACTTTGCCATCTTGAACTTCAATCACTCGATCAGCATAAAAATCAACCAGACTCTGCTCATGTGTCACAAGAATAACCAAACACTTTGTCGATATTTTCTTGATAATATTCATTATTTCAATCGTATTCGCACTATCAAGATTACCAGTCGGTTCATCCGCGATAATTACCTTGGGACTTTTTACAAGCGCTCTTGCAATCGCAACTCGTTGCTGCTGACCACCAGATAATGCCTTAGCAGGACGCTTTTTGAAGCCTTTCATTCCCATGGCATCTAAGACTTGATCAATTCTCTCATTAATTAAGTTTCGATCATAAACACCGGCCATGTTAAGTGCTAAAGAGATGTTTTCATAAACTGATAAATCTTCTAATAAATGATAATTTTGAAAAATATAACCAACATATTGATTCCGAACACGGTCAAACTGCCGAGCCCGATATTCTTTTATTGTCTCTTTGTCATATTTTATTGTCCCTTGAACCTTATCCAATCCACCGATGGCATTCAATAAGGTTGTCTTACCACTTCCACTCGCACCGTGGATAGCAATTAAACCCGTGCTAGCAAAAGACAAACTTACATTATCAATCGCATGAATTTGATTAGGGCGACCTTTATTAAAATACTTATTAATATTAATTAATTCTATCATGTAAGTCACCTTCTATTCTTCCTTCAACGCACTAGCAAGGCTATGCGAGAAGAGATGTTTGCGAACGCGGAAACTCAAGAATACTGCTAGCAATAACAGGACTCCCAAGAGAATGACATATTCGATAATTCCATATGAATTATAGTTGCTTGTCGGAACGCATAATCCACGGATTATCATAAAAGCCATTGAACAGATGGTTCCCAAAAAGCACAAGACTATATTTTCAATTAACATATCTTGACTAATAAATGATTTGCTCGCACCAATGGAGCGAATAATTAAATACTCCTTAGCTTTGCTTTGGGCAATCAATCGCAGAATCAAATAGGAAACAAAATAAATAATCACAACATTGATTACTAAACCAATCGCCCCAACAATGATGACCACAATATTAAGTATATTACTTATCAAATCAGGTTCGAAATCAGCAACTACATAGGCTTTGTAATCTAAGTCTTTCAATGCTGAAACCACACTGCTTGTTTGAGATTTATCGCTTGTAAAAATCGAGATTTGTCTTGTTGAAATGACACTAATTTCATTATACAAATCAGCACTAATGCCAACACTATAATTTGGTTTCGTTCCACTAGTAACATAGCTTGTGTTAACTGATGTAAATGTTTTTTCTGAATAGGGATCAGTGACTTTTAAAGAAAGGTTAAGCTGCGATGTCCCAGAGTCTCCATAAAATGTAATTGTCCTAGTTCCACTAGTAACAATACCGATTGTTCCATCAACACTTGCTATTAATTGGCTACCATCGTATAGACTCATCTTACAATACTTTTCAAAATAGGCCTTTTGTGAGCGAACTTTCAAATAATTGTCAGTTACCAAGTAATAGGTGCTATAAGATGAATCCAAGGGCAGAGATGAAGAATTAACTATGCCAACTGGAGTCATGGTTGAAAAAGATGAATCTGATGTAGAATAACTGATTCCCAGTTGTTCCTCATAGCTGTCTATTGACTCATTGTCTGCTTTAATCAGCAAAAATTCATTATCATTCGCAGGCATTCTGCCTTCTAATAAGTCAGTATTCTTAACTAAAGTTAGCGGCAAGCAATAGCCAGATATAGAATAATAAACGTTATCATGTTCACCTTCGCCAGAAATCATTTGATCAAGAGCAAAGTCATAAGTGGTTAAGGTCTTAACATGCCTCATTGCTTTCAAATCTTCTATTTCTTGATTAGAAAATTCCGCATTATCCTTTTTAGTGACAACAACTCTTGTTTCGGGAATACTGCTATAGAAAGAGCTGCTTTTAAAAATATCATCAGAATCAAATCCCTTTAAATAGCTTCCATATGAACTGCCTAAAATCAAAGAAGATAGTAGAAAAATAATAAACGCGAAAATATTCTTTTTTGGCGTTGCAAAAAGATTTTTAAAGGCAAATCTTAATTTATCTTTAAAACTTATTCTTATTGATGGCATCTCACCATTAGTTATATCACAAGGACTGCTCTTCTTCAGTTGCTCATCTTCGACTAATTCACCATCAAACATGCGCAACTTTCTCGTAGCATATGGCTGGACTTCGGGATAATTATGAGTAACTACAATGACCAGCTTGTCTTTGCTGATTTCTGCTAAAAGTTCCATTATCTTAGCACCGCTGTCTTTATCAAGATTACCAGTTGGTTCATCACAAGCAATAATGGGGGTATCTTTGGCTAGTGCTCTAGCAATAACTAAGCGCTGTTTTTGACCACCCGAAAGTTTTGAGGCTCGGTGCTTAAGATGTGATCCTAAACCGACTCGCTTAATTATATCAATGGCTCTTTGTTTACGCCTAGATTCATCATAATTCATTAGCATTAAAGCCAACATGACATTATCTAAAACAGTGAAAGATTCAATAATGTTGTAGTTTTGAAAAACAAAGCCAACATAATTCTGCCGATACTCTTCCCATTCACCCGTTGTATATCCTGAAGTGTTGATTTCATCGACATACATCGTTCCTTCTTCATAAGTATCATTTCCACTGAGAACATTCAGTAAGGTTGTTTTACCACTGCCTGATTCACCCGTAATTGCTACAAACTCATTTCGCCCTAATTCCAAGTTGATTTTGTGCAAAGCCGAGATAATCTGACCTTTGCTATTATAAAATTTAGAAACATTTTCTAATTTTATCATTTTATCAACCTCCTAAATTATTCTCATTATACAAGATAAACAGCCATTACACAAACGCTATATATAATATAAATATTGATTAAAAAGCCCATTTCTAACTAAAAAAGGGCTAATAGTCCTAAGCAGATTAATTATTTCCCATATTATGTATCGAGTAATAGAGTTGTGTTATAAGAAGCTTCCCTTTCACTCACTTCTTGTTCCTGCTATTACTAAGGAGGGATATTATGGAATCAATTTACTGCTGTCCATGTTCACAAGTCTGTTGTAATTGCGATTACATCCCAACATGCAATATTCGCTGCATGCAAAGCTATGCTGTCACGGTTAGTAACACAGCTTTAGTTGGTAGCATGGTTGTTGTCACTTACCAGATTACATTCTCGTATTTAGACTTTGATCAAAACCTTATCACCATTGTTATCACCAGAACTTGTAACATCAACTTGCCAATAAAGCCAACAACTACACCAACCGTTGTAATTGCCAATCAGTTGCTAAGCGAAGGTCGCTGTGGTGGCTTGTACTCATGCATCAAACTAGTGGCGGAATTGAAATAAAAAGAAGGTCTCCGGACCTTCTTTTTACTTCATCATTTTGTTAATTCTTTCGACAATATCTTCATGACCGAAGAGATAACTACCGGCCACTAACACATCTGCGCCTTTATCACGACAGATTTTGCTAGTGACATCATCAATACCGCCATCAACTTCAATCAAACACTGAATGGAATTACTATCGATATATTCGCGTAAACGAGAAATCTTGTTCTCACAATCATTCATGAATTTCTGACCACCAAATCCGGGCTCTACGGTCATAACTAATAAGAGATCAAGGTGCTTAAGCAAGGGGATAACATCATCAACTGGTGTTTTAGGTTTGATAGATAATCCCACCTTAACTCCTAGTTTCTTGATTGTCGTAATTGCTTCTCTAACTAGTTCAAAACTATCAAGAACTTCGTAATGGAAAGTAATATAATCAGCCCCGGCCTTTGCAAATACTTCCGCATATTTTAATGGATCAGAAATCATCAAGTGAACATCAAGAACCAATGATGTGCATTTTCTAATATCCGCCAATATTTTTGGACCAAAAGAAATGTTTGGAACAAAATGTCCATCCATAACATCATAGTGTAACCAGTTTGTTTTGCTCTTTTCAACTAAGTCAATCTCGGAACCAAGTTTAGAAAAATCTGCTGAAAGAATCGAAGGAGCTACAATAATTTTTTTCATTTTCTATTTCTCCTTTCCATAACGCAATTCATTTAATAAAGCCAAGTAATTATCATAATATTCTTGACTAATTTTGCCTTCTTTTACTGCTTTTTTTACCGCACAACCAGTCTCATGATCATGAACACAATTGCGGAACTTGCAATTGGGGTAATAAGCTTCAAACCCCGGATAGTAGGCTGCCAAATCAACCAAATCAAAGTCAAATTCGATATGGGAGAAACCCGGCGTATCAGCAATCCAACCGCCAAGATAGGGCAAATACTCCACCACTCTTGTAACGTGGCGCCCCCGACCAAGAGCTTTAGATATATCGCCTGTTTTTTGTCTTGTTCCCGGTATCAATAAGTTGATCAAGGAAGATTTACCGACACCGCTTTGACCAGTAAAAACAGTTTTGTGATTAATCATCAGTTGCTTGATTGGCTCCAATCCTTGCTGAGTTTTAGAGGCATAAGCATATATTTCATAACCCATATCTTTGAACACTTTCATTGTATTAAGATAATCATTGTTTGGCGCAATATCAATTTTGGTTAAAATGATAATAGGCTTCACATGAATTATTTCCGATAAAACTACGAAGCGATTAATCAAGGAAATAGGTATCTCAGGACTTGTTACCGAAGCCACTATTGCAACTTGCTCAACATTAGCAAGCGGTGGTCTAAGCAAAGAATTCTTCCTTTTTTCGATACTCAAAAGATATTGTTGTTTCTCATCAAAAGTGACATTATCACCAACAATTGGCGAATAATCACCGATTCTAAACTTTCCTCTAGCCCGACAATGATAGATTTGATTATCAGCGAATACATCATACAAGCCGGCATTTACACATGTAATAAAACCCGTCTTCATCTATCCACCTCTCTTTGCTCTTAGCTGCCCACAAGCAGCATCTATATCTTTGCCAAATTCCTTACGCACAGTAACATTCACACCATTATTCTTCAAATAATCCGCAAATACACGAACATTTTCTCTTGGCGAGCGAAGATATGGCATGCCAGCCACTTCATTATAAGGAATCAAATTTACATAAGAGGTCACACCTTTTAGCAATTTAACCAATTCTTTTGCTTGTTCAACTGAATCATTGAAATCTTTCAACATAATATATTCAAATGTTACCCTTCTTGAAGTTATATTCTCATAATACCGAACAGCAGACATTAACTCTTCTAAAGGAAAAGCATTATTAATCTTCATCAATTGACTTCTCAATTCATTATTGGGAGCATGGAGAGAAATCGCTAAATTTACTTGCAATCCTTCCATGGCATAGGCTCTAATTTTCTCAGGAATTCCCGAAGTAGAAACAGTAATATGGCGAGCGCCAATCTCAAAAGCTTTCGGATCATTAACAATGCGAATAAAATCCATCACTTCATCATAGTTATCAAAAGGCTCACCTGTTCCCATAACAACAATGTGGCTTACTTTAATATTTTCTTCAGCAATTAATTCATTCATAATCATCAATTGTCCAATCATTTCTGCAGCCGTTAAATTACGTTGTTTCTTTAGCAGGCCACTAGCACAGAATGAACAGCCCATGTTACAGCCAACCTGACTTGAAACACATAAAGCATTACCATAATCATAACGCATTAACACAGTTTCAACTTTGGCACCATCTTCCATTTCTAATAAAAGTTTAATTGTTCCATCACTTGCTACTTGTTTTGCGAAAATTGTCGGCAAATGCAGATAATACAAGGTCTGAAGTTGCTCTCTAAAACGCAGGGCAACATCACTCATTTCGGAAAATGATTTAACTAACTTTTGATATAACCAAATATAAAGCTGAGTGGCTCGATACGCTTTTTGATCTAAAGCCAACATTTCCTGTTCTAGCTTTTTATGCTCTATTCCATAGATGTTTTTCATAGGCTTTTCTCCTTAACCAATTTGGCCATAAAGAAACCATCAGCCGCAAATTCATCAGGAGTAATTAGTCGACTTTCCACCAATTTAAATGCTGGATACTTCTCAATTAAATAGCGAATTTGCAACTCATTTTCTTTTTTATCTAAGGTGCAAGTGGAATAAACCATTACGCCATTAACTTTCACTAACTTCACCGCTTGATCAATCAATTGCTGCTGCAAAGCAATAATATCATCCAATTGATTTTGATTTAAATTAATTAAAATATCAGGTTTTCTTCTAGCTACTCCCAAGCCAGAACAAGGAGCATCAAGTAAAACACGGTCAAATGATTCTGGCGCATAAATAGTGTCGAGTTTGGTAGAATCAAATACTTTGGTTTGAACACAACTAATTCCCAAGCGGGGAAGATTACCCTCTAAGAGTCTAAGCCGATGAGGATAATAATCAATAGCGACAATTTTACCAAGGTTGCGCATCAAAGCGGCCATATGATAAGTCTTGGAACCAGGGGCAGCACACATATCAAGAATTGTTTCATGTGGTTTGGGTGCCAATAAAGGCGCAACTAGTTGCCCTGATTCATCCTGAATAACATACTTTCCATCGAGAAAATCTTGTTGAGTTGCAATCGATTCATTAGCAATGTAATGCAATCCGACAGGGCTAAGTTTTGTTTCAGCAAACTTCCCGGTTGCCAGTAATTCTTCCTTATTAGATTTGAGAGTATTTACTCTTATTGAAAGTGGAGCTTCACTACGATTGGCTTTTACCCAATTAAGAGCTACTTCTTCACCATAGTGCTTAGCAATCATTTTTACAGCCCATTCAGGTTGTGAATTTATCAGAGAAATATAGCTTAAATTGTCTTTGAAATCCTCTTCTTTTGGAATAAATTGGGTTCCTTGTAACTTGCGAAGTACCGCATTAGCAAACTTCGAAGCATTGATTCCCATACGATTTTTGGCGATATCCACTGTTTCATTAATTACCGCATAATCTGGAACCTTGTCCATGTAGCGTAATTGATAAAGTGCGCTCTTCAATAGTGTTCTCATTTCCGGCCTTAATTCTTTCCCTTGGGTCGCCTGTGAAATTTCATAATCTAGCAACCTGGCATTTTGCAAGGTACCATAAACAACTCGAGTCAAAAAAGTCCGATCTAAATCACTCAGGTCATTAGAGCGAATAGCTTGGGATAGTTCAATATTCGAAAATGCTTTGTTCTTATAAACTGAGGACAGAACATCATAGACAATTTCTCTTACTTTCATAATTTCTCCTATACATCCTTATAAGGCGAGGTATCAAAATGCACCTCAATCTTCTCATTAATAGCAATTTGACGAATTTCTTGTAGTAATTCCAATGCCAAATCGTTATCTTTATATTTTAGCATAATTCTCATCCTAAATTTATTATTAAATTGCGGAATGAATGGTTCAGCTGGTCCAAGGATGACCAAGCTCGGATCTTTATTCTCTTTTTTAATGATAGTTTTGATATATTCTGCATAGCGAATCACTTTATCAATGTTATTGCCTAAAAACATCAAAGTAGTTAAATAGCGATAAGGCGGATATAATAACTCGTGCCGGTAATGCATCTCCGTCTTAAAAAATGTTTCATAGTCTTGTTTGGCTGCTAAGTCAATCGCATAGGCATCGGGATTGAATGTTTGGATAATTGCCCGACCCGGTAAATTACCACGTCCACAGCGGCCAACAACTTGGGTCAGCAACTGAAATGTCCGTTCATTCGAGCGAAAATCGCCACAATATAAACCTGTATCAGCATTTAAAACACCAACTAAAGTAACATTGGGATAGTCCAACCCTTTAGCAATCATTTGTGTGCCTAAAAGTATGTTGTATTCTTGCCTTTCGAAAGCGTCAAGAATTTTTTCATGTCCGCCTTTGTTACGCACGCTATCAACGTCCATACGGATGACCTTAGCCTCAGGAAAAGTCTTTGTGATCAATTCCTCAACTTTTTGCGTTCCTATGCCCATAGTTTTCAACGAAGTGCTTCCACATTCGTTGCAGCGAACTGGTTTAGACATTTCAAAACCACAATAGTGACATTTTAACTTATCATCTGTGCGGTGATAATGTAAAGCAACACCACAGTTTGGACATTTAAAAACGGTCCCACATTTATTGCAATGCATACTAACAGCATATCCCCGACGATTAAGTAGAATCAAAGCCTGTTGTTTATTGGCCAAGCATCTATTTAGTTCATCCTTTAATGATTTAGAAAAAAGAGAAAAATTACCAAAGCGAACTTCATCAAGCATATTCACCACTTCAACCTCGGGCATTGGTTGGTCATTTATCCTTTTAGTCAAGTATAACTGGTGATAAAGCTTTTTAATGGCGCGGGCTTTGCTTTCTAATGAAGGAGTCGCACTGCCAAGAACAACTTTACAGTTATGATAACTTTGTCTTTCTTTTACGACATCAATAACGTGATATGCGGGAACATTGTCCTGCTTATAGGATTCACTATGCTCTTCATCAACGACTATTAAACCAATATTTTCTAATGGCGCGAAAATGGCACTTCTCGCTCCGATGACTACTTGTACTTCTTTACGGGCAATCCGTCGATATTCATCGTATTTCTCTCCCAAGGACAAACCGCTATGGAGAACAGCGATATCATTAGTAATCCTCTCTTTAAAGCGCCTAATCATAGCGGGAGTCAGAGATATCTCGGGTACTAAAATAAGAACGGTCTTATTTTGGCGTAAAACATCAATGGTTAAATTAATATATACTTCGGTTTTTCCACTACCAGTAACACCCTCTAATAAATAAAACTTATCTGAACTGTCCTTAATCTGCTGAAGGACTTGAGATTGTTCATCAGTTAATACTGGAGCATCTTTTATTAAGGGGATTTTCTCTTCGAAAGGACTGCGATATACTTCTTTTTGATAAGCCATTAAAAATCCTTTTCTAATCAAAGTATCTACGATGCTCTTTGAGACCTTAATATCCTTATAAAACATCTCACCATTATCTACATAGTATTGTAAAATTGTTCTTTGCTTTTCAGTTAAATTTCCATCATCTTTTTTGTTAACACAAATTGTTTTTTGATATTTAACCTTCACCGTTTGATGCGAAGAAGGTTTTAATGCTGGTGGAAGGACAGTTTGATAGCAAGCTATCACTGGCGAAATAGTTGTTCGCGCCAGTTGGTGAACAATACTTCTCAATTCATTATTTAAAATAGGTTCATTATCAATAACCCGGAGTACTGGGTTGATCTTAAAGCCATTCTGTGATTCATATTCATCAATAGTCAAAGGAGAGTTAACTATCTCTTCGACATAGCCAACTACAATGCGATGATTAAATTCAACATCCACCCGAACTCCACTAACAATCTCCATTGAGGGCTGGACATAATAATCAAAAGGAAAATCTAGGCTTGCGACCGGATGTTCAATATAGACTTTGGCAATTCGCATTATTCTCATCCCCTTTCTATGATTTTATCATAGGGAAGGCAACAAAAAAAGTATTCATTGATTTTTTAATTCATCTTGGAATACTTTACTAATCGATTATTTGTTTATTCTTTGTTTTTCTCTATATAGCCTTTGAGAATATTATATACTTCTCTTTCAGTTCTAACTAAATCATCGTTGACAACAACGTGATCATAGATATCTAATAATTGCATTTCATACTTGGCTTTGTTCATGCGCATGGCAATCACTTTTTCATCTTCAGTTTTTCTATTTCTAATTCGATTCTCTAACTCCTCCTGTGTTGGTGGAACCAAGAAAATCGAGATTGCATCCTTGCATTTTGAAATAACTTGGCGAGCTCCTTCGACTTCAATCTCTAGCATGACGTTTAGGCCCTGATCTCTTAGATATTCTACATACTCTTTGGGGGTACCATAGTAATTGCCAACAAAAATCGCATATTCTAGCAATTTATCTTCATCGACCGCTTTCAAAAAATCATTTTTCTCAACAAAGAAATAATCAACGCCATTTTTTTCGCCCGGACGAATACTTCTGGTGGTCATCGAAATTGAATATGCTAAGTTCAAATCTGGTTCTGAAAATAGTTTTTGTCTAACCGTCCCTTTGCCAACACCACTAGGACCGCTTAAAATAATTAATAAGCCTCTTTTCATTCTATCGCTTCGCTTTCAAGTTTGTATTTCATTATAGATTCACCAAAAGATAAATGTCAATGCTTTACAAGATTATGCTATAATTAAAAAGGTGATTTATTATGAGTTTTGATGGATTAATGTTTCGAAGAATTACGAAACTTTTAGCAGATAAAATAGTGGGTTGCAGTATTAATCGCATTGTTCAACTGGCAGCCAATGATTTTGTATTGTCTTTATACCGCAGTGATTTCCGCGATAAACTCATTATTTCAACTAATAATAATGCTTCTTACATTACTATTTCATCACAAAAATATGAAGATTTCATGCCAGCTAATCACTTTATGAGCGTTCTTCGTCATCATCTTGAAGGCGGCGTAATTATCGCCATCGAACAAATGGGATTAGATCGGATACTCTGCATTACCGTTCGCATTCGCGATGAATTAGGAGATTATTCTTGCCGACACATCTATGTAGAATTAACCGGGAAAATGACTAATTTAATCTTGACTTGGGAAAATGACTCAATCATTGATAGTCTTCATCGCCTTGGACCCATAACACAAAGAACAATTATGCCTGGAGCGATCTATCATCTGCCACCTGGGATGAATTTAAAAGATCCACTATGTGAGAATTATAGTCTTAATAACGATTTGAGTGGTCAATTTTATGGCTTCTCAAAGAACTTAGAAAAAGAAGTTCGCTATCGTATTGAAAACGGCGAGTCATTTCATAGTATTATTGAACAAATTCTAACTAGCAATACGATCTATGTTTATCGTGATGATTATCATTTACTTCCATTAACACATCTTGCTTCTTCACCAAAAGAATTCCCCTGGGATGAAGGCTTAGTCTACTACTACAATGACTTTTTATTAAAATCAAAGCGGGATGAAGCCACCAAAGACTTGATAAAAATCACGAAGAAAGAGATTAAACACTTGCAAACAAAGATACAGAAACTAAACACCGAATTAGATAAGGCAGAAAACAGTGAAAAATATCTATATTATGGTAACATTTTGTTTGCATATTGCGAAGATATTGATATCAAAAAATCGTCTATTATCATAAATGATATTGAAAAAAATGAAGAAGTTACGATACCCCTTGATGAGAAATATACAATTAAAGAAAATGCGAACAAGTATTATAAAAAGTATCAAAAGCTAAAAACATCGCGGACCATTGTTGCTGAGCAAATTGAGCTAGCAACAATTGATTTAGATTTCTTTGAACAAATGAAGATTCAAATAGAAGATGCTGATAAGATTGAACTTGAACAGATTACTAATGAATTGACTGAACTAGGATATATTGCAAAAGGCAAAATAAAGCAAAGAAAGAAAAAAGAGACAAGATATTTGCCTCAAGAATTTGTTGCTCCAGATGGTACGAAAATTAGCGTGGGTAAAAACAATTATCAAAACAATTACTTAACCAATACAATGGCTAAGTATAATGAATATTTCTTTCATGTTAAGAGTTATTCTGGCAGTCATGTTATTGTCCATACAACTGAGGACATGAAAGAGAGTACTATCCGCTATGCTGCAAATCTTGCCGCCTATTTTTCAAAAGCTCGTTTTTCTTCATCGGTGCCTGTTGATTACACAATCGTCAAGAACGTTAAAAAAATACCTAGTGGAAAGCTAGGAATGGTTACGTTAAGAAACTTCAAAACTATATATATTAATCCTTGCAAACCACTCTAAAATTTTGATTCTCATCTTATCTTTTACTAACAATACTAAAAAAGCCGAATAAAGCAATTCGGCTTTCTTATGCTATAAACAATTTAGAAGTTAGCTTGATTGTTTTGCCTTTGTTGTCCAGGACAAATATCTTCTTCGCTGGTCGTATAGGTTGGATAATAGCGTGGTCTAGGAATATAGTGATTGATAATTCTTGTATGGATTGGTACAACTATTGGTTGTTCAACTGGATAGCAACGATTGATGCAACAAACCTTTACAGGTAGGACAATTGGGTCACAGGGACATTTTTGCTTTTGGCATGGGCATGTACCTTGATTATTCGGATTATAATTCATATTCGCGTTCATATAATTATTTCCCTCCTTCTCTCACTTTAGTGTATGTGAAAGATAGAAATTGGTTAGGGTATTAACACAAATTTGTGCTAAATAAATGACAAGTATCATAGATTAAAGCGGGTGTAAGCATGAAGAAATACTTGTTGTTAGCTTTATCTACCGCTTTTATTATTGTTCTCTCTTTCATTTACCTAGACAAAGTAGGCGCCTCAATTAGCCAAACTCTAGATGTTTTTGTCTACAACTTAATTCCCTTTCTCTTCCCAATGATGATTCTGACGACTCTTTTTGTTTCTTTAGGTGGTGCGGAATTCTTAGCATACCCTCTTCAATATATTTCTATTCCCTTGTTAAGAATTAGTGGTAACGGCTGTGTAGCCTTGATTTGTTCACTAATTGGGGGTTATCCAATGAGTATGACTATTACCAATAAATTAGTTAGTCAAAATCGAATATGTATTCAAGAACAGCAACGCATCGTAAATTATGCTTCCTTTGCTTCACCGACATTCATCTTTGGAAGTTTGGGTGCTCTAATGGACAGTAGAAGCATTTTTTGTCTATTTCTGCCAATGGTTTTCGCTGGTCTTATACTGCTAAGAATGTCGGCCAAGGATGAGATTCTAAACAAAATTCATATTGCAGACATAAAGCTTAACTTATATACCATTCAACACAATAGTACTTTTACTGAATTACTAAAACAAGCCATCATCTTGACCTTTAAAAATCTTGTTATTGTGTTAGGAACTATTCTTTATTTCACACTGATTGCAAACATATTTACTGCCTTTGCCCCACCAAAAATCTCCATATTTCTTTGGGGAATTCTCGAGTTTAGTAATGCCTCGATACAGATTGCCAAAATGTCAACAAGTTTGCTTAATATAACCATGCTTTCTTTCATTGTTGTCTTCTCGGGTCTTGCCGTTATTCTTCAAACCATTGGCATAAACGAAAAAAAGGATTTCTCAACAAAATCCTTTGTTCTTGCTAAAATAATACACGCCACATTTGCTGCAGCCATAAGTGCTATTTTATATTTGTTTATATAGTATAACTAGTTTTTTATTATTATAAATATATTCTTTACTAGCATAACCATTTCTAATGAATGGCGCTAATTTCATATCTGCTTCGATTACTATTATCGCTTCATCATTCAATAATTCCTTGCTCTCAAGTTTATCAATTATTTCCGTATAAATCTTGTCCTTATATGGTGGATCGAGAATGACAATATCTAACTTCTCACTTAGATTATCAAGGCAAGATAAATAACTTTGCTTCGTCACAACGCTTTCCGCGCCAATCTTCAAACTATCAAGATTGGCTTTTATTATTTTGATGGCATTATAGTTATAATCATTAAAATAAGTTCTCTTGGCTCCTCTTGACAAGGCCTCGATACCCAAGGCACCACTACCCGCAAACAAATCTAAAACAATAGCATTATTTACTTTGTGACCAATAATGTTGAACATTGATTCCTTGACTTTGTCCATTGTGGGCCGCGTATTCATTCCCTCTGGGGCTTGTAACAAACGTGACCGATAAATTCCTGCGATTACTCTCATGTGTATATTTTCCTATTTTATGACAATACTAATAATGTACTCTCCCTATTTTTCATTTTTTTCTCTCTTGATAGAAGGTCAATCCTTCTATTTTTTTATGCAATTAATCTCTTTAAAATCAACAACCAAATCATCAAACACTATTTTTTGGATTTCCTCTAGATAACTGTTTGCCTCTTTTAATCTATCTAAATAGTCTTTTACTAATGGATGAGTATATAAAAGAGTTTTCTTTTCACTTAAATCTTGTTGATACTTTGCTAAATCAAGTTTAAAACGAATAGCATCGTTCAATGCACTTTGCGCTGTCAAAAAATTACTAATAAGTTTCATTACCTCATCATCTTTTAACATCACTTGTTCACTCTTTTGCGCTAAAAGAACATGTTCATCTTGATTCAAACATTTTCGCAGTTGCTCAGCCTTTTGAAAGATCAAATTGTTCTCCACTAGATTTCCTCCATCATTGTCTGCACCATTGAAATCATATTGGTGGCATCTTCTAGTTTATCAACAAATCGTTTTCTTCTCAAGACTTTATATTCTTCTTTGAATTCAGAAAGCTTTTCAGGATGCCGCGAAAGAATCCGATGCCAAACTGGATACTGTCGTAAAAGTATCCAATAATCGGGGTTAGTATTCAAGGCCGTTGTTACATTGGTTCTCATCAGTCGTTATACCGTCTATAGCGACGGCTCTTGATATCATTTAGCGGTTGATTATCCTTGCTATTACCTTTGGTAATTTCGCCGAAAATACCCATTACTTTTTGAATGCTTTGGAGATTTGTCGTGACTTTATCCATATCTATATCTTGAAACATTTTTAGAGCGTTATTTACATACTCACTCCCATTTTTTGGCGTAGTTGTTTTTGTTTCGCTTGGTGTTTCTTCCTTTTTTTCGCTTTGAAAGAGAGGATGGTTTTGGCCATGAATATCATATATTTCATAAACTTTTTGCCAAGTAAGCTCACCACTATGTATTTTTTCCATTACAACTGGTTGAGTCTTAATAAAAGTTTTAAATTCCTGAAGTTTGTCCATTATATCACCAATATTAATATATGCATTCACCTATAAATAGTGTATTTATTTCTTTACAATAAAGATATACAAACCTAAAACAGATTTCATCATATTATATAACAGAAAGGTGGTGCTTTTTATGTATTACTATGGAAATGGCTACTATCCGACTGGAGGTAATGGCTACTATCCACCCTACGGCGGCAACTCTGGTGGCTTTGGTGGGAGTGGTGTAGGTAGTGCTTTTGCAATCATTCTTGTCATCTTCTTACTCTTAATCATTGTCGGTTGCTTTTTCAACTTCAATAACAATTCCTGTCGTGGTCCCGGCCCAATTCTAAGATAGTAAAAAGCTCTGCGGAAATTTGCAGAGTTTTTTATTTCTAAGGTTTGGATGATTGTGCTATACTAATACACGAGGTGGGGTATTATGTTTGAGCTAAAGACAATTCTATTGGAAGACGAACCATCTTTAAGAAAGAAATCTAAAGAAGTAAAGCAACCATATTCTTCTGAAGATAAGGCAACCGCTAAATATCTTCATGAATATTTAAAATTCTCTTGTATTGATGAAAATATCGAGAAATATCACGTAAGAGCAGGTGTTGGATTAGCAGCACCCCAAATTGGGATTAACAAGCGCATTATCAGTATCTATATTGTTGATAGAGACGAAAATCAGCAGGTAATCGGTGCTATGGAATATGCCCTAATTAATCCAAAAATCATCTCTCATTCTGTTAGACAAGCTTATTTACTTGGTGGTGAAGGCTGCTTATCAGTGGAAAAGCCACATGAAGGTATTGTTCCTCGTTTCGCAAACATTACTGTAAAAGGCTATGATGTATTAAGCGAACAAGATTGTACAATCCGGTGTCGAGGATATGAGGCCATCGTGTTGCAGCATGAGATAGATCATCTTGATGGTATTCTCTTTTTTGACCGAATCAACAAGAAAAATCCTAACCAGAGAATCGAAGGAGCTTTAGAAATTTAAGCTTCTTTTTATTTTTGGAAAAAAATTCCTTGTTGCTGTGTCTTAATAAGTGAATAGCAAAAAGGAGATTAATTATGAAAAAACTAATAAAACTATTAACTATCATTGTCAGCGTGTTCATTATTATGATTACTATGGGCTGCTCATCAGTAAAAGAAAACACTAATGGTAGCGAAACTGTCACTTCCTCTACAACCGATGCTGATTACGCATATGATTCAGCAGCATCAATCGCAACAGGAGATAGCAAATCTGGAATGGATACGGCTGAAACTCCCACTGGAAGTATAGTGGCAAGAGAACCCAGCGTATCAGAAAAAACTTTGCCATCATCAGGTGAATCTGGATCAACAACCAGTGACAAAAATGAAACACAATATGCCGCTAAGCAGTTAACTTCAAAGGCCATTTATGATATCGATAATTATGCAGAATGGCTCGCTTTATTTCAATCTAATCAGACAGATAAAACTGGCGAGTTTGGCCAATATGAGTCGGATTGGACTAACCTAACCAGTAGTAGTCTATCTAGCTTATCTCGTCTGAAAGTTCATATGACTTTTCAAACCGCAGCATGGCGCGATGTTATTGTAAGTATAAGCGATGACACTCAGACCCAAACTCCTTATTATCAAGCCACAACCGATTCATTTGGAAATGCCTATTTATATCTGCCAAAGAATGTAGAATATCCTTTGACTCTAAAATGTTTATATCCCAATTACTCATATTCAATGAATTTAGAATCCATGCCGGAAAACAATCTAATTAATATTGAAGGATATGAAGAAAACTCTACTGTGATAATTAATCAAGTTAATCTAATTGATTTATGCTTTGTTATTGACACCACAGGCTCAATGAGTGATGAATTGAACTACTTGAAAGCTGAAGTAACCAATGTTATTGAACAAGTTACTAATGCTGATGATAATACTACAGTTCGCTTAGCCTTGTTATTCTATCGTGATAAGGGTGATACTTATATTACAACAAAGACTGATTTCTCTACCGACATCGCCAGTCAAGTTGAAAGACTTAGCAAACAATTTGCAACTGGTGGTGGTGATTTCCCTGAAGCAGTCGATCAAGCCCTAGATGAAGCTGTTAACGAATTAAGTTGGTCAGCAACTGCCTCAACTAAATTATTAATTCATGTGCTAGATGCCCCTCCACATTCCGAAAAGGCCAAAATGGAGCGCTATAATAAAGCTATTATCGATGCCGCCAACAAAGGAATCAGAATTATTCCTGTTGCCTCCAGTGGAATTGATAAATGGACAGAATACTTATTAAGAAGCGAAGCTCAATACACTGGTGGTGTTTATTCTTGTTTAACCAATGAATCAGGTATTGGTGGCTCGCACATTGATCCTTCGACTTCTACACCCATTACAACCGAATATCTCAATGAAATGCTAGTAAGACTAATTAAGGAATATCATAGCGGTCAAAAAATCGCTCCTATCGCTTATAATACTCAAACAGCAGATTAATAGCAGATGTCAAAGAAAAAACTGGAACTAAATGTACTTTTTTAGTTCCTTTTTTTTTATTATGTGTTATAATGTGAGCACCAAGAAAAGATTTATTGATAATAGGAGGACGATTAGAAATGTATTCATTAAACCGAAGTGAAACGGCAGTCTTTGCTTTGGGTGGTCTAGGCGAAGTTGGTAAAAACTTATACTGTATTGAAAATGATGATACAATGATCATCATTGATGCAGGTGTAATGTTTCCGGAAGATGACCTTCCAGGAATTGATTATGTTATTCCCGATTTCAGTTACCTAGTCCAAAACCAATATAAGATTAAAGCTTTGTTAATTACCCATGGTCACGAAGACCACATTGGTGGTATTCCTTTTTTGCTACAAAAAGTTAATATCCCCGTTATTTATGCTCCAAGATTAGCTGCTGCCCTAATTAAAAACAAATTGGAAGAGCACCGCATTAGACAAAAAGTTAATATCGTTGAAATTGATGGCTCAACAGCCCTTAAGATTGATGATCTAAAGATTGACTTTTTCTCAACTACCCACTCGATTCCCGATTCTGTCGGTATTGCGATTAATACGCCAAACGGTAGAATTGTCACTACTGGTGACTTTAAGATTGACTTGACCCCCGTTGGTCAACATATTGATTTGCACAAGATTGCCGCAATTGGTAAAGCTGGTGTAACTTTACTACTATCCGATTCAACTAACGCTGAAGCTGAAGGCTTATCCTTAAGCGAAAGCAAAGTAGTTACTTCAATTCATGAAGTATTTAAAAACACTAACGGACGTTTAATTGTCGCTACTTTCGCATCAAATATTCACCGTATTCAACAGATTGTTGAAGCGGCTGTTAGTTTCAAACGGAAAATTGCAATTATTGGTCGTTCGATGGAAAAAACTGTATCTATTGGTCGAAAATATGGCTATATTAAGTGTCCAGACTCATCCATAATTGACATGGAGAACTTAAAACTATACCGTCCAGATGAACTCTTGATTCTCTGTACTGGCAGCCAAGGTGAACCACTTGCTGCCCTATCAAGAATATCCAATGGGACACACCGTTTCTTACATATTATTCCTGGAGATACTGTTGTTTTCTCTTCAAGCCCAATTCCTGGCAATGCATTAGGAATCAACAAGGTTGTTGATCAACTATATCGCCAAGGAGCAAATGTATTAACAAATTCTATTCTTACAAACATTCATGCTTCCGGGCACGCCAATCAAGAAGAACTAAAGTATATGTTGACTCTGTTATCACCAAAATACTTTATGCCCATCCATGGCGAATATCGAATGTTAAAAATTCATGCTGAGATTGCTCAATCATTAGGAATTCCAAAAGAAAATACTTTTGTTCTCGCTAATGGCGATACCTTGCTCCTAAATAAAGGCGTAGTTAGAATGGGTCGCCGACTAGATGTTGAAGATATCTATGTTGACGGAAAAGATTCATCTGGCCTTTCAACTGCAGTTATTAGAGATCGGAAAATTCTTTCCAGTGATGGTGTGGTCTGCTGTCTGATTAGTATGGACTCACACACCAACACTCTTCTCGCACCACCATACATTGTTTCGCGTGGCTTTATGTTCTTAGAAGAAAGTGATACTTTCACAAAAGAAGCAAGCAAGGTAGTGGAAGAGGCCCTAAATGAATTATTCAAAGGCAAAGTTACTTTCTCTAACTTAAAGAACACGATTAGAACTTCCCTGTCTGCTTATATTTACGAGAAAACCAATCGTAATCCGATGATTATCCCCGTAACTATGAATAAGCGTGAGAAAGAAGATATGGTTTTAGATTATATGATCAAAGATTCCAGCCGCAAAAAAGCCAGAATTGTCAAGCAAGCTAAGGATATTGCCGCTTAAAATGATTATTTTAGCAAGTGGCTCTCCCCGGAGAAAAGAGATAATGGAATTAGTTGGTCTTGACTTTGAAGTGATAGTCAGCCATTACGATGAGAATCATAATGATTGGCCAGAAAACAAAGAAGAAATTGCTGAAACAATGGCCGTTCATAAAGCCCTAGATGTCGCAGTAAATCATCCTAATGACATTGTCATTGGTGCTGATACTGTTGTCATGATTGATGGTGAAATACTTGGCAAGCCTATCGACAAGAAAGATGCCTTCATTATGCTGCAGAAATTAGCAGGAAAAAGGCATGAAGTAATTACCGGTGTTTGTTTAAAAAGCAATAGTAATATGGTGAGTTTCTCATCGACAACTTTTGTTGATTTCTATGAAATGACTGATCAAGAGATTTTTGATTACATTGAAACCAATGAACCCATGGACAAGGCTGGGGCCTATGCCATTCAAGGTGTTGGCGAAAAATTTATCAAAGGCATTGATGGTGATTTCTACACCGTGATGGGATTACCAATTGCGCAAATACTAAGAGAGTTAAAAAACTTCCAGTAAAATTAAATAAGTACCTCTTCCTTTTTCTAGGACCGAGGTACTTTTTTTGCAATAATTATTTTGAGCAGCAACGTCTAAACTTCGAAACTGATTTATTATAATTGGTTATTCCTAATTGAAATAATAAATCACGAAGTTTCTTTTCGGCGTTTTCCAGGCAGTCTTTTACTTCATATTCTATCTCATAATCGACATAATCGTTATAATGATTTTCATCAAAGAATAACTCTCCATCCAAATAAGGGATTGATAGCCGATAAGTAGTTAATACACCAACAGGTTCAAATTGAGTATAGTCAGCAAGAAGGCCATTGATGATTCCCGTATCTTTTATCCTTTGATATTCAAAAGCCGAAAGATATTGATTATTCTCAATGATACTATCTTTATTAGGGATTTTTAGTGTAAGCTCATGCTTATCTTCAATTGTTCTTATTCTAAGCATCATTTTTTGGCCACTAACTACTCTATTAGTGGTGTCATAATACTCATTAACTTGCCGGATACGCTTAACTTTCTCAAGGCGGAAGTACTTAATCATGCGCTTAAAATCTTCCATACAAAGAATATACTTAGCTTCTATTTCAATATTTTGTTGCATGTTTCTATACCTCTTTTCTCCTTACTATGATACAATATTAGCAAGTTTTAGGAAAGGGGAATTTAGGATGAAGTATTTTGCAATTTTCTCTCGAACCGATAAAAATTCACAGTCTATCAACCGACGCGTTACAGAACAACTGATTCAAAACAATTGGGAAGTCAATGAAATTGAGCCCGAATTAGTCATTGTAATAGGCGGTGACGGAAAAGTATTACGTGCTATTAGAAAATATCTTAATAATATAGAAAATATTAAATTTGTTGCCTTAAACACTGGCACTTTGGGTTTCTTAACCGATTATAAACAAGGTGAAACTGATAAGATGATTGAAGCAATAATCAATGGGAAATATGAAGAAGAAAAATGTCATCTTATTGAAGTTGACTTGCACTATGCAAATAATACCGAAACCTTATATGGTGCCAATGAATTTAGAGTTGAGCATCGCTTTTGGTCACTGGATATCGATGTTGCCATTAATGGTGAGCATTTGGAAAACATTATTGGTAACGGTGTCTGTATATCAACTCCTTTTGGTTCCACTGCTTATAATCGCTCCTTAGGTGGAGCTATTATTGATCGGACTTTGCCATTGCTCCAATTAACAGAAATTGCTGGGATAACCCATCTTAAACATGAATCATTAATTAATCCCTTGATTCTTGGTCCTGATAAACAAATTGAGTTGAAATGCAAAGCCTTCTCAGGAGCTTTTATCGGAGTTGACAATCAATTACTCAAGCGGAAAAACATTCATAAAATTACAGTAAAAATGAGCGAAAGGTGCATAACCTTTGCTCATCTTAAAGATTTCTCATTCACAAAAAAACTACAGGAAAAATATATTAGTGGAGAAGATGCCTAGCATCTTCTTTTTTAATCGCTATTTTTACAATCGGCCTTGAAATTTGGACAATCTTCACCACAAGATTCGTTGATAAACTTGCGTAACTCGCGGGGAATAAATACCCTGATTTCCTCTTCATTATAACCAACTTGAATTAAACGATCATTAACAATGATTGGTCGCTTCAAAATTGTGGGATTCTGCCGAATAAAACTTATCAGTTGACTAATAGTCATCTGTTCAACATCAACATTGCTCTCTTTGAATATTTTTGAACGTTTAGAAATAATATCATCCGTTCCATTCTCACTCTTAGCAAGAATCTCTTTTAACTCTTTCTCGTTTAAAACAGAAGAAAGAATATTCTTCTCTTGAAAAGCTATATTCTTTTCCTTAAGAAAGGCCACCGCCTTCCGACAGGAAGAACAACTTGGCGAAGTATATACTTTTAACATCTTATCACCCATATCTATTTTAACAACTTGCTAAACTAACTTCAACATACATTTTGTTGACTTTCATTTGGACCAATGTTAAGATAAATTCACATTTAGATAGAAAGTACGCACTTATTTTTCTTTAGAGAATCAATGCTGTGGTGAAAATTGATAGGAATAACTGGGGAAATTGGACTATCAAATAAGAATGTCGGCACTGACCGTTATCACAGTTAAAGGCTGTATTATTACAGTGAATTTGGGTGGCACCACGGATTATCCGTCCCTATATGAGGTGCATTTTTTTATTTTTAGGAGGAAAGAATATGAAAAGAATGTTAAGCGGCATTAAACCAACCGGAATGTTAACTTTGGGAAACTATATTGGAGCGATTAAGCATTTCATCGAGTATCAAGATGAATATGAAATGTTTATTTTCGTAGCGAACCTACATGCGATAACCGTTCCACAAAACAAAGCTGAATTGAAGAAGAATACGCGTGATATTGCGGCATTATACTTGGCTTGTGGCCTAGATCCCGAAAAAGTAACGCTATTTATTCAAACTGATATTCTGGAGCATGCAAACCTAGCATTTGTTTTAAACTGCAATACCTATATGGGAGAACTCTCCCGTATGACTCAATACAAAGATAAGATGCAGAAAGAAAAAGGTGGCAATCATGGAGTTGGTCTTTTTACTTACCCAACACTGATGGCCGCTGATATTCTAATCTATAATGCTGACTATGTCCCTGTCGGTGAGGACCAAAAACAACACGCTGAGCTTACAAGAGATATAGCAATTCGTTTTAATAACCGTTATGGTGAAACCTTTGTTGTTCCCGAACCAGTTGTCGCAAAAGTCGGTTCTAGAATCATGTCCCTTTCCCATCCTGATAAGAAGATGTCAAAATCAGAAGAGGATGGTGACAAAGGCTGTATTTATTTGCTAGATGATCCGAAGATTGCTCGCAAGAAAATCATGAGTGCGGTTACTGATCTTGATATGTCTGTCCACTATGATCCTATCAATAAGCCAGGGATCTCTAATCTTTTAGAAATTATCTCCTGTTTAAAAGAAACGCCAATTGCGGATTTGGAAGCCAAATATGTTGGTTATAATTATGGCACATTCAAAAAGGAAGTCGCTGATGCGGTTGAGGAATTTTTGATTAGCCTTCAAGCTCGATACAACAAAATAATGGAAGACAAAATCGTAGATAAAATTCTTGAAGAAGGGGCAAACAAGGCTCGATTTATTGCTAATAGAACTTTAAAAAAGGTCTATAAGCGTTTAGGATTGGAGTATTAATATCTCTTTGTCGGGATAATAAGCATCGCAAAACTAACTAATATTCCGCTGATAGTTACATACGTGTAGGGATAAGTCAATAGTTGATTAAAACATTCTCCTACACTATAACTAAAACTCAAGCAAGAGAGACGAATAACCATTATCACCACTGCCCAAGACGCAGCAACAATACCAATAACAAAGAAGCATATCTTATAATGTAATTTCATGTTACAAGATATGCTTTTTCTATCGATAATATGTTTTACTAAAAAGAGCCACACTAAGTGCAGCTCTAAAAATTATTCTTTTGGCGTGTCTTCTTTTTCTTCTTTAACAGTCTCAGTCTTCTTTTTTGATTTCTTAGGCTTCTTCTTTGCTTCTTTTTCTTCCTTAACAACCTCTACCGTTTGAAATTGCTGAAGTTCAGTCTCTTTCTTGACTTTCTTTTCAACTGGTTTCACTTCTTTTTTCGCTTTCTTTTTCTCAATAGTTTTATTATTGAAGACTTCATAATTCAATTCATCAATCCGATGGACTTCAGAAGACCATTTTTCATAAATGGCATAATTGCCTAAAGCATAAATCCAAGCGATAAAAAGAATATCATCATCTGCAGTATTTGAGAAGCTCTTTAATCTCTTCTTTTCTGTTAAATAAGTATAAAGTGTAACAACGGAAACAAATTTGTGACCATCATATTTATAATACTTGCGATCAGATAAATAATAGCCTAAAAGATAATAGGCAATATCAACACTCTTATAGATATAATTCTCTGCAAACTCGACTAATTCAATGATATCAGAACGAGCTTGATCAAGTTGTTTATAACGGGCATAGAAACTGAACATCTTCAATTTCATAGCTTCAAGAATAACTTCTCTCTCAGCTTTGCCTTTTAGAATTGTCTCACCCATAGTCTTTACATCACGATAAATAATTTCCCGATAACTAAATGGTAAGTTTGGATTCAATTCATATTGAAGATGGAAAAGAATCTGTTCTGACTTGCTATATTTACCTTCAATTGTGTGAAGTTTTTGGGCCATGTCGGCATCGCCGGCTTCAAAAGCATCCATGAATAAGCTGCTTTCCAAAGCCTCAACTGCTTCAGTATAGTTAGCAGAAATAGTCTCACCGATTTGTTCACGGCTTAATACTACCTTGTTTTCTGTATCAACCAGGTAGTGCTTAGTTTCTTTTAAAAGATTAAGTATTTCTTTAATGCTTTGCATAATTTCACTCTGCCTCCCTAATTAAATAAAGATAATGGTAAAGAAGATTCCCGCGATTGCTACTAAAAAGCCAATAGCGTAAACGATGTTGTGGAATCTCAATCCACCCTTATGGTGTTCATAATAATATTCTTTCTCACAATAAACATAATCAAATATTTGACCAGCAGTCATCTTTTGATAATCGCCTAATACCGAAATTCTCTTAATAAGGGTATTGACTTTACGTGGTGTTTTAGAAGAATTGATAATACTTTTTTCAAAGTCATAACTTCTATTGTTTAAGGCAGATACCAAACGACGCTGTTTGGTAATTTGCTTTCTTAGTCTACTAGCTGTTCTAAATGGATAACTTCTATAATGGACCACAACAATAGTTGATAACATTAAGCAAAGGAATGTAAGATAAAAAGCAATGGTAATTCCCCACTTTTCATATTGTCCAAGAGAACCATCAAGGTATTTGGCAAAAGTTGGTGAGAAGAATAGGCAAGCAATCATTGCAACTGCAGCTAAGGCGATAAATACATGTTGGAAACAAATACTACCAAATTTAATCTTGGATAATCTAACTCTTGAAAGCATTAATTTGGAGTTATCAATCATCTCCATAAAGCCTTTCTTAGCTTCCTTATACCAAGCAAAAACTTTTCCTTTTAGAACTTTACGACGATTAGTGGCTTCGACGCCTTCATGAGTCGTAAAATCATTTAGTAGCATGCCTTGAGCACTTATCTCAACAGCAATATCACCGACCGTTTTGACCTTATAACGCCCTTCAGCACCATTTGAAAGATATGGATTCAAAGATGGAAAGTTCTTAATTCGACGATCAAGCTCAATAATTTCTTGTTCTACTTCAAGTGCCCGTTGCATAGAAAGTATCCCATAGACATCTAGAGCATTGAAACGGGTACGAACATCGAACATTAATTGTGTTCCAGAAGCCTCGGGCATATAGTTTGAAACACGGACAAATTCAGGACTCAAACGAATCTCATCAATCTTGCGATTAACAACATACATGTCAGTCCCTAATAACATTTCGAATAAAAGTGCAGTTCTATCAAATTTCTTAATCATAACTTACACCCCCAAAACCTTATCTAAGATGGCTTTTATCTTGCCAACAATCGGATCAAACATTCTGAAAACTTTAACAACGTACTCTTTGGAAATATCTAATCCTACGTAGTCACCTACAAATACCAAGATAATGTATAATACATACACCACTGCGGCACATTTGATTATCCCAACAATTACGCCCCAAACAGGTCTATGTGGTGTGGCATAAGCTGGATACTTCCGATATTTTCTCTTATCGGTTCCTCCAATTAATTTACACAACAAAATCAATATGCCTTCCACAACATATACCGCACAGATTAATGCGATAACAATAAGCATTTTGTGGAGTAGTAAAGGACTGCTAACTTTGATGAAGCCATCAATAATTGGAAATACAGTTGTCTTTGCAAAGCTGATTGATTTAGTAAAAATATCAGCATAATCAAATATCAATGGAACTCCAACAATGGCAGCAGCGAATATTAAGCAGACCAAATTGCGACACGATTTTCTTTGATTAGTAAATGCGTGGGTCACAATTATTGTAATAGCAATTAAGGCAAAAATAATGTCAAAGCGCACAAAATTTAGCCATTCATTCATAAAATCACCACCGTTTGTAATATTATATCACTCGCGGGCGTGGAAATGAATACACAAATTGAAATTTCTATAGAAATATTTTCCTAATTATCGTTTGCATATCTTTCGGAAGTTCATCTGTAAATGCTTTTCCATTTAAATAGCTCAAATTTCCTTTTAAGCCATTAAAAACTATCTTATAAGCGTGCAAAAGCTGATTTTCCCAGTTATATTCTTTTTCAAAATACGAATTTAGCTGGAAATTTCCATACTTTTTATCTCCTATAACAGGATGGCTAATATATGCCATATGCACTCTGATCTGATGTGTTCTTCCCGTCTTAAGTTCAACTTCTAGCAAAGTATACTTTTCATTGTATTCAACTGGTCTATAGATGGTAATAGCCTCTTGGCCGCCACTTTTAACCACATATACTTTACCTTCTTTAGCAGACTTTTTTAACTCGCAATTGATTATTCCCTCATTAGATATTTTGCCTTCAACTAAGGTTAAATAATACTTTTGCAATCCTTCACGATTCTTGAATGCTTCATTTAATTCTTGCAAAGACAACATATTTTTTCCAAAAATAACTAAGCCCGAAGTATTACGATCCAAGCGATGCGCTGGACCAGGAATAAAACCAGGTGTTTTATCTGGCTGATACTCTCCCTTTTCTTGCAAGTACGAGATAACTTGGTTTGATAATGTATTATAATACTGGCCTTCTGCCTCATGTACTAAAAGACCCGTTGGTTTCGAAACAATTAGAATATTGTCATCTTCATATACAGTTATGAACTGGCGTTTTACCTTTGCCACAGCAAGCGGCTTAGTAAAATCATCCTTTGGGATAGGCAAATAGACAGTGATTTCATCATCAGCATGGATAATATAATCTTCTTTAACCGGTTTGCCATTAACCTTCACATCTTTCTTCCGAAAGAGTTTATAAATCATGCTTAAAGGAGTGTTATTTAAACATTTGCGCAAATACTTGTCGATACGTTGATTGTTTTCTTGAAAACTTACCTTATACTTTTCCATCATTTGCACTCCTTTGCCACGCTAATTTTAGCAACAAAAGACTTACTAGTCAATTTGATAGAGATGATTAATTTACTTTCCTAAATCTAATTTAAAGACATTTTTTTAATTATGCCTTATAATAGTGCCATACTATTTGTGAGGATAACTAATGAAGATAAAAAGATTATTATATTTAACATTATTAATATCACTTTTAGCAGGCTGTGCCTCTAGAGTAGAAAAAGTTGAATATTATGTAAGCAACATCGCTGTAAATGGAGTTACCACTACTCCCCTTTTCACGCCGACAGGATTAATAATGTATAACAAGAAACAATTGGACGAATGCACCGAAGAGTTTCAAAAAATAGTTGTTGATTGTCATAAAGCCTGTGACCGGGATAATCTTTATTCGGATCGAACAAATATAAAAACTATCAATGATTCTTATGGCAGCGGACTAGCAATCACTGTTGATGAAGATTTATTTTCTATTTTGGAGCAAGGGATTAATCTTACAAAGCTTACAAAAGGTAAGTTTAATCTGGCAATGGGTTCTTTGATAGATGCTTGGGATGGTAAATTCTCTGTCAGTAATAGTTATGGTACCGATATTGATAGCGAAACAATTAGAAAAGCATTAACTTGCATTCCAAACTATGAAGTTATTGATGATATCATTCAATTAGATAAAACTAATAAAACTGTGAAATTAAACGCTCTAGCGGGAGCTGAAGATAAAGTGATAATAAGCCTTGGCGGTATTGCTAAAGGATATGCAATTGAAAAAGCTCGTAACTATATCCAAGAGAAAGGATATAGCGCTATTGTCAGTGCAGGAACCTCTTCAATGGCCACTTCATTAAGCAATCCGCTTAAAGACCGCGATGTTTGGAATATAGCAGTTAAATTGCCTGAACTTTCTTTCTTCGGAGGTCAAGCCTTTACGGCTACTTTTGAAGGAAGCACAAACTTTTCGACTAGTGGAGATTATGAGCAAAACTTTTTACTAAAGAATGAAAATGATGATGGTTACATAATTCGCCACCATATTTTGAATCCAGATACCGGTTATTCTGCTAACTATCATCGAGCAATTACTTTATTTTCATATGATGCCAGTTCGACAGTTTTAGATGCCTTGACTACTGCGTTGATGAATTTTGAGAATATTGAAGCAATAAAAGATGTCATTGATACTGTCAACAAGAATTACAGTTCCACTATAGAGTATTGTGTTTTTGATGCCTACAACAATTCCTATGATGAGTTTTCTTTACAATTGTCAAAAGGCTTTAACAGTGTATGTGTGAGTCAATCATTCTCTAACAAGATAAAAAGCAAAAACGTAATATAATAACAAGATTTGTTTTTCAAAAAATAGATGACAAGCAAAAGCATTTATTGTATAATATTGCATGCACTGGAGAAATACCCAAGAGGCTGAAGGGGCTGGCTTGGAAAGCTAGTAGGCCTGTAACAGGGCGCTGGGGTTCAAATCCCCATTTCTCCGCCATTAAACGAGCATTGGTCTGATACGATGAGTATTAGACCCTTTTTTATGAATAAAGGGTAATTCCTCCCTATTTTTATTTTTTCGTTAGCCAAGTAGAAGCCAAAAATCATACTTTTCTATACATACATGATAATCTAATTTAATCAGTTACACGATTACTCAATAACTTACACGTTTGCATAACACTTTACACGATTACCAAAATACAATAGGAATGAACACATTAAGAACATATTATTTTTTGTTATCCTCAACTCAATAAAAACATTATTTGTCATTAGAAATGGTATAAAAATAAAAAAGCCGCTTTATTATAATCTTGATGCTTATATTGAGTATGAGCGGATGTATTAAAAGCAAAAAGGAAGAAAAACTGGATTATTCATCTATACAACATATTGATATTGAAAGTATATATTAATATAACAAAAGTGAAGTCTATTTTTATACAGAAGAATGTCCATATTGTAATAACCTTAAAGAAAACATCTTAAACTATGCACAATCTCAGAAGAAAATTGTATAATGCTTTACTATTTGACTTTATAAAAACACGAAAGCTCAATAAAAACACAAAAGGTCGAAAAATTCAACAAATAGCAAAAGAAAGATATAAATATTGATGAATGACCTTATGATAGAAATCTGTTATTTATATAATCATTAAATTAATATTAGTTTACCACATGATAACTTGAATGATAAATTACAATTTGTTGTTCTATTAGATTGAGTAAATAAATTTATAGCGACCTTTGGAAACATGAAATGTATTTTATTAATGTGTATTTAGATTCTATTCTAATTGCATCAGGTTTTGTTGGTGTATTCTCAAATATAGTTAGAACTTTAGTTTTTCGTAAAACTATAAGAAAACGTTTAATATAATAGCGAAATGCAAAAATTATCT
>CAYIYR010000015.1:0-34328 GCA_964367815.1 uncultured Eubacteriales bacterium
GCTAAGCGTAGTGCACAATTCAAAGCTGCTGCAGAAGAAGAAGCAAGAAAGAATCGTGAAGACATAGAAAGAAGAAAAGCCGCCAAGAAAGCAGAAACAAAAACGCTATCTGATGAAGAGATTGAAGCTGCCAAAATTAAGGCTTTGAAAGACAAAGAAGCGAAGATTAGAAAAGCTGAAAAAGCTAAAGAAGAGGCTGCACAGAGACATCTGTCACAAAGGCAGTCAGAAGACATGAAGCCACGGGTTAAAGAGACTAGAGAAAAACGTGGTAAATTGAGTAAGAAAGCTTAATGTTTAGGGAGATAAAATGCGCATGACAAAAATCAAAATTGCTCTTAAATACACGGCTAAAATCGTGACCTGGTTGTTTTTGGCAGCCTGTGTGCTATTAGCAGTTTTGTCAGTAGTTGCTCGCGTTGCTGGTAAGTCACCAAAAATAGGCAAATATTATGTCTATAGTATTGCGACTGGCAGCATGGAACCAGCCATTATGACCGGGGATGTTTGTCTCTATGAAGAAGCCAAAGTAAGTGAGTTAAAAGAAGGAGATATTGTCAGTTATTCGGTAACTACTAGCAATGGTTACGTTGCGACAGTTACACATCGAATTGTTGATATTAATGAGGATCATACTCTTGTTACGACAAAAGGTGATGCGAATAGTGTTACTGACAAGAAAGTCGACTTAGTTGCTGCTGATATAAATAAGGTTGAAACAAAGTATATCCGAACCTTACCAATTTTAACTTTTCTAATGGGCATCGCCAAGACGACAGTCGGATTCATCGTTATGGTGTTTATTCCTTTAGCGTATCTTTTACTTAGCGAACTAGTTCACTTACGTCAAGTTGTTAAAGAGGAAAAAGAAAAAGAACAAACAGAAGCCAAAAATTCCGCGGACTCTAATTCTTAGTCCTAAATAGTGATAATTCATTGAGTTATCAGTATTGAGGACTTGTCCTCAAGAAGCTACCAATAAATAGCACACATTTTTGTTAGCTTCTCCGTCTGTTCGGCCCCTCCCGTACTCCATTACGGGTTGGGCTTTTTTTATTCCTAAAATCTTCTTAGAAAGAAGATTTTATATTATAATACAAGAGAAAATACGCGCTCACATTACGCATGAGTAACGCTTGCTCACACATACGCACGAGAAACTTACATTTCCAATATGGACTTTAATATATTATATTAATAGTTAAAACGCTATAGAAAGGGGAGAAACCAGAATGAAAAAGAAGTTAGCATCAATAATTTCCCTCTTCTTCGCTAGCATTGTTCTAGTGGGGTCGGTTATCTTTGGCTATTATTCATTCACTAAAGCAAATCCTGGTGTTTCTCTTTCAATAAGCAATGTTTCCTTTACCCTCAATGGTGAACCAAGTGCGGACAATACGCACGTTTTTTCGCTTAACAAGATGCAAATTGGTGATGGCTATGACTTAGAATTAAATCTAGCTGTTACTGGTAACTATACCGCCGCCTATGCTTCTCAATATGGTGTCACCTTTGAACTGGTTGGCGCAAACAATGATTTAGCAAGAGCAATTGAAGTTTATCAAAAAATCAATAATGAATATGAATATATCGGTATGCTTGATAAACTTGTTGATCAAGATATAACTGGTTTTCTCGGCGTTAACGATAGTGACACTTACAATTATAAATTAGTCTACGCCGAAGGTGCTGGCAACTATTATGAGAATAAATCATTTACTCTTCAATTAGCTGCTACTTCCGATATCGTTGCTACCACAACAGAAAACTTCCCTTATTACTTCCTCAACGTAACTGATGAAGAAGAAACTGGTGGAATGGATGATGTCTTTGCTAGCTTAAGCCAAACCAATCAAATTGGTTCGGTAGAAGGTAGAATCATTGTATTACTAGCGGATATGCAGATTGATAGTGCGGTCACTTTCAATAAAATGGTCGGCCTAGATTTAAATGGTCATCACTTGGTTTTAAATAACAATATCAACATCAACTACACCATTGGCAGTGGTACCCACTACGATGATGTGATGATTACCGATAGTAAGGGCGTTTACAATGTCACGGGTAGTGGCAAGATTAATATTAATGCTACTGATGATGTAATGAAGATTGAAGATGGCTTTACTGCTAATGCTGGTAGTTATATTAATGCTGATATTACCGCTAGTGGAGTTACTCATCTAGCCAGCATCTTCCAAGAGCGTGTTAATAAGATTACCGAAGATACTCTCTCAGCTACTAGCAATTACAGCTTTGATATAGTCGAAGATTATCGCTATTATACCAGCAACAGCAAATTGACTGTTAATGAAGTTGATGGTTCTTATACCAGCAAAAATAACAGTACCTATGTCTTTAGCATTGCGGTTCCAACCTATACTCAAAATTATAATGTTTTGTTTGAAGTTACTGGCGTTACCAGTTCCACCACGATTCCTATCGATGGTGATTTTGTCGTTATTGGTAGCAGCTCTGCCGATATTGTAAACTTGCTCTTAAATAGTTTACCAACCACTATTAATAGCTCTGTTTACTTACCAACTTACTTACCTTACTACAATGCCCATATTACTTGGGTATCTAGTAATAATAATATCATTAATAAGAATGGTGAATTCTTAGCTAATGGATTAGCTCCTCTATCTTCATGGCTCAACCAAAGCTTTGATCTTGGTGCTATTGTTGAAATCAATGGCAATACCACTTCTAAATACAAGACACTAGCAGCGGAAATAGTATCACCCGAAGATAAGACAGAAATGATTTATGATTTCAAGCAATTACTCTTCAGCAATCACAATGATGGAGTCAATGATGGTGATATTGTTTCGACTAATCTTGCCGACACCTTAGTAAACAAATACAACGATACTTTAGCTAATATTTTAGAAGATAAATTCGGCGTTACAAGTATTGGTGAGTTATGTCAAAAATTGGGCTTACAGTCAATTACCATGACCGGCATTGACAATAACGATTACATTACTAAGACCAATGTTACTGATACCGATAACGGCTATTCTTACTTTTCATTAGAGATGGTTGCCGATAGCATTAATACCTATACTTATGATGTGAATATTATTTTCACTTACAAAGTAAGTGCTAGTGAAGAGACAACAACGACTGTTACCTTAAGCAGAGTCTTGACCGTTGGTGGCAATGTTGCAAATACGCAAGCAACTGATGCTTCTAAAGAAATTAGACCAGCCTTTGTTGCTTATTCAGCCTCTAATCAATCGACAACTAATGCCTATAATACTTCGTTCTTTGTTTTGGATACTACCAGCAATGGCGATGAAATAACTTATAGTATTCCCGCTGAATATAGTAGTTATGTTAGAACCAGAAAGGTGAATGCCTATACGGGCGGAAGTCTTTATGAATCTAATGATACCAATCCTCATACCGAGATTTATGTACTACCCGGTAGTGTCCCACAAGGCATAACCGAAGTACATGTCGATGTTACTGTTGGTGGTCAACAATATGATATTAGCTTTGATTGTATGGGCATCTATCATAACACCAGTGAAGATATTGAAAATACTAACCTCTATACTGAATTACTCGCGAAGTTTGATGTAAATCATGATAACTATATTACTTATTTAGAGGCTCAAGCTGATCATACTACTTCCTTGAACTGTCAGGGTAAGAGTATTACCAGTATTAAGGGTATCGAATATTTCCCAAATATCACCGCTTATAATTTCAAAAACAATAGTATCGTTAACATTTCTTATCTCGAGAACATGTCTCAGATGACATCCTTAGATTTAACTAACAACTTGATTACCGATATTAGCAGTCTTGCTTATTTGGATCAACTTGTTACTTTAAAGTTAGGCAACAATACCATTACCGATGTCAGCCCACTGAAATATTTATCTTCTTTGAGATATCTCTATCTTGAGAACAACAAAGTAGTTTCATTTGAAGACTTACAAGATATGACGCTTACCCAATTAGATATCTATGGTAATACAAATAGTAGCGGAACTTATACTGCTGGTAGTTCAAATAACCAGTACTATGCGACACTACTATGCATCAAGAATAACGGTATCGTAATTCACCATGATGCGGTTGATACCACATCCGTCTTTACGCCAAATAGTTCCTATCTAGTAGCCGCCGAGATTATGAAACGGTTGGAATTATTGGAAGAAACATATGAGACTTTATATCTTCCTACAACCTATACAATTAGTGGCACCACTTACAATATTACCTATGCTTGTACTTCAGACTATATCAATTTCACGGTTGTTGATGGTAGTGTTACTGCTACGCAAGTAACCCGTCCAGTTGTTGATACTAGTGTCGACATTACAATTCAAGTTGGTATTGGTAGTGAAGGAATTCAAATTACCCGTCCATTTGTTGTCCGGGTATTGCAGTCACCGGAAGCCGCCGATATTGCCTGGATTGAAGTCGCAAACGATGGTACACATAGCTATGTTATTAAAGCCACCGATTTGATTCCTGATGCTAATTTATTAAGTTACTTGTTCATTCAATACAATACTAATGACAGAACCAATGATTGGACTCCAACTAGAAGTGCAATTCAGATTGACACAAATGGTAATATTATTAGTAGCAGTGTAACGATTAAACAAGATAAAACAATTTCAGCTAAGGAACTTGCTTCCGCAGCTAATACGGTATTAGATCTTTCAAATAAGGGAATCCAGGATTTAACTGGGTTACGTTGGTTTACGAGCGTTATTACAAGTCTAGATTTAACTGGTAATACACTGATGACCGATGCGAATGGCTATGGACAGATTCAAGAAATTTCTTATTTACAAAAATTAAAAACTCTTACACTAGCTGGTCAATTATATGATTTTGAGATGTTGATTCACTTCATTGTTAACCAACCAACCGATGCCAGATATGTCAGTGAAACCTTTACAATTACTGATGCCGTTAATGGTAATGAAACCATCACTCAGCGTCAAGGAATAAGCACCTTAACATCTTTAGATGTTAGTGGCTGTTACAGACTCGATGATGATGCGACAACCTTAGCTTTATATCATGTTTACCGTTGCAATAAAAGTGTTGGCATTAAAATTGTTGATTCTTCTACTATTTGGAATCCCTATGCTATCCCATTAGCACAAGAAGTTGCAAAACTAACTTCTTCTTATGCTTTTAGAGAAGTAAATGATTCTCTATCATTTGATTCTAGTTATGCTTTCTATTTCTATGATGATATTGATCCGATTTACTTTACACCGACTGTTGGTGATATTACTGGTTACGCTGGTGAAGCAATTAATGCCTTTACTAAAGGAACAACTGCAATCACGATGACTTCTTTAGTCGGCTATAATGATACTTTATATTCATCAGTTACTTTGGCAGCAACTACTTCCAATGATAACCGAAATATTTCCTCGGTTGCGAAGACAACTTGGCAACTCGAGTTAAGAGCTGAATATAACTGGAATATCATCTATGATGATACTGCTCGTAGTGGTGGTGACAGTACTGATGCTAATAATGGCAAGAGAATTGATGAAATATTCTATGGCCAAGGCGTTAAGACTGTTGTCATGAAATCTATTGGTGATTCCATTTATACCTATGTTGTCAATGGGACAACCTCGGCTAAAGAGACAGCATTAAATACGGCTGGTATCTATGATAATCATGATGGAACCTATACAGTAACTAAGACAAAATTTGCAGCCATTACCTCAACCGGGTCCGGTGGCTATGACTTAGTACTTAATGGTGCTTATGATGCTCCGGGCGATAGCCCAGCTGCCGGTCTCCAATATTTGACTAGTATTACCAAAGTTAATTTCCTACGTGATGCTACCTTAGGTGATGGTAGCGCCTTAGTTAATCTAACCAAGATTCTAACCAGATATGCTGGTATTGACTTTAGTACCTTTAGTACCTATTTGCCAAACCTTACTTATCTAGAGCTTCTAAATCCATATTACTTAATTTTAGGCAGTTATGAACCAGCATCTAATGGCTTTGGTGTCACTACGGTTATTGATAGTTACATGAAATGGATGCCAAACCTAAGCACATTTAAGACGACAAATAGCAAAACTCCAGCTGTCTTATATAACTTTACTTTCTTACTAGCTTATTCTTATTTACCAGATACCGCAGTTGAGGATATTCCTTTAGCTAACAATAATCTCTATGTTTACAATGGCGAGACAACCAATGACTTTGCCTTAGTAGCTACTTGGGATTCTACAGAAAATATGTGGATCAAAAATGGTGGCGGTGAGTTTGACAAAGCCACCTACATTGAAGAGAATAGTCTTCCTGCTACTACTAAATTCTTCCGCAAGATGCCAGCTAATAAGTTTGGCACTGTTGCTCTCGATTATGTCAGTGGTGGAACCCAGTATTATACAACCAAACTTATGGTTGATTTATTACATGGAAATAGAAATAACACTTCTGCAGCTTATTCTTATTCATTGAAGAACTCTTCTTATGATCCTGATGTGGCTGTCAAAAAGTTCACACCAACCCAGTTAGCAGAGTATAAGGAATTTGCGGGTCTTATCAAAGATTACGGATTAAAAATCAATGGTTCTTATTACTGTAATAGCAATTCCCATACTTATTCTTCAATTTCCTTAACAATGCCTTCTTACACCGATTCTTATATAACCACTTCAGTGACCAATGCTCAATCCAGCAACTACTATAACGTTAATGCGAACAATTATCGTAAATTCTCTATCAAGTGGTATGCCTATTATTCTGGTAATGTTAATGATCTCCAGACTGTTCTTGGATCATCGCTATTAACTGATACCAATATAGAAAATGCTACCCAGGTCGTTGGTGGTGTCTATCGAGTGTTACTTGATGTCGGTACGCACAATGAAGTGATTGCCCTTACAAGTTTAAGTTATGATACTTACTTTGTTTTAGAAGCCGTGATTGGCTGGAACATTACCGGAGCTACTGAAAGAAGCTATGTCTATCCTCTTACCTTAAGCGGAACAAACAAGCAACTCGGAAGTGATGGCCAAGCGGTTGCAAATTCATCAACAACGGTTAACGGTGCATCGATTAGTTTAACTGCTACTTCCTATGCGGATATTACTGATGAAACCTTACGTTTAATGATGTTCTTCATCTATGGATCACAAGCAACGACTAATTCAGCTTCTCCTGATCGTTTGGGTGTTGTCCCTGTAGCGGCAAGCACTATGTCGGCCAAGAGTTTATCTATTCAATATAGTTCAAGTCAATTAGGAACATTCAGCATTACAAACAAAGGCGGAACAACAACTAATTTGACCCTTCCATCAACCATGGGCACAGGTTTCAATGAGTATTTCTCAACTTGCAGTAGTTTACAAGGCATTAACCTTGTCGCACCATGCCTAGAAGGATTAACAATGGTTAATATGGGAATTACTGAGATTACGCCGTTAGCAAACCTAGGTGGTTTATCTACGATAAAACTGAATAAGATGAATATTGGTAGCCTCGCTCCATTAAAAGATCTAGAGCATCTAAGCAGTGTTGAGATATGTTACGCTCCACTAGTAGATTTCTATTCATCAAGCAACAATCATACTTATTTATATAATTCATTAGGAACCTTAACCTATTTGAACTTAAATCAATCAATTACTTTTGATACCGCTGATTTATTAGCCTTGCGCAATGATGTGGTGAGTTTAGGAACCAATAGTGTTGGTGGAACTAGCCATGCTTTGACCCTGGGTATTTATAACACAACGTGTATGAATGGCTCTGCAAGTGTTTATGACACCGAGACAGTAAAACTTCTTGATGATATTTCTAAAGTATATAATGCTACAACCTTATATACTTACTCAGATAATAGTGCGAATAAGATTGATTTGACAAAAACCTCGGATTATTTTGATGCCATGAAGGCGATAATCACAACTGGTGCCAGCACCAATTGGCAGTATGATTGGTATGGTGTTGGTGGTGGATATGATAATTTACCAACCAATGTCACAACCTCTTATGTAAATACTTTGATTGATAACACCGCTAATAACGTTATTGCTTATTACTTTAATGAGCTGTTGACAAACATGAAGTTTACTAGCACTACTAATTCTAATTTATCAATCTATCAACCAGTAACGGTTAAGAGAACCAATATTTCCGGAACTCGTAAAATTATTGTCGGCGCAAATGAATATACAGTTAGTGATTTTGATCAAGAATTGTTTAATTATCTTTACTCCTTAAGAGGTAGTACGGGTGTCAATGCGGTAAACAACGATATCGAAATCACAAGCAGTTTCACCTCTATTGAAATTTCTAGCAATTATGGGATTAAATCATTAAAGGGATTAGAATTATTACCGGGTCTTACTTCGATAAGTATTACCAATAATCCAATTTCTTCAATTGATGTTTCTCAAGTGTCAAGTATTACTAGTTTAACAATTGGTAGTACAGTTGGCGTTGAAAGTTTAATTGGATTGACTAAGTGCAGCAGTTTGACAACGCTTGACCTTCATCAGATTGAAGGTATTGATTATAGCAAAGTTGATACTGGTAATTCTACTTCAACCACCTTTATGAGCTATTTGAAGAATAGAAGTACAGCAATGGATATTTCGATTAATAATACTTATAATCGTGTAACTTATGCGAGTGGTTCTTATTCCTCTTTAGATGGTGGTGCGATGAATTATGCTTCCACAATCACCGATCTAAACTCTCTCTTCAGCGGAACAATTTCTTATTGGGGTAGTTGGGGAGCGAATTATAGTAGTTCACACCGCTTAGGCATTTTCTTCAGTTTCTATCGTAGCGGTTCTGATTATACCTATCATGGTGCCGTTAATGTCACTAATTTATCCTTAATGACAAAGGTCAAAGCCTATCATTACTATATGCAAACGGGTAATGCAACAACCTTCTCCTTTGACACTAACAATGGCCTATTGGGCCGTTCAGCTTCAATAAATGGTGCAACATTAGATACTTATGCCAATATTCTAAAATATGCCGCCAATCTAGCCTCTGGTATTTATTATTACAACGGTACTGCTTACAATTATCGAACAATCATCAAAGATGTCTATCAAAGTGATAGCATCTATCTACCAGAAAAGTTGAGAATTGATTGTAGTGATAGCAGTTCAACGGACTTAAGTTATACTTGGTCTATCGACTCATTTGGTTCGGGGGCAGCGACTTTATCTGGGTATTTGCTCTCAATTGGAGCTAAGGCTACTGGGAGTGGTTATTTGAAAATGAATGGTGAAGCTAATGGTAATGCTGCTGTATTAACGATAACAAGTAAGACTATCAGCACTACCTCATCAGTTTTCGCTCCTCCATTCTATATTCAATTGGAAAATGGTATTTTAGTACCAACATCTTCCGTCTTCAAAAGTGGTCGTTTAGTATACTATTTGATGGGTAAAGCATCAACTTCTGTTCCAGGAGCAGATATCAATACTGATCGTGACAATATATTGACTAGAGCAGAAATAGATAGTTATACCACTGCAACTATTTCTAATAGTGGTATCACTTCTTTGGAAGGAATGCAGATATTCAAGAATATTACTTCATTCTCTAACACTGATACCGGCTTTAATGATATTACGCCACTATCAAATATGCGATTAACCAAATTCTCTTATACATCAGTTGAACAAGGAAACTTTATCATTTCTGACTGGTCACCACTATTCAATAGTAAGGATACATTAACTGAATTCTACTATACTTGTGATTCAAGTGATAAGTTAATGGCTGATTGCTTCTCCTTCTTAATGAGTTGTCCTAACTTGCAGACCGTTTCTATTGGTCTTACTACAGGAATGGAGAAGATGCAATCCTTCGAACAATTCGCGGCTTGGATGTATATCTATCGCGGTGTCACAGTTACATACAATTCAAATATTGCAACTAGTGATACAGCCAAGAATGCCGCTAATATCTTCAATTCATTATCAGCAGAAGATTATACTATGAGTTATCATGACAATTTCCTCTTAACCTTCGATTCTGATTATAACGAGTCTACCAATCAAGTTAGTGGAACATTACCAACCTACATTACAGCTGGTACCTCAAATTACAAACTGATGTGGAGTTCAATGTCTACCTATGTCGATATAGTTATAACGGATGCGAGTACACCAAGCAATGTAGTATCATATGAAGATTATGAAAAGATCAATGATTTTGATACTTATTCTACTTATACCATTACAGCAACCCTAAGAAATCGTGAATACAATCAAACAACATTATCTCACCTTGTCGCCAAAGTTGATTTAGGTGGAGAGTCTAAATATGTTGTTGGTAGTACCTCACAATCGGAGGACAAGTATTATTACTGCAATAGTAACAACACTTATAGTTATAAGTTGCTTGCCGATATTATTAATACTGATACAGTTTTGAAGAAAGTAGGCACTGACTATTCTTATGCTGCCTATGATTCAACTAATAGTGTTGTCTACAAGAATCTCTATACACCAAATTATTTTGAGAAGATGTATACGATTGATAACCAATATTGCAGTGACAGTGCTACTCGCATTGAGATGCGTGATGGCTATGTAACTTACTGCCTACCAGCCTTGGTAAAAGGTTATGAGGCAACGTATAGCATTTCTGGTACGGGTTATAGTCTTGTTAGTACGGGCTATGTCTCTGGAAGTACAACACCAGTGACCATTGTTGTTGATCCTGCCACGGCTACCTCTGGAGAGGGAATCTTGACTTACTCCATTACATTGGATGGTGGAGAGACTGAGACAGGAACATCTAAGATCTACTTTAATGCTACGGCAGCGAGTGTGACTAGCGTTAATACCTTCAACGGTAATATCACTTCAGCCATTAATGGTGGTCAAACCTTGACTACCCAACAGAAAGAGGCATTTATTGCTACTTATAACGGGTTCAGCATCGGTCAGAAAGCTTATATTACTAATGCTCAAAGAATCAATTACGAAACTTTGACTGGACAAAATGTCCATTCATAAAGAAAATATTGCCAACTAATTAGAAAGGAGGAAGCATATATGAAAAAGAGAAATATCATTGCTGTCGTGTTATCCATAGCTATGGTTTTAACTATTGGGTCCATTTTTGCGGCCGATAGTGTTTTGGGTATCACTGAGCGTCATACTGCTTCCTCCAAAACTAATTCATTTGTTGTTAATACAACAAACAGTTTCTCTTCTAGCAGCAAATATTATGTGAACTTTACCGCCAGCAGTACTTCGCAAACAATCCATGTCAAGAATATTGGTGAAGTCAATGATTCTTATGATGTCTTATTATTGGGCACAAGTGGAACCGTAAAGACTGTCAACAATGAAGGAACACCTATTGGCAATGATTTGAATGCGAATACAGTGGAGACCTATTCTCTCACTGGTCTTACTAACGGCAGCGTCTATACGGTTGCCGTCATTAATCATCACGATTATAATGTCTTTGTTAACTCCTATTTGGATATTCAGTTGCTTAATAATGAATATCATCACAAGATGGAAGATAATGATATCAAACTTGATTCAACTAAGACCACCGCTGTTTATACAGAGGTTCAAGCGGCAACTATAACAGCAGCGATTGATAACTATACGGGTGATGAAGCACTCTTCTTCTATGACAATATCTATTATAACTTAGTCAATGGAATCTATATTCTTGCTAGAGGTCAATATGATAACACCAAGACCTATTATGTTAAGACAATGATTTATTCGGATATTTATGATATCAATGCCTATAAGAATGTCTATTTATTAAACAACATTAATGTTGATAGTGCGAGCTATGATAGTGGTGATCCTACTAGACATTATATCAATTTCCCTTGCAGCATTAATTTATTGACTTATGATATCAACCTTGATTGTAACTATGGTATTCATCATTATTATGGTTCTCTGTTTACCATTGATACAATCTCTGGTCAAATCAACAATGGTGGTGACAGTGCCAGAGTATTTACTATTGATACTCCAAGAGCCTATTACTCTACTAGTTCTGCGGATGCTACGGTGTTTAATTCCACCACAGCTGAAACCTTAATTAAGCATTGTGATGTCAGCGAAAGCACTTATAAAAATGCGATGCTAGCTGATGCGAAAAACTTTGTTGATAGTTATTTTAAAACTGATTGTAGTTATGACTCTAATAGCGATGGTACGGATGAACAATATACGGTCATGCTTACTAATCTAGATTTACCACAAAGTTACTGTGACTTTGCTGTTAGATACGAGTATTTAGATGGTGCCAATAGTTTTGTTTATCGTCGGCAATCTAGCAATCAATTTAAGACCTTAACCGTCAATATCTATTATGATTCTGAATTGCAATCAACTTTATCATTGACAAGAAAAGTATGGATAGTTGGTACATCAGATGCGGCCTTATTTGCGGCTTATACCGCTGAACTATCTCAATACTTAAATACTTTTGCTAATAACACAGCGGCGAATTCTGTTTTGATTGGTAATAATAATGATAATAATTCCTTACAAAAGAAATATTCTCCTTATTTAACTAATAGTTTCACTTATGCTGTTTCATCAACCAACGACTCTTTTACTAGCACCACTAAGCTAGCATTGACTAATCGCGAAGTTGATTCTACTAATTATGGTAGTTTCCTATCTCGGAATGGTTATGCCTTTGTTAACGGCGAAGTTTGTTATTTACAGGTTTGCTATAATAGTACTTTATATTATTATATACCAGTTACTTTACAAACTAAGACCGCGGCTGAAAGAACCGAGCTTATTGCTCGTTATGCCCAAAACCTCTATATAGAAAATATTTATCCAGTTGATTTATTAAGCGCTGATGATTCATCAATTGCTTCCGCTGGCGCAATTAATATTCTTTATTCGCCTTATGTTAGTAGCACATATGATGTTAATACTGATACCTGGTCTAACTGGGCTCCAACTAATAAATTTGTCATTGATACGGCGAATAATCAAATTCGTTCAGCTGGACCAATGAGCTATAACGCTGGTGTCAAATATGTTGTCAGAGCTTTAAATATTTATCCTGGCGATAGTTTTGATGTTAATGGTACTACCATTGATGCCTCAACTAAGACCTATGAACAAATAATCGCTTATCTAACAGATGAAAACATTACATCTAGTGAACTTTCCGCCTTGAATACATTTATTAATGACCGGACGATGGTAGTGGATCTTGTTATTCCTCCAACCGGTATTGGTGGTACTGGTGGTGCGGCTTACATTGGTAGTTTGTTCCAACAAAAATTTGATAACTTTGCTCAATTATTGGGTGAAACTGATGATTTCACAGCTATTGGTTATTATTATCTGTTTGAAATTGATTATTCTACAATGGGTGGGGTAATGAGCCAAGATTTCATTAAGTGCGTAATTGATTACTTTGGTTCTAAATCACCAGCGGTAGTTTTGACCGACGCTAATGTTAAGGCTAACCTCAACAATTGTGTTACTGAATATCTTGGCCGCTATCTGACTTTGACTTCCACTCATGATGATCCGGATTCTACTGATGTGGCGGATGATAGTCATGCTTATTCGTTTAGTGTTAGTACGGATTATGTGCCAACAGCTGATACGATTGTTTATGTTAAAGCCTATATAACTGCGGTTAAATCTGAAGCTTTGGCGAATATTAAAGAAGGGGAAACAAGGATTGAACAAACATATAGTTTTACAATTCCTGGTATCTACAACCACTTATTAATTCCCGATAACAATCTCTATGCTGAATTATTATTACAATATAATAATGCCTATACTGATCCTAATGATGTACGCGCTGATTTCTTATTAGTAAGTGAAGCAAAGAAGAATAAAGACGTACTAGATCTTAGCGGAAAAAGTATCGCTAATATAAGAGGTATTCAATACTTAACTAATACAAAAGAAATTATTCTTAATGGCATTAGTTTGACAAGTAATACCGCCTTGGACTATTTATTTGAAATGAAAAATCTTGAATGCTTGCGAGCGGTTGGCTGTGGATTAACCGATACCAATACGGCTGATATTAACCAATTGGAATATTTAATTGAAGCCGACTTATCAAATAACTCTTTAACTGATGTTCCTACTTTCTATCGAAGACTTCGGACATTGAATTTAAGCAATCAAGCAAACTTGACAGCGATTGATAATGTAAGCACCAACTATTTCCTTGAGAGCATCAACTTAGAAGGAAATAACATCGCTAGCTTTGAACCATTGAAGAAACTAAGCACTTTAAAAGAAGCGTTTGTTTATAACAATACTTCTTCAACTAGTATTACAGGTTTTACCGGGACTCCTTATGGCACAACTGGTAAACTAAACATTCCGGTATTTGTCGCCTTAAGTATTCGTGGCGTAAATGTTTATACAGTTCAATATGATGCTAATAAGATTGTTTATGATAGCAATGGCAATGTATATGCAACGGTTTATGACTCCTCGAAAAACATCATCACAACTAACCCATTTACGGTTAGCACAAGTCAAAAGATGTACGATAATAATGGCGTAGAAATCACCGCTATTTATGATAGTAATGGTGATGCTATCACTATCACTTCAGTGGGCACTGAGATTATTCTTTCTCATCAGACTTCACAAGATATTAAAAATCTTGCTGTAGCTTTGAACTCAATCACGACCTTTAGTACTTATATCACTAATTTGACTATGCCTTCCGTACTCTATGTTGGCTCTTCTTCATCACCAACTTCGACTTATACAATTACCATTGATTATATCGATGGTGTAGCGCAAAATCTAACTCCAGTTAGCAATGTCTACACGAGTGGCAATTTAACAACTGGTGTTAGTCATACAGTGATCATTAGTATAACTGATGGAACTAACACAGTGTATCGTGAGATTGGATTTAAGGTGGTGTAGGAATATGAGAAATACAAAAGTAAAAATTTGGCTTTTAAGCATCATCACTGTCTTTCTTCTCACTGGTACAGTTTTAGGTTGGCTTTTGATAGTTAATAGCGATGCGAGAGATTTCAACGTAATTGTTAATAGTGTTGATAGTCGCAAGATAACTGTTCAACTATTTAAGGGGCAAGACTATGATAACAATGGTCTACTTGAGCCATTAAATGAAACAGCATTAACTTCTTCTTCCACTAAAATGGATTACATAAAGAAGTATTATGATGCGGATGCTAATCCATTAACGACTAGACCTTCAATTAAAAACATCTATTCCGACTCAAAGATCACGTTCAAACTCTTGATAAGTAATGACTCTGATTATGGTATCAAGATTAGTAACTATCTGACTATTCTCGATGGAGAAATCGATGGCGTAGTTTACAACAAGTATACCGCAATTATGTTTGGAATGAAGATTACTGGCGTGACTATTTATGATAGTGAAAACTACATGAGCTTATTAAATAGCAACGAAGGAACGCCTATTAGTATAAGTAGTCAAACTATTCCAATGGTTAATTTGATGGATCAGGAGAGTTACCTTTCTGGAAGTCTTACCGTTGGAAGCAAGAAAACAGCTGAGATTGATTTTCAAATTGTTGCTTTCTCAAGCAACCAAATGCAAGATGCTTATGATAAATACATCCAAAATGAATTAGAGAACTATTGGGATGCCGCAGGTGTCGATGATACTACTTATGCGCAATTAAAAACAAGTTTAAAAGCTGCCAACAGTTTCGCTGATATGGAGACACTCTTAACTACTTTCTATAACGATATGGCTTCAACAACCGAAGAGGAAATTGCTCAAAAGGCAATCATTGGAAAGCTGAAGAGTTATATCACATACAACAAGACAACAGTTGATAATAAGATTCTAGCAATTCGTAATGCGATGCTTGATATCGCAGATATGGGACAAGCCGAAGAAAGACAATTTGTTATTAGTAATATATATACTGTCATTGAACACATAACTGGATAGTAATCAGTTAGAAAGGAGACCTATGAATAAATCACGTAGAAGAAGTGGAAGAATTTTACTCTCATATATTGGCATTTTTAGCGTATCATTGTTTTGCGTTGGCTCGATAGCGGCGTGGTTTGCTATGGGAACCGATGTAACTGCCGATGGCATGGGTGTAAATATTATCGATATTAGTGAAGAAAAAAGTATTAGTATGGGAATTAACTCCGGCACGGGTACCACTATTGAATCAATGGCTTTCTTACCTGGTGACATAAAAAGAATCGCTATTACTATTAGTAATTCTGACTCCAACCCCAAAACTGGTAAGTTTTCAATTACCGGAATTGGTGACGCTGCGAATCCAAATAAAAAAGCTAATCTGAAAGATTACTTTCAAAACTCTGACCCACTTAATTCACCAACTGATGCAAGTATTACAGGAACTGCTTTGACTGCTTACAAAGATCGGGTATGGAATGAATTCTGTATGGGAGGACCTTATATTGATATTAACACCAACAAACGCTACGCTTTGAGCGGATCACAGACTTATGAGAGTTTATTCTTAAGTTGTGTTGGTGTAGCAGATAGCCGAGATGCAATTAAACTTTCTGTAGCCGAATATGATTCCACTTGGAATGATGGTGCTGGTGGTTATAAGATTTATGATTATGTTCAAGACACTTATGTTAGTTTTAATCAAGCAGCATCTACTTATTCGACTGATTTATTCTCAATGACCTTAAATGATTTTGCTTTAGCAGAAGCAGGCGAAACAAATCCTGAGTATACTTATACGGTGGCTGGAAAAGTTGGCGAAGAAGATTCTACAACAAATATTTATATTCTGATTTATTTTGATCCTTACATTTATCCAAGTTGTACTATAGGTAGTAACACTGTAGAACTACGAAATAGTAATGCTTATTATTATCAGAGTACAGCACTTGTGTTTAACACTATTGCTGATAGCGAATAGAAGAAATTATTTATAACAATATATTAATCAAAAAGAGCCAAAGGAATTGGCTCTTTTTTTATGAAGCAATCATTAATTCAAGCGCTTTTTCGATACTTTTTTGATTTTAAATCATCATATTTTTATAGATGGCTAGTTCCTAAAGGCACTTGATAAAAACCCATTCTCTAAGCTTGTACTGCTTACTTGTTGATCTATAACCATATTGAGTATTCCGGTTCTCAAAGTAAAATTATGTTTTTCTTGCCGTAAAACAATGTTTTAACAGTAGTATTTATTTGGAGTCGTTTTTTTGTTATTGTTGTATTTATCAATAAAAATTGATAATATATATGAAAGGGAATGGAGAATTAGTGATGAAAAAAGGGAGATTTTGGAGAATACTAAAGATAATTGGCGAATCATTGATTGCCATCTGCTGTATAGCTTATGCTGTTATTTTGTGTGTCAAAGGACAACCAAATACTCCGTTGCGAGAGGTGCAGACTCATCAAATTACTGAGAACTGGGTTTATGAAAATGATGGCAAGAAAGAAAACATCACATTGCCCAAACGTTTCAACACAGTATCTAAAGACACTTATACCCTATCACACGTTCTTACTGAAGAAGATTTAATTCAGTCCATTTATTTTAAAACAGTTCACTCTGAGGTGAGAGTTTTCATTGATTCAGCAGAATCAGAACCCATCTATCAGTGTGGGACCGAAGAGAAGACTATCAGCGTCGGTGAACAAGATGCTTGGCATATTGTCGATTTGCAAGATGCCTATCTAGGCAAAACATTGATTTTAGAAATTACTCCTTCCTACACGAGCAATAACAATGTTGATTTTATTGTTACCGCTGGTAATCATGCGTCTTTAATTATCGCTATCGATTACAATACAATCTGGTCTATTATTCCTGCCTTTGGTATTTTGATTATTGCGATTATTTGCTTATTGGTGTTTGGTGCATCATATCGAAAACATCGTGACGTTAGCTCATTAGCCATGTTTGCTACTTCATTAATTTTATTTTGCTGCTGGTGTTTGACTAGTACTGCCTTGCCACAGTTATTTTTGCGACGGGCGGATTTTTATGACAAGTTTGGAACTATTTGTTTATTACTAAGCCTTTGTTTGTTATCGCTTGGCGTTGTCTATGAATATCGCGAACGTTTATTAGACTCTAAGAAGAAGAGCGCGAAGGTTATTATGAAGTTATCTCTTATTATCTCTCATTTGACAATTGTTAATCTCATTTTACAGATTATTCTTCAAGTTACTAGGGTTGCGGATTTCTTCCAACTTATACCTTTGAGCTTTGGTATTGGAATAGCAATCTTCTTGGTTCTTTTAATTACATCAGTCTATTTGTACAATCAGGATAAGACAACCGCTAATCTTTTTAGACTTATGGTAAACTCAGTGGCGTTTTTTGGACTATCAATCTGTTATATCGTCGCGATAATTCATTTTGTTGATGAAATATACATTGCTATCAAGTGGTTGGTATTCGCTTATTCACTTGGTACACTAGAACGTTTAATTGTTTCTTTGTTCCAAGTTAAGGAAAGCAACGTCCAGCTATCAACAGAACTATCAAATGCTAAACAAACAATTATGATTAATCAAATTAAGCCTCACTTCCTTTATAATGCCTTAACAGCAATCAAATCCATGTGTGCGATTGATCCGAAGAAAGCTGAGGAGAGTATTGTTGACTTTAGTACTTATTTGCGTAGCAATATCAGTCCTTTATCACAGAAACCATATATTTTCTTTGCTCAAGAGCTAAATCATATTCAAAGCTATTTAAAGATTGAAATACTTCGTTTTGGTGAAGAGAAATTAAAGACAGTTTATGATGTCAAAGAGAAAGACTTCATGGTAGCACCACTAACAATTGAAGTTCTGGTGGAAAATGCGGTTCGTCATGGTTTATTTAAAAAGGTTAAAGGTGGAACAGTCACTATTTCTTCCTGGAGCGATGATAAGTATTATTATGTGTCTGTAAAGGATGATGGTGTTGGATTCGATCTCGACATTTTAAATGTTCAGAATGATAGCATTGGTATCAAAAATGTTCGCTATCGGTTACAAACGCTGTGTCAAGCAACTATCAAATTTGATAGTGTTATTGGAGAGGGTACCGTTGTAACAGTTACCTTCCCGAAGAGTATAAATCAAGAAGCTGCAAAACAATATGGTTTGGAGGATTAGTTATGAGAGTTATTTATCTTGATGATGAAAGATTGAATTGTTTATTGTTTGAAAACAACATCAAAGATGTTGATGATGTTGATTTTCTCGGCTATTTCAACTGTTCGGCTGATGTCATTGAATTTGTTAAAAAGAATTCTGTTGATTTGGCTTTCTTAGATATTGAAGTGCCAGATCTAAATGGCATTGAATTAGCAAAGATTCTTTTAGATATTAATGAGAACATTAAAATCGTCTTTGTTACTGGTTATGAACATTATGCCTTGCAAGCCTTTGGCGTTGATGCTATTGGCTACCTTGTCAAACCATTTGACCGTGAAGGTATTCAAAAGCAAGTCATGAAAGCAAAAAGATTTATGGATAAAACCGAGACTATCAAGATTAGAGTCAAAACGATGCCACGCTTTGACATCTTTATTAAAGGTAAAGTTGTTGCTTTCACTAGATCTAAGCCTAAAGAGTTATTAGCTTTACTAGTTGATAAAAGAGGAGCTAGTGTTCCAATGGAAGTTGTTGTCGAAAGTTTATGGCCAGGCAGAACCTATGATGAACAAGTCAAGGCTTTATATCGTGAAACAACGATGCTTCTGAGAAAAGTATTGTTGCAAGAAGGAGTCGAAGATCTAGTCATAGTCAAGAAAGGTCTTTGCTATGTTGATACGACAAAATTTGAATGTGATGTCTATAAGTTGATGAATGGTGATCAACGCTTCATTAATCAATACGTTGGTGAATATATGGTTGAGTATGATTGGTCCGATGATACAACATACAAGATTGATAAATTTATCAAACAGTTTAAACAATAAATAAAAAAATTTGTCAAACAATTGTAATAAGAATCATATTGTCATACAATATAAGATATAAATAAGTTAAAACTCAATATTTTACTTAGACAGGGGGCCGATTATGCGAAACAAAAAAAATCAAATCTATTACCTAACAGGTATTATTGTTATCATTGTTTTAGCTATTGTGATGATTGTTGGCTCTGCTATTGCCTGTGATGCTGATAAATCAGTTCTTGGCGGCTCAGAAGTTAATGCTATCGAAGAGAATTGGACAGTCACAAACGATATAGATTCAACAGTATTCAAATTAGATTTTAAAAATGCCAAATCTACTAAAATGGGCTTCAAAGCCAATGCTAAATATACCTTTAATCAAAAGATTACATCAGATAGTATTAATGATTGCTTAGTTTTCGAAAGTAATCGTACTAATGTTTGGGTCTATGTTGATGGTACCGAAGTCTATAATTATAATCCTCAATTACCCAATTATGTAAAGGCACCAACTGCTAAATGGAATATTGCAGATATTAGTAGTGCACATGTTGGATCGGATATTAATGTAGTTTTACAGAGTTCAATAGATGCTGATAATATTCCAGTTTATGTTTTCTATTCAACAACCAGTGAAGATGCGATTTATTATGTTGTGCAGAAATCCGCTTTTTCACTTGCTTGTTCAGCAGCGATTCTTGCCATTGGTATTTTAATTTTTGCTCTTTATTTTGCTGCTAAGAAGAAAGATATTTTGTCATCTCCTTTCTTATATCTTGGAATTGGCGTAGTTTTATTCTCACTCTTTTCTATGGCTGATAACTCGGTTCCAGAATTATATTTTGGCCATCTAGTTCTTTGGGACACCATAAAATATATGTGTTTAGCAGTAGCAGCAGCCTTCTTTGCTCTATCATTTATTACTGAATTTGGACCACTATTAAACGAAAAGAAAAGCAAAGTTGGTGACGGTTTACATGTCTGCTTGCGAATAGCTTTTTGGACTACTGTTGGCAGTTTGATTCTCCAAGTAGTTCTCCAGTTTATTGGAATTGATTTCGTAATTAGCAGTGTTATTAACTTCCCTGTCTATTTAATTCTCTTTGGATTAATATCGGCAATCGCAATTTACTTATATGTCACTGAAAAGAGTGGAGCTAATCTTTATCGGATAATTGTAAAGGTTGGTGCTCTGACATTAATCTTTATTGCGACAATCTTGATTTTTGTTTCCGATGCCCATGTCGCTAATCAATTCTTGCGAATTGCAATACTGTTCTACTCTATTGGTGCAGTTGGTCATCTAAGCTATCAATTATTCGATGAAACTAAAAAGAGATTAGTATTATCAGAAGAGTTAAGCACGATGAAAGCCAATGCTATTGTTCACCAGATTCGTCCGGACTTTTTGATTAGTGCCTTGGATGATATAAAAACTATTTGTATGGTTTCGCCGAATAGAGCGAGTGACAGTTTGGATTCTTATTCAATTTATCTTACTAGCAATTTAAAGACTTTATCGAAGAGACCGTTCATCAAGTTCTCCCAAGAATTAGAACACATCAAGAGTTATCTTGATATCATTCAATTTAAGAATGGGAATAAGATTAAGGTAGTCTATGACTCAATCGAACAAACTTTCCTTGTTCCACCTGTAACAATCGAATTATTTGTTGAGAGTGCAGTTCGTAATGGAATCTTGAAGAAATACACTGGTGGGCAAATCGAAATTTCAGCCTGGAGTGATGATGAAAACTTCTATGTTGAAATAGTAGATGATGGTATTGGTTATGATGTTGAAGCTTTGGATGATCGTTTGGGAATCTTAACCGCAAAGGCTAGACTCGAAAAAGATTGCAAAGCTGATGTCAGTATTAAGAGCTCCTTGAGTGAAGGAACGACAGTAAAGATTACTTTACCAAAAGCTTTCAACTTCTCACTAAGAAGCGAACAAAGGAAAGAAATAAGTAAGAAATAATTAAAGGCGGTAATTACCGCCTTTTTAGATACTTATTTCGAATTTTTCAAAGTGGTGAAGGCCACTTTTTTGTTTATATGAATTTGTTTCTCTTAGATTACTTATTGCCTTTTTAATTTCCAAGATTATTTGAGGATCTAAGGGATAAGCGCCAGTTGAGGGAAAGACCTTATTAATTACTAATGCTGAGCATTTCACTATTGAATCTTCATAATTGATTATATTGCTGAAGCGAGTAGATATATCGATTAAGCCTTGCTTACAGAGATCACCAGCGAAAAGATATCCATTCTTTTCATCGTAGAAACTGTAATGTCCTAGACTAGTCCCTGGAGTGTGGATTGCTCTAATTATTCGCTTACCTAGATTAAATGTTTTCCCATCATGTAGAGTTTTTGCGTCAACCTTATGGGGAACGTGATATTTAGTTAAATCAAAATCACCGACAAATGAATAATTCTCATCTGAAATCATCTTTCGTATCTCTTCGATAGCTATTGGATAGACACATAACCATTCCTTGGCTTCTGAGCCAATATAAACGCTATCGAAGGCTTCTACGCTGCCAATACGATACCAATTAGCATCGCATAAGCAAACATCAAGATTAAAGAAGGTCAATTTATCAACGATACTCTTAATATTTCTAACACCCATTCCCGTATCAATAAGTAGTGCTCTTCTTTGACCCAATAGGAGATAAGAATGAGTTGGGTTTGCGTGTTTCATCTCACTGATGCAGAAAGTCTCTTCATCAATTGATTCTACTGTAAACCAATTGTTCAAAGTATAAACTAATTCATGGTTTTCACCCAGTTTAAAGCCTAAACTTATCCAAAAATTATCATTTATGCCATCAGAGTTGATGATGATTGTGTCGACTTTATCATAACAATAATCATGGAATAAGCGCCATAAAGGCAAGCCATATTTCTTAAAAATGTCGGGAGTATTAATAGATAGATAATCAATGTGGCAAGAGCGATCAATAATAGAGAAAGTAATTACTCCAAACGGTTCTTTCGTCTTATAAATCAAAAGACTTATTGTGGAGTCATCAGCAGAAACAATAGCTGGTAAAAATGGTACAGCCTCTTTTTTGTTTCTATCAGTAATCGGTTTTAATTGTAAATACATATAATCATCCTTTCTTTTTAGCGTATTGTATGAAATAGCTTCTTGTCTTTAATTTCATATATGTCTTGCCCAATTCCGGCTATAAAGGTTCGGTCATGAGAGACACTGATAATTGCTCCTTTAAAATCATTTAGTATTTTGATTATTTTCGGGACAGAAAGGGGAGAGAGATTTCTCGTAGGTTCATCTAGTAGTAATACATTGGAATTGGTTAAGATCATTTGAATAATGTATAGTTTAGCTTTTTGCCCACCACTAATTTCCGATATTTTTTTCTGCATCTCATCAGGTTCAAAGCGCATGGCAGCTAAACAGTTCATAATTTTCGCTTGTGTCTCTTTGTCATAACCTAAATACTCTTGAAGATATTTAACCGGTGACAACTCTAGATTCATTCCCTCATCATAGTTTTGTGGCATATAGCCAATTTTTATATTGCTAACATTATTCAGCTCTTCTCGGATATGATGAAGGAAAGTAGTTTTGCCAGTTCCATTATCACCAGTAATAACAATATGCTGTGGTCCAAAACAAGTAAAAGAATAATCTTCAATTAAAATCTTTTTGTTGATAGATAAATTCTTTTCGTGTAAATCACACAAGCACTTCTTCGTAGGAATCGGGGGCATCTCATTAAAGAAACAGTTAATTGCATCCTCGGGTCTTGGCTCTTCTACTACTTCCAATTTTTCAACTTGTTTTTCTCTAGCTTTGATGTTGGCCATCTTTTTAGCAAGTAGTCTTCCAGTCGTAGGATTTCTAACTGCATCATCTTGGTCGTTTTCAACAAGCAAATGCTGATGTCTAAGAATTTCAAGTTTATCCTCTTTTTCTTTCTTAGTTCTATAGTGATCTTTTTCTTGCTGCGCAAATAAATTCTCCCTATTTTGTAGGTAGTTTTCATAATTGCCTTTATAATAGGTGAATTTCATTTCTGTCTTTCTTTTTATCTGCTCTAAATGAAGAATTTGATTAGCAACTTTCTTCAACATTTCAATATCATGAGATATGAAAATAATTGGAATAGAGCAATTAAGCAAGTAAGCTTCAAGGTACGTAAGAGTGAAAAGATCGAGGTCATTAGTTGGCTCATCTAATAATAAAACCTTTGGATGAACTAGAAATAGTTTAATCAAAGATAGCTTAACCTTTTCTCCTCCAGAACAGTTCCTAATTTTTCTAGATGCATCTTCTAATAGATAAGCAATGTTCAGATCATTAAATTGTTTTTCCACCATCCGATATTCATCATAGAATTCATAATTGATCTCGCCATTAATTTCTCTTGTAAATAAATAATCAAGAATAGAATAATCATTCCATGCTGGATTCATCTGTTGGGGAAGATAGGCGATATCTTTGTTTTCGATGGAGAAAGAACCAGAATGTTCTGTGTATGAATCGACCAAAGATTTGTCATAAAAAAATTGAAGTAAAGTTGATTTACCATTACCCTCTTCACCAATGATGGCAAGTTTATCATTATCATTTAAGGCGAAAGAAAGATTTTTTACTATCTCTTTGCCATTTTTAATCGAAATTGTAATATTGTTACAGACTACAGTCATATAATAACCTCCTTTTGAAGAGACTTATTTGTTTAATTTAAGGAACTCCTTAACTTTTTTCATTAGGTGAGGTTGAATGTCTGGATAAGTTAAATTTGTTGGACACTCATCCCATAATTCAATGTGATCTATTTCGTATTCTAGAGTCGATTTAAAAGATTTAATATCAGCATAGAATAATTTGCCAAAGGTTTCAATTTCACAGCCCGTGTTTGGATCAACATTGATGACTGAATAGATGCAGACGGGTTTAATTGTATAATCAGTTGCCCCAGTCTCTTCATATAATTCTCTTTTTGCGGTATCCATAATGTCTTCGTTATGCTCACGGTGTCCACCCGGTACTTCTAAAGTATTTCTTCCCTTGTGCTTACACATTACAAGGTGATTCTGATAGTAGGAAACAATGACCGCAAAAACCAAAGCTTTGTCATCGATATCATCATAAAACTTAACCTTGTATTTCATTTTCTAACTCCTGAATAATTAAATCGATAAATGATTTTGGCTGAACCCGGTTGTGACCAGATAACAAATAATCAAAATCATATTGTTTCATCTCATTTAGGGCTTTAAGGTATTCTTTAACGGAATTCTCAAGCTGAGGGACAATGTATTCATCATCATCGCCAATGTTGTCACCAACATAGAGTTTTTTATCTATCGAGTCATAAACACAGATTCCATCAATCGTGTGCCCTTTTGAATAGAATAGTTCCAAACCATCTTCAACAAAGTTTAGTTTGTCTTCAAACAAGATATTTGGTAAACATAGCTTTGTCTCACCATTCAGGAACTGTTTAGAACACTTGTACATTGTCTTCCATTTCTTTTGAATGCAGTCATAACATTTTTTATGAGCCACTATCATCAAGGCGGGAACATAGGCATTACCCCAAATATGGTCCCAATGATAATGAGAGTTTATTAGAACAATTTCTTTTTGAGGGTCAAGTGACTTGATATAGCTAACAACGGGTTCCATATCTTGTGATCCAGCACCCGAATCAATTAAATAGAAATACTTTTCCCCTTTGATTAAGTAGCAATAAACTTGGCAAGTACCAAGAGGCTTTAGGGTAAAGCGGATGGAACGTGGTGATATAATTGTTATCTCCATTTTGAACAGCTCCTCTCTCATATAAAAACATTATAGCACAAGAGCTATAATGTCATTAATTGAAATTGTTGTTAGCAGCAGATGTCTTCTAAGTCTAGTTTAATGATTTTTTTAAGATCATCGATGGTCAACTCTACTTGATAGCCTATTTTCCCAGCACTGAAGACAATTGTGGAATATTGAAGAATACTACTATCAATGGTAGTAACAAAGAATTTTTTCATTCCAATTGGTGAGCAACCTCCATGAACATAACCAGTTAGTGCAAGCAAGTCTTTAGACTTGACCATGCTAATGCTTTTTTCATTAACACATTTAGCAGCCTTTTTTAAATCAAGTTCTTTTTCTACGGGTACAACAAAAACATAGTGATTATTGGTTGCCCCAATGGTAACTAAAGTCTTGAAGACATGATTAGGATCAAGATTAAGAACTTTTGCGACTTCAATGCCACTGATGGCGGTTGTGTTCGCATATGTATAGTGTTTATAGTTTATCTTGGCCTTATCAAGAAGGCGCATGACATTTGTTTTATAATCCATAGCTGTAACCTATTTAATTGTTATCCAATATCTTCTAGTTAGACTCTCTCGTCCTTCATTTTGGACTTTGTCTTCTAATATTCCACCATTGTTTTCGATTACCGCAGCCGAACCATAATTATCATCGTTGCAAGTGATAAGAACTCGATCAAGTCCTAATACCTCTTTGGCATAAGGTAACGCTAATGCCAATTGCTTGCTGCCATATCCGTGACCCCATTTGCTACAGCGAATTTGATAGCCAATATTTCCACCTAATTTCATAAGATTGGGAGTAAGGGCGTGGCGAATATCAATGGTTCCTATGAATTCCTCATTGTCAATTAGCCAAAAAGAGGTAGAAGAAACATAACCCGGCTTGAGATTGTTTCCTTCACGATAGTCTATAGCTTTTTGAATAATATCGGTAGGATCACCAAACTGCATTTCAGCATCGGGCCGATAATGCTTATCTTCTTCATATGCTTCAATATAGGATTTTATATATTTTTCACAGGGAAAAACTAAGCGCAATTCTTTGCTCATATTCTTACTCCTTCTTAATTACGATGTTTAATCGTTTGTTTCTATGTTCTTTTTTATATAGTCCAATGACTTAATCAAATCAACAGTGGATTTGACTTCAATCAATAAATATTTATATTTCATAAGTTGATAAAATTTGTTAATGTCTACATTACCATCTCCTAATGCGAGATGGTCTTTATTATCTAGCACATCATGGAGATGCATTTCTTGATAGCTAGCAAGATTATGACAAAAGAACTCATTTAAAGGATATCCTTCTTTTGAATCATGACCAACATCATAGGTGAATTTAAAGCCATTATTCTTTAAATCCGCAAAGGACTTAAGAATGTGTGGAAGAAAATGAATATTTTCTATTACCAATTTAGCTCCATATTTGTTGGTGACTTTTTCGATGATGCGAAGATTATTAATTAGGTTAGTTAAATAATTATCGTAATACAAATCGTTTAAATAGAATTTTTGACCACTAACGGTTTGAACTGGTCCCAAATTTAAATGGATATTGACTTGTTTAATCTGTCCATGATTTGGCTTAAGAAACTTTGCTAGGTAATTAGCATAACCAATAGAGACTTCCTCATATAAAAACTCAGCTTCATCCAAAAAATGAAGGGTATAAGTTAAACTGTTGTCCAGGTTTACTCCGCATTTAAGTTCATTTTGAACATAGGGGAGATTTAAGTTTAATTCAACAAAGTCAAAGCCATATTTCTTGGCGAAATCAGTATTGTCTTTTATCTTACTAAACTCTATCAGCGTTGGAATTCCTATCATGATTTAGGCCTCCTCATCGACGAAATACTTGTATCATATTCTTGCTTTATTTGCAACTAGTGCTTTAACTTAGCAAGGAAAAAATCAAAATAGATAAAACAAAGAGAATAAAACTTATAATTTAATCATTCTATAGCCAATCCCTATATGGGTTTGTATGCATTGTAAAGATGAATCGACAGTCTCGATTTTCTTACGTAAGGTAGCCATAAAAACCCGTAGTGAAGCTTCGTTACTTTCCCAAGCTGATCCCCATATCATCTGCGTAATGTATTTATGAGTCAATACTTTTCCGATATTTTGACTTAACAAGCAAAGTAGCTTGAATTCAATCGGTGTTAAATGTAGCTCCACCTCATTAACATAGGCACACCCGGACGCATAATCAATCTTCAAAGAATTATTAACAAAGATTGATTCTTGTTTATCTATGCTTTGAAGATCAGCAATTCTTCGCTGAGTAACCCGCAATCTAGCTAATAATTCTTGAACAGAAAAGGGTTTCGTCAGGTAGTCATCGGCTCCCGCATCAAGAGCTTCTATTTTATCATCATCTTCACTGCGAGCACTGATAACGATAATTACCATTTTGGACCAAGAACGGATTTTTTTAATTACATCAATTCCATCAATGTCGGGGAGACCCAGATCTAATAAGACAACATCAGGATTATTAGTTGAGGCTTGCATGATGGCACTTTCACCATCATTAGCGGTTAAAAACTTATAGTCATTAGCTTTTAAGGTTGTTGTGATGAGGTTGCGAATTGGTTGATCATCTTCAACAACAAGAATTACAGGGTTATTCATTAATTTGTACCTCCCCAATGTTTAAAGTAAAAACAAAAACAGTTCCTCTAGGCTTATTGTCACAAACCGTTAATTCGCCTCCATGAGCGAGAATAATCGATTTGCATAAGGCCAAACCTAATCCTAGGCTACGCCTACTATCGGCAATTGGATTATCGCCCGTATAGAACATATCAAATACTTTCGATTTTTCGGAATCAGATATTCCTTTTCCATTATCAGCAATACTAACAACAACTTTTCCATCTTTGCTTTCGGAAGTAATTGTGATTGTGGAATCATCTGGTGTATATTTTATGGCATTATCCACTAGATTGATGATGACTTGAGCTATTAAACGTGCATCCATCTGAGCACAAAGGAACTCATCCTTATTCACAACATTAACAGTATGGGTAGTAATATGTCTATTGGTGTGGCGTAAAGCTTCATTAATGACATCAGCTATAAGCTCAGTTGATAAGTTCAAACGCATCTTATCTTCATCTAGTCTTGTAATTGATAATAAGTTCTCAACAAGTGATATCAGCCACATTGAATCTTCATAGATATCCGAATAAATATGCTGCTTTGTTTCTGCATCAAAAGCACTATCGTTGTTCATTAAATTATTAGCATTGCCAGAGATAGACGTTAGTGGTGTCCGTAAATCATGAGAAATAGATCTTAGTAAATCAGCACGCATCTTCTCGTTCTTCATTTTTATGGCGCCTAATTCGTTTTCTTTAGCATTATGGATATTTTCCAAAGCGAGAGCACATTCACCAACAATCGATTGAATAATGCTATGCTCAAAAGTGCTTATTGGATGATTAATTGTGTTTATTCCAATTAATCCATAGGTTTTGTTGCTACCACAGATTTTATAAATACTACAATTACGTTTCATCTTTGGTGGGCAGGTCCAATTATCATCTGCTAAAATAGATGCTACTGTCGGGCCATCAAGGGCTTGAATGAAAGCAGAATCATCAGCAAAATTGCCGTATAATTGAGGAATTAATTCTCCCTCAATCTGTGCTTGATAAAGCACTATTTCACGATTAAGTAGTTTTTGCAAATGCTTGGCCGTACAATCATAGATTTCAGGCTCTGATTCAGCTTTTTGCAAAAGGATATTCGCTTCTAATAAGACATTAGTACGGTAGGCAGCTTGCGATGATTTGCGAGCAAGATTTTTCATCTTTGTTGCAACACTACCAGATATTAAAGAAGCGATGACCATAATCGCACAAGTAATAGGAAAGCCTTCATCATAGACAACTAATGAATACTGTGGCGCTGTAAAAAAGAAGTTAAAGAGAAAAGCACACAGGACTGTTGAGACAATCCAACAGAGTTTATTTTCGGTTAGAATCGAGGTTATCAAAACGCCCAATAAATAAACAATTAGAATGTTTGCTTCTGAAAAACCCAAATAGGAGAAAAGAAAGCATATTCCCGTAGATATGACTAATGCAATAAAAGTAATAAGAACATCATGCAGGGATGGACGAATATAGTTTGAAGAAAAAGTACTGGGTCTTTCTTCTAAATTGGCACTCCAATCAGGAATGATATAAATATCGATATTAGGTGCAACAGCAACCAATCTATCGGTTAGGGTTGGTTTTCCAAATAATCTTTTCTTAGCTACGCTACGACCGATGACTATCTTAGTTATTCCTGATATTTTCGCATATTCAGCAATTTGAGCTGATACATCATCGCCATAAACTGTGACAACGGTAGCGCCAAGCTTAGTGGCAAGATTAAGATTATTTTGTAAACGCTTTTTGTCGGGCTCTTTTAATTTATCGGATTTAATTGTTTGCACATATAAAGCGGTTAGGGCACAATCGAAGGCTTTCGCAATATTTGCTGCTGTCTCGATAAGTCTTGCATTAGATGGTGAAGTAGATATGCCAACTAAAACACGAGCTTTAGACTCAGATACGATATTTGATTTCACATCTAAGGACATAACAAAACCTCCAATCAATTGTTGGACTAAATTATACCATGAAAACGCATAAATACCAATTATTGCGAAACTAAAAAGAGATATAACAGCAGGAAATTGTTATAAATGGGGGTTAGTTATTTCTCTTTTTAGTTTTCCGAATCTTTCTTCGGTTGAATCGTTCGATTCTTCCCATAATGAAATAACCATAAATCATTACAAGAACAAGAGCGATAATTATAATTGCGGTTTTCATAATATTGCCATGCTTTTTTTAACCGAAACACTTCTGAATGGTGGGCAGATCTCCCAAGACTAAAAGATTGATTGAATCAGATAATACAAGATCCGGACTTACTGCGCTTGAGACATGACCATCTTTTTTGATGGCGATAATCGTTACATGGTATTTTCTTCTTATATCGAGTGCTTCAATTGTTTTGTTAAGCCAAGTTGGTGGAACTGATACTTCAAAAATTCCACAACTATTATCTAGTTCAATGTAATCGAAAATATGATCAGAACTATACTTAATGACCATCCAAGTAGCCAATTGTTTTTCTGGATAGACAATTTCATCCGCACCATTATTTAACAAGAATTTAGCTTGGCCATCTCTTTCAGCCCGTGATACTACTTTCTTCGCTCCTAATTCTTTTAGTAGTGAAGTGGTTTCTAGCGAACTTTGAAAGTCTTGACCAATAGCGACGATACAAACATCATAGTTGCCGACACCAAGCATTTTTAGATAGTCTTTATTGGTGCTATCGCCAATCTCGGCATTGGTAACATAAGATACAATTTCGTTTATCTTATTTTCATCCTTATCTACTGCCATAATATCGTTGCCTAATTCACTAAGTTTAACGGCAATATGTTTGCCAAATCTACCTACTCCGATTAATAATATTGATTTCTTATGCATATAAATTCCCCCTTAACCAATCGTAATTTTATCGATTGGATGCTTTGATAATTGTTGCTTATTGCCACCCATGGCGGCATTGATCAATGTTAGTCCTCCGACTCGACCTAGAAACATCAGTAACATCAAGATTATCTTAGAAACAGCGCCTAGCGAAGAAGTAATTCCTAAGGATAAACCAACTGTACCAATGGCAGAAGCACATTCAAATAAACAATCGAACAATGGTATGTTCTCAATTCCGCTTATTAGAAGTCCACCTACCCAAAACGAAACAAAATAAATAAATACTATTCCAATTGCGGATTTAACGGCGTGATTATCAACCCGACGGTTGAGAATGTCAGTATCCGCTTTTCTTCTGAATACCGAGATAGCGGCCGCAATTAATACGAAGATAGTAGTTGTTTTCATACCACCAGCAGTCGAACCTGGTGAACCCCCAATAAGCATTAGCAGGATTATAATACTCAACCCACGTTCATTCATTGATGATATGTTAACGGTATTAAAGCCAGCAGTTCTAGTGGTGATTGACTGGAATAAGGAAGCCAACACTCTTTCACCTATTGGCAAACCGCTTAGTTCAAAGAAGAAAAAATAGAGAGCGGGAACAACAATCAAGAATAAAGTAGAAATTAAAACAACTTTGCTTTGTGTTGAATATTTCTTGAGTTTCCATTTATGCTCATGGACATCATTCCAAACTAGGAAACCAATACCGCCAACAATAATTAGAAGCATAATAGTAATATTCATTAGGGGCTCTGCTGAATAGCTAGTTAAAGAAGAGAAAGCTCCTTTGACTCCCATTAAATCAAATCCAGCATTACAGAAAGCCGATATGGAATGGAAGATAGCCATCCAGATTCCTTTCCAACCGAAGTCACGACAAAATGTCGGCAAGAGAATAAGTGCTCCCAATAATTCAATAATGAATATCCATTTAACAACAAAACCAACTAATTTAACTATTCCACCAACTGATGGAGCGGAAATAGAATCTTTCATAGTATCTCTTTGGAAAAGACCAATTTTACGCCCAGTTAATGCGACCAATGATACAGCGATTGTAACAATACCCATACCACCAATCTGAATTAGAATTAAGATAACAATTTGGCCAAATAGTGACCAATATTGGGCGGTATCAAAAACAACTAATCCGGTGACACAAACAGCGGAAGTAGAAGTGAAAAGGGCATCAGAAAAAGAAGTCACTACGCCCGCTGATGAAGATATTGGTAACATCAGAAGTATTGAACCAAGCAAGATGACTCCGGCAAAGCTGAGAATAATAAGTTGGAAAGAAGATACTTTCCTTTTTAACTGTAGAGAAAAACTTGATATCATAAAGGCTCCTTTTTCATGAAGTCCATTTTAACCAATTTAACATTAAGAAGGTGTTAGGATTATCTTGCTGATGTTAAGATTGTGTTAATATGTTTCACTTTATTGGTAAAACAATTAGAAACACATCCTATTTTTATTGTAAACTGAATCGCAAAAGTAATACTTTTGATAATTTGCCTTTTATTATAACCGGTCAATTAAAATCAAAAGTATTAAATGATGTTTAATATATATAATTATTTAGTAATGAAGTCTTCATATAAATTAAAAAGGCTGACAAGTGCAATTCTGTTGATAATATAGTTTCAATAAGTTTCATAAATCCATATTGATTTTGATGAGTATAGAATTTCGGGGTGAAAATTATGTTTTATATCCAAATGCCTTTTCTATCACCCATGATCTGAAACATAATGAAAAAGACAATATGTCGTTACATCTTTTTAGGATTTCTCAAATCATTGAAAACCGCATTGACTCGCCGTTGTTCGCCAAATGGGATTTTCTTTTATACTCCATAAACGGTAAAAAGCAAAAAAGCCTTGTTGCAAGCCCTTTTGTGGGAAATGTAACAACAAATACAAGAATAACAAGCACTTTTGTTCTACTCCTCATATTGATGATAAACGAGTAAAAGAAATGTTCATCGAAGTCTTTAATCAACTGTTTAAGGTTAAGGATTCGCTTATAAACGACTTTGAGCTAGTTAAGGATAAATTGTTCACTCCTACAAATCAAGAAGCGTTAAGCGATTTAAAAAGAGAATTAGAAATAGTATCTGAGCTAATCAAACGTCATGTAGAATCAGGTACTAAAGATTGCAACGAATTATACTTATCTGAATATGATAAGCTTGTATCAAGATATAAAAATATTGAAAACAAGTACAATTCGATTATCGAAACAAATGAAAAAAGGAGAATCCAAAATATTGAAATCACCAAGTTTATTGATGAACTCAAGATATTAGATACTCCTCTTATTGAATTTGATGAAATACTCTTCCATCACATAATTAGTAAGATAGTCATCACCAAAGACGGATACGCTATCTTTCATATTAAGAATGATGAATGTATAAAATTAGAGATATAGATATTCACTTATTTAGATTAGCAGTTAAACTTATCGTATATTGCAACAATTCACCTTACCAATCTTTTCTATTTGTGATTTCAGTGACTATCCTTGTTACTTTTTCTAAAAGTAAAATATCAAAATTTTCTTTAGCTTCTTCAGCTTGTGATAATGGTATTTCGTAGTTGTCAACTATATAATCAACTATTTGAGATATATTTTCATCCGTAATTGAATTTAATTTAAGCTTTGGCAAAATGCTTTTTTGAATAAACTCTTCAGTCTCTTTTGAATAACTTTTCATTTTCTTTTTCCTTTCATTATTATTTTATAATCTTTTGAATGAAGTCTATTTACTGAAACAACATTTTTATTAACTGGATTTATAGCAGTTGTAATCTTATTTTTACTGCTTCGCCTATATGAAGGCCGTCCTAATTCATCATACTTAACTTTAGTAATTTGAATTGGTTTTGATGTTAGGTTATAATGAACTTCACCTTTTGTAATTTGTCTAACATTCATATCCTTTACGCAATGAGTATTAACATAATATCTTCTAACTTTGTATACTCTTGTTGGATAAGTTTCATCTCTATCCTTTTTACCAAAAAAAATATTTCTAATAAATCCCATGTCATTCACCTCATCCATAATCATAAGTAATGATTTCACC
>CAYIYR010000016.1:0-33234 GCA_964367815.1 uncultured Eubacteriales bacterium
CATTGTAGGTTAATGTTCCAACAGTTGGTAGTAATGTGTTATCTGTCCAAGCAAAACTTCCATCAACTGTAGCTTCACCATTACTGAGAATGGAATCAACCAAACTTTGACCAACATATATTGATGATGCTGATGGAATGGTAGTAATTATTGGATTAATCTTGCCAATCGTATAAATCCCATTCACCCAAGTAACCTCATAGTTTGTATTGGTATAAATACCCGTGATGGTATAACTACCTACTTCATTTCCGAGTTGTTTACTTAATACGATTCCCAAACTATCATTTCCAACTAAACTGCCATCTGTTATTGATGAAGTCAGCGTAACAATGGAAGCACCATATGCACTTGATTTATTGTCTATGGTCACAGTCAATAGTTTCTTTGTAATATTGATGGTTTTACTTCCACTTACCGTAGCATAGTTAGCTTTGGAAACCCGGTATTCAACCATAGTTGTTGCAGTTGCTTCAGTGTAAACAGGGTTGACATTTGACCAACTTCCATTACCAACTTTATATTCGATCAACGCTCCATCGGGAGCACTGACTGATATGCTATGTGGTCTGCCATCATATTCACCGCTATATCCTTCAGCGATTACATTCATAGTCGCCGGATTGATGACTACCTCTTTGGTCGCCTCCATGGCTTCTGTTCTTACTCCTACTTCATTTATACCGACAACAGAAACTTTATAAGTTCCACTTTCGGATACCTCATTGATTGTAAGAGTATTGGAATCTTCACCACCTAATCTAGTCCAATTAGTATCATTCTGCTTATACCAAGAATAAGTGTAAGTTAGAGTAGATCCGTGAATTGGATTAGCAGTCAAAACAACATCCGTGCCAAAAGTAACTGGAGTGGTATAACCAGTTATTGATACTGATGTTAGGTCTTCTAGTTCCCATTTTGCATAAAGAATTATGCTATCCATTCCGACCCACTTTGCTAGGCTATCACCACTAGAATTAGTGTATTGGATTCCTCCGGTTGGACTACTCCACCAGCCACTGAAGGTGTATCCTGCTTTGGTTGGAACTGCTAAAGAATATTTTTCGTTATAAGATACATCTTTAGAAACAGCCGCATTATTCCCAGTTGCTCCTTGATAATCATATGTGATGGTTTTGGTTGAAGCAGTCCAGTTAGCATAAGTTGAGATGTTTTTTAACATCGTAAATTGATCGGAACTTGCCCCAAATTGATTGGTTAGCTGTTTTTCTTCATCATTCTCCATATAATACCAACCTAAGAAGACATAGCCTGTCTTGGTTGGTACTGGCAAGTTGAATTCTTGCCCATACTTAACTTTTTTAGTAGTAGCTGAGTCGCTCAGTGTTCCACCTTTTGCATCATAGGTAATCGTATAGGTATCTGTTACCCATTTTGCGTAAAGAACCAATGATGATGTTACCGAATCAGCACCATTGTAAACAAATTCAGTCTCGAATGTGCTGTCTGTGTACCAGCCGATAAAAACAAATCCTGATTTAACCGGGACTGGTAGCTGAAATTCATCACCAACTTTTACCGGTTGAATTACATTTCCACCATTTGTTTCGAACGTTAGAGTTTTCTTCATGCAACTTGAAAGACTAAAGACTAACGTTACAATGAATATAACCGATAATAACTGTCTGATTTTTTTCATACCTTTCTTCCTCCTTTTTTTCATATTATTACAAATAATCGTTTAACAATCTTTGCTTTCTAATCACAAATCTGTCTCTCCCGAGGTCACTTGTTTTCGAACAAAGACAACTGAAGTATATTTTTCCGATCCATCTTGACATCGTATTATTACGACGAAACCTGAATCAAGAATACTTTGGTTATTAAACGTAATAACCGCACTCCCTCCACTTCCAACAATTGAGATATAAGGCTTGCCCGTAGTTTCGTCAATAGGAGTATCATAGATGAACTCAACTTTTTTGTTATCAGCCTTATTAGGAACAATTGTATAGTAAAAAACGAATGTATTCTCTAGTGGTTCAAGTTCAACTTCTATCTGTGCCATTTCAGTGCCATTGATGTCAGTGGTTTCTACTCGATTACCATTAACATCTGAAATATAAATCTCAGTGACAATGATATTCTGAGACCAATCCAATTGAACGGTTCCAATAATGGAAATCACAACTAGAGAAATAATGAAAACGACTAGAATTATGAGAGTAGCTACTTTCCTATTCATTCATAACCACCTCACATCTCAATATCATCGAAATATAGACGCAATTTCGTGATAAATAAGTAAATACGACAAATCATAAAGAATGTCAAAATCGTAATCATCTTGATCCAAGCAGCTTTCATAGTATCCATGAATAGAAGAATACCTAATAGAGCGGTGCAAAGGAAAGCTAGACCAACGCCTAATGCCATTGAATGATTGGCATTGCGATTATTTTGGGTTGTCCCTGTCGCAATATACTCTTTAACTTGTGGATTCATTAAATCGAATTCAAAACTCCACAAAACGTGGGATACATTAACACTCATAAAAATATAGAAAAGGATGAACGCCTCTTTTAAGGCAATGCCTGACATAGCGTAAATGCAGACAGTCGAGACAATAATGGAGACTGTCGACATAATCAAGTTCACGATTATCTTTGCACTAGCAATTTGACGAGTATTACTTGGGGCAGTTTTTAATAGATAAAACTCATTGCCTTCGCTACTAATCGCTGTAGCAGCACTAGTATTACTTACCATAACCATGATTAGTCCTAAACAAACATTGACAATATAAACAATCTTATTCCCAACATTCTGGGTATTTTGCAAGCTGAAAATCTTGTTAATAACGAAGAGTAAGAATGGCATCAACATCAAATAGAAGAAATTATTCATAACCATGCTACTGTCACGAAGAGTCAGCTTTAATTCTTTCGCAATAAAGGTTGCAAAAGTCGATTTATGTTCCTTCATTTTTGTTTTCTTTGAAACAGTAGCCATTTCAACTGCATGAGATGCAATGCGGAAATAAAGAGGCATTGTTAATAAATAGACTAAAACTACTAAGCCAACAATTACACCGATGAGAATTGCATAGTTTACTACTAGGCCGCTTACAATTGTCTCAGGAGTAACCGATAGTATTTTTCGAACACAGATCAAGTACAAACCATATTTGCCTATCGTTTCTAAGAAAAGCGAAAATTTTGTCAACGCCGCTTTATAGTAAGCAATCAATTCCAAGTTCGCTGGCAGCGATTCGAGGAAAACAATAATTAGATAAAAGAAAGCTCCTATTAAAGCGAAAACAATGATACTAGTAATAATTGTTTTACCCTTCAAAAAGTCAGCCACAAACATAATAGGTAAACTCAGCAAAGCACTAATAAGAATGCAAATTAATGGTAACAGGGCTGTAAAAATTACACTATTCATATAATAAGTCCAATGTATCGTCGATGATTTACACAGACCAAAAGCTAACATGAAAGGTAATAAGAAAGTAAGATTACGTAATAATTCCAAAATATAGTAAACAATTAGCTTAGAAATAAAAACTTCATTGTGCTTAGCCGGATAGGAAAGTAACAAGGCATTATCTTTGCTTTGATATAGGGTTTTCAATAATCCCAAAGTACAAGTAATTATTCCCATCACCTGCATCAACATAAGAATGAAAGTCAAGAGATGACTAGTGATTGGAGCCTGTAACAAAGATTGAGCTAAGCTCATAATTACATACATAAGAACAGTTATACCAACCATTACCACCAAACGCAAAATGACCGAAAGAAAAGCTTTTTTCTTGTCGGTAAACATGGTTAAGTCCATCTTATCTCCTAACTGCATCATTGTTAGGATTCTGATAGTGGTAAACGGATTGTCCTTAGTCTGCAATTTTATTCCTCCTTACTTTGACTCGGTTTTGTCTTCAATTTCTCTTCATCTTTTTTTTCTTCTGAATGCAGCATCTCTTCATCAACTTTTTGCACATACTGCATATATAATTCTTCTAAGCTCATACCTTGAGCTTTTAAGTCTTTCATACTGTAGACACACTGCAATTTTCCCTTAGATATAATTGCAATTCGATCACATATCTTCTCAACTACTTCGATAACGTGAGACGAGAAGAAAACAATGTTTCCTTTATTTGCGTGCTCACGCATACACTCCTTTATTTGGTAACTACTGGTTGGATCAAGTCCAGTCAATGGTTCATCAAGAACCCAGACCTTGGGTTCATGAATTAAAGCAGCAATAACGACTATTTTCTGCTTCATACCATGAGAATAGCCTTTAATCTGTCGATCAATATCGCCGCCAAGTTTGAATATGTTCAAGTATTTATTCAATCTCTCTTCACGATCAGCTCTGCTTACACGATATAAATCTGCGACATAGTTGATATATTCGCGTCCGGTAAGACGCTCATAGACTGCATGATTGTCTGGCACATACCCAATTAGTTTTTTAGCGGGTAATGGCTGCTTGGCAATATCATATCCACATACCTCAATACTACCTTCAGTTATACTCTGAATACCAATCAAGGATTTGATAGCAGTGCTCTTTCCAGCGCCATTATGACCAATGAAACCAAAAACTTCGCCATCATGTATTTCGAGACTGAAATCATCGACAGCTTTAACTTTCGAGTTTCCATATTTTTTAGTAAAGTGGGAAAATTTTATCATGTTGGTCTCCTTTTCATTCAGTGGTAAACTATTTGGTCGATTTATTCTGCGGCTGTTATCAATGCCTTTCAAATCTCTTCGTATCTTTCTTTTTCGACATAACATATCGTAATGTTGATCTCCTATTTTAAAAAGAAGATCATAGACATACCAGATTCCAAATATAGCAGCGGTATAGACAGCATATACTGCTGCCCAAAAGACCGGATAGACCCAAAACGTAAGATTCTTGTACTTCAAAGCGTAAGCATAATTATCTTTGATGTCATCATAACTAAACTTATCCGTTAAGAAGTCCGACATTAGATAGAAATAATCGATACGAGGATTTTCTCCTTTTTCGATATAATCGGCACTCAATGCATAGTTATTAAACCAAGGATTAATGACACACATTGCTAAGAAATAGATTGTGAAGACTAGTACTGCCCCTTTGACCATTTTCAGATTGGGCCTTGGGAAAACTTTTAATGCCATCGCAATACAAGGCAGAATTACTAACCAATAATGGGAAAAATAATAATGAATGCCAATGGCGCTGATAAAATCGCCATTACTATTGCACGATACCAAAGCAACAAATGCGCCAATAACATTGACTAAGAAATTGAAATAATACAAAGGTTTGTTGCGAAAAGCAAAAGCGAAGAAAATCATTACAACGCCAGCATTGCATAAATGTAATGGCAAAGAAGTAACGTTGAACTTCAATGGATAGGCATAGCAAAAGCTTAAAAGTACCCCAAGAGCTAATGATGTGACCGCAAAATGACGAATCTCATATCTTTTATTTCGAAGAAAAATATACATACCGAACATAATTGGTACCATTGAATAAAGCATTAATCTATTTCCTACATCAAAAGTCTTCATAACATAATAGTCATAATCTTTCTTACCACCCAAACCAATCTTTTTTAAAAAAGTGGCTGGTCCAAAGAGATTTGTCAAGGTTGATTCTGGTAAGGTAAAAATGGAATAAAGAACAATAATCAGCAAAAGATACAACAGTTGCTTGCCAAGATGGTCCCAATCCTTTTTGGTTATCTTTTCATATAAGTAATAAACAGACATGCCTCCCATTATGCCCAATTCAGCAATAAACTCGACAACCCTTATTACTGAATTAATATCTGTCCAAGCAAAACCATTAACACCCAAATAACAAGTAAAAGTTAAATCTAGGAAAATGATGTTTAGGACAACAATCACAGGAGTAAATAATGCAATCATATTATCTACTGTTCGAATATTTCTGAACCATGGAGCTAAAAGGCAAAACAATAAGCTATACATTGTTAACCAGCGCAAGATGACAAAAACTAAGCCATCTCCACTAGTCATTGCGCCAAGTTCTTTGACTTTCGTTACATCCAGAGCAGAAACTGCATCAAAAACATCTTTTGTTTTTATCATCCGGAAAAAGCAAACAGCAAAAAGGAGTAGAGATACTATTCGAAGTACTCTAACGATGGTTTTATCAGATTTTGACTTATGCGACAAAAGAATCAGTAATACTCCCAGTAGCACAAGAATTAGAATCACTATTAATTGTTTCATACTTTTCCTTTGCTATGCTATTATGCAGACTTCTCTTTTATTTATGCATGCGCGCATACACGCGATGATATACAAAAAAAACAAATATTTGCATATCGGCTTACTAATCAACACGTAATAGATCATGTATTATGTTATTTATCAACACGAAAAAGCACAATTGATCAAATACAAGCGGTTAACGAAACACAATGAAACATCACTGCAAATGAATTCCTCGTCATTGCCTTTTATTTCAACATACAACCCCGAAGAATATGGATTATATTCAATGCTATCACAAATATGAAGTGAAAAATATTTTAGTACTGCATAAAAGATAAAAACTACCATCATCGGCTCAACAGAAACAGGTATGGTGAACATAAGTGCGGTATATATTTTATAAACAATTATTACTGCCCATCTTATTATGTCACAAATTAGGTCTATCTCTAAGAAAGAGTTCTTTGCGATCGAAGTACAGATTGGTAAAAGATATTTGAAGTCAAAATAAAACCAAGCAAACGCAATTATAAATCCAAATGTTAGCTTACTTTTGCTGTGTCTAAGCCATAATAGTAGTCTGCTAAATAGAGTAAAAAATGCAGCAGCTATCAAAGATGCAAAGGCAACGAATGACATACTCATAATATCTCTCCTATTTCTAATTTTGATACAATCAATAAGAAAAGTCAACTCAAATAAGGTTGAAAACGCTATCTTTTTGGATAAATAACGTGAACTATGCAGGCCTCCTTCACAGTATATCCTTTTTTAATCTTTCATTCTCAACATTTGATATTAAGTTCTTCTCATATTATTAATCGGCCTTGTAATTTATGGATAACAAAAAAGTACTCATAGACTTTATTGTGCGTCTGTGAATACTTTGCAAGTTTCCTTGATTTTTTACTTTTTTTACTCTTCTTTTTTCTTTATTGAATGAGGATGACTATTCCGATAATTCTCTTTCAATACCTGATTGGAAACATGAGTGTATACCTGAGTAGCTTGAATGCTTTCATGACCCATTAATTCCTGAATTATGCGTAAATCAGCGCCCCCATCTAAAAGATGCGTTGCAAAAGAATGGCGAAGAATATGGGGATAAATATGTTTCGGTGGAACCATTTTCTCGCCCATTTCTTTTAAAACCATTTCAACTCCTCTTGAAGTCATTTGATACCCAAAACGATTTATAAACAGATAGGTATCATCATTTTCTTTATCTACCAATAAGGGTCTGCCTTCTTGAAGATATTTGCCAATCGCTTCAAGTGCCTGATCATTGATGATTACAATCCGCTCTTTGTTCCCTTTGCCCAGCACTCTCGCACTGCCATCTTCCCAATTTATATTGCTAAGATGCAAACTAATGATTTCACTAACCCGCATACCACTTGAATACAAAAAATGGACTAATGCATAATTTCGCAGATTTATTTCTTCCTTCTGACTTACTTTTACCGAGAGCAAATCAAGAACCTCTTTAAATGATAAAACCTCTGGCAATTTCTTATCAATTTTCTGCCTTTCCAAATAGAGGAAAGGATTACTATCATAGAAATGATTTTTGTTGAGAAAAGAAAAATAAGTTCGAAGAGAAGAATTCTTTCTTGCTATCGTCCGTCGAGAATTATTCTTTCTTAATAACTGGCTATCGTAACTTCTAATTACTAGGTGATCAATTTTAGAAAAATCAATTCCTTCGCTCATTAAATAGATGTCAAACTCACGCAAATCGCGTGAATAGGCAAACACAGTTAGGGCCGATAAATTGCGCTCAAATTGAAGATAATTTATAAAGTCTTGTTCTTGAATCAACATACTTCATCTCTCCACTTTCGAATATCATCTAATGATTGTCTAGCAATCTCTAATTTATCGGGTAATCTTGATAGTAAAACTCCATAATTAGCGTTCATTGGTTGAAAATTATGGCTATTAGCGGTGGCTATATAATTTAATAAGGAACCAATCACCGTTGTCTTTGGTGGAACAACTAATTCTTGATTCTTTAGCATGCGCATAACATTGATGGCGACAATGATGCCAGAAGCAGCTGACTCGATATAGCCTTCGACTCCAACAATTTGTCCAGCAAAGAATATGCGCGGATCATTCTTATATGATAGGGTAGCATTCAATAATCGTGGTGAATTGATAAATGTGTTCCGGTGCATTACCCCAAAGCGAATAAAAGTCGCCTTTTCTAGGCCCGGAATCATTCTAAAAACTCTTTCTTGTTCTTTAAACATTAGATTGGTTTGAAAGCCAACTACGTTGTATACCGAAGATAATGCATCATCTTGGCGCAGTTGAACAACCGCATAGGGACGACTGCCATCTTCTCTTTCTAGTCCTCTTGGCTTCATTGGCCCAAAAGTTAACGTTCTTTGACCACGCAGCGCAATACTTTCAATGGGCATACAAGCCTCAAAGTGGATTTCTTTCTCAAACTTTTTAAGTTCTACTCTTTGTGCTTTCACAAGTTCATTGTAAAACTCGGTGAATTCTTCCTTGGTGAAAGGACAGTTAATATAATCGGCACTTCCGCCTTTATCATAGCGAGATTTATAATAGCATTTATTAAAATCTAATCCCTCTTTTAATACCAAAGGAGCTGCCGCATCATAAAAATAGAAATAATCATCACCCATGTAGTCTTTTAAGGTTTGACTTAATTTCTCTGAGGTTAATGGACCGGTCGCAATAATTACAATTCCTTCGCTAGGAATCGCGGTTAATTCTTCATTAATAACATTTATCAAAGGATGGTTTCTTATCTTATCATCAATATAATTTGAAAAGCCATCACGATCAACTGCCAAAGCTTGACCAGCTGGTAATTGATTCTTATATGCCGCTTCGATAACCAAGCTTCCCAATTCTTTCATTTCTTCTTTTAAAAGACCAGCCGCATTCTCTAATGACATTGATTTTAGCGAATTGGAGCAAACCAATTCTCCACACTTGCCACTATGATGAGCTGGCGCTAAATCTGAAGGTCGCATCTCATAAAGATCAACTTGGTAATTGTGAGAAGCCAAGAAATAAGCAGCTTCACTTCCCGCTAATCCGGCACCGACAATAGTGATGTGCTTATTCATGTTTTGCCTCAACTGAAAATAAATAGATAGCGGCCAAAGTCCAAGTAGTAAAGCGACTCAGCAACTCAACTATCTCATCATCTACTCGGTCATTTCCTAGCGTGTCAATTATTCTCGTGTATATATAGGCAAGCTTTTCTTTATCATCACATAAGACAAGAGCTGCCAGTGAATACTTACCTTTGTTTTCAATATCATAATACGCGATTGATTCATGAACTTTCTTAATCAATTGATCATTAAAATCTGCCAATTGATAAATACGGTCATCAACTAACTCAAAACGATTTCCGCAGAGTTCCAACAAACGAATAAGAATGCTAGATTTATGAGTACTACTAGATTCTTCATCGAAATGTTTGAACTTCCTTTGGAATCTTACTCTATCAATTAGGTTAATATTCTCACTATTCACAATTCTCTTTAGAGATTCAATAAAATCTATCTGAATTCGTGGCATTTTTTCTTCTAAGTCCTCGGTGTAGAAACAATACTCGTTGCCACCAACTTTACCAAATGTTCTGAGCGTATCAGTGTAGCCCAAATAGGCATATTTTTCGACAACTCCCGAATCAAACTGCATAAAGTTACCGGGTTGTCTACGAGGCTTAATCGTAATCGTTTCAACCTTTCTTTTCGGACGACGAATATTATTTCCTGGGGCTTCTAAATCGATACAAATGATTTTGTCTGCCCCCATATCTAGAGCTAAATTAATCGGCTTATTATCATAATAACCACCATCAATATACATCTCTCCATCTATCTGCTTTGGTTTAAACATAGGAAAAGCCGAAACTGAAGCAATGACATAATCAGCAAGTTTTCCTTCGGGAATATCATCAATTGAGAGACTTAATGCTTTGATAGAAGGAACGCGAACGGTAACCAAACCAAAGCGACGATCTGATTTTCTAACCGCCTCTTCATCCAATAACTCTTTGACTGTTTTCTCCAAAGGTAAAGCATCTGTTCCACCAACAAACATCCGCGAGAATAGTTCTATTTCCGCCAATTTCGAATCAGTATTTTTTAAACTTAAAACCGTGCTAGGGGTTAATGCTCTCCAAACACGATTAGCAATATCATAGGCCCGTTGGACATAGAAAACACCATTGAGAGCACCGACTGAGGTACCAGTCACAATATCAATCTTTGTTTCTAATTCATCAAGGGCTTGCCAAACGCCCAATTGATAGCCACCACGGCCACCACCACCAGATAATACTAAAGCAACTTTCATAAGCATTCCCCTCCTTATGCTAATTATAGCGAAGTGAATAAGAAAAAACAACGACTAGCGATGGCCGTTGTTCTTTTTAAAACTTGTTGTATAATCACATTCCGGATAACAATCACAGGCTAAGAAATTTCCATTCTTTCCATGTTTCAATAATAGATGACCCTTATGACATTTGGGACAGATTTTTGCGTTGGCCGGAATTACCTTCTCTTTTGGCTTAATATAGTGACATTCTGGATAACCACTACAGCCCACAAAATCTCCATAAGAACCCGTTCTATTAACCAATGGCTTACCACATAGTGGACAATTCTCACCAGTAGGAGTTGGCTCTGGAGAAGGCATATTCGAAAGAGCATTTGCGAATTCTTCTTCAAACTTAGTATTTAAATCACGCATAATTGATATCTTATCAATGTTGCCATCTTCAATTCTATCTAATTCATTTTCTAACTCCGCTGTATAATGAACATCAATTGTTTTGGGGAAGAATTCTCCCAACGCATCTGACACCATGATACCTTTTGTTGTGGGATAAATAACGCCACGTTTAGAGGTAATGTAAGCTCTATGTTTAAGAATTTCGATAGTTGCGGCATAAGTACTTGGACGACCAATGCCGGTTTCTTCCATCTTTTTTACTAACTGACCTTCACTATAACGATTAGGTGCTTTAGTGATGATCTTTTTAGAATCGAACTTCTTAACTTTTACGCAACTATCATCCGCAAACTCTAATTCAACATATTTGTTTTCTTTCGCATTTGTATCGATAATCACAGACATTTTTGAAAAACCATCAAACATAGTTTTGACACTCTGTACTTCAAATAAATAATCATTTGAGAAGAGATTCGCTGTTGTAACAATAGTTTCTTTTGGCTTCATAATTGAAGCGATAGCCCGCACAAAAATCAATGAATATAGCTTATATTGTTCATCGGTCAAACTATCCTTTATTTCACTAGGAATCAAATTGGGATTAGTTGGACGAATAGCTTCGTGGGCATCTTGAATCTTCGAATCTGCTTTCTGATGATAAGCATGACCAACATAGTCTTCGCCATAATGCTGGCTTATATAATCCTTAGCTTGATTGATGAATTGCGGACTTATTCTAATGGAGTCAGTACGCATATAAGTTATAAGACCCATACGATTTTTCTTTACTTCAACACCCTCATAAAGAGTCTGAGCGATTTCCATTGTCTTCTTAGCAGTAAAGCCAAAATTACTATATGCCTCTTGTTGCAAGGAGGAAGTAGTTAGTGGAGGACGTGGATAAATGGCTTTATCTTCCTTGGTTATGGACTCAACGCTTAATTCGTTACCGACTTCTTGAAGAATCCTATCACAATCTTCTTGTGATTCAATTGTGATTTTTTGATTGTTCTTCTTTATCAGTTTAGCTTTGACTGTTTCTTTATTTATCGTATCGACATTTGCGTAAATATCATAATATTCTTGGGGAACAAAAGCTTCAATCTCTTTCTCCTTTTGAACAATTAAACCTAAGACAACCGATTGAACCCGGCCACCAGATTTAGATCTCATCTTATTTTGTAACAAGTAAGATAATCTAAAACCAATAATCCTATCAATCACTCTTCTAGTCTCTTGGGAAGCCACAATATTTGAATTTATATTTCGCGGAGATTTTAAAGCATTCAGAATACCATAAGGCGTAATTTCATTAAACTCTAATCTCTTTGTCTTCTCTGAATCAAGGTTTAAAACCTGGGCAATATGCCAAGAGATAGCTTCTCCTTCACGATCAGGGTCAGTTGCAAGATAGACTTCATCAGCTTTTTTTGTTAATGATTCCATCCTCTTAATCGTTGAAACCCGTGCAGGAACAACCTCATATGTCGTCTCGAAATTACCACTATCGATGTCAACACCAAGATGGTATTTCCCCGTTGTTGCTATATCACGAACATGACCACGCGAGGCAAATACTTGATAATCCTTACCAAGATACTTTCCAATTGTCTTCTCTTTAGTTGGTGACTCAACTATAACCAGTTTCATGGGCAATCTCCCCTTTCGCTTATTACATTATTATGAGCCACCCCTGCTTTGTCAAACACTTTTTTTCATGTTTTTTTCTATGTTATCTATAACATATATTTTTAGGCTAACTCTTCTAATACATCATCTATCGTCTCAACAAGCTTAGCCCCTTGCTTAATCATTTGATTGCAAACACTGTTTTCTTTAGCGTGGGTTGGAACACAGAATACCTCTTTGTTCATCTCTAGAGCATAGCGCATGGTAATTAGGGTTCCACTGTTATTAAAAGCTTCTGTAACCAAGGTGCCAACACTTAATCCAGCAATCAGGCGATTGCGTAAGCCAAACTTATCCTTAGTTGGTACTACACCATCAGGATACTCACTAATGATAACTCCGGATTCGCCAATCTTAGCAAATAAATCTTCGTTGCTCTTAGGATAACAAATGTCTAAACCATTAGCTACCACCGCAATTGTTAACCCATTATTATATAGTGCTTCTTTATGAGCATAAGCATCAATTCCTTTCGCTAGCCCGCTGATAATTACATAATTATTGCTTACTAATTCATTGACTAACACTTTAGTCATCTGCACTCCATATGGGCTCGGATTTCTTGTACCAACAACTGCGATTTTTCGACTCTCCTTTAATATATTAATATTACCTTTATAAAAGAGGATGTACGGTGGGTTACAACTATGCTGAAATTCTATGGGATACTCGGAGGAGAAAAGAGTGATATAAGGGGTTTTATTCTTCTCCTTAAACTCCATCAATTTTTGCTCATCCATTCTCTCCCTTTTGGATATACTGCGATAGATTTTCATCCAGTCTCCATCATGCAGCATACAGAAATAAAAAATAACGTCATCAGTATTCAACTATCTCACCTTCCTTTGCTTAATTATATAAAAAGAAAGGGACCAAAAGGTCCCAAGTTTGTTTTATGTTACTCCCAAACTACAGTTCAAACTGCATCTGTTTCTTCAGCATCGACTTAATCGGTTCATATGTCCGGCGATGAATGGGTGTTATACCGTATTTATCTAGCGCTTCTAAATGTTTCTTTGTCCCATAGCCCATATTATGTTTGAAATCATATTGGGGATATTCTTCATCCAAAGTCAACATAATCGAATCACGGGTTACTTTCGCTAGAATGGAAGCCGCCGCAATTGTTTGTGATAACGCATCACCGTGGACTAAAGGAAGAACTGGTATTGGATAGTCGGGGAAAGGCATCGCATCAGTTAGAATTGCATTGCAGGGCACTCCTAGCGATTCAACAGCTTCCATCATCCCTTTGCGTGAGGCAGCATAGATGTTAATCTTGTCAATCTCATCAATACCAATAACGATAATAGAATACGCTAGGGCATGAGCAATAATCTCATCATATAATTCCTCGCGTTTCTTTCTACTAAGCTGCTTAGAATCATTTATCTCTTCATTCACATAATCATTCGGAAACATCACAGCCGCAACAACTAATGGTCCGGCCAGTGGCCCTCTTCCCGCTTCATCTGTTCCAGCGATAAATTGGAATCCTTGATCATTAAACTCTTGCTCATATTTTCTATTTGCCATCTTCTACTTGCTCCAAAGAGAATTTTCCCATCTTACCATTCGCAAATTCATGCAGTACATGCAAAGTCGCTCTGTCGATATCTAACTGATTGCCGCCAATTAAAAAGCCTCTTGCAGCAGCAATCCGCTCAAGATTAGTAACTGCCTCAACATTATTTATTACTTTTTGCTCATCAATACCAAAATGCTTTCCTAAACATCCCGGATACTGAGTAGTTAAGATACTCATTAATTCAAAAGCTAAAACATCATTGGGAAGGATTGTTTGCTTGATTGTCCCAATCAGCGCTAATTTTACACCAACACTTTTATCTTCAAAATTGGGCCAGAGTACACCGGGTGTATCTAACAAAACAAAATCTTTATCGACTTTTATGTATTGTTGGGATTTTGTTACTCCTGGTCTATTCTCAACTACTGCCGCTTTCCTTTTCGCAAGTTTATTGATGAAAGTTGACTTTCCCACATTAGGAATACCGACAACCATCGCTCTAATTGGTCTTGGACGCAAGCCTTTAGCAAGATCCTTGGCTCTCTTTTCTTTTAAAACATCTAAACAACGATTTTTCAAAGTTTCATAATTTAGTTTTGAAACCTCAACTGCTAATACTTGATAACCCAATTTCTGAAAATAACTAATCCATAGACTAGTCGCTTGATCTTCTGCTAAATCTTTCTTTGTCATAATCAAAAGGTGGGGCTTGGTCTTAGCTAATTCACCAACCTCAGGATTACGAGAAGAAAGTGGTGCACGTGCATCAACAAGTTCAATAATAATATCAACTGCAGCAATCTGTTTGGCCATCTCCCTTAGGGCTTTAGCCATGTGCCCAGGAAACCATTGAATCTGTTTCATCTTACCACCCCACAAAACGCAACCACTTATAATCTCTTTGGGTGCATTCTTCCACATTACTCTCACATTTCATGGTACCGTAAATAATCAAGCCTTTACTGACAATATCCTCTTTAGTGACCATCTTTGTAAAATAGCGGGAATCAAAAGAGTCCGCTCGATTATCACCCATGACAAAATATTCATCCTCACCAAGAACAAATCCCGTAGATGAGCAGAAATCACGATTGTGAATAATAGCCATTGGTGTGCAAGTATCAGCGCGCACAGAATCATCAATGAAGTCTTCAGCCACCAATTCATCATTAACATATAAATGATTATCGTGGTAAGCGATTCTTTCATTGGGTAAACCAATTACTCTCTTTACTAATAGTTCGTCATTATAATCAAAAACAATGACATCAAAACGATCAATGCCAAAGACTTTATAAAACACTTTGTCCGATAAACCAAACTCATTCTCTTGAAGAGTGGGATCCATTGATTTGCCCTCTACCACTACGCCAAAAAAAACTAATTTGTTAATTAGCAATGCAATGAGATAACATGCTACTATAGTTAAGCATAATGATATAACTGATTTGGCTTTTTTCATAATCTCAGAACCTCTCCCTCTTATTTTACGCTAACATTATTTTACTTACAACAAAAAAGGCTGCCAAAGGCAACCTTTTGTCACTAATATGTTCTTCCTATTCGGAAACTGTTTCGCTGCTTTCTTCCTTGATTGCAGCTTGAACGCGGCCTTTGTTTCTCTCTTTAATACGAGCAGATTTGCCGGTTCTTTCACGAAGGTAATATAGTTTTGTTCTACGAACTGCACCTTTCTTGATGACTTCAATCTTAGCAACTAATGGTGAATGAACTGAGAACGTTCTCTCAACACCAATTTGCGAAGACATCTTTCTGACGGTGAATGATTCGCTGATTCCAGCTCCCTTGCGAGCAATAACTACGCCTTGGAAAACCTGAATTCTTTGCTTGCTACCTTCAACGATTTTTACGTGAACTTTCACTGTGTCGCCACTACGGAAATCAGGGACATCTGTCTTGATTTGGTTGGCGGTTACTGTCTTAATTAATTCCATGTTCATGTAATCCACACTCCTTTATTCTTAGGGTGTTCATAAGTCGTGACTTTCTTAGCGGAACACTTGCAGCACATTACGCGCATTTAGTAGTATACCAAACAATTAACTCATTTGCAACAATTTATTAGAATAAATAAGCATATTTTGGTGAAACGTTTGGTCAAATCTAGTCTTTCTTATCAATAAACTTTTTGCCTTTTTCTAATGCTTGTAGATACCATTTTGGTTCTTCAATGCCTTCCTCTATCTCTTTTAACAATTTCTGCTCTAGTTTCGAATATATCCGCCCTTTTAAAAGATCAGGACGATATTTTCTGGTTTCTTTCAGTTGTTCCTTTAGACGCCATTTATTAACTGCCTCATGGTTTCCGCATAACAAGATGAGAGGAATCTCTTTATTATCATAAACTCGCGGGAATGTATACTGAGGATACTCAAGCAAACCATTATCAAATGATTCGATATCAAGCGATGTTTCGCTAATCGCCCCATCTAATAATCTAATGATGGCATCACCCATAGCCATTGACGCTAATTCTCCACCCGTAAGGATGAAATCTCCCAAGGATAACTGTTCATCGACATAATCTAGAACCCGTTCATCAATACCCTCATAATGTCCACAGACAAAAATAAGATGTTTCTCTTTACTTAGCCTAATCGCTTCGCTTTGCGTGAATGGTTTCCCCTTTGGGGAAAGATAGATGACTTTTGCTTCATCTTGGCGCACAGCTTTGATACAATCAACTAATGGCTGACACTTCATTATTAAACCCGCACCACCACCTAGGGGATAGTCATCAACACGGTTATTCTTATCGGTTGTATAATCACGAATGTTTGTTACACCCAATTCCACTGCCTTTTTGCTGACCGCTCTTTTGATGATTGAAGTATTAATAAATGGTTCAAACATCTCAGGAAATAATGTTAGGAAATCAATTCTCATAGTAGACCCTCCATTTTCTGGATGGTAATCTCTTTCTTCTCAATATCAACTTTCTTGATGAAAGCCTTCACAAAAGGAACAAGAACATCCTTGTTATATGTTTTTATTCTCAGATAGTTTTGGGCGGGATTGCCTTCAATCTGACTAACTGTCCCAATCAATTGATGTTGCTCATCAAAAACCTGGCAATTCTCAAGTTGATAAAAATAGTAGGAATCGCTATCTAAACTCGGTAATTCTTCCGTTGGCACTTGAATAATCCAATCACGGTAGAGATTGGCGACATCAACACTATCAATCCCCTCAACCATGATGAAATCAAAAGGGGCAACCTCGTGATGTTCTTTAATCACAAATTCTTTGCTCTGACCATTATTCTCGTTGAGAAAGATGACCTTGCTTCCTTTTTTATAACGCTGTTTCGCAAAATCACTATAATTCTTAACTTTTAGTTCGCCTTTTAAGCCCCGTATATTGATAATCTTACCAATTACTACATATTCCATAATACCAACTCCTCTCTTATTGTACAAAAAAAGAGCGGCTTACGCTACTCTATTTATTCTCCTCATAGGATTCAAATTTAACGTGAACTCTCGTATTGCTTAATTTACCAGCCACATTAACAACTTCGCGAATCGATTCCGCGACGCTGCCACCACGTCCAATTAAACGAGCGACATCTTCGCTTTGAGCAACAACTAGTACTTGCGTAACTGAATCATCACGATCATCAGGAACAATTCTAATCATTAATGCTTCTGGATTGCTAACAAGTGGTTCTACGATATCTCGAACCAACTTTACGTAGTCCATAGATTATTCCTCGACTTTTTCTTCGCGGAGTGCTTTGTAGATGCCTTCTCTATCAAGAATGTTCTTGACGGTATCGCTTGGTTGAGCTCCTGCTTTAATCCATTTAGCGGCTGCTTCTTTGTTGATCTTAACTTGGCCATCTTTTACTAGTGGCATATAAGTACCAATTTCTTCAATGAAACGTCCATCTCTTGGTGAACGGGAATCTGCTACTACAATTCTGTAACTTGCGCTCTTATGTCTACCTGTTCTTTTTAAACGAATTTTAACTGCCATAATATCTTCCTCACTTTCAAACATCACTAGTATATCTTAAAAGAAAAATGCTGTCAACCATTTTCAGTTAACAGCATGAATATTATCTTCTAAATCTTCCACCCAGCATTGAAGACATTTGCTTCATCTGAATTTTCATTTGCTCATATTGCTTTAAAACCGAATTTACATCCGCCACTTGTAAGCCACAACCATTGGCGATTCTAATTTTTCTTGCTGCTTTTAAGACATCAGGATTGTGTCTTTCCCCTGGTGTCATCGATAGAATAACTGACTTAGTCTTCTTCATCTTAGCCTCAGCTCTAATTTGATCAGCTTCAGATATCTTTGGCATACCAGGAATCATCTTCGCAATAACACCTAGTGGACCCATCTTTTTGGTTGACTCAATCTGTTGAAGCATATCGGCTAAATCAAATTTTCCCGATAGCATCTTATTCATCAATTTTTGTGCATCTTTTTCACTAATTGATTCTTGAGCTTTCTCGACTAATTCAACAACATCTCCCATGCCAAGAATTCGATCAGCCATTCTTTCTGGATAGAAAGCTTCAATATCTTTAACTTTCTCACCAACACCCACATATTTGATATGAACGCCGGATAAGGAAGCGATTGATAGGGCCGCACCTCCACGAGCATCACTATCAAGCTTGGTCATCAAAGCGCCGGTTAACTGCAGATTCTCATTAAAAGTTTTAGCAACATTAACGGCATCTTGACCACTCATAGCATCAACGATTAAGAGAATCTCAAAAGGTGATAACTTGGCCTTGAGTCTTTTTAATTCATCCATCAGCACTTCATCGATTGCTAAACGACCGGCGGTATCAATGAAGACCACATCATAGTGATTATATTTTGCATAATCGACAGCATCGCTGGCAATCTTAACAACGTCTTTTGTTGACCGGTCATTGTAAACATAAATGCCGGTTTGGCGACCAAGTTGAACTAGTTGATCAATCGCTGCCGGGCGATAGACGTCACAAGCAACTAGCATTGGATTCTTGCCTTCTTTGGTCTTTAATAAGTTAGCTAGCTTTGCAGCCATCGTGGTTTTACCACCGCCTTGCAAGCCAACCAGCATCATAACCGTTGGACCTTGCTTAGCAAATTGGAGTTCTTGTCTTTCACTACCCAATAGGGCTTTTATCTCGTCATTGACAATTTTAACAACCACTTGACTAGGATTTAGTTTACCGACTACTTCTGTACCAATCATTTTGGTTTTTACATTACCCAAAAATGTTTTAATTACTTCGTTATTAACATCCGCATCGATTAAAGCGATACGAATTTCTTTTAGCATGTCTTCGACATTGCTTTCCGTCAAGCGGGCCTGTCCTCTTATTTTTTTAAATAAACCTTGTAGTTTATCACTAAGCATTTCAAAAGCCATAGTATTTCCTCCTTACTCTTCAATAATCTTTTCAATCTTATTTTTAAGATCATCTAAGACTTTAGAATTCTCTAAAACCTTATTTATTTTATTCTTCTTGTCCAATAAATGTAACTTTGACTCGTAGTCTTCTAAGATACTCTCTACCCGATGAATCAAGGCGAATACAGCATTACGAGAAATCTGCAAATTCTCAGCAATCTCGCCTAGGGATAAATCTTCTTGATAATAACTAGATATAACATCTTTTTGATGCTCAGTTAAAAGATTTTGATATAAATCATACAAGCAATTAATGCGATCTTTCTTAGCAAATTCCATACTCAATACCTAAAAAAGAAAATCGATTAAAAAGAAAACAACGAAGAAAATCGCAATCATCTTATGAAAATGTGGATCCTTAACCGCATATCTGCGCAATTGGGGAGGATAATTAAGATAAGCAAAGAGAATTGCCATCGCTAAAGACATTAAAAGTATCGCATAAATTCCGCTGATACCCACCATAGCTAATAACCATCCTAAAACCAACTGAGTGGCAATGATTATTATTAAAGTGATTATAAATCTTCCTATATTATTGTTCATTACTTGTCCTCCTCGTTATCTATAATTCCCACCAAACCATTAAGGTATTGGGTTAAATCAAATTCTTCTAAATCATTTATCGTTTCACCAAGGGCGATATAGCGAACAGGAATGTTTAACTGATCCTTTATTGAAAGGATAATTCCGCCCTTGCTAGTACCATCCATCTTAGTTAGGACAATGCCCGTAATATCGGCCACTTCCGCAAATGACTTCGCTTGATAGACGCCATTTTGACCCGTTGTCGCATCAATCACTAAGAATACTTCGTGGGGAGCTTCTGGAATCTCTTTTTTTATTACTTTCACCATTTTAGCAGCTTCATTCATTAGGTTGATTTTGGTTTGTAAACGACCTGCGGTATCGCAGAGAACGATATCATATCCTTCTTCTTTACCTATTTTGACACCATCGTATAGAACCGATGATGGGTCACCATTTTCACGCCCTTTAATCACTTTCACGCCCAAGCGCTGAGCCCAAATTTCTAATTGCTCAACCGCTCCAGCGCGGAAGGTATCCCCTGCTACCCATAGAACCGTTTTTCCTTCCTTGAGAAAGATATTTGTGAGTTTGGCGATAGTGGTAGTTTTACCGGCACCATTAACTCCCATCATCAAGATGACAGTTGGTCCACTTTCCGCATAATTAATTGAAGTATCTAAATCAATGTCTTTGCTGTATGCAATATACATCTTCTCAATTAGTATCTCCATAATCTTTTGGGGATCACTAATGTTTTGTAACCGGGCCTCATCTTTGACCGCCTCAACTATTTCAATTGATAAAGAAGCTCCAACATCCGCTCCGATTAATAATTCTTCTAGAGAAGAAAAATACTCCTCATCGACTTTCCGGTAACGGGAAAGAAGAGCATTAATTCTGCCCTTAAAACTTGTTCTGGATTTATCCAATCCTTGAACATATTTCTCGTTCTGTTCTAACTTCTTACCAAACAGTTTCTCTTTTAAATTTGCAAATAATCCCATCTTATCTCCTTATATTGAGGCCATTTTATTCAAGGCGTCCTTGGCCGCAGCCTGCTCGGCGCTCTTCTTACTATAGCCTTTTCCGATACCTAAAACGACATCGTCCATCATAACTTCCACAGAAAATTCTGGTTGATTCGCTGGACCAATAACGCTGATTGTCTTATAGGTCAAACTTCTTCTCCGATCAGCTTGAACAAGTTCTTGCAATCTTGTTTTCGCATCTTTTAGTTCCAGGAAGTTTTCCATACCTTCTTCTTTAATGTAATCTTGGAAGAGACTCATCAAGATTGTTTCCGCCACTTCAAGACCTAAATCAAGATAGCAGGCGGCGATAAGAGCTTCAAAAACATCACTTAGAAGTGATGGTCTTTCCATACCACGGCTCTTTTCTTCTCCTTGTCCCAAATAGATATAATCACCTAAATTAATCTCTTTTGCTAAATCTGCTAAGGTTTCCATTCTTACTAAATTGGAACGTAACACAGACATGTCGCCTTCATGCATCTCGGTATAAGTATAGTAAATATGTCGTGTAATTACCAATTGAATGACAGCATCACCCATAAACTCTAAGCGCTGATAATTACCAACCGCGTTTTTGCTCTCATTGACATAGGAAGGATGCGTTAATGCTTGCCGATATAAAGATGTATCTTTATAAGGGATGTTTAGTTTCTTTAATAGTTCTTTGTAATTTCTAGCCATTAATCATCGCTTCTTTCACTTTATCAACTACTTCATTTTTAATCATTTCATAAGCGACTCTAATCGCATTATAAAAGGCATAGGCATCACTCGCACCATGACCCTTAACAGCGACACCATTAATTCCTAATAGCATCGCACCACCATATTTCTTATAATCAAAAGTTCCACGCATTTCCTTAAAACCTTTTCGAGCGAAAACATAACCTACTTTAGATAAAGGATTGCGCTTGAAGGCTTTCTTGACCTGACGATTCATCACCGCTGCCGTCCCTTCAATGGCTTTCAAAAGCACATTTCCAGCATAGCCTTCCGCCACAATGACATCAGCCTCACCACTTAAGGCCTCTCTAGCTTCAATATTGCCCTTGAAATTAATACTTGTCTCCGCTTTTATTAAAGGATAAGCATGTTTTCCAACTGGTGAGCCTTTTTTCTCTTCTGCTCCATTTGATAGAAGATAAACATTGGGATTTTCTCTGCCCATAACCGCTTTAGAAAATATCTGCCCCATTTTGGCGAACTGAACTAAATGTTCGGGAATATTCTCATTATTAGCGCCAATATCTAAAATAGCGACTCCTTTACCATCTTCAGTTGGGAATGGCGAAATTAAAGCCGCTCTCATTACATTTTGAATCAGTCTTAGTTTGATCGTGGCTCCCGTCAAGAACGCAGCTGTTGAGCCTGCGGAGACAACGCCATCACAAGTGTTATCTACTACTAAATCGATAGCCATAATCATTGAAGTGGTTTTCCGTCTGATTACTTCTAAAGCACCATCTTCCATGCCCATAACATCGCGACTGTCAATAATGGTTGCGACACTGGAAAGTTCTCGAAGTTCTTCTTGTTTTCCTACAACATGAAATTCGACATCATTATGGTCTTTTTTGAACTTTTTCACTGCCTCAACTACCATTGGGCTACCGGCATCGCTGCCCATAGCATCAATTGCTATTTTTATCATATCATCAACCTCCATTTTGTTATTTTACCATATTTTATGAATTCATTCTACTGACATAAGCAATAATATGCTTATTCTCGTCGTTATCTTGATGATCCATAATCTCTTTTGCGTCATCTCTAGCCACTTCTAGAATCTTCAAATCATCATATAAATCGGAGATATTGAGATCGGGAATGCCACTTTGTCTTGTTCCCATTAAATCACCCGGCCCACGATTAGCCAAGTCAAAACGAGCGATATCAAATCCATCATCATGATCACGCAGATACTCTAATCGTTTCATCGCAGAATCATCGCCACCATTACATAGTAAGTAGCATTCAGCAACTTGCCCACCACGGCCAATACGACCCCGCAGTTGATGCAATGCTGCCAAGCCAAAACTTTGCGCATCATAAATAATCATCATGCTTGCTTCTTTTATATCGATTCCTACTTCAATAACTGTGGTAGAAACTAGGACTTGAATTTGTCCGGTTTGGAACTGGTGCATAATCTCATCTTTTTTGGCATCATCGAGACGACCATGTAATAACCCCACACTAATTCGTCCCTTAAAGTATTTATCAAGGCCTTCATATACCGTGCTTACATTACGTCTTTCTTCATCTTCATCTATCAGCGGGCAAACTATGAACACCCGTTGATTGGCATGAACTTTTTCTTCGATTCTTGGCAATAATTTTTTAATAGTATTGCCTTTCATAACATCGGTAATTACTCTTCGTTGTTGATTAGGAAAAGCGTGCAAAGTTGAAAAATCCATATCACCATAAAGTGTGATTGCTAATGTCCGCGGAATCGGAGTAGCCGACATCATTAATAGTTCAACATTATCGCCTTTCTGCTTTAGACATTGTCTTTGCTTAACGCCAAAACGATGCTGTTCATCGATGACCGCTAAGCCCAATTTCTTATAGTCCACCCCATCTTGAATAATAGCATGAGTACCAACAATGAGGTCTATTTTGCCTTGAGCAATCTGGCTGATAACTTCTCGTTTTTCTTTAGAGGGTAATGCAGATACCAAAAGGCCAATTCTAATTGGATAGTCTTTCAAAAATTCTGTTAGAAAAGCATAATGCTGGCGAGCTAAAATATCGGTTGGTGCCATCATAACGCCTTGATAACCAGCACTATAATTTGCTACTAGTCCTAACGTTGCGACAAGGGTTTTACCACTACCGACATCTCCTTGAAGCATCCGATACATCAAACCAGAATTTTTCAAATCATCAACTATTTCTTTTACGGCAATATTTTGATCGCTCGTTAGTTTGAAACCACACTTGTCAATAACCTGTCTAACAAATGAATCATCAACTTTCTTTGAAACGGAAATTGAACCTATTTTATTGGAACTTTTTTGCTTTTGTAAAGCCAAGGAGTAGAACAGTAATTCTTCATATTTCAAATAGCGTAACGCTTGTTTCAAATGCGCCACATCAGAGGGAAAATGCACATCATGATAGGCCATTTGTCTTCCAATAAGTCGATACTTATTCCGATAGAAAGATGGTATAATTTCATCCAATGAATGGCTAGCTATTTCTTCACCAAGACAGAGTTTTACGACTTGTTGAAACTCATAATTTGTCACTCCATCAACCAGTCGATAAACGGGTTTAATATTCAATTTGTCAATATCTTTGGTAATGATTTCGGTTAGGACAATTTCTTTTTTAAGGTAGTTAAATTTTCCAACAATCAAGGCTCGTTCTCCCTGAACAATCATTGGTGGCAAATAAGGACGATTAAAAGATATAACTGTATATTCATCTTCATCATAGATGATTTTAAATCTAAAAATTGTCCGTGACTTAGCAAAGCGAACAAGTCTTTCTTTTGCCTTGATTATTCCCTTAATGACTACTCTTTGATCATTGTGTTGCCAATCTAGTGGAGTCAGTTCAAAGACGCTGTAGGTACGCGGAAAATAGCGAATGACATCATTGCTATCATTCAATTCTAGAGCTTGCAAATACGCGGATCTTTTAGGCGTCAATTTGAATGGAAACATCGTATCCTCTCCTATTATTGAAAAAGGGCGACTGCCCTTTTTAAAACTATCTATTCGACTCCGATAAAATAAGAATATACTGGTTGACCACCATTGTGGATTTCAACCTCGAGATTATATTTGTTCTCAATGTATTTTCCTAATTTCAGAGCTTCTTCTTCGGTAACATCACTACCATAGATAATGGTGACAATTGAAGACTCTTTATCAACCATCAAGTGTACTAATGCTTTTGCCGAATCATGCTTATTCTTCTCGCAACATACAATATGCGAATCGTAGATTCCCATGAACTCATCTTTCTTAATATTCACACCATCAATCTTGGTATCCTTAATAGAGAAGGTAACTTGTCCACTCTTGACGGAAGTGATAGCTTCACGCATGTCTTCTTCGTTACTGGTAAAATCATTAGCTGGATTGAACATCATACAGGCAACCATTCCCTGCAAAATCGTCTTGGAGGGAATCACGCGACACTCACAATTTTCAGCAACTTCGCAGGCTTGACCAGCAGTCATAATAATGTTCTTATTATTAGGAAGAATGAAAACTTTCTTGGCATGCACTTTTTTGATAGCTTCAAGGAAATCATCGGTCGATGGATTCATCGTCTGACCACCACTAACAATATAATCAGCATTCAAGCTTGCAAATAAATTATTAAGCCCTTCACCAACGGAAGTAGCAATAATCGCATATTCTTTTCTTTCTGTTTCTGGCTCTTCCACACCAAATTGCTCTTCGGAATGTGGTTCTTGCATATTCTCAATCTTCATATTAACAAATTCACCATAAGCCTGCGCAAGATTCAATACAACGCCCGGTTTCAAAGTATTAACATGAACCTTCAATAACTCTTCTTTTTTATCAAGCGTTAATGAATTGCCAATTCCTTCAAATATTTTAATGAAACGATTCTGATTAAATTTCTTTTTCTCTAGCGAGTCGCTCAAACGTAACACAAAATCAACACTATAACCAGATTCTTCAGATTTCATATCTGTAGCTGCTGTTTTTATATCTTTCTCATTATGACTCATTGTGATTTGTCGTCTCTCAATGATTTCGCCTGATAAACCAGATAGCATGCCTTCAAAAATCTTAACTAAACCCGCACCACCCGAGTCAATAACACCAACTTCTTTTAGAACCGGTAATAATTCTGGCGTATGGGCTAAAGAAACACGAGCATTCTCTAGAAGGAATGTCATGGCACTGCCTATCGTATCAATCTCTTCGACATTATCAATTAAGGCGGAACTGCTTTCTCTTATTACTGTAAGAATTGTCCCCTCGACTGGTTTCATAACAGCACGATACGCAACCTCAGCGCCTTTTTTCCAGGCTTGGGCAAATTCGGCTACATCAATCTCCTGCTTTCCTTCAAGCGATTGAGCAAAGCCACGAAAAATCTGTGATAGAATGACCCCAGAGTTACCTCTTGCACCCATCAGCAATCCTTTCGAAAACATTTTTGATACTTCATAAATGTTATCGTTGCGGATATTCATTACTTCCTTAGCACCACTTGTCATCGTTAAGTTCATGTTAGTGCCGGTATCACCGTCGGGAACGGGGAAGACATTTAGTGCGTCCACCTCAGGATATTGATTAAATAGATTATTAGATCCAGAAATGATCATTTGACGTAAAATCTCGCCATTGACCACTCTACTGTCATAGTTCTTCATTTGAATGCCTCCATGTATTAAGAAAGAACCTTAGTAGATTGAACATAGACATTAACTGAGCGGAAATTTAAATCCAAAGCTTTCTTAAGTACATAACGCACTTTTTTCTGAACTTCGGAAACCACTTCAGTAATCTTGACTCCATAAGCCACAACAATGTACATGTTAATCTCGATTCCCAGCTTTGATTGTTTTACCATAACTCCTTTAATGTAGTTTTCACTTCTAAGGAGTTCGTTGATTCCATCCCTAATTGGAGTTCTGCTAGCCATGCCTAAAACACCATAGCACTCAGTTGCTGCATTTCCAGCAATAGCTGCGATGGCTTTTGTTGATACAGAGACACTTCCCTTTCTATATCTTTTTGACACAACCACAAAAAATCCCTCCCTTTAGGGCTTCCAATTAATTATACTTATAAAAGTATACTTTTTCAATAGAAAATGCTTGCCAGTAACTACTGTCTCGATAAAGTTCATTATTTTTCAATATTTTTTGGGTGAAAATAATTTTTTAGGTTGCAAACACAACGCCAAGATGGTATTATATTAAAGCACAAAAATGTATACCAAAGGAGGGTTAGACATGGCAAGAGTTTGTATGATTACCGGAAAAGGTCCACTCAGCGGAAATAGTCGTAGCCACTCATTAATTGCTACTCGCCGTAAATGGGGAGTTAATTTACAAAAAGTTAAGTTAGAGATTAATGGTCAAGTTAAGACAGTTAAAATTTCTACCAGGGCACTAAGAACCCTCAAGAAAGCCGGTTAGTAATTAAGAGGCAATAGGCCTCTTTTTTTGTAGGAAAATGAAAGGAGAATAGAATGAAAAAAATAAGGTCAATACTGACAGCACTTTTCAGTGTCATTATTGTTTTGGGTGTCCTGGCAATCTTCATTGCTACAGGATCAAACAAAATCTTAGATTATATTAATACAGTAGAACATGTTGAAACTAGAAATCTATTGGTAGCAAAAGATACTGATGGCTATTGGACAATTACCAACGATAATGATTCTACTCCTTTTAAGATTCTTCAATTAAGTGATGTGCATTTTGGATCCAGCAATTTTGTTCAAAAAAAGGACCAGCTAGCACTGACCGCCATTCGCGATGTTGTGGGCGCAACTAAACCCGATTTAGTTATTTTCACTGGTGATATTCTCTATCCTTCATTTTTTCGCTCTGGTTGTATAAATAATGAGAAAATGATCAGGAATTTTGGTGCCTTTATGGATAAGCTTGATGTATATTGGGCGCCTGTCTTTGGTAATCACGATGGCGAATCTTTCGCAAAATGGAACAAGGAAAAATTATCAACCTATTATGAGTCTTTAGATAAATGTCTCTTTCAAAGAGGACCGACAGATATTGATGGCTATGGTAACTATGTTATCAAACTATTAAATAGTGATAGCACTCTGAATACCGCTCTATTCTTGATGGATTCACAAGCCTACTATAATGGTAATATGTTACGTTATGACAATATACATGACAACCAAGTTGATTGGTATAAGTCCACAATCGATGACCTATCAGAGGGTCAATCATTACCGATACAGTCGATGATTTACTGTCACATTCCTGATCGTATCTATAAAACCGCTTGGGATCTATACAAGGAAGGCAGCGCAGAAGTTGTTTATCATTTTGGAATCAAAGATGATGGCATTCATTGTTCCCGTGAAGAAGGCAAGTTATGGGATGCAATCATTGAAAAGGCTAGTACAAAAGCTATGTTTTGTGGTCATGATCACTGCAATAACTTTTCAATCTCTTACAAAGGAGTTCAACTAACCTATGGTTTGTCAATTGACTACACCGCTTATCCATTTATGAAACAGCATTCAGCTCAACGTGGCGGAACGCTTGTTAAAATAGATAAACACAAGAACTACACCATTAAGCAAATATTTCAAGATAACAACTATCAAGAACAATAAAAAGGGCCTAGCCCTTTTTTATTTGAAAAAGCAGATGCTTAATCCCATAATAATCATCCCACTAATTAAGCCAATGCTGGCTGTTTCTGATTCTCCATATTCCTGTGATAAAGGAAGCAGCTCTGCGAAAGAAATATAGACCATTAAACCCGCAACAGCCGAAAGCATCAAGCCCATAGTCATATTTGTCAGTATTGGCTTAAGTAGCAAATAACCAATCAACCCGCCCAAAGGTTCAGCCAGCCCAGAAAGGAAAGAAAGGCCAATAGCTTTGATCTTGCTACCTGTCGAATAGTAGACAGGCAAGGATACTGCAATTCCCTCGGGAATATTATGAATGGCAATAGCAATTATCACGGGCAAGGCAATCTTTGGGACTTCGGCGGCGGAAAGAAAGCTAATGATGCCTTCGGGAAGATTATGAATAACAATCGTAATGAACAATATTACTCCGGTTCTTTTTAAATTACTCTTTTTAGATCCAAATTTTAAAGGGACATTAGACATTTTTTTATCAATAAATCCTGCTAGAAGGATGCCAACAAAAAAAGAAATAGAACAAAAGACAAGTGATGAAAGGTTTCCATATTTTGTTGATAATAATCCTAAAGCTTCAAAAAATATTTCTACTAATGAAACAAAGATCATTACTCCAGCAGCAAAGCCCAAACCAAAAGATAAGGACTTATAGTCCTTCTTTGGCAGCAAAAATGATAAGATGCTTCCCACTCCTGTCGATAATCCAGCGATGGTAGTCAGCATTAATGCCAATCCGAACTTACTCACGATTTCTCCCCTAATTAATTAATAATCCTTTTTATCTTCATTGAAATTAAGCGACATACTTTGTATAATTTAATAAAGAGGTGTTGTTTATGCCGATTGAATGGAAAATTGTTATTATTGTTGCTGCGATTATTCTCTTTCTAATTCTATGCAGTTTAGTATTTGTCAATGTCATTTATAACCTTTCTTTCAAACGGGTAAAAAACACTGGCGATGTATTTAATAATCTCGATGCCAGTGCTAATACACCTTGGGGTCCATTTATTCCCTATATCAAAGAACAAATCAAATTTCTCCAAGGCTTGAAACTAGAAGATATCTGGATTAAATCAACTGATGGACTAAAACTCCATGGTTCCTACTATCCCGCAGAAACAAAAACAGATAAAGTCGTAATCATTGTTCATGGTTATCGTGGCTATTGTTATCAAGACTATGCGATTGCATTCCCTTTCCTCCACGATGAAGGATATAATATTTTATTTATTGATCTGCGTGGACACGGCCAAAGCGAAGGTAATTGTATTGCCTTTGGCGTATTAGATTATCGGGATTTAGTCGAATGGGTTAAGTATACTGATAATCGTTTTGAGCATAATTGTCGGATATTTCTTGCCGGTGTTTCCATGGGAGCGAATACCGTTCTCATGTCTTGCAATAAAGATTTACCGAAGAGTGTTAAAGCAATTATCGCTGACTGTGGCTATGATGAAGCCAGAAAAGAGTTGGCCTTTGTTTGCAAACGCAATTTTCATTTACCTGAATTTCCAATTATTGATATTCTCCAACTAGTAGTAAAGATTAGAGCCAAGTATAACATATCAGAAGGAAACACTGAGCAATGCGTTTCGAATACTTCGATCCCTATCTGTTTTATCCATGGAGAGATTGATAACTTTGTGCCCACATATATGACAAAAAAAGTTTATGAAGCTTGTAATTCTGAGAAAGAACTGCATTTATTTCCTAATGCAGGGCACGCCATGAGTTATTTATTAAATAAAGAACAATATCAAACAATCATTATGGATTTCCTCCATAAATACGAATAAACATAACTTCAATGTAAGGGAGTAAACTTCTTACAAACTAGTGTTTTTGCTTTGTTGCTATACCATATAATTTGCCTTGCGACAGATAAAATGAAATTTATAAGTGGACGGAAAAGAAGAAATGGAGCATATCCACTCCCCTATAGTTCTTGATCCACTCATCCGCCTTTTTCATGCCAAGCCTTTTTGCCACGTTCTGAGAAGGTGTGTTGTTTTCTCTGATGATTGAGCAAACTTCCTTGGCCTTAAGAACATAGAATGCATAGTTCTTGCACGCCAGTGCGGCTTCGGTTGCATAGCCATGGTGCCAGTAGTGTTTGTTTAGAAGATACCCAATCTCCAATGCTTCTCCATCTTTCCATTCCTGCATTGAAAGTCCAATCTGACCAATAAGTTTGCCCGTTTCTTTCAGAATCACGGCCAAAGGACCAAATTTATATTCTTTATATCGTCTCATTTGTCTAGCGAGCCATTCCTTCGCCTCGGAATCGCTTAATCCACCTTCGTAAGCATACATCGTCTCGTCATCTTGAATGATAAGACAAAGCGATGGAAAGTCATCTTCCGTAAATTCTCGTAACAAGAGCCTTTCTGTCTCCAATACCATTTTCATTTCCTCTATAAATTACTATTAATCTTTTACTATCTAATAGCCATTATTCTAGTTACAAATTCTTAAAACGATTTCTTTGTCAACTAAAGAAGTAATTGCCCTCTGAATTATAATTCTTGATTGTGAAAGTTCAGCAGCAACATCACTAGCATTATTCAATACACTTTTTTTGTTATTAAGATAATCTAATACTCTTTACAACCAGTGTCAAATGCATAAATTGATTTATTTTTATATTATTTAATCACTAAAATTAATAATATAGTTAATCCTTTAAACAACCTATTGGAATTACAAGAACTCCATCTTCTCTTTTATATCCGTATTGTCCACCAGTAATTATAATTTTTAAGTCCGGTAATCTCAATGGACATTGTTTTTCTTTTTCATTATATTCCATAATTAATTTTTCAATTTTGAGTAAATGTTTTGCACCTTCTTCAATTTCAATAGAACCCAATTTTACCTCAATCAGTGCATATCTTCCATCTTCAAGATGTAAAACAAAATCAGCTTCTAAGCCATATCTATCATGATAATATGATAACTGTCCGCCCATAGATGAAGCATATATTCTTAAGTCTCTACAAACCAGTGTTTCAAAAATAAAACCAAATGTTTTTAAATCAGTATTAAAATATTCGGGTTTTAGTCCTAATGAAGCAACAACTAATGATGGATCAATGAACTCTTTTTTGCTTGAAGCTTGTATCATAGCTTTCGATCTAATTGCTGGGCACCATGCTTCCACATCTTGAATAATATATAGTTTCTTCAATGCATTAACATAATCGTAGTAAGATGTTTTGCTCATATCATAGTTAGAATTAATATCCCTAATTACGGTTTCGTTACTAGCAAATGTTGAAATATTTCTAGCATAGCTTCTCAACAATATTTTCGTTAATGATTCATCTCTTGTTTTTTTATCAACTGTAGAAACATCTACTTTACAAACACTATTAAGATAACTTTTGGCTATTGAAAGACTTGCTTCTTTATCCTTTAACATAACTGCCATTGGCCAGCCACCTCTACAAGTAGCAAAGATTAAATCAATGATGGATAAGTTTGAAATGCATCCATTATTTAAAACGTCTTTTTCATTAAACAACGATAATAAAGATACAGTTCCATTTGATTCTCTTGATTCATATAAACTCATTGGATACATGATAGCTCTATCAATCCTACCAGTTCCGCTATGTAAAATATTTTCATTATTAACTGAATTTGATCCTGTTAAAATATATTGTCCTGGTTCACCAATACGATCAACTGATACTCGTACTGCATCCCAAAGTGTCGTGGCCATTTGCCATTCATCGATTAGCCTAGGTTTATCTCCAATTAAAAGTAATGATGGTGAAATATTGGCAGTTTGTGAATATTCGTTTTTCTTTTCAGGGTCTTGCATTTCAATATAACTTTTAGCATGTTGTTTAGCGGTAGTAGTTTTTCCACACCATTTTGGTCCTTCAATTAAAACAGCGCCAAAGGCTTTTAATTTTAATGATAACTCTTTATCGAAAATTCTTCTGTAATATTCTTTCATTTCTAACCACTTCCTTCATTATTAGTATGCCATAAAGAAATTAATTAATCAAGTCAAAATGAACTATTTTAATATAATTTGATGAACTATTTTAATGATGTTTGATGAACTGTTTTTATGATTTGCCTGAACTACTTTATAAAAAAACTTGCTCATCTGTTAAATCATTCTTGTTCATATTATTACTCACCTTTCTCTAGTGTTTTTCATATAAATCAAAGATTTAGCACAACAATAGTACGAAAAAAGGTCAAAAATTATGAGTGTACCACGCATAAAAATATACAGTTCGATAAATTAATGAAATACAACTCGCTTTATAAATCTTCGTATAATTCGCCAAGCGACAGATAAAATGTAATTTGTTAATTACATCCGTATAATGTAAAAGCAGTTGCTACAGCAATATGTGTTGCTACCTCTTTAACAAATGGTACTTTTAAATCTAACTTATTATTGATAATATATTTTGATGTTTTTTCTTGTATTTCATGAACTGATGATTTTGCGATATCTTCTAATGACTTAAATCCCGAATTATAATACAATAACGCTCTTGTGCTTTTTACTCCCGGTAATAAAAATAATTGTTTAAGATTTATCTTTTCCTCATCATCAATTGATAATAAACCTATTTCTTTAAACTTTTGATTATTAACGTCATATAGTGTTAAAAATTTTTTAAATAATTTGACATTATTATCATCATTTAAAGGAGAATCAATCAAAACATTATCATCTAATTG
>CAYIYR010000017.1:0-9116 GCA_964367815.1 uncultured Eubacteriales bacterium
GTTATTCCAAAAAGTGCTTGTAGAAGGAGGGTAAAAAATGAAAAACAAGATTATTACTAAGGAAGAAGCTAGCAAACTATTCAAAGATGGTATGACAATTATGGTTGGCGGATTCTTAGCCGGTGGCACATCTGATGCTGTCATCGATGCTATTAAAATGTCCGGAGCCAAGAACTTAACAATCATCGCTAATGATGGTGGCACTGGAGTTAAACATCCACAAGGCGCCAAAGGCGTTGGTGTTTTATTAGCCAATGGCCAAGTTAAGAAATTAATTGCAACACATATCGGTTTGAATCCAACTGTTGGCGAAATGATGAATGCAGGAACTCTTGAAGTTGAATTATCACCTCAAGGAACTTTTGCAGAAAGAATTAGAGCTGGTGGTTCAGGTCTAGGCGGAGTTTTAACTCCAACTGGAATTGGCACATGGGTTGAAAATGATGGTTTATTAACCGCCAATGGTATTGTCGGTCCAAAGAAACCAATCGTTGAAGTCGATGGCGTCAAATATCTACTTGAAAAACCATTACACGCTGATGTCGCAGTTATCCGTGGTGGAGATGTCGATACAATTGGTAACGTGATTTATCACAAGACCTGGAGAAACTTCAACCCCATGATGGCTTATGCTGCTGACCTCGTCGTCGTAGGAGCTGACAACGTCGTAGCAAGAGGAGCTCTTGATCCAGACGCAATCATCACTCCAAGCGTACTAGTAGATTATATTGTTAAGGAGGAAAAATAAGATGGATGCAAAGGAACTAATTGCACGTAGAGTTGCAAATATGTTAAAGGATGGAGACTTTGTTAACTTAGGTATTGGTTTACCAACCGAAGTCGCAAACTACATTCCTGAAGGTACAGAAGTCATTTTCCAATCCGAAAACGGTATGGTCGGTCTAGGACCAAAAGATCCAAACAACATTGATATCGAATTATGTAATGCTGGCGGTCAACCAGTCACAATCATCAATGGTGGTTGCTTCTTCGATAGTGCTACTTCATTTGCCTTAATTAGAGGCGGACACGTAAACTACACAGTATTAGGTGCCATGGAAGTAGACGAACACGGAAATTTATCCAACTGGGTCGTTCCTGGAAAAATGGTTCCAGGTATGGGCGGTGCAATGGATCTAGTCGTGGGTGCTGAAAAGGTTATCATCGCAATGACACATACCCAAAAAGGCGCACATAAGATTTTGAAAGATTGTACATTACCATATACTGCCTTAAACCAAGTTGACATTATCGTCACAGAACTCGGTTATATGGAAGTTACCAAAGATGGTATCGTTGTCAAAGAATTAGCAGAAGGAGTTACCAAGGAACAAATCCAAGAAGCTACTGGCTGCCAATTACACTTTGCCAAAGACCTCAAAGTCATGAAAGTCTAATTATTTAGATTTTCTACAAACATTAACAAACGTATATTATTTATAAAGGGAGAAATAATATGAAAAAAATTATTGAAAAGTTTGTTGACGGTTGCGTAGGTATCGTTAATAAGTATCTACCAGATGCATTTATCTTTGCATCATTGTTAACATTCGTCGTATTCATTTTTGCCATTATCGTTATGTTCAACTTTAAGAGTGGACAAGTCAACGTTAAAGGTACAAATGCTGCTGATCCAACAACAGGCATTACCTTCATCGGTAGATTAAGTGCCTTGCTATTCAACGGCTGGTATGCTGGCTTCTGGACATTAAACGGCTTCGCTATGCAAATGTCATTAATCATCGTCACCGGTTCAATTTTTGCTAACACACCACAAATCAAGAAATTCATGTCTTGGTTAGCAAGAATTCCAAAGACCCCTGGTCAAGCTGTTGCTTTCGAAGCATTCTTCTCAATCTTCGTAGCCTTCTTCCAATGGGGTGCTGCTCTAATCATGTCAGCTATGTTAGCAAAAGAAATTGCTAAGAACCTTCCAGGAACACACTTCGCTCTATTGGTCGCTTGCGGCTACTTAGGCTTAGGTATGTGGCATGGTGGCTTCTCTGGATCAATTCCATTAAAGCTTCCTTCAGCTGCTTACGTTACTGGTGATACTGTCTTCGGAGCCAGTGTCATTCCATTCAAATACACATTATTTGCACCATTTAACCTCTTCAACTACATTGGTGGTATGATTATTCTTCCACTAGTCGCTTGGGGATTACATCCAAAGGGTGACAAAGTTGTCGTATGCGATCCATCAGTCTTAGTCGAAGAAGAAGTCAAAGAAGTAGTCATCCCACGCAGTGAGATGAAACCAAATGAGAAATTGAACAACTCCGTCGTTATCGCATGGATTATGAGTATTATCGGTTTCTTAGCCATCATTGTTTATTTCTATAAATTAATTGGCAAACCATTCACATTAGATATCGACTTTGTTAACTTCTTATTCCTCTTCATCGCCATGGCTTTATATGGCAAACCAAACAAATTAGTTGATGCTGTTACTGAATCCGCTTCTGGCGCTGCTGGCGTTATGCTACAATTCCCATTCTATGGTGGTATTTCTGGCTTAATGACCTATGCAGGTGGCGCAAATGCTACTGCCATTATTGGACAAAACAAATCCTTAGCAGCCATTGTTTCCAATGCATTCGTTAGCATTTCTAACATGACAACTTATCCATTACTAACATTCTATTCCGCTGGTATTATTAACTTCTTCATCCCATCAGGTGGTGGCCAATGGGCAGTTCAAGGACCAATCGTCATGCCAGCCGCACATAAGAAAGCCTTAGTCAACTTAGGCTATACCTTCAGTGCTGCTGGAACGAGTACTTCCCCAGAAATCATTGCAGCTGGTGCTGCTGCTACATTAGCAGGCAAGAAACCAGTTGATGGTATCCGTTCTTACTTAGAGTCCAAAGGACAATTAAAAGCCTACGATTCTTTCATGGGTAAATCAGCCCTAGCCCTAGCTTGGGGTGACAGCTGGACCAACCTAATTCAACCATTCTGGGCATTACCATTATTGGCAATTGCTAAACTAGAAGCCAAAGATATCATGGGTTACTGCGTATTATCCTTAATCATCTTAGGTGTCTGGTGTAGCTTAGGCTTCATCATTTTCTAGAAATTAGATTACAAGTTTATTCGACAGGGTCGCTTAGCCCTCAAACCCAAGCGGCCCTTTCTCACTAAAATTTAAAGGAGATGCAATTTAAAATGAGTAAAGTATATATCGTAGCCGCTCGTAGAACTGCTACTGGTGTCCAACTAGGATCATTAAAAGATTTTAGAGGACCAGAATTAGGCGCACTTGTTGCAAAACAAGTTATTGCAGATGCAAAATTAGAGCCAAAACAAATTGAAGAAGTCTTTGTCGGTGAAATTTTCACTGCCGGAGTTGGTGGCGGCCCAGCCCGTCAAACTTCCAGATTAGCGGGAATTCCAGATGAAGTTACTGCTTCAGCAATTAATATGCTCTGTGCTAGTGGTATGAAAGCCATCATTCATGGTTATACATACATTAAAGCTGGTTTCCGTGACATCGTTCTAGCCGTTGGTCAAGAATCAATGACTCAAGCTCCATATCTAATTCCTTACAAAGCACGTGCTGGAATTAAAATGGGACAATTCAAAGTAGAAGACCACATGTTACATGATGGCTTAGTAGATATTTTCTACAACTATCACATGGGTGTTACTGCTGAAAACGTCGCAAAACAATATGGGATTACACGTCAAGCACAAGATGAATTTGCTTGGAATTCAATTTGCAAAGCAATTAAAGCCGATGATGCTGGTATTTTCGTAAAAGAAATCGTTCCAGTTACCGTTCATACAAGAAAAGGCGATTTTGTCTTTGATCATGATGAAACAATCAACAGAGCTACCAACTTAGAGAAAATGGGCAAATTACCTACCTGTTTCTTAAAAGATGGTACAGTCACTGCTGCATCCTCCTCTGGTATCAACGATGGCGCTTCCGCCGTTGTCTTAGCCAGTGAAGAAGCTGTTAAGAAATACAACCTTCCAGTCTTAGTCGAAATGGTCGGCTGGGGCCAAGGTGGTGTTGATCCATCAGTTATGGGTTTAGGCCCAACTCCTGCTATTAGAGATGCTTTAAAGAGAACTGGTCTAAAATTAACCGATATCGATAGAATCGAGTTAAATGAAGCCTTTGCTGCTCAAAGTATTGGTGTTATCACCGATCTCCAAAATGAGTATGGCGTAACCAAAGAATGGGTCATGGACAGAACTAACGTTAATGGTGGTGCCATTGCCTTAGGCCATGCTGTCGGTTCCAGTGGTAATAGAATCACTGTTACCTTAATCCACGAACTAATCAGAAGCAATAAGAAATACGGACTTGCTTCCTTATGTATCGGTGGTGGCATGGGCGCTACAGTCATCGTCAAAAATCCAAACGTCAAATAATAAAACTTTATTCTTTTAATTATCGATAGCGTTTACATATTATCGATCAGCTATAAGTACTTCCTCCCAGTTAATACTGGGAGTTTTTTTTGCATAAAGAATAGTTAAATTATGCGTTAATTCTTTTCAGAATAAATCTGAGGTTATTTCACTTTAATCTTTGCCATATGATTTATTGGTGATTATATGAAATATTATCTTATAGGATGTAAAGGATCGGGGATGTCCGCTCTTGCGATTCTGTTAAAATATGATGGTCATACAGTATCGGGTAGCGATATTTCTGATTATATATATACCCAAGATAATCTAAAAAAGCATAACATAAAAGTAGATAACTTAGATAGTGACGAGTACTTGAAAAGTGATTTTATCATATTAGGACACAGTTTTTTTAATCCTGAATGGATTAAAAAATTAAAAGGCAAGAACTATCAAGAATATAATTCTTTCTTGAATAGTTATTTAGCAAAAGAAAGACTTGTATCAGTTTGTGGATCTCATGGAAAAACAACACTCACTGGATTACTAGCAAGTTCAAATAAGAATTATTCTTTTTTATGTGGGGATGGTAGTGCTAAACGGGCAGTGAATGAGAGATATTTCTTTTTGGAATCTTGCGAGTATATGGATCATTACCTAGCATATAATCCCTTCTTTATCATTATTACAAACATTGATTATGATCATGTAGATTGTTTTAAAACCGAAGAAGAATATATCAAGAGTTTCCAATTGTTTTCAAGGAAGACAAAGAATGGGCTTATTGAATATGAATCTAGTAGAAAACTAAAGAACACAGATTACCTGACTTTTGGTTTAACTTGCAAAGCGGATTTCTATCTTCAAAATGCAATAATCGATAGTGATGGAATAAAGGGAGAAGTATACTTCAAGGATAAGCGACTAGTTGGTTTTAATTTGCCAAATTTGTATGGTGAGGCATTGTTGTTAGATGTCTTAGCTGTTATTGCCTTCAATTATTTACAAGGTGAAGATCTTGAAAAAGTAGTTGAGAATTTGCAGGACTATCAAATGGCATCTAAACGCTTTAACATTACTAAATTAGCAAATGACAGTGTAATAATTAATGATTATGCACATCATCCAGCACAGATAGAAATGAACTACCAAACGATTAAGAAAACCTTTCCTGACTATGAGTATATTGCATTTTATAAGCCTGACCGAGCAAGCCGACTAGAGTATTTTCTAAATGATTTTTCAATGGTTTTAAATAAATTTGATCAAGCGTTCTTGGTTGACTCCGCAAAAAAAGATTTTTCACCTCTTCTGCAGAGAATAACAAATGAGAAGGTTACGTATCTTTATAAGATTGACGTGCTAAATGAAAAATGTATTAGTAATAGAAAAAGAGTCTATCTGCTTATGTCAAGTAAGAACCTAAATGTTATATGTGAGTACTTGTGCACACACAACTGTGATTTAAGCAAATAAAAAAAGTACCTATAATTTCCGATGAATTATAAAAAATAGATAAGCGGGAGGGATTAATTCCGCTTTTTTTAATGCCGGTTTTAAGAGTTAATCAGTAGCAGTGGGAAACAATAAAGATGATGGTGTAACTTTTTGGTATGGATGCATTTTATGATAAAGTCATATCCCCCATATGTATCATACCAACACTTTCCTGATTGCTATTTATAGAATTGATACATGAAAGTATCAATAAGAACAAAGCGATAAAGTAAGCGCTTTATTGACATTGTGCTGATTTTATCTTAAAATCAAAGTTGTTCTTACCTGTATAAGGAGGAATGTCCTATTCGCAGTTTTCATTTTCTATTATTCGGAGCAATAGCTGGTTTGGCAATTGGTGCCACTTCTACTAAGTTGCGAGGAAAAATGCAACATTGGTGTAAGTGCAGTCAAAATCAATTGGATAAAGCATATCAGCAGTTGAACCGAGCGGGAGTTTATTTAAGTGATATTAACTCAGATAAGGTTCGCCTTGAGTTTGATACTCAAATAACTAAACTAAAACGGCTTTATCATGATTTAACAAATCTTGATGTAGCAACTAATTTGAAATCCGAGATACGAGATTTTCTACAAAGTGTAGAGACTTTGTTAGCTAATATGCGCAAAGCTTTGCAAAAAGAAGAATTCGGAACTGAATCATAGTTGAATTAGCAATCAGGACATCATCATTTGAAGCAGAGGGGGAAGCATAAATGAAGCAGAGAGAAAAGAAAAGCAAGAGAGTAACGATTTATCAAGTCGCGAAAGAAGCAAATGTCTCGTTAGCAACGGTTTCACGAGTTATCAATGGCGTTGGTAATGTCAGTGAGGATACTAAGCAATTGGTAGAAACTACTATCACAAAATTGGGTTATGTCCCCAGTGACTTAGCTAGAGGCCTTGCGAAAAGACAAACAACAAATGTTGCTATTGTTTTACCTTCTCCAAACTATTCTTATATTAGCAATATGTTAGCTGGTATGCTCGATGTTTGTAAGATTTATGGTTATGTTCCAACTTTATTTACTTTTGAAGATTCAGAGGATGCCGCAAATGTTGTTGATAATGTTATTTCCTCACGTGTGGAGGGAATTGTGGTTTTCAATAGCGAATTGAGTGCGGCTGATTTACATAAGATGATTAAGATTTCTTTACCAATTGTTTTAATTGGCCAAGACAATTATGGCGATAATGCTTTGGTCGATATGAATTGGTCTGCGACTTTACAGAAAGTTATTGAAAAAGATATAAAACAAGGATTAAACAAAATCTGCTATCTAAAAGATCCAAAGAAAGATTGGCATATGGTTAATTCATTCGAAAAAGCCATTAATAATGCCATTGATAAAACCAAGACATGTAGTTATGAGAGCTTATTGATCTCTGATTCCTACAGCGTTATCTATAATTATTTTAAGAAACAATTTTCTACGAAAGCTCCTAATCATGAATTATATGTCACTACAAGAGATTCCTTAGCTTGTGCTATTAACAATGCCGCTGTGGAATGTGGTTATAGTGTGCCATCTGATTTAGAGACAATTGGTGTTATTGGAACAAAACAAGCAAGAATGGCTAGGCCGACAATTTCAACAATTGATGTTGATTTATATGAGGTTGGTTCCATAGCTATGCGGATGCTAACAAAAATGCTCAATGGTACATTGAACAATAAGTTTTTTGAGTTCGCCACCGAATATAAGCATAGAGAGTCTACTAAAGACTAAGAGGGAAGTAAAATGGAATTATTAGAAGAACTACAATGGAGAGGTCTATTTAAAGATGTTTCCGATAGAGAAGTATTAGAAAAGTTAATTAATGAGAAAGCAACCATTTATTGTGGTTTTGATCCAACAGGACCATCGCTTCATATTGGTCATTTAGTACCAGTCTTAGTCCTTAAGAGATTTCATGATGCAGGGCATCGTGTAGTTGCTGTTATTGGCGGTGGAACTGGTTTAATTGGTGATCCTTCTGGTCGCAGTAGCGAAAGAAATTTACTTAGTTTAGAGACTTCACTAGAAAATGCAGCTTGTTTAAAAAAGCAAATGGGCAAGTATCTAGATTTTGATAATCCAGCCAAAGCTATCATGGTTAATAACTATGACTGGTTAAGCCAGATAAATATGATTGAATTTTTAAGGGATTATGGTAAAAACTTCCCTGTAAATTACATGCTCGCCAAGGACACGGTTGCTAGAAGATTGGAGAGCGGAATTTCCTATACTGAATTCTCATATATGATTATCCAATCAATAGATTTTTATACTTTGTATAAGAAAGAGAATTGTCGCCTCCAAATTGGTGGAAGTGACCAATGGGGCAATTTAACTTCTGGCGTAGAAATGATCAGAAGAATGACTGGCGATACACAAGTTTGTGGTATGACGTTACCATTGATTACCAAAGCTGATGGCGCCAAGTTTGGCAAGTCTGCTGGAGGACAATCTTTCTGGCTTGATAAGACCAAAACTTCGCCATATGCTATCTATCAATACTTTTTGAATACAGCAGATCAGGATGTTATTCATTATCTCAAGGTTTTCACCTTTTTAAGTAAAGAAGAAATTCATAGTTATGAGAAACAAGTGATCGAAGAGCCACATCTCAGAACTGCTCAAAAACGGTTGGCGTATGAATTAATCAAATTAATCCACAGTAAAGAAGATGCTGATGAGGCTGTCATGATGAGCGAAGTATTATTTGGCGGAGATGTAAATAAATTAACTTATGATCAATTGATTATTTGTTTGAATGGAGTAACAAGTATTGAACTAACCGAGCCGAAACTTCTTGTTGATGCCTTAATTGAATTAGGGGCTTGCTCTTCCAAACGTGATGCTCGTGAGCTTATTAGCAAAAACACTTTCTCAATTAACGGAGTAAAGGTAAACGATGTAAATATGATGGTTGACAAGAATTCTGCCATTGATGGTAAACTAATTGTTATAAGAAAAGGTAAGAAGAATTATTTCTTGATTAAATGTTAATATATGCTCCCAACATTTGGGAGCATTTTTTTCGTTCAAATAAGAAAAAGTTTTTTTATAGAAGCTGATTATGATATTATTACTATAAATAGGAGGCGAGACTATGAAAAAAATTCAATTTTTATTAATTGTTCTTTTTTCAACTATGTTGATTAGTTGCAAATTGAATTCTTCCAGTAGTTCTAGTTCGACAGATCCTGTAACCCCTATTTCTTCAAATGAAGGTTCTTCTTCGATTATTAGTACAAATAATTCATCTAT
>CAYIYR010000017.1:9216-9347 GCA_964367815.1 uncultured Eubacteriales bacterium
TAGCTCCAGTAGTTCATCTAGTAGCTCATCGAGTAGCAGCTCCAGTAGTTCATCTGCAAGTTCATCAAGTAGCAGCTCCAGTAGTTCATCTAGCAGTTCATCGAGTAGTACTTCCAGTAGTTCATCGAGTA
>CAYIYR010000017.1:9447-30211 GCA_964367815.1 uncultured Eubacteriales bacterium
GTAGCTCTAATAGTTCATCTACAAGTTCATCAAGTAGTACTTCCAGTAGTTCATCGAGTAGTAGCTCTAATAGTTCATCTACAAGTTCATCAAGTAGTACTTCCAGTAGTTCATCTAGTAGCTCATCGAGTAGCAGCTCCAGCAGTTCATCTACAAGTTCATCAAGTAGTAGCTCCAGTAGTTCATCTAGTAGCTCATCGAGTAGCAGCTCCAGTAGTTCTTCATCAAGCTCAATGACTATATATAGTCTAAGTGATATTGTTTGTCCAACCAAAGTGATTGTTAATCAGCATGATAATGAAGGGCAGTATAATGGTATGAATGCTAAGTTTTCTTCTTCAACCGAACTAATGCAATTTATGGATGAGTTGCGAAGCATTAGCTATAAAGAGTGTAGCGATAATATGCTGGCTCCTCAGTACACTATCTTGCTCGATGACGTAGAAATTGTTGTCTATGATGCAACTAGATTTAAGTATAATGGTCAAAAATGGATTGCAACAGCAGGAGATTTATCCTTTTTGGATGACTATGTATACTTTATCGAAAGCGGATGGCTACCATGGGAGTAAGGTGGAATACCATGAACATAAATAAAAAAAGAAGCGCTAAGCGCACTTGGAAATATTTAACACTTTGTTTGTCATTATTAGTAGTGACTCCTTTTATGGTGGCAACAAATAGTGATGCTCAAATTGCTAAAGCAGAGACTAGGCAGGTTACTATCACTACCGATTTAGGCTATGATGTGACTAATAGTTCAAACATTACTGGCGACTGGACTGGTCAAGTTGACGGAACTTACTATTCGGCTACTAGTAATCAAGCCTTGAATGGTGTTGTTTATAGCAGTGTCACCTCATTGAAGATGGTCAATAATAATTATTTGGAATATTCTTTGCCTTACTATGCTGGTGTAACTTCGATTAATGCAACGATTTATAGTCGTTTTAACACTACGGTAGTTAGTGCTTCGGCAATTTATTCTTTATCTGTGTATGATGAATCAAATGAAACTATTGGAACTTCCACTTCAACAGAAGTTGCAAAAGAGAAATTCAGTGGTGGTTATTCAACAATTACAAGTGGCAATTTGGCCGCAAGTCCAGCCACTGCTAGTTGCACTTCAATGAATTCAAAAGAGATTGCTAAAATTAAGCTATCTTTGTCGGCTTTGAATGCAACTGCAGGCGTATCAATCTCCCGGATTGTTTTGACTTATACAGAACAAGTCCCTGCTTGGGATGAATTTTCTAATTTGCAAACGAAGGCAAGTATGAAGGTTCGCTACTCTTATCGAAATAGCACTTATACTTTTGATAACAACGATACCGCTATTCGTTTTGGCGCTGAGTTTAGTTCGGCGCTTTATAATGATTTATCAGCAATTGGTGCTACTGAATGGGGCACTATTGCAGCTAAGAGCAGTTCTTTAAATGGTTCGAAACTTACAATAGACAATGGCTCTATCTTTAATAAAACGATTGTTCAACTGGACAGTAACTATCAGCTTTCTGCAATCATTAATCAAATAGATGCTGTAGATTATGATGAAAGTTATACAGCAACTTGTTATGTCAAGATTGGTACAGCTTACTATTATATGAAATCTGTAGAGTACTCTCTTTCAACTTTGGCAGTGAAATATGTAGAAAATTATGAAAGTGAAATAAGTGGTAGTGATAGTTATGCTCCATATATGGGAGCCTTAAGATATATAGCATCTTTCGCACCAACAACACCGGTTAACAAAAAAGTACAAGTATATTTTATTGATTTGGAAGGTAGTCCTGGTGATTGTGCGCTTATTCAGATTGAAAATACTCAGATACTAGTCGATGCTGGAGAGAATGCTAGCACTGATAAAGCGAATGTTTTGGCAGCGTTAGGAGAAATAATGGGAGATGACATGTCTCTTGAATATGTGGTGGCTACCCATCCTCATAGTGATCATATCGGCGGGCTTCCGGTGGTGTTTTCAAATTATGAGATTGGTTCAATTTTCAAATATCAAACTTCTTGTTCAAGCAAAACCAATCTAATGACAGAACTAGATAATGCAATTGAAAGCGAAACAGGTTGTCAAGTTAATCTAATTCATGATTACTTGAATGGTCAAACTAGCAAAACATTAACAATTAATGATGATGTAGATTTAGTGTTTTATGACACGGGTTCATTACTCAGTGCTGACGAGAATAACTCTAGTATAGTTTTCACGCTTGAAGCTTGTGGCAGTCGCTTACTATTCACGGGTGATGCTGAGAAGAATCAAGAAGCCGTGTACGCTTCTTTGTGCGGTGATGTGGATGTTTTCTCTATGGGACATCATGGATCTGCAAATGGTACTAGCGCTTCTTTCTTAAGCACAATTTCACCGGAAGTTTGTATCGCTCAGATTGGTGATTATTTAGGAAACAAATATTCTCATCCAACTTTTTCGGCTATGCAGAGAGTCTATGATAACAATATAAACACAAAGATTTATGCGACTGCTGGTGGCAATGGTGCTGGCAGTGATAAAACTTTAGATCGCAATGGTATGTTGACTATAGAGATTTTTGCTGATCATTATGTTATCAGCAGCGAATTTGGTGCAAACAATCCAATTGAAATGCGAGATACTACTTATTGGTTAAGTCATAATAGTTAGTTGTATGTTGTCTTAATTAAGCATATAATTGATGTATAGAAACTTTGGGCAGGGTTAGAGCCCCGACCGGTGGTAATGTCACTTCGAGTGAACAAGTCCAACAGCCCCAACAGCCGATGTGGTGAGATTCCACAACCGCCTGTATAGTCAGAATGGGAGAGTTGTTTTTTTATGCCTTTTTGTTTCTAATTAAAGAGGTGTATTGTGTGAATAAATCAGTCAGAATCATTGCTTTTAACGCCTTGTTTACAGCACTGATTTTTATTGCAACATATTTCATTGCTATACCAAACGGATTTGGTGGCTTCTTTAATCTTGGCGATGCCTTTATTTTATTGTGTGCTGTTTGCTTAAATCCCATCTCAGCCTTGATTGCTGGTTCGATTGGTTCAAGTATTGCCGATTTGGCTCTGGGCTATGCTTCATTTGTGCCATTCACGATAGTTATAAAAGGATTATTAGGTCTGGTTGCCGGTCTTTTATTCAAACATATGCAGGCGAAAAATTCACATAGCAAAAAAGATGTTGTTTTAGGAATTATCGTTTTTCTAGTCGCAGAGCTGATTGTTCCTGCAGGTTATTTTCTTGCCAATCTTATCTTGTACGATATCAAGATTGCTTATGCTAGTATTCCTGGTGATATTTTGCAAATGGCAGCCTCGGTGGTAATTATTTCTTTGCTAATTTATGCAGCAAAAATCGATAGTGTATTTAAAACAATTTATAGTAATAAAGGAAGTGACCAAAATGATCGATAAGAAAGTATTAACAATTCAAGATTTGTCCTGCTTTGGTCAATGTTCAATAAGCGTGTTTTTGCCCATTTTAACGGCATTCGGGCTTGAAATGAGTATTATTCCAACTAGCATCTTTTCAGCGCATACTGGGGCATTTAAGGACTATTACGAGTGCGACATGATCAATAGTCTCATTCCAATTGCCAAACATCTAGGAGATAATGAAGTTAGTTATGATTTAATTCATATTGGATATATGGAGAATACATATACGCTTCAAAATGTTATTACTGCAATTGAGTACGTAAGAAAGCCCAATACTATACTAGTCTTTGATCCTATCCTTGGTGATAATGAAAAAACATATAAGCCATATGATGCGGAATTGGTTTGCGCGATGCGTTCTTTTCTTTCCAATTGTGATTATATTACTCCTAATCTAACCGAAGCCTGCTTGCTAGCAGGAATGGACTACTCACAAGAGATTAACATTGATTTGTTATTAAAAAAATTAGAAGAACTTGGACCTAAACACATTATTCTAAAAGGGATTGTGAGAGGAGAGAAAATAGGTATTGTATATCGTGATTGCCTAAGTGGTAACCAAGAAGAATTCTTTAATAAATATTACCAAGGTTTCTATCAAGGGTGCGGTGATATCTTTGCAGCAATTATCTGTGGAGGCATCGCAAATGATGTATCCATAGGTAACTCCATACGACTGGCCACCAAGTACATTCAAAAGAGTATTGAGAGCACAGAAAAAGCGCACTCATATGGAGTACGCTTTGAAAAGCATTTATCAATGATAACCCATTATTTGAAGTAGATATTATTTACCAAGTTTTTTTAGCCATTTAGCATTTGCAAGAATAAAGCCAACATAGGAGATATTGTTGCAAGTTTGAGCGAGTATGTTCGGCCACAGACTATTAAAACTGCCTTTGGCTGAGAAGACCACTAAGAAAGAAGTCATAATAATGGCGATAAGATAAAAAATCCAATATTTTCCAATTATCTTTTTAGAAGTTCTAATCATATGGATATAGAATCCCAACATTCCTACAGCGGCCATCAACATCGTAATATATTTCATTATTTTGTGAAAGCCTGGGACTGTTGCTGCTAAAAGGATCAGAAGGAGTGGGGCTAAACTTTTCAAGACGACCTTCTTATCTTCCGACTTGCTGTAAAAAAGGATTCCTAAAAAGAGACAGATGTAGCCAGGACCAACTCCGGCAAACATCCAAGTAGAATTAAAAATTAAATCTCTTTGGAAAATAGCCCAGCTTAATTTGTCCATCGCATTTGGTAATCCACCAATAAAACATAAAGCTGTTCCAATTACAGCAAAGATGAAGGCTTTTTTATTATTTGAGCCTTTTTTTGCGATTAGTGAGAAGTAGATTCCCCCAATAAGAAAAAGTATAACAGTCGAAAACTCCAGAAACGCTAAAGCGATTCCTCCGGGAGTCATACCGGTTGGTACAGCACATATATTCATAAAAACACCTCAATTTGGTTATATTTTACCAATAATTGAGGCATCTTTCAATATCTAATTGTTGAAATATTCAACTTTTATTTAGGGCTTCCTGGTGGCAATAAAGTCAGAGCCACCCGATTTTTCTCTTTATTAACTTCCAAAACATAGACGGTTACAATATCACCAATTGATAAGATATCTAAAGGATGGTTAATTTTCCCGGTAGTCATCTGGGACTTATGAATCATCCCATCATTTTTTAAACCGATATCGACAAAGGCTCCGAAGTCAACAATGCTGCGAACCGTTCCTTGCAGCATCATGCTTGGTTTTAGGTCTTCAATGTGAAGAATATCGCTTTTTAGAATTGGTGTCGGATAGTCATCACGAATATCCCGCAATGGTCTTTCTAACTCATCAAGAATATCTTTAAGCGTATAAACGCCAATATCATATTTGATTGCTAGATTTGCGATATCGATATTTGCTAATTTCTCTTGCAATAAATCCGATCCAATATCATTTCTTGTAAGACAAAAGTCTTTCAACAACTTATCAACTGTCTTGTAATCATCGGGGTGGATAAAAGTTTTGTCCAAAGGATTAGTACTATCAAGAATTTTTAGGAAACCGATAGCTTGCTCATAGGATTTTGGTCCTATTCCTTTGACTTCCTTCAACTCATTACGATTTCTAATTAATTTGTTGGTCTTACGATAATCAATAATGTTCTCGGCTGTTTTTTTGGTTAAGCCAGAAACGTGACTCAGCAAATCTATGGAAGCGCTATTGAGATTTACTCCAACACTATTAACAACTTTTGTAATAGTAAAATCTAAGCCTTCTTCAAGATTTTTTTGATTAACATCATGTTGATACTGACCAACACCAATCGATTTTGGATCAATCTTAATGAGTTCAGCTAATGGGTCAATTACTCTTCTTGCAATAGAGATTGCGCTTCTTTCTTCAACCACTAAATCAGGAAATTCTTTTTTAGCTAGTTCACTGGCTGAGTAGACACTAGCTCCTGCCTCACTGACAATCACGTACTTGCACTTCAAAGCTTTTTCTTTAATTGTCCGGACAATAAATTCTTCGCTCTCTCTACTGGCCGTCCCGTTGCCGATAGCAATCAATTCTATGTTGTTGCTAGTAACGAGTTCGGCTACTTTTCGCTGGGCTTCCATATAGCGACTTGTGGGCACATTCTCGCCAGGATATTTTTGGTGGGGATAGATGACATCTTTTTTAATGAAATCACCATTACCATTAATAACAGCTAGTTTACAACCGGTTCTAAAAGCCGGGTCCACTCCAAGCATCCAACGATTCTTTAGTGGTGGAGCTAACAGTAATTGTTCTAAATTAGTTGTGAATATCTCAATGGCGCCTGCTTGTGCTCTTTCAGTTAATTCATTTCTAGTCTCTCTTTCAATTGAAGGGAAGAGAAGACGCTTATAACTATCTTCAATTGCTTCAATGATGAACTTGTTAGCGCTGCAACCATTTTTTAAAATAATCTTTCGTTTCAAATAGTTGATGGCTTCCTCATCATTAGTAACAATAGTGACTTTGATAATATTTTCTTTCTCGCCACGATTGATTGCCAATATCCGGTGATTAGCAATGAATTTTACTGGTTCGCTATAATCATAGTAACCTTCGTATACCTTGCGCTCATCTTTTGCATCTTTCTTAATTGTGGTGACAATACGGCCAAAGCGATTGATATTGCTGCGTAAATAATCACGATAAAGATGATTATCCGATATTTGTTCAGCAATTATATCTTTCGCACCATTGATAGCATCTCCAACTGTTTTAACCTCATCAGTCAAGTATTTTTTAGCCTCTTCTTCGGTTGAAGAATCTGTATGAAAATCAAGCATCCGCTTTGCTAATGGCTCCAAACCTTTAGCAATAGCAATGCCAGCTCTGGTCTTTTTCTTTTCTTTGTAAGGAAGATACAAATCTTCGACCTCTTTAAGCAGAGTGGAAGACTCAATGGCTTTTTTTAGTTCGGGTGTTAGCTTGCCTTTCTCATCAATTAAACGGATAACTTCTTCTTTTCTAGTGAATAGTTTATCCTCATAATCATATTTTAGAGTAATTTGTCTTAATTGTTCTTCGTCAAGATTGCCAGTTTTTTCTTTCCGATATCTAGCAATAAAAGGAATAGTCGAGCCTTCTTCAATCATTTGAATAACAGCGATAATGTTATTTAATGGGATGTTTAAGGATTGACTAATATTGTTTAAAATGACATTGTTCATCAGATCACCTCGTGCATTTTATTATAACATATTCTTAGTTGATTCCCAACAATACTATTGTTGCAGACATATATTTTGTTTATTAAGCATTTTTTCCTTGCATATTTTGTAATTAGTAATTATAATATATTGCGTAGTAGAAATGCTGCTTCAGAAGGAGGGAAGACCGATTCATGCCAAAAACAGTTGTTAGAGATAACGAAACTTTGGACGATGCTTTACGTCGTTTCAAAAGACAAGTTTCTAAAGCTGGCACCCTTGCTGAGGCGCGGAAGAGAGAGTTCTATCTCAAACCTGGTGTTAAACGTAAGTTGAAATCAGAAATGGCTCGCCGTAAAACTTATTAAGGAACCTTTAAAAATCTCCATGTGAGATTTTTTTTTGTTTATAAGCATATCTTTTAGTTGGTGATGAAGCTGTTTCATTATGAAAAGCAGAGACTAAGAGTTTGGGAGTTTACAAAGATAATGACTATCAGTGAGGATGAAATCGTTTTAATGTTCAAGCAAGAGCGATTTATCATCAAGGGGCACAAGCTAAAAGTAGCATACTTTGATAAATCAGAAATAATTATTGAAGGTGACTTTCTGTGCTTGGAAAGAGAATCATTATGAGATCGTGGGATCAATGGTCAGTTCCACGCTATCTATTAAACCAAGTGCTAAGAAAACTAAGCGATGCAGGAATTGAAGCCATCGATATTATGGAAAAAGATATGTGTGTTACGTTTAAAGCGTCAATTTTAAAACGACGTAAAATATCGATACTTTTTCCAATGGCAAAAATCACTCATAGCCGTGGCTTATTGTCGGTTGTTTTTAACTTATGGCGTAATAAGACAACACTGATAGCTCTTGCAATTGCAATCAGCTGTTTTGGGTATTTAAAGACTAAAGTGTTTATTATAAATATCAAGGGAGATTATCCATCAATTGAAGATAATCTGCGTTCTTCTTTAGCACAAAATGGCATTGTTAAATATGCTAGGTGTCCGGATAATGAGACATTAAAAACAATTGAAGATAACCTTTATGAAGAATATGAAACAAAGTTAGAGTTTCTAGAAGTGCGAAGAGTTGGCTCAATTATTAAAGTGAAATATTCTAAGAGACGGACTTATATCGAAATTCCTATGATCCAAGAAAACTTATATGCTACAAAAGATGGAATAATAAAGTACTTTGCCGTCCAATCTGGCAGCATCGTAGTAAAGCGCAACGAGTATGTTAAGAAAGGCCAGTTATTAGTAAGCGATACTTTAACTGATAGCAGCGGAAAGCAAATTAAAGTGGGTAGTCGTGGTCAAGTCTATGCTAATACATGGTATGTTATTGATATATCATTATCAGTAGATGATCATTCTATTGATGCTGATTATTATCTAGAGATGATAGGACAGGCACGCTATGAGATAGGCAAACAATTAACCGATGGAGAAAGAATTGAAGCTGAAAATATTTTGCAATTCAAAAAGATAGATAGTACAATGAAAATGAAAGTACATTATACTCTTTTGGAGGATATAACCATTTAGGAGGAAACAAGTGGAGAAACACATTGTAACACTAGAAAATATTACTAATGGAAAATTGCAGGAACTAATCGGTCCTCAAGATGCTAACCTAAAGCTTATTGAAGTTCATTATCATATTGAAATCAGTATAGTTGATAATCGTTTGACTATTTTTTGTATAGACAATGCCATAATTGAGAAAATACAATTGATTTTTACAACCCTTAATCAACTTTTAGATAAAGGCTATGAAATAGATGAAAGAATCGTTATGCAAGTTGTGAATCTAGCAGACAATAATCAGCTAGAATACTTCTTTAAACTGCATGAAGTGGTTGTTGGAAAAACAAAAAGTGGAAGAGTTATCTCTCCCAAAACTCTTGGACAATTGGAGTATATCAATGCTTTGCGTCAATATGATATAACTTTTGGTATTGGTCCGGCGGGTACTGGTAAGACCTATCTTGCGGTGGTCTATGCGGTTACAAAATTACGAGAAGGATCGGTCAAGAAAATTATCCTAACTAGGCCAGCGGTTGAAGCCGGTGAAAGTTTGGGCTTTCTACCAGGAGATTTAAAGGAAAAAATTGATCCTTATCTTAGACCTTTGTATGATGCTTTATTTGACATGCTAGGGCAAGAAAATGCTGAAAAAATGATGGAAAAAGGCATTATTGAAGTCGCACCATTGGCATATATGCGTGGTCGTACTCTTGAAGATGCTTATATTATTCTTGATGAAGCACAAAATACGACCTTGATGCAACTTAAGATGTTTTTAACTCGTTTAGGATTTAGATCAAAGATGGCGATTACCGGCGATATTACACAAATAGATTTACGGGGAAATCAGTCCGGATTGACAAGAGCTCAAGACATTTTAAGTTCAATAAAAAACATCGGTTTTGTCACTCTTTCAAGTAAGGATGTTAGTCGTCATCCGCTTGTTCAAGCAATAATCGATGCTTTTGAGAAAAAAGGTTTCTAAAGTATTTACATTAATGGTGCTAGCAACCTTAAGAATAAGACTAGCAATTTATTAAAGATGTTTTGCTTATCAATGGAGTCAAGGGTAATCTCTTGACTCTTTTTCATGGTTTCAAGGAAATCATTATAAACATAGCCAACAGTGTCAGAATTGAAGACCATTACACCACATTCAAAATGGTGATAGAAACTACGATAATCGAGATTAACAGTTCCAACATTGCATCCCATATCGTCGCTGACCATTGTTTTGGCATGGATGAAACCAGGAGTATATTCATAAATTCGAACCCCGGCATGTAACAAGGCTCGATAATTATCTCTAGTTAGTAAACTAACAATTTTTTTGTCGAATATTCCAGGAGTAATTATGCGAACATCTACTCCGTTTTTGCTGGCAAGAATTAATGCATCTCTAGTATATTGATCGAGAATCAAATAAGGTGTTGTAGCATAAACATAACGATCAGCTTGATTAATCATGTTGACATAGGTATTCCGCCCAACTGTTTCATTATCTAGAGGCGAATCGCCATAGGGAATAATGTATTCATCGCTCTTATCTGCTTCCTTAATAAAAGGAGATGGACGATAAATTTCAAAATCTGGATCCTCATTGCTATGAGTATTCCAGTTCTGTAAGAACATAAGTGTCAATGACCAAACACCGGCACCCACAAGTTTGATAGCTGTATCTTTCCAATGACCAAAGCGTTTTTCTTCATTAATATATTCATCGCCAAGATTTATACCTCCACTATAGCCGATATTGCCATCTATTACACATATTTTGCGGTGATCACGGTTCTGCAAGCGGGTAGAGAAGAAGGGAGTTAACTGGTTGAAGACAACTGCTTTAATGCCTTTCTCACGGAGAAATTTCGCATAGTTTCTTTGAACTGTTAAGGCGCAGCCAAAATCATCATACATGACTCTAACATCAAGACCTTCTTCAGCTTTCTTTGCAAGAATATCTAAAATACCATCCCAAAATACACCGGGTTTAATAATAAAATACTCCATAAAAATAAAACTTTTTGCTTTTTCAAGTTCAGCCATTAAACTTGCTCTAAAAGTTTCACCAGAGGGAAAATAAGTACTATTAGTTTTTCGATACATCGTATAACCTATTTGATTTAAATAAGATGACTCTTTTCTAACTAATTCATTATTTATTTCGTAGGTGGAATAATCAATATTCTCTTGGTAGAGATGACGAGTACTAGCGTAGATTTTGCGAATGTTTTTAATCTTTCTACTAATACGCTTATTGTTGCCTAAAATGACATAAACACCAGTGCCAAAGATTGGCATTGCTAGTATTATGACAATCCAAGTAATTTTGAATCCTGCATCTATATCATCGCCAATTATAAAGAAAGCGAGAATTATAGCTAGAACCCGCATTATTACCGAGACATAAGGAGCTAGATTACCAAGCTTATCTAAAAAATAAACAATCCAAAAAACTTGGACCGCAATTAAGATTCCAATTGAAAATAATCGTGAGAAAAGAATTTTGTAGATTGCTTTAAACATTGGTTACTCCCTATATACTGCCTAAATTATAGCATAGGTGATTATTAAAACAAGATTAATCTTGTTGTGATAGAAGACTTTTACATGCTATAATCAAACTAGGTGATAGAAATGAAGAAAAAGAAAAATGTTATCTCGGCTATAATAATTTTTTGCGGCTTTGTCGCACTGCTATTTTGGCTATTTATTAAGATTAAAGATATCGGAGCTAAGCTTGATGATACCTCAATTTATCTTGTTTATGCCTATTACATAACGGCGGGTTTATTCGTTATATATTTCATTGTTAGACCTTTCTTTATTGTAATGTTTGCTCCATCATTTTCACTGGAAAAAATCCATACTTTTACTGAAGAGAAAGATAAAGTGAAAATGCAGCAGAATTACGAAGAGATGAAGAAGATGGCCTATCGGCTTATTTCCAAAAAATTAGTTTGTCCAGAAACTATTACGAAGTTAAAGACTGAATTAACAAATACTGATCCTGATTTTACTAAACGCTATGTTCAACTAAGACAAGTAGTTAATAGTGCGGTCGATGATGATTTAAAGGGAGATATACGTAAGATTATTATTCAAACGGCTAGAGATACGATGTATTTTACTTCGGTTAGTCAAAATGGATTTGCTGATACCGTGATTGTCCTCGTAAATAACTTCCGCCAAATGAAGAAAATTATTGTTAGGTGTGGCTTTAGACCAACATTTTTCCGCATGATAAGAATCTATATTCACGTGATGATTTCTTGCTTCATCGCTGATGGAGCTCAGTCAATTGATATTGGAAGTCTACTGGGTGGAAGTATCAAAGGATTAGCCAAGCCAATCATCGGGTCACTAGTTGATGGTGCGGTGAATAGCTATCTTATGTTAAGAGCAGGCTTTTTAACAAAAAACATGATTTTTTTGGAACATGATTCCGAAAGTAAAGAAATCAATCTATTTCAAAACTCCTTTGTTGAAGCCGCTGCTGCTCTGCCAGAACTGACAATCGCTTCTTTTGTTGAGCCAATTATTAATGTTTTAAAGGGGACATTTGTAACTCCGGCTAAAGAAATTGTCAAAAGAGTTTTCCGCAATGATGATCCCTATGCTGAGGAACCAAAATAAAATGAGCATCGATAGCAATCAAATTGTAATTAAAGATATCAATCAAGTCATTGAATTGTTAAAAGACGAATGGATTCTTCAATGTGAGATTAAGGGGAACAAGCATTTTGCTAAGATGATAAAAGAGTATATTCTCGTACTTACTGATAACGCTCGCTATAGTTTGACAATCGAACAATTCAAAGAACTCTATGCTGATGTTGGCTTTCTAGTTTATGAACCCAAAGCCGATGCTGGTATTGATTTCAGCCGCGATGATGAATATTATTCTTGGAAACATAAGTAAAAAGTGATCATTTTCATGACCACTTCATTAGCAGACTAATTGGGAACTAGCAAGTTCCTTTTTTATTGGATCTAGCGGCGGTTTGAATTTTCCCATCTTCGCCGTGAATCACTAGATCAAGTCCTGACTCCATTGCCATTTTGCGAGCATTCTTGACCGCTTCATTTTGTGAATTATAGGATTTTGAACTATTAGCGTTGGATTTTAGGACATGCCAAGAATTGTCATCTTTACGGTAAGTGACATGTACAGTTTTTCTTCTACTCATAAGTGAAACACTCCTTTCTAGAGGTATTTTGCTCACTTCTTTCTTGATTATTATAAAATGGTTACAGGCATTTGGAAAAATGCTATAATATGGAAAAAGAAAGAAGGGATTGTAATGGATGAGTATAGTAAGTATTTAAGAAAATTCTTCGAACGTTATCCCGCTGCTCAGATGCAGGATATCTTCAAATTCTTTTATCAGTCAATTTTAGGACCTGGTCATTTGATTACTTCGTATGAAGAAGCTTGTCGTGAATTAGATAATGAACAACAAACTATCAGTTATTCGATTAATAACGAGCCGCTCTATGAGGAACTCGGTAATGACACCATCCGTGTTAATCTCCGCCCCTATATCTATAAGAAGTACGATATAAAGAAGTTGGCGGATGTCTTCTATAATTCCCAATTTACTTATAAAAATACTCCTGAAACATTGATGAAGGTTTTGGAAGATAATAAGAAAATTATCTCGATTATCTATGAGCGTTTCACAGAAGAGGAGTTCAATAGCTTGCTAATTGCTTTAAAGGAGTATAGTTTCAAGCCTTTCTCCCATTCATTAATCTATCGTTCCAATTATCATCCTCATTATCGGGTGGTTAACAAGAGTTTATTTCTCGAACATATTGATATCCAGTAAAACATAAGTTTTATTAGGTGATTCAATGAAAGTTTATGTCTACAATACTTCCAGCGGTAACCTGGAAGTTTTTTATCGCCAATTAGGTGATCAAATGCCATACATTCGCAATAAATACTTATCAGTGAGAGAGTTTAGAGGCAAAAGCAAAAGTCAAACTCTTTGGACAACCAAACAAACAATGGAAGCCTTCAATACTACTAGAGAGAGATGGCATAAGCCAATCTATGTTGGTTATGCTTTTCGGCGTATCTATGAAGGCGGTCATGGATATAAGAGCCAACATTATGCTGGTGTGGCCTTTGATGTTGCACAAAACCTGGCAAATAGTCAGCGAAAAGAGTTATATAAATTAGCACAGAAGCTTGAAGTCTGGCGCTATGTGGAACCAATTACCATGACACCGACTTGGGTGCACTTTGATCGAAGATATGGTGACCCAGCTTGTGGTGCGGGATATCCGACATTGGGCTATGATAGTAAAGGAGTCTATGTACTAATTCTGCAAGATGCTTTAAACACTCTTGGTTATAATACCGGTGGGTTAGATGGCGTATTCAAAGATGAGACGCAAGCTGCATTAGGACAGTATCAACAAGATAACGGTTTGACAGTTAATTACATTACCGATTGCTCAACTTGGACAAGTCTTGCGAAAAAAGTAAAGGGCAATGGTGCTAGTAGCACCACTATTAGTTAAAACAATTCAGATTAATGGGTAATCTTGTTAGGTAAGTAAACAATTTTATCATTATAAATTCGACATTTTTCTGATTATATTGAGTAATGATTAAAACAAGAAAAGCGTTTTTCTCTTTTCAAAATCTTGATAATGTATTAAAATAGCGTGGTGAGGTGTAAATATGAATAAGGTAAAAATCCTAACGGACACCACTGCTGACTTAACTGATGTAAGTGGTAAGAACGTATTGGATCAATTAGATGTTGATTATATAAGTTTAAGCGTTGCTTTTGAAAATGAGGTTTTTCAGGACTGGAAAGAAATTAGACCTAAGGAATTATATAAGCGAGTTGAAGAGGGTGGGAAACTTCCAAAATCAAGTTGTGGCTCCCCTGAAGACTATCGCAAATTTTTTGAAAAATATGTCAATGAAGGATATGATGTTGTATTTACGGGCATCAGCTCTGATCTATCCGGTGCTTATCGCAGCGCTGTTTTAGCAGCGAAAGAGTTTGATGAAGGCCGTGTCTATGTAATTGATTCACTAAATTTATCTTCTGCTATTGGTTTACAGATTATGAAAGCCTGCAAGTGGAGAAATGAAGGAATGAGTGCGAAAGAGATAGCTGAAAAGATTGCAGAAATTGCTCCAAAGGTAAAATGCAAATTCGTTGTTGATACTCTCGATTATCTTTATAAAGGTGGTCGTTGCAGTGGCATGACAAAAGTTATTGGAACTATTTTAAATCTCAAACCTATTATTGCGGTTACGGATGGTAAATTAGATGTTTGGGCGAAAGCTAGAGGTAAAAAGAATGGCCTTAAGATGATGTTTGATGATTTTGCCAAAGATTACAAGGCAGGAAACATTGACATGGATCATATAATGATTACCCATACAGTCGTAGTTGAAGAAGCTGAATATTTAAAAGAAAAAATGTTAGAAATCGGTGTTCCTGAGAATGTTATCATGTTCTCCGAAGCCAACTGCGTTATATGTACGCATTGCGGTCCAAAATGTATTGGAATCCTCTATATTACCAAGAATGGTGAGCTCTCATAAGTTGAGAGCTTTTTTTGTCAATAAGGTCATTTTTTATTGATTTTGCTATATTTTTGATGAAAATAGGGCTTTTTTACAAACATTTTACAGAGTTTTATTGAAACCGATACTAAAGTATAGTTTAATAAAATTGTAGATTTTTAGAAAATAAAAACCTAGGAAAAGAGAGAAGGTAAATTAAATGAAAACAATTGTCATAGGTGTAATTGGTGCGGATGTCCATGCAGTTGGCAACAAGATAATTGAGTATGTTCTAAAAAATGCTGGTTATAATGTTGTCAATGTTGGCGTTCTGTCATCCCAAGAAGATTTTATCAATGCTGCAATTGAAAGTAATGCACCAATGATTTTAGTCTCTTCCTTGTACGGACACGGTGAGATTGACTGCCGTGGTATGAGAGAAAAGTGTATTGAAGCTGGTATTGGCGATGTCATTCTATATGTTGGCGGCAATATCGTAGTTGGTAAGCAGGATTTCGACGAAGTTAAGAAACGTTTCTTGGCGATGGGATTCAATAGAGTCTTTCCACCAGGATCACCAATTGAGAATAGTCTACCACTAATCAAAGAAGATTTAGGAGAGTAGTTATGAGTCGTTATTTAATGATTGATTTTGGCTCAACTTTTACCAAACTTGTCGCAGTAGATACAGAAGTAGAAGATGTCATTGCTACAGCCAGTCATTTTACGACCGTTTCCGAAGATATCTCTATTGGTTACCATAATGCCCTACAGGTTTTATATACAAAACTTGGAGGTCCAGTGAAATTTGATAAGATTATTTCTTGCTCATCAGCAGCAGGAGGATTAAAAATGTGTGCGATTGGCTTAGTTCCTGAGTTGACAGTTGAGGCCGCTAAACGTGTTTGTTTGGGTGCTGGTGCACGAGTTGACTTAGTTTTGTCTAACCATATCAATCGTCATGAAGTACAAGCCATTATCGATAATAAAATAGACATTATCTTGCTGGCAGGTGGAACTGATGGTGGTAATAGCGAGTGCGTTTGCTACAACGCTGAAGTTCTAGGAAAAGCAGGAGTGAAGATTCCAATTATTTATGCTGGTAACAAATCTTGTATAGATCAGATAGAAGATATTTTTGATAAATACAAATTAGATGGCTCCATTTGTGAAAATGTAATGCCAGAAATAAACAAGCTTAATATTCCCAGTGCGCGTGAGAAAATTAGAGATATATTTCTAAAGAACATTATTGTTGCCAAAGGAATAAAAAAGATTGAGAAAGAAATTGATAAGGTTATCTTACCAACTCCTGAATCAGTCTTGAAAGCTTGCAATCTATTATCAAAGGGTTATTTAAGAGAAACAGGCCTTGGTGAACTGGTTGCCTTAGATATTGGTGGCGCTACAACCGATATGTATTCAATGTGTTCTGCTTCTGCCAAAAGAAGTGATGTGGTCATTAAAGGACTTGAGGAACCATATGCGAAAAGAACCGTTGAAGGTGATCTTGGTATGCGTTATTCAGCACTAGGTGTTTTGAAATCCTTAAGTAATGAAGAACTAATTCTTATTAACCAAGATAATGGAGTGGATTTATCAAAAGAATTGCATTATCGTTCCGAGCATGTAGATGTGGTCTTCGATAGTGCTGAAGAAGAAAAAGTTGAAGTTATTATCGGTGGAATATGCGCCGACAAGGCTATGGGTAGACATGTCGGAAAAATGGAAGAAATATATTCACCAGTTGGAGTTATTTATAACCAAATTGGTAAAGATTTAACCAAAATTGAATGTGTTGTTGGAACGGGTGGCGTTTTAGTAAACTCTCCTAATCCAGCTGAAGTAATGAGCAAAGTAGTAGGAAATAAGAAAACATTACTTGAACTTAGACCAGATAATCCGCAATACCTACTAGATGCTGATTATATTTTGGCCTCGATGGGTCTGCTCAGTGATATAGACCCTCTGTTGGCTCTGAAGATTATGAAAAAACGCTTGAAGAAAGTTTAAGAATAAAAGGTGAAAAAAATGGAATTAAGAAACAAAAAATTGACTGAAGAAGAGTTTCTAGCTGAAAGAAAAAAAGTTTTGGCTAGTTGGAAGACTGGCAATGATCCTGAATTAGATTTAGATAAAGCGGTTGCTTATTTGAAAAAGGTTCCTGATGAGAAGAATTTTGCTAAGAAAATGATCAAAGCCAAAAAGGAGCATGTCAGAACTTTGGTTCAACCAAGAGCTGGCGTTCCTCTAATTAATGATCATATTATATTGCTCCAACATTTGGAGAATGCGGGCGCTGATTTTTTACCCTCAACTATCGATAGCTATACTAGACAAAATCGTTATCTAGAAGCTGAGAAGGGAATAGAAGAAAGTGTTAGAGAGCATCGTTCAATGTTGAATGGTTTTCCGGCTGTAAACCATGGTGTTGCTGGCTGTCGATTGGTTTTTGAATCGGTAGCCGTTCCTGTTCAGGCAAGACATGGTACTCCTGATGCTAGATTATTGGCTGAGATTATTCATGCTTCTGGTTGGACATCAAATGAGGGAGGAGCTATTTCTTATAACATTCCTTATGCTAAGAGCATTTCGATTGAAGATAGTATTAAATATTGGCAATATTGTGACCGCTTGGTCGGCTATTATGAAGAACATGGAGTTACTATCAATCGTGAACCATTTGGTCCATTGACTGGAACTTTAGTTCCACCATCAATTTCTAATGCTATTGGAATTATTGAAGCTCTATTAGCTGCTGAACAAGGAGTTAAGAACATTACTGTTGGTTATGGAATGGGTGGCAATGTTGTTCAAGATATTGCGGCAATCAGAGCATTACAAGAACAAACTGATGCGTATTTAAAGGCAAAAGGGTATAATGATGTTGTTGTAACAACTGTTTTCCATCAATGGATGGGTGGCTTTCCAGCTGATGAAGCTGAAGCATTAGGTTTAATCTCTATGAGCTCAACTGTTGCTGCTTTATCAGGAGCAACCAAGATGATTACAAAAACTCCTCACGAATCGATTGGTATTCCAACAAAAGAAGCCAATGGGATTGGCATTAAAGCTTCAAAAATTGTCACTAGATTATTAGAAAATCAGTTCTATCCAGATTGTGAAAAGCTAACGGAAGAGATCAATCAGATTAAGAAAGAAGTCGATTGCTTGCTTGATTGCGTCTATAAAGTTGGTGATGGCGATTTAGCGGTTGGAACAGTTAAAGCTTTTGAGCAAGGTTTGATTGATGTACCGTTTGCTCCAAGCAGATATAATGCCGGCTTGATTTTGCCAGCACGTGACAATGAGGGCCACATTAGAATTTTAGAATTTGGTAAGTTAGGATTTAGCAAAGATATTAAGGAATATCACCGTAAAAAGATTGCTGAAAGAGCAGCCTTTGAAGGACGCCCAGTCACTTTCCAACTGACGATTGACGATATTTATGCCGTTAGCACTGGCCACTTGGTTGGTAGACCAGTCTATAAAGATTAATTTTTATAAAAGAGGTAAGAAAAATGAAAATTATTAATGTTATTTTGACAAAATCTTATACTGGTTTCTACTTTGACGACCAAAAAGCAATTAAACAAGGCGCTGATCATGATGGCTTTATGTATATGGGCAAACCAGTTACTCCTGGTTTTACTGGCATCCGTCAAACCGGCGAAGCAATTTCTGTTCAAATTATTCTTGAGAATGGAGTTGTTGGTTATGGTGATTGTGCTGCTGTCCAATATAGTGGTGCTGGTGGTCGTGACCCATTATTCTTAGCAGATGATTTTATTCCTTTCTTGGAAAAAAATATTGTTCCACAATTAATTGGTGAAACTATCAATAAATTTAGACCATTAGCGGAAAAGTATGATCATATGGAAGTTGAAGGTAAGAGATTACATACTGCTATTCGTTATGGCTTAACTCAAGCTTTGCTAAATGCTTGTGCTAATTACTACCATGTTACTATGGCTGAAATCGTTCGTAAGGAATACAGAATTAAAGATAAAGAATATAAAGCAATTCCAATCTTCACTCAAAGTGGTGATGATCGTTATATTAATGCTGATAAAATGATTATTAAACAAGCAGATGTTTTACCACATGCTTTAATAAACAATGTGGAAACAAAGTTAGGCAAAAATGGCGAAATATTGAAGGATTATGTGATTTGGTTAAAGAATAGAGTCATCAAATGGCGTGCTAGAGAAGACTATAATCCTGTTTTCCATATTGATGTTTATGGAACCATTGGTATTGCTTTTGATCTTGATGTAAATAAAATGGTGAAGTATATGATGGAACTTGAAGAACTTGCCAAACCATTTGCAATCAGAATCGAAGGACCAGTTGATACTGGTGACCGCGAAGGAACTATGCAATACTTAAAAGCAATCACTGCAAAATTACGCAAAAAAGGCAGCAAACTTGAGATTGTTGCTGATGAGTGGTGTAATACTTTGGAAGATATCAAATACTTTGCTGATAACAAAGCTGGAACAATGCTACAGATTAAGACGCCTGATTTAGGTGGTGTTAATAATATTGCTGAAGCAATTATTTACTGTAATAAAAAACATATTGGTAGTTATTGTGGTGGAACTTGTAATGAAACAAATATTTCTGCTCAGACCACTACCAATATCGCAGTTGCTTGTAAAGCCGATCAATGCTTAGCAAAACCTGGCATGGGCGTTGATGAAGGATATATGATTGTTCGCAATGAAATGAGTAGGGTTGTTGCTTTAGCAAATTCCCACAATACAGCAAAATAAGATAAAAAGAGGTGTAATTGATGAAGATTGCAATGGCAGGTGGCGTTGAATCGAATGATGCATTAATCACGGTTCAAGAGTCTGATAAATTAGTTATAGAAATTAGCAGCATTGTTGATGCCTTCTTTCATGAGCAAATTGAGAAAGTAATCAAGGATACCTTAGCTGAAATGCAAGTAAAAAATATTAAAGTAATCTGTCAGGATAAAGGGGCTCTAGATTATACGATTAAAGCCCGTTTAGTGACAGCTTTGAAAAGAATGGAGGGGAAGAATAATGCGTAGAAGTCTCCTATTTATTCCAAGCAATAATCCGGCGATGCTTCAAAATGCGGATGTCTTCGGTAGCGACAGTGTAATTTTCGATTTAGAAGATGCTGTCAGCGTTACTGAGAAAGATAGTGCTAGAAATCTTCTCCATTATTACTTCTCAACTCATCAAAGCTTACCAATGGAAGTTGTTGTCCGAATTAACGGATTAGATACTTCTTTCTATCAAGAAGACCTAGATATGGTAGTTGGACCACTGCTTGATGCAATTATGCTACCCAAAGCTCGTGTTAAAGAAATGAAGGAATTAGATGCTATTTTGACAAGAATGGAAAATGAACGTGGATTGAAAAAACCCATAAAAATTATTCCAATTATTGAATTAGCTAAATCAGTTTTAGAAGTTGAGGAAATTGCTTCTTTGCCACGAGTTGACGGCATTCTGCTAGGGGCTGAAGATTTAACTAGTGACATGGAAGTAACAAGAACAAAAGCTGGTAAAGAGATAGAATATGCT
>CAYIYR010000018.1:0-27622 GCA_964367815.1 uncultured Eubacteriales bacterium
AAATGAAATGGAAGCGGAACTGAAAAAGCTTCAGCAGCAATTAGTTGACACTCTTGATAAAAACCTCGAAACAGCTCATGCAATTGTGTTAAAACAATATGAGGAATTAAGAAAGTCATATGACAATCATCCCTTGTATCAAAATTATCTGAATTATAAAGAAGAGATAAATGAGTTGCTAAAGGAAGTTAGCGATATTGTTAAGAACCCTAATAAGATAGATTAATAGTTGCTCGTTGCTTGCCTATAAACAAATAAATAGTGGGAGATTACTCATCTTTCACTATTTTTGCTTCATATTTTTTTACTAGTTCATTTATCCGGTATAGAGCAGAATTAGCAAACTCTAACCATTCATCATCTTTTTTCAAGAACTTAATCCTAATTCTCTTCGCCCGATAGGCAATTTGAATTGTCAAAGAAATATCATTACAAATAGAAAATAGTTCAATCCCAATTCCATCGTAACTACTTACTACTTCACTCAGTATAATTTCATAGTATTTATCATAATCTTTGATGTCTTCCACCATATGACCTTTTGCAAAAAGTTCGAAACGGCGTTTTTCTAAAAGAAGTTTCACACTATGTGGCAAACGACCGTAGATATCAATCATCTCTTTCTCAAGAGCTAATAATTCTTCCCGCGTCTTTACTTCACTTATTTTTTTGTACAAGTCTATCTTATCTAAGTCATCATTAGTGAACTGCTTTGGTATATAGGCATCAAGTTTGAAATCATTACTCGTAGCTGCAGCTTCTTCGACCTTAGGTCCATACTTCTGCTCGTTGATTGACTCCTGTAAAAGATGGAGATACATGTCCATACCAATGGTATCAATAAATCCAGCTTGTTCTGACCCTAAAATGTCGCCAGCCCCACGAATAGTTAAATCACGCATCGCAATACGGTAACCACTGCCTAATTCCGCAAACTCTTTGATGGAACTTAATCGTTTAGTAGCCACTTCACTCAGTTGCTTATTGCCACTATAGAAAAGATAAGCATAGGCCAAACGATCACCACGTCCGACACGGCCCTTTATTTGGTAGAGTTGCGCTAAGCCAAAACGGTCAGCGTCCTCGACAATTATCGTGTTAGCATTAGGTATATCAATACCATTCTCAATAATTGTTGTGCAGATCATGACATTAGCTTCACCATTGCTGAAATCAATCATCGCGTCTTCAATCTGCTCATGATTCATCTTTCCATGAATTACGATGACTTTTGCACCCAAAACCATCTCTTTTATCTTTGATGCTAGAGAGAAAATGTCGCTGACACGATTATGAAGATAGAAGACTTGGCCATTACGACTCAATTCTCTTTCGATAATTTCTTTAATTAAGCGCATACTCTTCTCTAAAACATAGGTCTGAATAGGCATTCTGCTTGAAGGAGGAGTATCAATCTGTGATAAACTACGCAACCCTAACAAAGCTGACTGAAGGGTTCTAGGAATCGGTGTTGCAGATAAAGTTAGAACATCGATATTCTCCTTCATCTCTTTAATCTTTTCCTTATGTTCGACACCGAAGCGCTGTTCTTCATCAACAATTAAGAAGCCGAGGTCTTTAAACTTAATATCCTTTGATAATAAGCGATGTGTTCCAATCATTAAATTAATGGTACCTTCTTTCGCACCATTGATATATTTGCTTTGATCACGCGCCGAAACCATCCTGCTAACAATACCAATATTGATAGGAAAATTCTGAAATCTTTCTTTCGCCACTTCATAATGTTGGCGTGCCAATAGAGTGGTTGGGCAAAGCATTGCTACTTGCTTACCATTTAAAATTGCCTTAAATGCGGCAATAAATGCGACTTCTGTCTTGCCAAAGCCAACATCACCACATAACAAGCGGTCCATAGGATATGGTTGTTCCATATCATGCTTAATTTCATCAACACTGCGTCGCTGATCAGCTGTTAATTCATAGGGAAACGAACTTTCAAACTGTGTTTGCCATTCCTCATCCGGTTGGCAGGCAAACCCCACGGCTTTTGAACGATTCATATATAAAGACATCAAGCGTTCCGTAATATCTTCAATCCGTTTTTTAATACGCGTCTTAGTCTTTTCCCATTCGGAACTTCCCAACTTGCTAAGTTTAGGTACTACACCCTGCTTAGAAACATATTTTCTAACTAACTTAAATTGTTCCAAAGGTACATACAAGACATCACTAGCTCGATATTGAATATGCAAATAATCCTTATGAATTCCGTCTAGTTCAATGGTCTCAATCCCTAAAAATTGACCAATTCCATGAATCTCATGAACAACATAATCGCCAATCTCTAAATTATCATATGATTGTAAAGCTATGCCATCCCGATAACGCGTGTATTGCCTTTTTGTTCTTGTCTGCATACCAAAAAGTTCATAAGCACTTAGATATATATACTTTTCTGAAAGTAACTCAAAACCTTCCTTGAAAGAGAAATCCGTAAAAGAAACTGGCTTAGTTGGTAACTTATTTGGTGATAAATAAACAAGAGGCATTTCCCACTCAACAAACCAATCCTTTACACAGCTTATTTGATTAGGATTATCTAAGCAAAGGACTATTCGATAGCCACGGTTTAAATAATCATCAATCAACATTTTTATGCGTTTTGCGTTGCCATTTCCACTTTCAACATCTCGTAGAGGAAATTCCACATCGCGTGAATTCTCTTTAAATAATTCTATCTGAATCGCTGATTTGGGAGTCGACAAAACATCATATATCTCATGATATAAGCAAAAAGAAGTATCATGTGTTTCCTGCAGATATTCGAAACTCTCGTTCATCAACATGTTAAAATTCTCTTTTATATCCTTCAGATGGGAAAACACAACACGTGCATCTGGAACATAATCAAACAAACTGCTTGGTTTATTCTGCAGTTTTGTATAATACTTATACAGCATTGAGTACGACTGTTTGTCTTCTAATAAACTTATTTCTTGCAAACGATCCTCATAATACTGATCATTTTGATTTAATTCAGATTTAAGCTTGTTAAGTTTCTCCGAATATACTTTACTGTCAATTATCAAATCAGAGGCAGAAATAATACTAACCTCTTTCACTTCTTGAATAGTTCTTTGGGTATCCAAGTCAAAATAGCGAATACTATAAATCTCATCACCAAAAAATTCAATTCTAATCGGATTATCGTTATTCACACTATAAACATCCATAACCCCGCCACGTTGAGCGAATTGCAATGAATGTTCAATTTTATTGATACGATTATAGCCCATGTTGATTAACTTATCATTCAAATCTTGTGGCTTGATTATATCGCCTAGTTTAAAATGCAATTGATTGCTTTTAAATACTTCAACATTTGGTAGAAGACGAACGATTGCTGCCGTATGTGTAATAATGATAAAATCATTGGACTCAAGAATCTTATTGAGAACATAAACACGTTGTGTCAAAAGTTCAGGCGAAGCCGCTAAAGCTTCAATTCTGAACGATTCATCAACGGGGAAAAATAATACCTTCGAAGCATCAATTAAGCCATCTAAGCGCTCAAAAAGGCGCTGTGCCGCATAAAGATTATTTTTGACAACAATCATCTTCTGTGGTTTTTTGTTATAAGCAGAGGCGATTAAAAGTGCTTCCTTTGTATTATCATTGGAAACGATTGTTTTATTTCCTTCTAACAGATCTAGACAGGCTGGATACTGTTGCAGTAGTTTTAGCAACGCCTCCATAGTTTAAGCCTTAATGTTATATCGATTCATAACTTGCTCAAATGGTAGTTTTGACCAAGCTAGAGAGGCTTCACCAGCACGATCAATAGCTTCTTTAATCAGTGGTTTTTCTTCATCATTAAGTTTGCCTAAAACATAATCAACAATCTGATTGTGGCCAACTTTAGCAATGCCAATACGAAAGCGTTTAAATTGATCAGTCCCCAGATGTTCGATAATGCTCTTAATTCCATTATGACCGCCACTGCTGCAATGCTCACGAATGCGCAAATAACCAGTTGGCAAGTCTAGATCATCATGAATTACCACGATATTATCGATAGAAATTTTAAAAAAGTCAACTATCTGTCTAACAGCGTAGCCAGAATTATTCATATAGGTATATGGCTTAAAAAAGACAATATCTTCACCATTGATTTTGACTTTATAATAGCCACCATCAAAAGCTTTTTTTTCATTGCCAAAATTATTTTTTAGTGCCAAATGGTCAATCACCATAAAGCCGACATTATGCCTTGTCATTGCATATTCATTACCAGGATTTCCTAATCCAACTATCAATTTCATGGTCATCACCCTTTCTTTTCTAACTTTCTATTTTCTAAGCATTGCAATCTCTGTAGCTGTCAATTCGCGGTATTCTCCTCGTTTCAAACCGGTGGTTGTAATACCCGCAAAGGATTCACGATTCAAACTGACAACCGTGCTATCAATCGCCATCACCATCTTTTTTACTAAATGCTTGCGGCCTTCACCAACAATAATCCGACACTCAGTACAATCGGTCTTATAATCATAATGGACTATTTCGGCGGCAATAGCTTTGGCTAATCCATCATCTAGCTCAACACCAGCCATTAAGCAATGCATCATTCCATCATCAAGTTTTCCCCGGCAAGTAGCTAAATATGTTTTCATTATTTGGTAGCGAGGATGAATCAGCTTATTATCCAAATCACCATCATTAGTAAAAAGAAGTACGCCTGTGGTATCATAATCTAGACGTCCGACTGGAAAAATACGATAAGGGATATTATGAAAACAATCCATGACCGTCATCCGACCATGGGTATCCTGAAGAGTAGTAACACAATTTATTGGTTTATTCAAAACATAATAAACTTTCTTTTCTTGTGCAAGTTTAACTCCATCGATTTCAATGTCATCAGTTAGTTCTACTTTAGTTCCTAAGGCATCACAGACGATTCCATTGACCTTTACTTTTCCGTCTTTGATCAAATCTTCTGCTTTGCGTCGTGAACAAACGCCGGCACTGGCGATAACTTTCTGTAATCGTTCCATTAAATCACCGCCTATATTGTATTATGAAAATACAATAATTGCAAGGATGACCGCTATTGTCATGCCAACAGCGTCAGCAATTAGACCTGCAGTTAAGGAATGGCGCCACTTCTTTATTCCAATAGTTCCAAAATATAAGGCAATAACATAAAAAGTAGTATCGGTGCTCCCTTGAATAGTAGACATTGTCCGACACACTAAACTATCCGGTCCATTTAAAGCACAAGCATTACTCAATACAGCCATTGAAGCACTGCCCGAAAGTGGACGAAAAAGCAACATGGGCGTTAATTCAGCAAAAAAACTTCCGTTGGGGATCGCAATTCCTAAAAGATTACCCAAATCTTCGACAATACCGCAACTTCTAAGAATAGAAACAGCAAGCAGCATACTCATGATTGAAGGAAATACTTCTTTCGCTAAAGATAGTCCTTCCCTTGCCCCTTTGATAAAACAATCATAAGGGCTTTTCTTTTTAATTAATGCCAATAAAATGGCAAACAAGAGCAAGGCTGGAACAATATAATTAGTGATGTTTAGCATAATATCTGTCTCTCATTATTTTATCAGCAATTAAGCCACTTATAGAAGCACAAATTGTAGCCAAAATTCCTAGGAAAACAAAATCCAAAGGATTCTGTGAACCCAACTGTTGGCGAATAGCTAAAACACTAGTTGGCAAGAGAGTAACGCCGGCTGTATTAAGCACCAAGAATGTGACCATTTCATCACTAGCAGTATCATCATCCATCGGTGACAGTTCTTTCAATCTTTTGATTCCCTTCAGTCCGCTGGGAGTGGCAGCAAATCCTAAGCCAAGAACATTTGCTGCGATGTTAGTTGAAATGCATTCAAGAGCATATTGATCTTTTAGATTAGGAAACAATCTGCGCAATATAGGATGGAGAATTCGCGCAATAACCCGTACCGCGCCTACAGCGTCTAAAATATACATGAAACCAGTCCAAAAACATGCCGACATAGTTAAAGTAAGAGTTAAATCAAAAGCCTCAATAGGAAGATTAAGTATTGTTACTGATAATGCTTCTAACCTTCCAGTTACTGCACCATAAAGCAAACCGCCGACAATAATTACTCCCCATATTTTATTCATTGAAGATCCTCCTGAAGAAATTGCTAAGTCTTTCCTTGAACGTTTGTTCTTCTTCCTCTTCATCAATAATAAAAGATGCTATAAAATATTTCTGATTTCCATTTAAAAGATATAATCCGATTGTATTTGTAGATTCAACATGCTCATAAAGAAGTTTACTGTTATTCCAATCCTCTTTTTTTTGAAAAAACAGATAATCTTTTTCACAAATAAAATTGTAGTTTTCCACATTGTGTAAACCTTGAGTGATGACAATTCTAGTTTGATATAAGGGAAAATATTTTTCATATAAGTACTTATGGAAATGAAAATCATCGCCACAATTAATGGTTATAATTACTAATTCAGTATTATCTTTTTTTGCACTAGTAGCCAATGTTCGCTTAGCCTTCACTGTATAACCAGTTTTTCCAGAAGTAATATACTTATATTCATTTAGTAAGCGATTCTTATTATGCCATTTGCCATATTTCGAAGAAGAATAATCTTTAGTTTGGGAAATAGTACAGAAAGTATTGCTATTTAAGGCATAAGAAAGAAGCAATGCCATATCTAAAGCACAGGATTGATTCCCATCATCTTCTTCATCTAAGCCATGGGGGTTAGAAAAATGTGATAGTTTCATTCCTAATGATGCTGCCTTATCATTCATTAACTGCACAAAATCTTCGACTTTACTGCTTAAATAAGTGGCAATTACCACTGCACAATCGTTCCCGCTGCGAAGAAGTAAGCCATATACTAGTTCTTCCAGCGTTACAACATCATCTACCTTCAAGTAGACTTGACTGCCATAAATCTTGCTTATCTCATTACCTATTGTTACTCTGTCGGCTAGTTTTCCACTCTCAATAGCAATGATTGCTGTCATAATCTTTGAGATGCTCGCTACACTTTGGACATAATTGGGGCTTTTGCTGGCAATCACTTTATGACTGCTTTGTTCCATTACGATATAACTCTTTGCCCAATAGCTTTCAATACTAGCAGCTTGAACTTCTTGTTTATTTCCACAGCCACAGATGCCAACAAGAAGGAATACAACTACAAAAAAACGTTTCATATTCTCACCTAAGTAATTGTATGAAACGTCCGAATATTATTTTACTAGTTCTCTAGTTTTTTGATATAGCATCTTCTCCGTTTATGTTGAACAGGATTGAATCGGCTCCATTGAGCCTGAACTCGATCATTCAATTCTAGTTGTGGTCCTGTTTCTGCATAACGAACACCCATTTTCTGACAACCTTTTAGTACGTGGTTGAGAAGCATAGCATTTGTTCCCGTACTTTGATAGTCCGGACGAACAGCAACTAATAGCATATCCATTTGATCACTTTTGTGCAGCGATCTTAAAATATGGAACCAGCCAGTTGGGAAAAGACGACCATGACATTTCTGACTTGCAGCATCAATTGATGGTGAGGCAACAGAAAAGCCAACTAATTCCTCTTTCTCATTTAAAATAAAGCAAGCAAAATCGGGATTAATTAAAGGTATAAACTTCTGACTATATTTATCAATCTGTTTTCCCGTTAATTCTACCACACCATATAAGTGGGAATACGCAATATTTACAAGTTCAAAAACTTTCTTGACATAAGGCTTAAAATCGGATCTAGATTTTAGCACTGCATAATGAAGATTTTGCTGTTTTTCAACATACTTAGCTAATTTATCTAACATCGCGGCTTCCTTGGTATCATAGGGAACTTCAATTAAGTCCTCAATCCAGTCTACATCCTTGCCATAACCAACTCTTTGAAGCTGAGTATTGTAATAAGGATAATTATAGTAGGTATAGAACAAACTGCGTCTGTCATAGCCTTCTACTAACATTCCTTCCTTGTCAAGATCACAGAAGCCAAGAGGTCCGTGAACTTCATTGCAGCCCTTTTCTTTTGCCCATTTCTCAACAGTTGCAAACAAAGCATCGACTACTTCATTATCATCAATGAAATCAACCTGTGTAAAACGCATCCGTTTAGTATTCCATTTTTCATTTGCTCTACGGGATAGAATGGCCCCTATACGACCAACCAATTTATCATCTTTATAAGCTAAAAAGCATTTAGCTTCACAGTATTCAAACGCTGTATTCTTTTTTGGATTCCAATCATTGATATCATCACCCAAAAGTGAGGGAACAAATTGTGGTACATCCTTATACATTTGATTAGGAAAATCGCAAAATAGTTTCTGCTCTTTCTTAGTTAATACTTCCTTAATTGTCACCATAATACTTATACCTTGGCGTTGGCATTAACATAGTTCAAAACATCACCAATAGTTTTAAACTTCATGTTAGTATCAACTTTAAGTCCAAAATTTTCTTCTAAACCCAAGACCAGCATAAGCATTGAAAGTGAGTCAATCCCGAGATCTTCATATAGACGAGTCTCATCATTAACTTTCTCCACATCAATATTTGGACACACGGATAAGAACAGTTCTTTCAACTTGCTATTCATCATAACGCCTACTTTCTTCATCTCTTACTGCCTTTTACCAGAAAGAGAAACATTCTATTTCTAAATAGAAATACGCGTTTATTATCACATATTCAAAAGCTTTTTTCAATAAAAAAATATGTCTACCCCAAGTTGTGAAGTAGACATATTATAATTAGAATATAAAATGTGTAATTTATAAACCTGCAACCATCAATTCGGAAATGATTACTGAAGGTGCTTTGATATCAGGATTGAAAGCGAAATCAGCATCATTACCTAATGCTTCTATCGTGTTTAAAATCTTATAAACATTGCCAGAAACAGTGATTAAACTTACCGGTAGGTCTTTCTTACCATTTTTAATAACATAGCCTCTAGCTTGTAAAGAAAAATCACCACTGACACTATCAATACCAGCATGCATACCAGCCAGTTCTGTAATATAGAGCCCATTTCCAACCTGCTCCATTAACTGTTTTTTACTTTGATCTCCACAAACTAAATAAGCATTGCGTACATCAATAGCTACCATATTACCACTGCGATAACCATTGCCAGTCGTAACTGTATTACCTTTAGAAGCCCGTTTCAAATTATAAAGGAACATCTTCAAGACACCTTTATCAACAATCGTCTTTTTCTTTGTTGCTACACCCTCATCATCAAATCCCGTACTTGTGATGGAACTTGCAAGAAGCGGATCTTCAATAATGGTAATTAGTTTATTACCAATGGACTGGCCCAACTTATCAGCTAGTTTGGACATTCCATCTTGGACTGTGCTTGCAAAAGTATTTCCCAGGAAAACGCCAAGCATAGCTGCCATCATTTTGGCATCAAGAACGACTTTCTGTGGACCGGACTTAATAGGTTTTGCACCAATCATAGAAATCGCATTATCACAGGCTGTCTTAACTACTTGATCAGGAACAATCTTGTTAAAATCATTGTTAAAAACAAAGCAGTCACCATCACGATTACCATTCTCTTCTTTCGCAACAACATCGACATAATATGTAAACATATTATTCTTGCGGAAAAGATTTAAACCTTTATCATTTATGATACTAGTTGTTTGACTTGTTTCATTATATGTATTTGTAGCCACCTCAACAATTGCGGGATCAAAAGCTAAGGCTTTTTTCTCTATCTCTTTTAATAAGGCTATCTTGGCACTCATTGGGACATTCTTAAGCTGCTCATTATATACGTTAACTTCCGTATATTGCTTATCCCCAGGATAAATAATGCTCTTATCTTCCGAAGTCACAATCTTCGCATTAGAAATAATGGAATCGACGAGACTTTTGGCAGTCGAAGCATCATACTTCTCACTGCTCGCATAGCCCATCTTGCCATTAAATATGCCTCTAGCTGAAATCGACTTCACTTTGGATATTAAATAATTGTCCAATTCTCCATGAAACAAACTTATTTCAATAGATTCTGATTCAACTATATAGAGTTCCAGGCTCTCAATGCCTTTAGTTATCGCATAATCAAAAATCTTGCTATACATCCTTATTTCCCCCTTCCGCCGACAGTAATATTACGAACACGGATGCAGGGTTGACCAACATCAGCAGGAATGCTGCCACTTGCTGATCCACACATGCCTTGTGCTCTAGTTAAGTTATTGCCAACCATATCAATATTGAAGAGAATCTCATTGCCTTTGCCAATTAAGGTAGCTCCCTTAACTTGTTTTCCAATCTTACCGTTTTTGATCAAATAAGCTTCACCGACCGAAAAGTTAAACTCACCAGTTAAAGGATTAACACTACCACCAGCCATCTTTTTCGCATAGAGGCCTTTCTTTGTGGCCGCAATTATCTCTTCTCTGGTACTCGAGCCATTAGCGATAAAAGTATTAGACATTCTCGAGGTTGGCGCATATTTATAATTTTGACGACGACAGCAACCATTCGCTTCCATCTTCATTCTCCGACCATTTTGGGAATCAACCAAATAATTTTGGAGAACTCCATTTTTGATTAAACAATTTCTTTGGGTTACATGACCTTCATCATCAACTATGCCACTTCCCCAACCATTTAAAATTGTTCCATCATCGTAAGCAGTAACGATTTCGCTAGCAATTTTCTCACCTTTTTTACCACAAAATACGGACAACCCCTTAGCAACTGAGGTAGCCTCAAGTGAGTGTCCACAAGCTTCATGGAAAATTACACCACCAAAACCATTATCAATAACAACATCCATCTTTGCAGAAGGACATTCTTTAGCTTTCAAGGCTTTAACAGCCATCTGACCGGCGTTCCTAGCGATTTCTTTGACATTGATTTCATCGAAATACTCATAACCTTTTTCAGCACCTGGTCCTTCGAAAGCCATTTGCATATCCCCATTTTCGGATGCAACAGCTGTTATTCCCATCCGCACTCTAAAACGCCAATCATTAGTCCATAATCCTTTTGAATTGATAATGACAACTTTTTGATTGGTTTCCAATAGATTAATTACTGTTTGGACAATTCTAGGATTGCGACCTTTACAGGCTTTGTATGCAGTATTAATAAGTCGACATTTATAAGCACTTGAGACTTTGGTCTTCTTATAATTGAATTCTTTATTCTCTGTCACAACAAATTCAGCAGGCTTAGCTACTCTTTTCCCCTGATAGCTGCTTGCTAGATCCGAAGCCAGTTTGCATAATCCTTCCTTGCTAATATCGTTTGTATATCCATAGACACCTTGAAGACCCTTCAATACTCTAATACCAGCACCAAAAGTGATATTTGATGTAGCTTCATTAATGACATTTGCTTCTTTTTTTGTTATAACTGCACTATGTGTTTCTTCTAAAAATATCTCAGCAAAATCAGCACCAGTCCTTAAAGCTTGATTGAGCACTTGTTTTGCTATGCTTTTATTTATCATACAATTCCTCCTCACACATGGAGAAATTATAACATTATTAAGCGAAATTAAAACTATTCGCGTTTAATTTGATAACGCTTACATCAAAATTGTCGGACTTCAAGCATATTCCAAGTTGATAATTTGCCGCAATTGGTAATATTTTGAAATGATAACCTAGTTTCTGATATGTTGCCTCAAAATCATCAATATCAATAGAAAAAGAGTTCATCCCATAAATGAAACCATAGCCAGTTGCTTTTAAATAACTTTCTTTCAAAACCCAATATTGGTAAAAAGCCACTCGCCAATCATCACAATTAATGATTTTCCGATATTCATTTTGTTCAAAGTAACGCTTAGCTACATTAGGATTTCCCGCACGACAGTGTTGAACATCCACACCAACCGCATCATCGCTAATGGCAACACAAGCATAATCCTTTGAATGAGAGATACTAATGTGAATATCCGGATAATCAAGAAGATTAGGGCATCCGGTTGAACTATAGTCATAATGTAATGGGAGTAGGACATTTTGCTTTTCTTGCCTAATAGCATAAATCAAAAGCAACTCACTTCCTAACGAAAGCAATTTGTCGCTCTCTTCCACGTAATTATTGATTTTATTAAGTCTATTTTGACACAAAAAAGGCCGATATTTGTTTATATCGAGTTCTAGTTCTCTGACATCTAACAGATAAACTTTGGTCATTAATCATTCCTCTTTGGTTATATTTTAACATTTCAAGCACTCGAAATCAATAATTCCATTGATAATGCGCTAGAAATTTGCATATAATCATAATTTGTAGTATATTATTAATGATGAAAGGAGACTATTGAATAAATGGCCTTATTGAAATGTTTTGAAGGATTTGTCCCCAGTGAGAATCAAGTTTATAGCGAAGAAGAGATGCGCAAGATTAATATTGACATGCTCAAAGAAAGAGGTGTCAGTGTTGATGATATCGCCTATCTATCCTATTGGGCCCAAAGTAAATATTTAGATAATCTGTCAATCGATGAAATGAAGGATTCAGTACTAGAAATTCTAGGTAAAAGAGATCAATTCCATGCTCTATTAATTGCTATCAACGTTGATGTTTTAGCAGAAAAAGGAATGTTGGATGAACCCCTTGCGAGTATTCTTAACAAAGATTTGGGATTATTCGGTATTGATGAAGCTTTAGCAATATCCGTTGCTGGAAACTATGGAACCATCGGTGTTACCAACTTTGGTAATATGGATGTTAATAAACCAGGAAAAATCAGCATCTTGCAGAATGATAGAATGCATTGTCACTGCTTCCTTGATGACATGGTCGGTGCTATTGCAGCTGTTGCGGCAATTAGAGTCGCTCAAAAACACGCCCTTGCAAAAGCAATGGGACAATTAGATTTAGAATAATCGTCTATTACTAAATTAAAAAAAGTTGGAAATTAAGTTTTACTTTAAATTTCCAACTTTTTGTTTGCTATCTTTTTCTCATGTGTGGGAACAAAAGAACTTCACGAATGGAATCTACATTGCAGATTAACATAACCAAGCGATCCACGCCGATGCCAATACCACCACAAGGAGGCATACCATATTCTAGGGCTTCAACAAAATCAGTATCAACTTGATTTGCTTCATCATTGCCCAATTGACGTTCCTCTAGTTGCTTATCAAAGCGTTCTTTTTGATCAATTGGATCATTTAATTCGCTAAAGGCATTTGCGTATTCACAACCCATAATAAATAATTCGAATCTTTCAGTGTAGCGAGGATCTTCACTCTTCTTGGCCAATGGGCTAATTTCAATTGGATGACCCATCAAGAAAGTAGGTTGAACTAAAGTCTTCTCTCCATACTCTTCAAAAAAGAGGTTGAGAATATGACCAACACCGGTAAAATGTGGCTCAACTTTTAATCCACGTTCAATAGCTAATTTTTTAGCTTCTTCAAAATCAGTTATCTTGGTAAAATCAATGCCAGTAACATCTTTGACCAAGTCAACCATCCGAACTCTCTTGAATGGTTGTTCAAAATCAAGTTCGATGCCATTGCGCTCTATTTTGTCTACTCCGATTGTCTCTTTCATAACATTTTTGATTAAGTTTTCGGATAAATCCATCATATCATACATATCACCATAGGCTTGATAGGCTTCAATAGATGTAAACTCAGGATTATGGCGAGTATCCATACCTTCATTACGGAAGATTCTTCCAATCTCATAAACTTTTTCTAAACCGCCTACAATTAAGCGTTTCAAAGGAAGTTCAGTAGCGATTCTTAAATAAAAATCCATATCTAAAGCATTGTGATGAGTAACAAATGGTTTAGCTGCTGCACCGCCAAGAATTGGCTGTAGAACAGGAGTCTCTACTTCCATAAAGCCTTGTCCATCCATGTATTTTTGAATCGATCTAATGACTTTTGGTCGGATAATTGCACATTTTCGTGCATCATCGTTCATAATTAAATCTAAATAGCGACGGCGATATCTCTCTTCGACATCAGTTAAGCCATGAAACTTTTCTGGTAACGGACGGAGAGCTTTAGATAAGTGGGTATACTCCGTACATCTGATACTAAGCTCACCAGTATTAGTCATCATTACTGTTCCTTTAATGCCTATAATATCTCCAATATCACTCTGTTTGAAAACATTCATATAAGTCTCTTCACCAATAACATCCTTACGGATATAGGCTTGAATACTTCCGCCTAAATCTTTGATTGTCATAAAAGCGACCTTGCCCATATTTCTAATCATCATTGCTCTACCAGCGACACTCACTTCAATCGGATTTGCATCTAATTCCTCATGCGTTTTCCCACCATATAAAGATCGTAGTTCACTCGAAATATGAGTTCTAACATATTTATGTCCGAACGGTTCTACTCCTAGCTCTTTAAGTTTACTAACTTTTGCTCTTCTTGCAAGTTCCTGATCGGTTAAATTAATTTCATCTACCATAAAAGCACCTCATTCATTCAATATTTTGATTGTAGTATATAACTACAAAAAAAGCAAGAAATTCCCGCTTTCTTGCTTTATAAATCAATTATATGCTGCTTTATAGACTATTCTTAATTGTGTTGCCGATATAACAAGCCAGGCTGACTAAATCCTCATAGTTATTAGCTATCAGTTTCTCATCATCAATCTCATTTCGATATTCTGCTAGCGAATAAATGCTATCAAAGGCTGGAAAATTAATGGTTCGGTCTGTTCGACCGCAAAAAGCATAGACCATGGCTTGATGTTTCTTGGCTAGTTGGGCAATACCATAGCTTCCTTTACCACATAATGTTTGTGAATCAATGTGGCCTTCACCAGTAAAAACAATATCTGCTTTACTAACCTTATCTTCCAAACCAATTAAATTGCTGACAATATCAAAGCCAGATTCCGAAGAGGCATTCATGAATAACTGTAAAGCGAAACCTATTCCACCACCGCAGCCGCTACCCTCTTTGCATGATAAATCTTTGCCAAAAGCATTTGCTAAAACTTTTGCATAATTACGCAAACCATCATCCAAATATTTAATCATCTCTTCATCGGCACCCTTTTGAGGTCCATAAACATAGGCAGCGCCTTGTTCACCATATAATGTATTGTTTACATCACTTGCAAGAATGACTTGCATATCGTTTAATAATTTATAATTATTCATATTCAATGAATCAACAAGTTGCAAACTTTGACCATTGCCGGCTAGTTTATGCTTACTCTTATCATAAAATTCGATTCCCAAGGCTTCTAATAATCCCATTCCACCATCATTAGTCGCCGTATCTCCGACTCCAACATATACCTTTTTTGCTCCAAGTTCAGAGGCCTTTAGAATCATTGCCCCTACACCATAAGAAGAAGCTAATAAAGGATTCAATTGATTTTTCTTATAATAATGAATGCCAATTGCTAAAGCACACTCTATATATGCAGTCTTATTGCTCTCATTATACAGAAAATATGTATTTACTAATTCACCATAAGCACCAATTGTAGTAAGTTCAACCTTTTTTGCTAGATTATGAACCAAAAGAGTCTCACAAATGCCATGACCACCATCACTAATCGGACAAGTAACAAGATCAGCTTTTAAACTACTCTTCCTTAATCCCGCACAAATAGCCTGACAAGCCAAGGCCGAGGTCAGGGAGCTTTTATAAGGATTGGAAGCAATTAGAACATTCATGTAAAGGCACATCCTTTTGTATAAATTATACCAATTGAATTTGCACAATTGTATAGAAGATAACCCAAAAAGCAACAACTTTCTACTCATTACTTTTGTGCTATCCGCTAAAAAGCATTTGGGCATTCATACAATAATATTTTGCTAATTGACCAATTATGCTTGCCAAAATAGATTTACTTTAGTATATTTATTTAATGAGGTGGAAGTATGTTAAGTAATGAATTAGCTCAAAAAATCGTTGATTCCGTCATCCCTATTATCAATTGCAATGTTAATGTCATGAATGAGAATGGAATAATTATTGGTAGTGGAAACAAGGCTAGAATTGGTCAAATACATCAAATTGCTAAAGATGTAATTGAATCACCCCAATTTGCCAAAGAACATGGTGTTATTTATAGCCCTACTATCATCAATGGAGTTACCGTTCAACCTGGTGTCAATCTGCCTATTTACTTTAGTAACAAAGTAGTTGGATGTATTGGAGTTACTGGCAATCCTAATGAAGTGCTGACTTACGCAAAACTATTACAGTTGACTGCAGAATTATTGATATGGAAAGAATTTTCTTCAAATAAATTAGAGTTCAAACGTATGGTAATGTCAGAATTTGTTTCCGTTGTACTCGAAAATAAATCTTTGAGCAATAGCATTATCGGCGAATTGACTGATATGCATATAGAGTACGAGAACTTCCGCTATTGTACAATTGTCCAAAGTACTAAAGGTTATTTTGATGATATTATTGGTTCGGTTGATGATATTGCAAAGACACTACCCCTAGCTGTTGTTGGTCGCTATGAATCTAAAATAGTAATTTTTACCTGCAAGCGCATTGACTTTTCAAAGAGTAATAACTTTGATGTTCATTCACTTCGCTTCTTTACCGGCTGCAAAGTCGATAAGTGGCAAGAATTGAATAAGTCATATAATGTTGCCAGAGCATTATCACTATTCAAAAAAGATTCACCAACTAGTCGCTATAGTGAAAGCAAACTTGAGATGTCAATTATTATGAATTTCTTGGATAACCCTTATTTATATGTTTCAGATCTTAAAAAGTATGAAAAGCTGATTCAAAAAGAAGCTCTCAAGGAAACCTACGAAGCCTATCTAAAATATGAAGGTGTAATCAAAGATATTTGTGATAATCTTTACATTCACCGTAATACTATTATTTATCGTCTGCAAAAGATTTATGAGACTACTGGTTTTGATCTCCACATTATGGAAGATAGCTATCGTTTATACTCGCTCCATATTATTTATCAGATAATGACTGCTGAGCAGCGAGAAACTTTACTAAAAGAAAAAAACAAAAATAGTTAACTATTTATTATTTTAAGCTATAATTAGGAAAATGGGCGGTGAGAAAATGATTAAATTAGTGTTAGTTAGACACGGACAGAGTATTTGGAATTTAGAAAACCGATTCACCGGTTGGACCGATGTTGATTTAAGTGAAAAAGGCAAGCAAGAAGCTGAACAAGCTGGAAAGCTGTTAAAAGCTAATCATTTCTTTTTTGATGTTGCCTATACCTCACTATTAAAAAGAGCTAATGAAACTCTTTATGCGATACTAAAAGAGTTGGACGAAAAGCCAGAAGTATTCTATACTTGGCGATTAAATGAACGCCATTATGGAGCATTACAAGGCTTGAACAAGCAGGAAACTGCTAACAAATATGGAGAGGAACAGGTTCACCTTTGGCGCCGTAGTGCCTCCACTAGACCACCGGAGTTATCAATTGATGATCCTCGCTATCCCGGAAATGATTCAAAGTATCTAGGCGTGCCCAAGCAATTTCTCCCTAGAACTGAAAACTTAATAGATACGCTAGAAAGAGTGGTAGTCTATTATGACAGCAACATCAAAAAGAGTTTGCTCAGTGGAAAAAGCGTAATTGTTGTTGCCCATGGTAATAGTCTAAGAGCATTGGTCATGCATCTGGAACAATTGGATGCTGAAGACATTATGAAAGTCGAAATTCCTACTGGAAAACCATTAGTTTACGAGTTGGACGATGAACTGAATGTCATTACTAAATATTACTTATAGTAGATAGAAAACTATCTACTTTTTTTACGGGAAATCTTTTGGAAATCCCTTCCATTAACTTATCGCAGCTTCTCCTTTACAATTAAGTTTGAGAGGTGGTATATATGCGAAATAAAGTAATATTTTTTTTGGTTCTATTCTTAATCACACTGACTGGATGTAGTAACAATAATCCGACAATCCTACCTTCTTCTGAGTCAACTTCTTCAACTGAAACCTTTGTTGCTGAAGAGAATTTACCTTATACAATCTACTTAAGTCCATCAACTCAAGCCCATAATTCCTATGCCGATAACCTCGGTACAGAAGAAGAAAACATGAAGGCTCTTGCAGTATCGCTTAAATCTTTATTAGTAGAAAGAGGATTTACAGTAATAAGCAATGACTCTATGACTGCCGGATTAACGCTTAGCGAAGCAGTTCAAGAAAGTAATAGTTATAATGTTGACTTGCATATCTCTTTACATTCAAATGCTTCGGTTAATCATCAAAGTGGCGGACTTGAAATTTGGTATAAAGACGCAAAAGATAAGACAATTGCCAGTCTAGTTTATAACGAATTAATAGAAATCATCCCATCCATCTATGATTCACGTGGTATTAAGAGTACGAATGAGCTCTACGAGTTAAATGTTTCCACTGCCCCAGCTTGCCTTATCGAACTATTGTTCCACGATGAAAGCAGTCAAGCACAATGGATAGTAAACAATACAGACCTAAGTGCGAAATGCATCTATAATGCTATCTGCAAATACTTTGCGCTTGTCTAATCATTTTTGTAATGCTAAAGTATGGCTGAGGAGTGATACTCATGAAACCAACAATTAGGAAAGCAACTATTGATGATGTCGCTAGTTTAGGCAACGTCTATTATCAGTGTTGGCAAACAACATATAAAGGTTTAATTAATGATGAGTATTTGGCATCTCAAAGCATTGATAAGTGCATCAGAATCTTCGACGAAGATTATCGCAACTGTATTTGTGCTGAAATTAATAAGCAAATCATCGGATTATTAACTTATAATATTTCGCCTGATAAAGTCATAGAACAGAACGAGGCCCATATTGGGGCGTTATATATTTTAAAGGAATATCAAAAGCAAGGAATTGGTAGAATGCTTATTAATTCACTCCTAGAATATATGCAGAAAATGGCGATTGACATTGTTGGACTATGGGTTGTTGCCGCTAACAAAAATGCACTTCAATTTTATGAACACTACGGATTCCATTTTACAGGACAATCAAAGGAAGTAAAATTAGTGACTAATGTAACAGGTTTGTTTTACGATATGAAGCTAAATGATTATAATGATAGTAAAGAGGTGCGAGCATGAAAATATTCTCCGTCGCTGGTAATGACCAAAGTGGCAAAACCACAACCATTATTGCCATTATAAAAGAGCTGAAAAAAAGAGGCTATCGGGTTGGGACTATTAAAGACATTGATGACAATCATTTTACTATGGACAAAAAAGGGACCGATACTTATGTTCAGCAACAAAACGGTTCTGAGATTGTTTCTGCTAGAGCGAAAAATGAAACAAACATAATGCTTCCATATAAGATTGACATTTCACGATTGACTAATTTTTATGATACCGATTATGTAATCGTTGAAGGTTGCCGCAATTTTGATGTTCAAAAAATCATGACTGCGACAGAAGAAAGTGAACTTGATGATAATCTAAATGTTTCCGTTTTCGCTATCAGCGGAAAAATATCAAACAGTTTAAAAAAGTATGGAAATATTCCAGTAATAAATGCCTTAGAACGCATAGAAAGTTTGGTCGATTTAATAGAGGAAAAAGTTCTGAGCAACACGGTTGAAAGACATCAAGACAAAATTACAAGATGCAGTATTGTTGATGCCACTCCCAAGTATATTCATAAACGATTCTATCTTGGAACCGAATGCGATAGAGAATACAATAATTTCCAAATGCTTGCTAGTTATAATGTTCCTAAAGTATATCGATATGGAAAAGATTATTTGGATTTAGAATACATTGGAACCAATACACTTACCGATGTTTTAATTAATGGCGAAAAAGAAAACTATTTTGCTGAATCAATAAAATACGTGGGCGAGATGTTTCAATTGTTTATTGAGATTAATCAAAAATACGGTATGGTGTGGCATGATGTTAATCCTAAGAACTTCATTATCCATGAAGGAAAATTATTTGCTGTTGATTTAGAAGGCCTTGGATCAGGCTATGTTGAAGAAGCTATTGGAAAATTTCTTGCCCAAGTGTTAACAATCGAGCCAGTTTTTACCCAATATAAATATGATTTGACCAATCGATTGCTTAAATTGTTATCAAACGAATTTAATCTATCTCCGATTTTTTCCTACCTAATTGAAATGCTTTACCAGCTGAGAGATCGGCGCTCAGCCAACTGGCAAGTGCCATCGTTGAATATCCTGTTTGCCAAGACACTTTCGCCCTTAAGTTAACTAGACACTTCGGTGTCTTTTTTTTGCGGTTAAATTATTTAAATAAAATATATTGACAAACAATATAGCAGTCTATATAATTCATTTGTTTAGAATTACTAAACTTTAAGTTTAATTGCTTTTAACACGATAAAGGAGGTTGATTTATGATTATAGGTTCAAAAATAAAACAATTAAGAATCTTATGTCAATTAACGCAGTCCGAATTGGCAGATCGCTGCGAGTTAACCAAAGGTTATATCTCCCAATTGGAGAATGATCTTACCAGCCCTTCTATATCTACTCTTACTGATATATTAGGAGCACTTGGAACTAATCTTAAAGATTTCTTTAACGATGATGCCACCGAAAAAGTCGTTTTCAAAAAAGATGACTACTTTGAGAAGCAAAATGAAGGTCACCGGATTACTTGGTTAGTGCCAAATAGCCAAAAGAACGAAATGGAACCTATTCTGCTTGAATTATTACCTGGTGGTGAAACAACCAAAGATATGCCGCATGAAGGACAAGAGTTCGGTTATGTCCTCGATGGCAAGATTCAACTTGTTATTGGCAGCAAACGACAGATTGTAAAAAAAGGCGAGACTTTCTACTATGATACAGATAAAGATCATTATATAAAGAACAATACAGATAAGATTGCAAAAGTGATTTGGGTTTCGAGCCCGCCAAACTTTTAGAGGGAATTAAAAATGAATAAAGATAAAGTTATTATTGAATTAAAAAATGTTAATAAGGACTATGATGAAACAATTGCTGTTGAGGATCTAAATCTCTATGTTAATAAAGGCGAGTTTGTTACTTTATTAGGACCATCTGGCTGTGGAAAAACTACTACTTTAAGAATGATTGCTGGTTTCGAAATGCCAACATCTGGGAAAATCTATTTAAATGGTAAAGATATTACTAATCTACCACCATATGAAAGACCAATTAACACCGTCTTCCAAAAATACGCTTTATTCCCTCACCTTGATGTCTATGACAATATCGCTTTCGGTTTAAAATTAAAAAAGATTACTGAAACCGAAACTGATAAACACGGAAATACCCATGAATTTAGCCGAAAGCTTACCAGTGATGAGATTGATCAGAAAGTAACCAATGCTCTGAAGATTGTCGACCTCGAAGAATTTGAATGGCGTGATATTACAACCCTTTCTGGTGGTCAACAACAAAGAGTCGCTATTGCAAGAGCAATTGTTAATGAACCAGAGATTCTTCTTCTGGATGAACCACTTGGCGCTCTCGATTTAAAAATGAGAAAAGATATGCAACTCGAACTAAAAGAGATGCATGAGAAACTCGGCATCACTTTTATTTATGTTACCCATGATCAAGAAGAAGCTTTAACAATGTCGGATACTATCGTGGTTATGAAAGATGGTGCCATTCAACAGATTGGCACGCCAACAATGATCTATAATGAGCCAAAAAATGCTTTTGTCGCTCACTTTATTGGCGAAAGCAATATCTACAACGCTACCTATCTTGGTAATCGTAAAGTAAGATTCCTTGGTCATTTATTTGACTGTGTTGATGATTTTGAAAAGAACGAAAAGGTTGATGTTGTTGTTCGTCCTGAAGATGTCATTATCTGTAAAGAAGCAGAAGGTATGGTCAAAGGAAAATTAGTTACCGAGATTTTCAAAGGTGTCCATTATGAATATACCATTAACATTGGCAAAAATGAAGTTGTAACCAATGATACAAAAGACTATGAAACCGATCAAGATGTTTGGATTAAAATTGAGCCAGATATGATTCATATTATGAAGAAAGAAATCACTAGTAATATTTATGATGGCTACATTAATAAAAACAATGATGTTGTTTTTGCGGAAGGTACTTTCCAAGCTGACATCACTCAACTCCTACCCAACTCGGTAGTTACTGAAGATGGCTATCTAAAAGATGAACGTGGCGTTATCTATGATTTAACAGATGTTGATGTCATCGTTGAAGTAGGCTTAAATGATATTGAAATAATCGATAACGAAGAAGATGGCGAGGTCGCTGGTCAAATAGTAAATATTATCTATAAAGGCGACCACTATCAAATAATTATTCGTACCGAGGATGATGATGACTTTGTCGTTGATACTGAATATACTTGGAACGAAAATGACCGTGTTAGTGTGAAAATTGATCCATCCAAGATTAAATTAAAAATCAAAGGAGACATCAAGAACTATGTTAAAAGCTAAACAATATTTCAAGTTTTCGCGTAAGTATCTTGGTATTCCTTACGCAATCTTCTTGATCTTATTTGTTATCGCTCCCATAGCGGTAATATTCTACTATGCTTTCACTAATGCCGGTGGTCAATTTTCTCTTAACAATCTTCAGACATTCTTTACAACTGAAGAAAAGTTAAATACCCTTTTCCTAAGTCTAGTAATTGCAGCATTAAACACAATTCTTTGCTTGATAATTGGTTATCCAATTGCTTATATATTAGCGAAGAAAGAATTTGGTTTTAAGAAAGTCATAGCGTTACTATTCATAATGCCAATGTGGATTAACTTTGTACTAAGAACTGGTGCTACTAGAGACTTGCTTAACTGGATAGGTCTCAATGGTGGTGATTATCCCATTATTTGTACTCTTATCGGCATGGTTTATAACTATCTACCATTTGTTATTTTGCCTCTGTACACCACCATGTTAAAGATGGATAAAAGTTTGGTTGAAGCAGCTAGCGACTTAGGCGCTTCTCCACGGCAAGCTTTTGTAAAAGCCGTTATTCCTCTTTCTATGCCTGGTATTGTTAGTGCAGCAACCATGGTTTTCATGCCGACAATGTCTTCTTATGTTATCAGTGATGTTATGTCAGAAAGAATGATTAGTCTTCTTGGTGGAGCAATTAACCGTAGCTTTGAACAAGGAAAAACAGTTGGTGGTTGGAACATGGGTAGTTTTATGGCAATTATCATGTTAACACTAATTGTCTTAACCATGGCTTTAACGAAGAATATCCAAAAAGAAGATAATGCTAGAGGTGGCTTATGGTAAAAAGAATGTTTGCAAAGTCCTATGTTTGGCTAATCCTTCTCTTGATGTATGCCCCAATCTTTGTTCTAATTATCTTTAGTTTTACTGAGACAAAGAATGTCGGTGCATGGAATGGTTTCTCGTTCAAATTATATGCGAAACTCTTTAATGATAAGGAAACACTTAAAGCCCTAGGCAACACAATACTAATTGCTGTCAGCTCTGCTGCTGTATCTACCCTTTTGGGCACTGCTGGTGCTATCGGCATCTACTACAGTCGCAAACGTGTAAGAAATGCCATGGAGATGGCATCGCGTATTCCGGTAATTAATCCTGAAATCGTTATCGCCTTATCTCTAATTCTCCTTTTCACTACTATCTTCCACATTAATACTAGTTTCTTTACACTTTTGGTAGGACATGTGGTTCTCACCGTTCCCTTTGTTGTCCTTAGTGTCAAACCGAAGTTGCAGCAAATGGATCCGAACGTTTATGAAGCTGCTCTTGACTTAGGAGCAACACCAAAATATGCATTATGGAAGGTTATACTTCCTGAAATATTACCTGGAATATTCTCTGGATTCTTGCTATCAATTACTCTATCACTTGATGATTACATCATCACCGCCTTCACCAAAGGCAAGTCATTTCAGACATTAAGTACATTGATACAGTCCGAGATTGCAAAAGGACCAATTCCTAATCAGATGCGGGCCTTAACAACGATAATCTTTGCGGTTGTTTTAATCGGATTGATTATTGTTAACATCCGTGCCACCAAGTTAAGTGGCAAGAAAGGAGCATAGTATGAATCTAAAGAAAATCACTTCCCTATCAGCCACTGTCCTCTTAACAGCATTAATTGCTTTACCACTAGCTAGCTGTGGAAAAGATGGCGACGAAGGTAATAAAAAGGCTCCCAGTGATGCCCAAACATTGAGCATCTATAACTGGGGCGATTATATCTATGATGGAACAGGTCTCGAAGGCGATGATGAGAATAATCCAACTCCAGAAATTGTGGTTCAATTTGAAAATTATTATAACGAGAAATATAAGGATCAAGGCAAGAGTGTTTCGGTTGATTATTCGACATTTGATACCAATGAAACAATGTTGAACATTCTTGAGACCAATGCTTCTCAATATGATTTGGTTTGTCCTTCTGATTATATTATTCAAAAGATGATAAAAAATGATATGATTGAGAAAATTCCCAATGTTCAAGCAAAGATTCCAAATTATTTCCAATATTCATCACAATATCTCCAAGATATCTTCACTACTAATAATTGGACTGACTATGCTGTTGGTTATATGTGGGGAACCGTTGGTTTAACCTATGACCCTGAAGATGTCGCTGATATTGATATGGAATCCTGGCAGTCCTTATGGTCCGTTGACTATGATCAAAAAATTCAAGTTAAGGACAGCATGAGAGATACTTATATTGTCGCAATCGCTAAAGTTTATCGACAAGAACTAACTGATTTGCGTGCAAAATGGAATGATGGCACTATCTCCGATGCAGAGTATAACAAGCAAATCAATATTATTTTTAATCGTCATGATGCTGATACCATCGCTGCAGTTGAAAAAGCTTTAAATAGTTTAAAGAAGAATATCTATGGTTACGAAGTAGATAGCGGCAAAAACGATGTTGCTAGAGGAACCGTTGATATTAATCTAGCTTGGAGTGGTGATGCCGTTTATTCAATGGATACTGCTGAAAGCGATTATGATGGAAAGCAACTGAAGTTCTCTGTTCCTCAAGAAGGAAGTAATATCTGGTTCGATGGTTGGTGCGTTCCTAAAGGTGGCAACGTTGACCTAGCCTGTGAATTCTTGAATTTTATCTCTGATCCTACAATTGCCAAACAAAACATGGAATTTATCGGCTATACAAGTTTCATAGCTGGTGATGATATGCTGGATATGGTTTGGGATTGGTATGGAGATGAGGAAGGCGATAGAACAGTTGATTTATCCTACTTCTTCAATGGTTCGCTAAGTACTGATTATGATGCGACAAGAATGATTGTTAAAACAAGTGTTGATCTCAATACACAGTTTGACACCCAATATCCATCCAAAGAAGTAATTACAAGATGTGCAGTCATGCAAGACTTCGGTGAAGAAAACGTAAATGTTGTTGCGATGTGGGAGAGGATTAGATCTAATGTCGTTCCAACATGGCTACTAATTGTCGTTGCTGTTGCAGTAGCAGGTGGCATCGCCGCATATACTATTGTTAAACTCCAAAGAACTAAGCACCGCCGGAAGAGAAGAAAAGCTTCTAGATAGAAAAAAGCGTGGTAACACCACGTTTTTTTGTGCAAAAAAAGCAGACATAATCTGCTCTTTTAAATATTTCTCATCATTAAGTCAACAATGCGTTCAGTCGCATCGGTCCTTCTAATCTTCTGCATGTTTCTCTTCATTAGCATTAGCTCATCAGGAAAACTTACTAAATGCTCTAAATAATCGGGAATATCTTTCGCTGTCTTAAGATGCGTAATAATACCCATTTCTTCCAACTTGCGCATTGACCATAATTCTTGATATGGTGGCGAGAATGGAACTATAATTGGCAGATCCATCGCAAAAGCCTCTGTCAAGCTTACTCCTCCAGCCTTACCAATCATTACATCACTGATAGACATCAATTCATCAATATTGCTTGCAAAACCGATATTGGTGACATTGGGATTTGGATGATTCATGAGATATCGATCAATCGCATTCTTTGTTTTCTCATTTCTACCATTTACGACAATAATATTAACGTTTTCACATCTATAAATACTCTTTAATATCTGCAGATTGCTATGGGCGCCCATATTCTTTCCACCATTCATGATTAAAACAGTTAACTTACTTGTATCTATGTGGCATTGTCTCAATAAACGTGGCCGATTATGAGGCTCTAAGAACTTTGTTTGACATGGGATTCCATAAACACGAATCTTTTCTTCACCTATTCCCCTACTAACTAATTCATTCTTAACTTCATCATCAGAAACGAAAATATAGTCCAAAGCCGCATTGTTTTCACAGTATGGGTACGCTACATAGTCAGGGATAACAGTATAGTTTTTGCAATATATAAATTTATTAGCTGCACAATAACTAACCAAGGCAGCAGCATAGGCATGCGTAGCGAAGATAATGTCCGGTTGGAAGGCTTTTACTTCATCCAAAAAACTATCCATAGCAATCAGACCCATTTTCAAAGGAAAATTATGACTTGTATTCAGCTTTTTATTCATTGTCATCCGATAATTTAAATGCATAATTCTAGGAAAGAACTTCATCATGAAAGATTGCATATTATCCACCAAAAAAGCGGCAAAACGATGCTCTTTTTGGTATAAGTCAATCATTTTTACTTCACAATTGTTATAGTTTTCAGCGATAAAAGACTCAAGCGCATGCCCAATGGCATTATGTCCTTCACCAGCTGTAATTGAAACAATAAGTAATTTCACTACTAAGTCCTCCTGCTTATATAATAGTTTACTATATTTTCTGCCTAAATTAAAGCAATTTCAGTGTAATATATGCATAATATCTTAATATGGAGCAAAGGAAATAGAAGCGAGAAGAAATTAGATATCATGAAGCAATTTTAGTTGAAACTACCTTAATAGTTTGCTATAATGTTATCCGCACGGTTCCATAGCCAAGTGGTAAGGCAATTGACTGCAACTCAGTGAGCACCGGTTCAAATCCGGTTGGAACCTCCATTCTTAATAAAATCCTAAGTATTTTTTTCGATGTTTATTGACTTTTCTATGTGCTTTTGATATACTACTTTAGCACGCGCCTATAGCTCAACTGGATAGAGTGTTGGACTACGAATCCAAAGGTTGCGGGTTCGACTCCTGCTGGGCGCGCCATATGTTTTTTTTCGGGATGTAGCACAGCTTGGTAGTGCACCTGGTTTGGGACCAGGGTGTCGCAAGTTCAAATCTTGTCATCCCGACCATCTTTTGGGGTCATAGCTCAGCTGGGAGAGCGCCTGCTTTGCACGCAGGAGGTCAGGGGTTCGATCCCCCTTGGCTCCACCAAGGAACAACTTAATATTTGGCGGTGTAGCTCAGTTGGCTAGAGCTCCCGGTTCATACCCGGATGGTCGTGGGTTCGAGTCCCACTGCCGCCACCACCCTTGATTACCGAACGCGGACCCTTAGCTCAATGGTCAGAGCTACCGGCTCATAACCGGCTGGCTGTAGGTTCGAGTCCTACAGGGTCCACCAAAACTTTATGGAGGCGTACCCAAGCGGCTGAAGGGACTGGTCTTGAAAACCGGCAGTAGTGGAAACGCTAGCAAGAGTTCGAATCTCTTCGCCTCCGCCATTCTACTTAAGCCAAATTATTTTTAACCGGAAGACGATTACACATCGCGGAGTAGAGCAGTCCGGTAGCTCGTCGGGCC
>CAYIYR010000019.1:0-27605 GCA_964367815.1 uncultured Eubacteriales bacterium
ACGTGATAAGTCTGGGGGAACATGTCCACACATTCGATTTTTGTTAGGTCGTATTTATCTTTTAATATCTTTAAATCTCTCGCTAATGAGGATGGATCACAAGATACATATACTATTCTCTTTGGTTCCATCTGCATTACTGATGCGAGAAACTCCTTACTACATCCATCTCTTGGTGGATCAAAGAACATCACATCATAACTCATGCCCTTACGTGACATCTTGTTAATAAATGAAGTCGCATCATCGTGATAGAATTCAACATTCTCTATCTTATTAGCATAGGCATTCTCTTCCGCATCTCTAACCGCACTACCAACGAGTTCCACACCAACTACTTTTTTGGCGTGTTTAGCGGCGATTAATCCAATAGTACCAACGCCACAATAGGCATCTAATACTTTCTCTTTGCCGGTAAGTTGTGCGAACTCAACCGCTCTATTATAAAGAATCTCTGTTTGAATGGGATTAACTTGGTAGAATGAATGAGCGGAAATCTTAAAAGATAAGCCACAGATTCTATCATAGATAAATCCTGGTCCATATAATGTCTTCTCTGTCTGTCCTAATACAACGCTAGATTTAGCGGGATTAACATTTTGAACAACGGTTTTAACATGCGGATGTTTTGTTACTAATTCTTTTATGAATCTTTCTTTTTTTGGTAAGAATTCACCTCTAGTAACTAAGATAACCATCATATCTCCTGTAGAGAATGATTTTCTGACTATCACATATCTTAGTGTTCCTCTACCCTCATGAATATCACAAGGCTCAATCTCTAGTTTCTGGACTAAGCCCTTAACTGTATTAATTAAATCATCCGCATCTTTATCTTCGATAAAGCATTCTTCCATATCAATAATCTGATGCGATCCTTTTTTAAAGAATCCCGCAACGATTCTACCCTCATAGGTTTCACCTATTGGTACTTGGACTTTATTGCGATATCTTAAAGGATTATCCATACCATGAATAATTGGTGTTTCAACTTCCACCCCACCAATTCTCTTAATGACTTCTCTTACCCGATTTTGTTTAAACTTTAATTGTTCGGCATAGGCCATATGCTGAACATGACAGCCGCCACAAAAACGATAGTTCTCACATCTTGGCTTGACTCTATTTTCTGAGACAGTGAGTAATTCTAGGCGTCGACCTAGATTATATCCTCTCTCTCTTTTGGTAATTAGAATCTTGGCTTCCTCACCGATTAATAAATTATCAACAAAAGTGGGAATCTTATTAACCTTAACTACGCCCTTACCATCATGCGTATAATCTATACAAACGGATGTTATTGTTCTCTCCATATGAGCACCTACTTTACTTGTTGATTTGATTATATCAAATTATTTGCGTCTGCTCAATGCAGGAAAGAAATAATACTTATATACCCATCATTATTCACCACTCTTTATTCTATTATTATTAGACAGCAAAATTATACATAAATCGACATGTCGCATTATGTCGATATTTGTAATCCAATGTTTAATCATATAGTAAGTATTCTATATCAAAATAATCGTTTTCTTAATTTGGGTTTGAGAATATACTATTAGATAGAGGCGGTGTGATAAATATGTTAAAAGAAATTGATATTCAGACTCTACCCAATTATTTTTCTACTGATTTAAGAGATGGTTGGGCTTTGATAACAGCAGGAACTCCTGATAATTGTAATACGATGACCATTAACTGGGGAGGCATAGGATATTTATGGTATAAATATGTCTTCTTCGCTTTTGTAAGACCGACAAGGCACACTTTTCTCTTCACCGAAAAGTGTGATACTTTCACGATTACCTTCTTTGATGCGAAATACAAAAAAGAACTGTCCTATTTAGGAACAGTCAGTGGTAGAGATGAAGACAAGATAAAAAAAGTTGGATTCCACCCGATATCCATTAATGGAACCACAACTTTTGAAGAAGCGAAAGTAACTTATGTCTGTAAGAAGCTCTATAATGATTTCATAGATCCTAAAATGTTAGATTCTAAAGTTGATAAGAGAGTATATAAAGATGATTATCATAAAATGTATATCGGTGAGATAGTAAAGATATATACTAATAAATAAATTATAAAAGTGGATTTGAACTATTCTCAATCCACTTTTTATTACTAATAGTTTTCTTTCTGTCCAATTTTCTTTTTTAAATATTTGCTCAATGCTTTGTCTTCACAATAGACATAGCAGCCTTTTTGACTTCTAGATAATAATGTCTTATAAGTATTTCTGATGATCTTATCAGCAAGTTCATAGTTCTTATTTGTCTTTATTCCTTTTAATGAAGCATCAGATGGTGCTCTTTTGGTATAGTCAGTAATTACTCTACCATTTTCGTATCTCAAGTCATTGCCAATAATAATACCAGCATAGTCAAACTCTAATCCTTGCGTAGAGTGAATGCAGCCAACTTGTTCAAATGAATCTTCTTCTATTGCAAACTTATCGGTTGTAAAGTTCCATTGAGCTTTAAATCCATCTTCTAATACTATATCTATTTGTGTCTTATCTTTTTGACTCGCCCATGGATAACAATAACCCGCTATCATTCTAACTTTATTGTTTGTATTCTTCTTTCGCAATTCCTCTCGCATTTTTGTTGGGCTATCAAATATCTTTATATCATAATCTAATCCATCTAAACTATAGTTGGCCGTCTCTCTAATACCTAGGGTATTATCTAGAAACGCAAGATATCCATCGGAACCATTACATCTGAACTGAGATTGGAGAATCAAACTATCGCTCTTATGAACTTTGCTTCCCAATAATCTAGCCCAATACTCTATTTCCTTAACAGATCCAATATCTTTTGTAGTTACCACTTGATCCTCATCAATAAAGAAAACACTTATTTTTGATGCATTGATTATTTCTTTAATTTGATTCTCACCTTTATTTGCAAATAAACCAGATTTCTCATTTAGACGATGTGCTTCATCTACCAATAAGCAATCAAAAGCATTAAAAGGCGCCCGATAGAAACTACCTGACCCCATAAATAAACTCTTAAGGTAAGAAAGAGTATACTTTCCTTTAACAAGATTATTAGAGAATGTGGCTCTTGGAGCACTATTTTTTGTTACATAGCCACAAGAAAAACCATTATTTAATATCTTTGCCAAAAGATTGATGGCAATGACACTCTTGCCTGTCCCCGGTCCACCTTGGACAATGACAGTATGTTTTTCACTATCTCTGATAGTGTTTTCAACTAACTTAAGAATAGTAGCATATGCCACTTGTTGTTCATCTATCATTTGAAATTCGCCATTGCCATTAAGGATGCTACCAACTGCATCTTGTAATGAACGTGATGGTTTTAATTTCCCATGTTCTATTATTTCAAATAGATTTTTAGATGATTTAGTATGGATTTTGCTAGCAATAAAATCTTGCAATTTCTCCACATCTTCCTCCAAAAATAATGGCGCCAATTTTACCATTGGTAAATATGACTTATTATATATTTGATCTTTCTTGTCTTCGGAATAGTTGTGAAGATAGGCACAAGGAATAAGTTTAATTTTATTCTCAATAATAGATTCATTAAAATTCTGTATTAATTGTGCATATGAATATACTTGTTGTGATGGATGAGGCACCTCTCTTTCTGCATTGCCAGTAAATGCCTTAACAACGTACTCTCTGCTTGTCGCAGTACATGCGGTCCATTGTTTCAACTCTATAACAACTATATTTTCCTGATTATCTTTTTCTCCGGCAATCATGAAATCAACGCGCTTAGAGGTAAGCGGAATTTGATATTCAATAGCAACCTCCACATCATCATCTACTCGTTTATCTTCCAAAACAAAAACCATTTGCGAAAGAGAATTGATCCACGATCTAAATTCAGATTCCGATTCTTTATTAACTCCCAATTCTTCAAATAAATTATGAATCCTTTTTGCGATAACATGCTTCTTCACATCATAGAAGAATTGTTCCTTACTACCACTATATACTATCATAACTAATCCTCAAACTCATCGTACTTCTTAGCATTCCCTTTTGCTTTGGAAATTGGGTACTTTTTCTCATTTATGTCCATCTTCGCATTTACTATTTCATTAACATCTAGATTTAACTTATGGAGAAGATCGTAGCAATACACTAAAACATCGGCAAGCTCTTCCTTGACGTGTTCTAGATTATAGTTTTCTTCATCCCATTGAAAGCATTCCAATAGTTCATTTGCTTCAATTGAAATCGATTTTGCAAGATTTGCAGGAGTGTGATATTTCTCCCACTCTCTATCTACAGTAACTTTAATTATCCTCTGCTTAGTTTGTTCATTCATAACTACTACCCCTTTATTAAAGTAAACTAGTATTCATCATCATAATGTTAACACAATATCACATTATTCTCAATTTAGTATCATTTATTTGTCAAGAAAGGCATCTTTTCAGATGCCCTAGACAAGTTCGATTTCTTACAAAGATTTCCATGAATCTAGTAATCAGTTAAGAAATTCAATTTATTTTTTTCTATCAATATTTAGACTAAACTAGCCTTGATAGGTATAATATTCGACATCTTCGCTAACATTATAGTGCTTTCTAACAAAGTTATCTGTAATATCATCATAATTAGGATTATAGTAGCCACTATAAAACTTCTTGGCGAAATAAAAGTAAGAGGTACTATCAGTTACATTTTGACTTATACTACTATCCCAATGGGTCTCAAGACTACTATAGGCAATATAATTGTTCTGAATAACGCTATTAGCAGCGATAGTTGTATTTATATTATTTATCTTGCCAATAATCGCTGGTAAATCATCAGTCTGGTATCTTTCTGTATAAATATAACCAATTCCCTTGCTACCTGCTAAGTAGACAATGTCATCAGTTACAAAAAAATAATCAAATATATTAGAACCATCAATAAATATTTGCATTGAATTTAATCTTGAGTTCTTAAAGGCATCGCTACCAATGCTAGTAAAAGTGGTACCATAGATTTGTAAACACGCTAGATTAGAATCATAAAATGCTTCTGAACCAATGGTTATACTAACATGACTTAGTTTAATAATATTACATAAATTATGGCATTGATAAAAAGCCCGTTTACCAATTGCGGTTACACTAGCTGGAAAGGTATAATCTTTAGAATAAATGCTACTTGCCTTAAACCATTGGAAATTAATACATTGTTCAAACGCACTATTACCAATCTTGGTTAAATAAATCTCATTTTGCGGCACCACATTCGTAATCGCTTTTGAACCATAGAAAGCATAATCATCAATCTCTGTTAATAAATACGGTAGATTCATGGTCGTTACTTGCGTGTAAGCGAAAGCATACTTATCTATTTTTTTGAGTAATGCTTTGCCACTAACTGTCGCACTATCTTGGACATTCACTACTTTAATATCAGCTTTAGTAAAGGCATAGGGATGAATATAATCAACAGTAGCAGGAATCGTATATTCTGCTATCTCATCAACCCCACTGCTATAAGCGACTAATTCACTCTTATCATCATCAAATAGGATTTTCGCTGTAATACTACCAACTGTATAGGTATCAACAGAATACTTAGCATTAAAGGAATAGAAATTAGTAATAGATGCGCCTTTAAAGACGCCAACACCTAGTTTTGTTAAACTGGCGGGCACTTTAAATTCGGTGAGTCCGCAATCTTCAAAAGCAAAATCACCAATCTCGGTCAGATTAGTCATCACACCATAGGTTACTAAGTTCTTGCAACCACTAAAGGCGCTGTTACCGATTATTTTCATCTTGTCAGTCCATTTGATAGAAGTTAGTTCAATTCTATTTAGAAATACTTCATCATTGATTTTCTCTACTGGTAGCAAACCATGAACATCATCATTATAAACACTGGGGATATCAACAATCGTATCCGCACTATTATAAATTGGTGCTTTACTTAGCGCATAAGAATTAGTATCACTATTATAAACAAATTCCATCCCATTGCGATATTTCTCATAATCAACAACAATATTTATATTATTATCAACTAAAAGTTGATATTCTTTATCCTTTGTAATAATGTTATTATTCCGCGACATACTCTTATAAACCCATAATCCCGAATGAATCTTTAGCGTTATGGTATTCCCACTTTTTACTTTTAAGTAGCAGTTGGCGCCATTGGGATTTGCTAAACCGGTAGTAAAACCTTCAAAGGGGAAATTACTATAAACAGTATAAGTTGGACTCCAGGGCTCCACACTCGTAGAACTACTACTATTAGTAGATGTCTGAGAAGATATACTACTAGAAGAACTACTGGTTTTATTAGAAGACGAAGAGGAAGAATTGTTACCAAAGCATGATGAAAGGAAGATTATTGAAAACAATATCATAAAAGCCTTCAATATATTCTTCATTCATTTCCCTTCTTCCCTCTTAAATCTTTAAATCTCCCGGCTTAATTAATTTAAACTTGCGGAAAATCAAATCAACAATAAACACCAATACTATTGGCAAAACAATCTCTAAGATAAACAAGGCTAGCCAGAACTCCTTAGTATTGCCCATCGCACTATAAGTGGCGATTTGACCAACAAGTCCGGATGTTCCCATGCCACTGCCCGTATAATCACATTGAACCTTAAAAACTAAAGTTGATAGTGGTCCTAATATCGCCGAGACAATAATGGTAGGCAACCAGATAATCGGCTTTTTTAAGATATTCTTGAATTGGAGCATTGAAGTCCCAATACCGGTTGAGATGGTCATGCCAATATTGTTATCACGGATTCCCATGACTGCGAAACCTAGCATCTGAACACAGCAGCCAACAACTGCCGCGCCACCAGCTAGTCCACCTAAATGTAGAGATACTGCAATTGCGGCACTGCTAATTGGGGCGGTCAAGCACATACCCATAATCACCGCAATAACAATTCCCATAAAGAACGGTTTCAACTCCGTTGCCTTCTCAATAAAACTGCCGATAGCGGTCATCGCTGTCGCAATTGGTGTCCCAATTAACAAAGCAATAACTAACGCTAAACAAGAACCAACTAGAGGAATGATAATGATATCTACTGGCGTTGGCTTTCTAAAGATTAATACCACAATTTCCATAGTAACAACAACCGTGATATAACACACCACTGGATCTGCTTTAGTTACCAGAGTTGAGATACCGCCAACCACTCCCGCACAAATCATTTTTAGACTTTTTAGATCCAGGGCCCAAGCAATACCGATACCAATGCCCACACCCATTAAACTCTTCAAAGCGGTTCCTAGTTTTCCTAAACTAATACCCACTAGACTATCGGATGGAAAAAAGCCACCGATAGTTGAGATAATTACGCCAATAATCAAGGTCGCAAATAAACCATAAGCCATGCCATTTAATGATTTAATCAAAAAAGCATAAAACTTCTTAAGGTACTTTATAAAACCTTGGTTTTTCTTTTCTTCTACATTGTCCACAGTATCCACCCTTTCTAAAGTGTCTATACTACATAAAAGTCCCCGAAGGGACCATTACTTATTTCTGCTTTTGGAACTTTCCGTCTTTTTTCTTAATCGAAACATTAGCATTTTGATTATCTGCTAACTTATCAAGATAAACTTGGGCCTCGGCCTTGGTATTAAATAACTTAATAGCTTTATCTCCATGGGTTAGAATAATCTGCCATTGTCTCTTATCTTGACGATAAGTCAAATGATAAGTTTTCTTAGTCTCTACTTTCTTCTCAACAGGTTTAGTTTCCACTTTCTTAGCTGGAGCAGTCTTCTCGACTGGTTTAGCTTCTACTTTCTTAGCTGGGGTTTTCTTTTCAACTGGCTTTGCTTCCACCTTCTTGACTGGTGTCTTCTTAGCTGGTTCGACTTTCTTAACCTCTTTTTTAGTTTCTGCTTTTTTTACTTCTTTTGCCATTTTAATTCTCTCCTCTTCAATTAGATAATACTTTTATCTAATTATAGGAAGAAACCGCGAAAATATCAATAAAATTAAAAACTCCTAATGTTTTTGTCTCACACTAGGGGTTCACTGATGATTATTGTAATCTATTATTTATCGGTCTTGGTAGCTTTCTTAGCAACCCGTTCGGTTTTCACTTTCTTGGGCTTATCGATTTCTTTCTTGGGTTTAGTTGTGGCTTTCTTTACTTTGACAGGGTTGATTTCTTCGACTTTCTCTTCCTTAACTTTCTCTTCTAGTTCTAACTCGCTTTCTCTAGTAATCTTCTTCTCCATAATGTAATCATCCATAACGTAGTTATTACCAATATCGGTTACTAAATCACCAATCTTCTTAAAGCCTTCATGAATATAGAAACCCAAAGAGGAATCATTGTGTTTATTTACAGTCAAATAGATAGCAGTTTCTTTCTCTGATAACTCAATTATCTTCTTCAACATTCTTCTACCCGTACCTTCATTACGATAATGTTTCGCTAGATAGAGTTTACTTAAAAAGATTCTCGCGCCATGCTTTTCAATCCCAAAAAATCCACAAGGCGTGGTGTTACTGAAAACAAGATAGAAGTTGCACCCTTCACTCATCTGTCTTTTGATGGCTGAAGGCGTATGAAATAAGCCAATCATATATTCAACCTGTTGATCACCTAAAATAGGAATGTAGTGCTCTTTGAATATTTCAATTGAAGCTTGTGATAACGTTCTAATTAAATTGTTGTTATTCACTTTCTGAAAATAAATCATATACTACTCCTTTCCTATTATAACGATAATCAATTTGGGCTTTGCGAGCCTGATTTCCTTGGAACTTGCGTTCTATATTATATATTTTACCATTTTTTATAAACTTTGCACCTGTTTGTTTAAAGAAAAATGCGACATTATGTTCAATACATTGCGTCCTAATACTTAAGACCCAATCATAATCTAATGGTCGGGCCTCTAATCCCGATTCCCCGCCAACTACTACTAAGCGAATTGAATCATTTAGATAGCAACTCAAATCAATCTTTTCTAATAATGGTTCACAGATAATAGTTTTCGTTTTAATCGGCGAGGAAAGATAGATTGGTAGACGTTCATCAACCCGTTTTTGATTCTCAACAGTACAACAAATCTCCACATTATCATAACCATCACCCCAATCGGATGGCAGACAATCTTTCAATCTACTTATGCGTTTAGTGATAAGAAAGAAGCTTAAATCTGATCTGGTTTTCATCACTTGCCAAGCCTCTGTCCGCCACTCATCAGCATCTTCAACAAAGAAATCACTTGTAAAACAAGTGTAGACCATACTATTTGAGGGTATCTTATACTTACCACTGCGATCTTTCGCAAGAATCTTCAAGAAATCTTTGGATTTTGTCACAATGGAACTATCGCGACCAAAACGAGCATCACCACGATAAACATAACAATGTTGACAACCTTCACTATATTTATGACAGCCATGCCAAGGATTCCAACTAATGTCCATCATCTCGCCTCGTTTCTCTTATTAGAATATCAAATGAATATAGGGGTGGTCAACACAGCAAAAAAATTGAAAACGCTATCATTTGACATCTAAAACAACGTTAGTTTATAATCATTAGGGATATAAAAAAGACGATTCCCCTCCAAATACTCTTAGGGGGTTTTTTTATGAAAGAATACTATGATGTTATAATTGTCGGTGCGGGACCAATGGGAATGTTCACAGCTTATGAGCTAACAAACAAGAATCCAAGCTTAAAAGTCCTACTAATTGATAAGGGACACGATATCTATAATCGTAAATGTCCTTTACTCTTAGGACAAATAGATAAATGCCCACGCGATATTAACGGAAACCGCGGCTGTAAACCCAGCTGCTCAATCACTTCTGGTTTTGGCGGTGGTGGTGCATATTCGGATGGTAAGTTTAATATCACCAGTGAATTTGGTGGTTGGCTAACTGATTATCTAGATGATCAGGAAGTTCTTGAACTAATTCGCTATGTTGATGAAATCAATCTCAAACATGGCGCACCCAATGAATTAACCAAACCCAATTCTCGTAAAAATTATGAGATTGAGAAGAAAGGTATCGCCGTGGGATTAAAGCTGCTTAGAAGCGAAGTTCGCCATTTAGGTACCGAAGTTAATCTCAATGTCTTAAAATCAATCTATGAGCATTTAAAGCCCCATGTTGATTATTTATTTGATTCAGTAGTTTCCGACATCATCGTCAATGACAACGAGATTGAAGGTGTCGTCTTGGAAGATGGAAAAAGAATTCAATCAAAATATGTTGTTATCGGTATCGGACGTCCTGGCGCCGGATGGCTGAGCAAAACAATGAAGAAATATGGTGTCAGTGTTAAGAATAACCGTGTTGATGTAGGCGTAAGAGTTGAAACCAACAATATTATTATGGAAGAAATAAATCGTAATCTCTATGAAGGAAAATTTATATATACAACTAGTGATGGCACGATGGTTAGAACCTTCTGTTCAAATCCTAGTGGCCACGTGGTTGTCGAAAACTATGATGGAATCATGGTCTGTAACGGCCATTCCTATAATGATGAGAAGCTAGGCAGTGACAATACAAATTTCGCACTCTTAGTTTCTTATGAGTTTGATGATCCCTTTAACGATCCCAACCAGTATGGTAAAGAAATTGCCTCTTTAGCAAATAGATTATCTAATGGTAGTGTCATTGTCCAAAAATATGGGGATTTGTTAAAAAGTCGTCGCTCGACCAAGAAGCGGATTTCTGAGGGCTTTGTTAGACCAACATTAAAAGAAGCGGTTCCTGGTGATCTCGCTTTGATTCTACCTTATAAAACTTTAAAGGCCCTAATTGAAATGATGACCGCCCTAGACACAGTTACCCCTGGTATCGCCAATGACCACACCCTCTTCTATGGCGTTGAAGCTAAATTCTATTCTGATAGAATTGAAGTGGATAATCGTTTTGAAACCGCTATTCATAATCTCTATGTTGGTGGCGATGGTGCTGGAATCACTAGAGGACTAGCGCAAGCCGGAGCTAATGGCATCAAAATTGCTAGAAGCATTACTGAACAACAATAAACAAGCAAAAAGGAATGACTCATAACAAATCATTCCTTTTTTATTGGCTTTATATTCTACTTATAGGTAATTGAGATGATTGCGCAAGTATTTGCAACACTAGCAACCTTGATAGAAAAGCCCATTTGTGTATTATCATACCAAGTATAGCGAGTATTCAAAGTATTATTGGCTTGGAATAAGTCCGTATTGCTAGCAGAAGGTGTCGTGTAATAATATTCATGGCTGCTGCTATCATATGCTCTAATAGCGGACTCTAAACTTTTATCATTATCCGCTTCTAATAGTCTAACAAAAGTATGAGCGGTTGAGGAATTGTTATAAGAGAACATGGTATCATAATTCGAATCATTCATCTTGCCCTTAGTGCCATCGACCGTGGCATCAATATGGTAAATACGAACACCAGCTTCTGAGAACAGACCATATTGTCCGGCACTCAAACGATTCAACTCATTAGGTGTATAGAAATCAATCAATAAATACTCATCAAAATAAGAATCATTCCAATGCTTAGGTATTAACAGAACTTGATGTTCATTATTTCCCACATTAGATTGCAGACTTACTAAGGTAAGATTACTAGTCGATGTCGTAACCACCGTTGGAGTAATCCAACCCAACAATATCTTTGATATTGGTGAGTGATCCCCAACTGTATAATCCATTAAGTCCGCACCACCGACACCACCAACATAGTCGGTTTGTTTGGGGCTCTGACCAGAGAAATCATAATCATAATAATCATCAAGACCTAACATATGTCCAGTTTCATGAATATAAGTCAATGTATTCACTTCAATGGTAGTCTCATAAGCTTCATCATAGGGTTCATTCGCAAAATCAATACTAGCCCACATGAAGTAATTAGCTTCGACGCCATCATAATATTCATAATCATCGGTCAGATACCAGTTGACCCAAGCCCACCAGAAATCAGTGTCAGAAGTATAATAATATTAATCATCATCCATACTATCGCTGCCACCAAAGGGGATGCTATAAATCAAATAGATTCCATCAATATATCCGTCGTGGTTATAATCATAACTTGAAAAATCATATTTGGCATCTAAGCCTTGGAGTACTTACTTTAAGACTTTAGAATCGCCATCATTGTAGCCTTCACTATCAGTGCTGTTTTGATAATAAGTGAAGTTATTAGAAGTCGTAAACACATCCGCAATATCAAAAGTTAAATTTAGTTTACCATAAGAACTCTTCTTATAGAAACTGCTAACGCTTTCATAACCGGTCTCAGCACTAGTACCATTAAATATCTTATTCAGTTTTGCAAGATCAGTACTAGAAAAACTGCCATATTTTTTAGCGGTTTGTCCCCGACCAGAAGACTTATTAATTGTTGTAGGCACAAATTGAACAGGAACTACTAAAGCCTTAGAAGTTCCGACAGAAGAAATGCCAACACCCATACTATTGTTTGTTTTTTCCATTGAATCAGTTAACATATCATCCAATGGTGTTTCGCCTAAACCATTATAGCGGTATTTTTCTTACGAACTACTACTTGAACTAGAACTACTAGAGGAGCTGGAGCTGGAACTACTACTTGAACTAGAACTACTAGAGGAGCTGGAGCTGGAACTGCTGCTGGAACTAGAAGAAGAACTACTAGATGAGTTTGAACTGCTACTGGAGCTGGAACTCGAGTTACTTGAACTAGATGAAGCGGAAGAACTCGAACTCCCACTACTTTCTTGACTGCTTACTAATGAGGAATTGTTTTGACTTATCAATGATGAACTGCCTTTGTTAATCAGTTCACAAGATGAGATAACTCCCACTAGTAGCAAACACAATACTATTCCTAAAAACTTTTTCTTCATTTAATACCTCTATTCTGCTAATGTTCCCATTGGATCCCAAGGTTGCAATTTAATTGGTTCTTGTTGACTATCCTTTTCTTGTTTCGCACTTAGATGACTATGATTGATAATGACTTGATAAACATATTTATCAAACCAACTATCACTAGCAACAAAGTAACCTTTCTTGCCTCTATCTCCACCCCAGGAATTTTGAATCTTCCAACGAGTTGGTTTTCCTTCATCTAAATTGACACCACAGATAACCATCGCATGGTTCATAGCACTCTCTGCATAATCTAATCCTTGATCTTTGGTTAAACATAAATCCATTTCTAAGACATCAGCATACGCGATGGCTTCATCATCCCATAGACCATCTTCACGAACACCAAATTTACCACAATCACTACCGAACCAAACTAATTCTTTCGCTTGTAATTGTTTGATAACCAATTCTTTCACTTCATTGATTGGAAGATTCAAATACTTAATCTGGTTACCACCAACAACGTTGCCTAAACATTGAACGGTATAGGTTTTATTGTAAGGCTTATCTTTAGTTGGGGCGTTAATAATGCTTAGATATTTGTTCAAATCAATTTTCACATACTTCTTATAAAACTCTACCGGTGTCAGATTCTTATCACAATGATAGACATCACGTTTATCAACATATTCAAAATCAAAATGAGTTGGAACTAATCCGAAGCAAGAAGTTAATAGATTATAAATCTGTTGTAAACAGGTTTCCTTAACACTGGCGATTTCACTATCCTTATGTTGAGCATGAAGTTTTTGAACATCAGCGGTGAATCTGCGTAATCTAGTAGCGATGATACTATTCATCTTAGCGGTATTAGAACTTTGGAAAGTCTCTCCCATCGCATCCTTTGGCATAACACCATATTTTTTAACTAGACTAACAAACATATCCCATTGACCACCATCTTGAATTGGTGTGTGATTTAAGAATGAGAAAACTCTGTCATCCCATTCACAATCAATATGTTCGAGAATATTCTCCATGTAATAATTAGCTTTTTCTAACTTATCACAATAAGCCATATAGTTTTGAGACAATTCAAAAAACTTCAGATTGCAGTTCTTTGCGACTTCCTCTCTAAGTAAATTCAGACCAGCGAAAAGCCAGCAACGACCACTGGACTTTTGATTGGTTACTTCCATGGTTGGAATCTCTAATGAGAACTTATTGTCCGTACGTTGATAGCTTTCCATCACCACGGCCATATTGGCTATATCATTCTTATATAGATTGTAACGCAACACTTTCTGAACTTTGTCTGCAGAATACTTTTCTGCCATTTTTTCGATACTTTTTAAATTTACTGGTTTCATTGAAATTACCTCCTAACCATTAAAGTCTAAATTGATATTGATATAGATTAGCATACATCGCATTGAGTTCCATTAACTCTTCATGCGTGCCCCGTTCTTTAATGCCATCACTAGTCAGAACAATGATTTCATCAGCGTTCTTAACCGTTGATAGACGATGGGCAACAACTAATCTAGTTCGACCTTTGCTTAACTCTTCTAGCGATTCTTGAATCTGCATTTCGGTAATGTTATCCAAAGCGGAAGTCGCTTCATCGAGAATCAAGATTGGTGGATTCTTCAAGAATAATCTTGCGATTGATATCCTTTGTTTTTGACCACCGGATAACTTAATTCCTCTCTCTCCAACATAGGTATCATAACCATCTTGGAGGGACATAACAAATTCATGAATATTCGCTTTCTTTGCTGCTTCGATGATACGCTCATCAGAGGCATCTAAATCGCCATAAGTGATATTCTCTTTAATCGTTCCTGCAAATAGAAACACATCCTGCGTAACAATGCCAATGTTTTGGCGTAAGGAGTAGCGTGAGATATTCTTTATATTAATACCATCAATATCTATCTCACCCGACTGAACTTCATAGAAACGAGGAATCAAATGACACAGCGTTGACTTGCCCGAACCCGATGGTCCAACCAAGGCGACCGTTTGACCAGGATTAACAGTTAATGATAAATGCTCAATCACGTTAGTGTGACCATTTTTAATATCCGTATTCTCATATTGGAAGCTGACATCTTTGAAAGAAATCTCGCCTTTAACATTTTTTAATTCTACCGAGTTTGATGAATCGTCTTCTTCTTTGATATCCATAACCTCTTGGAATCTTGCGAATCCAGTCATTCCATTTTGAAGAGTTTCAAAAATTGAAACAAAGGTTCTTATTGGACTGATTATCATCGCAATATAGAGAATATAGGCTGTGAAATCACCAATATTAATAATCTCAAAATAATAGAAGAGACCACCAGCTAATAAAACAACAAAATATAAGAAGTCCACCAGGAAGTTCATTCCCGAACCAAAGATACCCAACTGCTTATATGATTTTGCTTTCGCTTGTTCGAAATAACCATTAGTCTCACAGAATTTGTCAATTTCATGATCAGCGGCGGTATAAGCTTTGGAAACTCTAATTCCCGAAATCGCACTCTCAACATCAGAATTTATCTCTGCTGTTCTGATTCTTGTTTCACGATATGTTTCTAATAGTTTCTTTCTTCGCCAAAACCCAAAGATGATAATTAATGGAACGACACAGGCAATAATCAAGGCTAGCCATAAATCAAAGGTTGCAATCATAATTATCGCTCCGATAATCGTAATTGAAGAAATGAAGAGATCTTCTGGACCATGATGGGCCAGTTCGGAAACCTCCATTAAATCATTGATCATTCTAGACATAATTGAACCAGTTTTGGTCTCATCATAATAAGTGAATGGCAATTTCTGCAAATGTCTAAACATATCTTTGCGCATATCACCTTGAATTCTAATTCCAAACACATGGCCCCAATACTGAACAACAAAGTTTAATAAAGCCTTAGCAATATAGATAACAAGAAGAATGCCCATCCAAACAAGCATCAATTCCAGCTGCTTATTGGGAACATAAACATTAATAATATTTTTCGTAATAAATGGATAAAAAAGATTTAAAACGGCGATAGTCAATGCACATAGCATATCTAAGAGGAAAGATTTCATATGTGGTTTGTAATAAGACATGAATTTACGAATCATTGTATCCCCCCTTAGTAGTCTTCTATTGTACCATAGAATAGCTTTAATTTCATTAAAATATTAATGAAAAGAAAAAGATAGGGCTGACCCTATCTTTGCTATACTTTCATTGCTTTTGTAGCTTGAGTGAAACATTCAATTGGTGGATAAACTATTCCCGCTCCTACTTGACCAACCCCTGGAAGTTTATGCGCTATACCGGTGTTGATAACTGGAAGGATCTTGGTAGCTACCACTTTGCGAATATCAATGCCTAGTGGTGTTCCTTTATAATCGAGGGCAGGAACTTTGAACTTTTCATGTTCGGCAACTGTAATATTATACATTCTAGATGTATATTCGATAGTATCTTGAATAGAGATACCAATAAAATTGCTAATTCCCGGTGCACAAGCCATGGCGAAACCACCAATGCCCGCCGCTTCGGAAATATAAGAGTCGCCAAGCACTGGGCTAGCATCCTCAACACTATTTCCCGGAAAGTAATTGCCAAGAGCATAAGGAGAAGGTGCAGTGAACCAGCGATCGCCAGTTCCTGCCACCCGAATACCAAATTCATGACCATTGGTACACATGCAGGCGACAATCGTACAATGGGAAATACCAACAATTGAATCCATAGTGGCTTTACTCACACCCATCGACATATTTAAGAACATATGATCATTACTATCTAAGAAATCAAGCGCATCAGCAATATCTTCTTTAGAAAAACTTGTTCTTACCATCGAAGCAGCAATTCTTCTGATAAAAATACTGGTAGCTGCTTTATTTCTATTATGACCTTCATCGCCCCGTTGCAAGGCTGTGATTAGCATTTTTGTTAAATCGATCGGACCAGATATTTTCAAGGCCTCAGCCATAACTGGCCCTAAAACTCTTTCCATCCATTTCAACCTTTTGATAACCGTTTCATCATTTGCTCCAAAGCGAAGTGTTTTTCCTAAGCCTTCATTCAAGGGGACAAAGCATTTGATATTATGTGTGGTATTCAAATAAATACATATTGGCATCGAAGGTGAGATGATACCGGCCATTGGTCCTACCGCCTGGTTCTCATTATTTGAACCAAAAACAATCTTGCCACTAGCCGCTAGCTTTTCGGCTTCTTTGATGTTGCTAGCCCAACCCTCATAAACAATTGCTCCATGTATAGCGTTCTTCATCGCACTGCACATATCCTTATACTCGACTGGGGGACCCGAATGCAGCATTGCGTATCCATGGCTTAGGAATTCTATTTCCTCTTTGCCCGTGCTGACACCAATAAGACTTACTTCGGCCTCTTGCAATTTTTTGATTGCTTCTCTGTTTGCTCTTTCATAAAGCATAACTATACCTCCTTAATAATTCTCTCAATATCTTCAGGTGTATCAATAATAATCGTCGCGCCAGCTTTAATCAAATCTTCTCTGTCACGAAATCCCCAGGAAACGCAGATACATTTTAAATTATTCTGCAAACAGGTTTCCACATCGACTTCGCTGTCACCAAAATAGATAACGTCTTCATTTTTAAGATTGAATTCCGAAAGTATTTTTTCGATAATATCACTAGCTGGCTTTGGTTTAATTATACCACCAACCCCCAGTGGCAAATCAATCAAATCAGGAAAAAATTTATTACTTAATTTTTTGACAGCATCAATATGTTTATTAGAAGCAATGGCAATTTTATAACCTTGCTTCTTCAACTTTGTCAGCATTTCAACTATTCCATCATAAGGTTTTGTATAAGTGTCTAGATTAGCAAAATAGTATTGTAAGAACAACTGATAGCACTGCTGATACTCTTCTTCGCTTATCCCTTGTGGTGCGGCTAATTCAACTAATTTCTTGATACCATTACCCAAGAAACGTCGAACTTCTTCTTGGCTTCTTTCTTCATATCCCTTTTCACGCAAAACCCGATTAACATTGACTGTTAAATCACCTAATGTATTCAATAATGTTCCATCTAAATCAAAGATTAAACATTTCTTTTTCTTATCCAATTTTTTCATATACCACCTATTAATTAATATTCCGGCCAGCGATATAACCGCCGTTATTGCAAATACAGCGATTGTAAATCCCCACCGGTTCTGACTAATACCTTCCCCAACCATTGTTGATGTAATCACAGAAGGAATTCTTGCAAAGGTTGCAATAAGAAAGAAGCGCCAAGGCTTAATCTTTAATGCCGGAGCAAAATAAATCAAAGCATCTTTAGGAATTCCCGGGATGAAGAAAAGGAAAAACACCGTTGCTTCAACTCGACTTTTATCCTTAAGAAACTTATATTTATTTAGATCATCAAGATTGATAAACAGCTTGATGAATGGTTCTCCGATTAATTTAGCAAGGATATAGACAATGATACTACCGATAGCAATGCCTAACAAACAAGTTGCTAGACCGCCCCAAGTACCATACATAATTCCCATAATTATTTCAACTGGTTCTCCAGGTAAGAAAGCCACAATAATCTGGCCGACTTGAATCCCCAACATTGCTAACCATCCCACAAAGCCTAAGTTTTGAATCTTGTTAACAAATTGAACACGAACCGTTTCCTCTTTCAAAGAAATAATACTCGGCCAAAAATAGATAGTTAAAAATAGTAATGCGGCGATAAAAACAGCAAAAATCACTATTTTCAGGATTTTACCGGTTTTAGACATTAGTATTTCTCCTTACTATACTTACGAGCTTCTTTCTCTATTGATTTATTTTTTGCATCTTCACGCTTATCATAATTATGCTTGCCTTTCGCTAAGGCGAATTCCAATTTCGCTCTTCCCTTTGATAAGTAGAGCTTAGTAGGAATCAAGGTGTATCCACTCTCTTTAACTTTTTTCTGCAGTCTTGCAATCTCTTTCTTGTGTAGCAATAACTTTCTCGTTCTTAATGGATCGTGGTTAAAGATATTTCCTTGCTCATAAGCTGCAATATTCATATTAATGACATAAGCTTCTCCACTTTTCATAGCTACATAGGCATCTTTGATATTAACGGAGTGTTTCCGAATCGATTTAATTTCCGTTCCAACCAAAACAAGGCCGGCTTCAAAACGGTCTTCTAAAAAGTATTCAAAAGATGCTTTCCGATTGTCGGAAACAATTTTTATGCCATTAGTCTCCATCATTTGTACATCCTATTTCTGCATTGCAATAGCTTCGATTTCGATTAATACGCCCTTGGGTAGTTCTTTGACAGCAACACAACTTCTAGCAGGATATGGTTCACTGAAATATTTTTGATAAATTTCATTAACCACCGCAAAATACGACATATCAGCTAAGAAAATGGTTGTTTTAACAACATTTCCCATGCCAACTCCAGCTTTCTCTAAAATGGCTTTTAGATTCTCCAATGATTGCATAGCTGCACTTTCAATGGTTGGTTGAATCAACCCAGTAATTGGGTCTACTGGAATCTGACCAGAGATAAAAATCATCTTACCGGCCTCAATCGCTTGCGAATAAGGACCAATGGCCTTAGGCGCGTGTTCAGTCACAATACTCTTAATCATGCTTCTTTTTCCCTCCATCTTTTTTGTTATCATTAACTAGGTAGAAGTCAATTCGGCGTGTATCCTTGTCCGCCCTCTTGACTTGGACTTTCATTTTGTCACCTAGTTTTATCATTTTTTTGGATCCTTGCCCTTGAGCGACCATCCGGTCTTCATCAAAAACATAGAAATCATCCTCCATATCTTCAAATCTAACCATACCTTCAATCGTGTTTGGTAATTCAACAAAGATTCCACTATTAATTATACCAGAAACTTTACCCTCAAACACTTGTCCAACCTTATCTTGCATATATTCGGCTTTCTTCATATCATCAACATCTCTTTCAAGATCAATTGCTCGTCTTTCACATAGAGATGCTTGTTCGGCTTGATAAACTAGTTCTTCGGTCAAATCATTCTTTTTACTGGGCTTAACTGAACCATCATAAAGTTTTAATAACCGATGAACCATCAAATCAGGATATCTTCTAATTGGTGAGGTGAACTGGGTATAGCAGGTACTGGCCAAACCAAAGTGACCAATATTTTCCACACCATATTTCGCTTTCGCCATACTTCTCAGCATTAAAGTCGAAATGATATCTTGAACTTCTGTATTTTTAACTCTATTCAATAAAGCTTGTAACTCTAGAGGATGAACTCCATTGCGTTCGCCTTTAACTTTATAACCTAAAGGTGCGATTAATTTACAAAAATTATTGAATTTGGCTTCAGTTGGTTTATCGTGTACCCGATAGACAAATGGTAAATTCTGCCAATAGATATGGGAGGCGACAGTCTCATTGGCTTCAATCATAAAATCTTCAATTAATCTTTCGCCTTCTCCTCTACTCCTCAGGACCACATCAGTGGGGAATCCTTTTTCATCAACAATAATCTTGGCTTCATCAACATCAAGATCCAAAGATCCACGTTTAGTTCTCACATCTCTAATGATGTGTGACAAATCTAAAGCGATAGTTAACATATCGCCTAATTCCTTAGGATATTCATGTTTACCCTCATAAAATGCATTAACATCATCATAGTTTAAACGATAACTGGATTTAATATACGATTTATAGATATCGTAATCGACAATCTCACCATTCTGATCAATCTTCATTTCACAAGACATCGTTAAGCGAATAACATCGGGATTCAAAGAACAGATGCCATTACTCAAAGCATGCGGTAACATAGGGATAACATAATCCGTCATATAAATCGAGGTGCCTCTTTTAAAAGCTTCCCGATCGATTAATTCATATTGTTTTACATAGTTGGAAACATCGGCGATATGAACACCTAAAGTATAGGTATCATCATCGTTCTTATAGACTTCAATCGCATCATCTAAGTCCTTCGCATCAATGCCATCAATCGTACAAATAACGTGATTAGTTAAATCTTTACGACCAACTAGTTCCTCAGGGCTTACTTCATCTTCCATTGTTTTAACATATTCCATGATTTCATCGGGGAAATGCAGTGGAACATTGGCTTGATACGCCAAAGAAATAATATCAACTTTTGGGTCATTAATATGGCCAATTATCTTCGTTACTTCACCAAACAAGGATGGTAATCTACTAGTAATTCTTACAACAACTTTATGACCTTCTTGTGCATTTAAATCTTTGCCTTTAAATAAATCAACTAAAGGGAAATTCTCATTATCAGGAATGATATATTTACCATGTGATCCAACTTTAACTAAACCAACTACATTGCCAGTATATGGCTTAATAACTTTAACTACACCGCCACTATGACCATCTCTGGTCATCAACACTCTATCTTGGTAGATAGCGCCTTGGGAGGCAATTTCAGGAATATTGAATGTTTCCTTCTCGCCATTTTCTTTGATAACGGTGGCGATTAATCCTTTTTGACCGGCTTTAGTGATGGTTCCCACTAAGTAGCCAAAAGAAGAAGAAAGAACATACTTCTTTTGTTTTGTTTGGAAGATGACACCTTCCTCAAATAGTTCCGCCATCGCTTTATCAAAACCGCGTGTCTTAACTAACTTGCTTTTGATCTCCTCTTCGGTCATCTGTTTTATCAAACTTCCGCTTAATATTTTTAGGATTTCTTCATTCATAAATTAATTCCTCCTTAGAAAAAATAAAGGGGGCATGAGCCCCCTATTTGTTATCAGACTAAGATTCTTACTGCGACAGCTAAGAAAAAGAACAAGCCAGTAAGTACAAACGTGATTCTCGTTAAAACTTTTTCTGGTCCTCTCTCCTTAAGCGTTGCAAATGAATGGGCATTGCTCATACCACCCATGATGGATGAAGAAGCGCCTTCGCCCTTTCCGCCTTGCATTAGAGTTATAACAATTATTAGAACGGCTAATACCAAGAATATCCAATCAAGAAAATGCATAATAGTTCCTCACTTTCAACTTTGCTACACCAGGGCAACTTACCCCGTATAGTTTATTTTACACACATATGCGCATTCGCGCAAGAATAAATTGCTTTTTCCTAGCCAAATGGCGTGTCATCAGCTTTAATTTCGAGGATTGTATCGCGCAGTTCAGCTGCTCTTTCAAAATCCAAATCTTTCGCTGCTTGTCGCATCTGCTTATCCAAATCACGAAGCAATTTTTCTTTGGCAGTCTTTGTAAGTTTCTGCCCTTTCTGCACAAATTTATCAACACCTTCAACTTCTTCACTGAAATGGATGGGCTCCTTTATTTCTTTGTGAATGGTTGTTGGAATGATACCATTATCGGAATTGTATTTTTCCTGTATCGCCCGTCTTCTCTGCGTTTCATCTATCGCTTTCTGCATCGATTCGGTCATTTTATCAGCATAAAGGATTACTAATCCATTAACATTTCGGGCGGCCCGACCAATAATTTGAATCAATGAACGCTCCGATCTTAAAAATCCTTCTTTATCAGCATCTAAAATAAGTATCAAAGATACTTCAGGTATATCTAGACCTTCTCTTAACAAGTTTATTCCCACCAAAACATCATACTTTCCTTTACGGAGTTCATAGATGATTTGGGTTCTTTCTAAAGTTTTGGTTTCATTGTGTAAATAAGCGACCTTAAGTCCTTTTTGTTTTAAATAGGCGGTTAATTCCTCAGCCATTCTAATCGTCAAGGTGGTTATTAGTGTTCTTTCACCAACAGCGATTCTTTTTTTAATCTCACTAACGATATCATCAATTTGTCCTTTACTGCTTCTTACTTCTAATTTTGGATCTAATAATCCGGTTGGCCGAATAATCTGTTCCGCACTAATACCACCAGCTTGTCCCAATTCATAATCACCAGGTGTCGCAGATGTACAAATAATATTTTTAATGCGATCTTCAAACTCATCAAACTTTAATGGTCGGTTATCCAAAGCACTTGGTAATCTAAAACCGTAATCAACCAAGGTCTGCTTACGTGATCTATCACCATTATACATGCCTCTAATTTGTGGCAGGGAAACGTGTGATTCATCAACAATAATTAAATAATCTTTACTGGCAAAATAATCAAAGATAGTGAATGGTGGCTCACCAGTTTTACGCTTATCAATATGACGAGAATAGTTTTCAATACCCGAACAAATGCCGAACTCATGCAATGATTCCATATCATGTCTTGTTCTCTGATCAATTCTCTCGGCCTCTAAGGGTTTGCCTTCTTTATTAAAATTATCGACGGTCTTTATTAGCTCTTCATTGATGGTTACTAACGCTTCTTCAATTCTTTGTTTACTCGAAGCGTGAGTCTCTGCTGGATAGATGGGAATATATTGATAATTCATTCGACTAATTCCCGTCAGTGGGTCAACCTCACTAATTCGCTCCACTTCATCGCCAAATAATTCCACTCTAATAATGAATTCATCGGTATATGGTGGTGCAATCTCCAAGACATCACCCCGAACTCTAAATGATCTTGGCGTTAAATCAGTTTGATTTCGTTGATATTGGGCATTAATCAAGAGATTAATAATCTCTTTTCGATCAATTTTCTCCCCAACCCGCAGCGAAAACAACAAACTAGAATACTCTTGGGGATCATTCAAAGCGAAAATTGCAGCTACTGATGCCACAATTATTGTATCATTACGACTCAAGGCTGAGTTGATAGCGGCGCTGCGCATCATCTCAATCTCCATATTCATGTCCGCACTTTTTTCAATATAAGTATCGGTCTTGGGAACATAAGCTTCCGGTTGATAAAAATCGAAGTTTGAAACAAAGTATTCAATCCGATTGTGGGGGAATACTTCTTTAAACTCCGCATGTAGCTGACCCGCTAGAGTCTTGTTGTGAACTAAGACTAAGGTTGGTTTATTAACTGTTGCGATAACATTTGCCATGGTGAAAGTTTTTCCGGTTCCAGTCGCACCTAAAAGAACTTGATACTTCTTATTTTCTTTGATTCCCTGTACCAATTTTTTTATTGCTTCTGGTTGATCTCCCATCGGTTTATAGAGAGATTCAAGAACAAACTTCTCATCCATTTTTTATCACCCTTACTATTTTTCGACTTTCATCTTTAAGTATGCATAAATAAATGCTTCTAAATCACCATTCATAACACCTTCGGTGTCACTGGTCTCGTAATTTGAGCGGTGATCCTTAACCAGACAATAAGGACAGAAAACATAGGATCTTATTTGTGAACCCCATTCAATTGATTTCTGCTCGCCACGAATGGCATTAAGTTGTCTCTCTTTATCTTCAATCTGCTTTTGATAAAGCTTTGATTTTAATGTTAACAAAGCCTTCTCACGATTTTGAATTTGTGAGCGTTGAGATTGGCAACAAACCACAATTCCACTTGGAATATGAGTCATTCTAACGGCCGAATCAGTCTTGTTTATGTGTTGACCGCCCGCTCCACTAGCCCGATAAGTATCAATCTTTAAATCGCCATCATTAATGACAACGTCATTATCATCCGAAAACTCAGGAATAACATCCACTGATGCGAAGGAAGTATGACGACGCCCCGAAGCATCAAAAGGCGAAATTCTTACTAAGCGATGAACGCCTTTCTCACCTTTAAGATAGCCATAAACATTAGGTCCTCTAATTACGAAACTAACGCTTTTAATTCCCGTTTCTTCAGCAACTTGATAATCTAATGTTTCTACTTTAAAATTATTGGCTTCAGCATAGCGAACATACATTCGATATAACATCTCCGCCCAATCTTGACTTTCAGTTCCACCTGCTCCCGGATGAATTTCTAAGATTGCATTGCTGCTATCATATTCCTGGTTTAAAAGAACCTCAATCTCAAATTGATTAATGTCCCTAGATAGGGTCTTAAAATCTTTTTCTAGTAATTCATGCATCTCAATCTCATACTCATCTTTTAACAAAGTTAACTCATCCAAGAAATTCTTGGTTTGCGTGACCAGTTTGGCATGAGTATCAATTATCTTCTTTAAACGATTACTATTGCTTATCAGCCTTTGCGCTCTTCTTTGGTCATTCCAAAAAGAATCACTGGCCATTAAGGCATTGATTCCTTCTACTTTAGCTTGCTTTCCAGCCAGGTCAAAGAGAATCACCTAGCTCGCTAAGCTTGTTGGCAAAACTCTCGGCTTTTTGCCGCATTTCATAAATCTCTATCATTTATTTCTTTCCTTCGGGTGTGGTCTTAGGATCTACATTACCAGTAGTGGTTGGAGTTTCTTCTCTCTTTTCAACCTTAACTTGGGCATGCAAGCAGAAGTAAACTGTTTCTTCAGCAATTCTTGCGACCATATCTTGGAACATTTGATATCCTTCATTAACATAGCTTTGAAGAGGATTTGTATTAGCATAGGCTCTCAAACCAATACCATCACGGAGTTTGGACATTCTATCAATGTGATCAGTCCAGTTCTTATCGATAGTTCTTAAGAGAATTTGTTTTTCAACTTCTCTGAAAACATCGACTCCCCATTCTTCTTTTCTCTTCATTAATGTTCTTAATAAAACTTCATAAACATCTTCGATGATATCATAGATATCAGATGATGGAAGATTCGCTTCTCTAACTGCATCGATAGGTAATAATTGATTAGTTAATCTTTCCATCAATTTCTTCTTATCGACTACGTTTTCTTTATCAACGACATAGACACATTCATTGACGACCTTTTCGGCTACTTTATGGAATAAATCATCAACAATATGATGGACATCATCATTGAAAATGACTTCATCTCTCTGCTTATACATAATTTCTCTTTGTTGTCTTAAAACATCATCATATCCTAATAGGTTTTTACGGATATCATGGTTAGCGCCTTCTACTCTTGTTTGAGCGGAAGTAATAATGCTTGTAACCATTTTAGATTCAAGTGCATCTTCACCAAGTGATTTGAAAATCATCGTGCTCTTCGCACCAAATCTTAGCATCAAATCATCCTCGAGAGAAACATAAAAGCGGGAGAAGCCAGGGTCACCTTGACGACCACTTCTACCACGGAGCTGATTATCAATACGTCTTGCTTCATGACGCTCACTACCAATAACCGCTAAACCACCAAGTTCTTTAACGCCAGGTCCTAATTTAATATCAGTACCACGACCAGCCATATTTGTTGCTAAAGTGATGGCACCTTTTTGGCCAGCATTCTTAATAATCTCTGCTTCTCTTTCGTGATTCTTAGCATTCAATACTTCATGGGGAAGATTAGCTTTTCTTAACAATTTTGAAATATATTCACTTGTCTCAACAGCGATAGTTCCCACCAAGATTGGTTGACCTGCTTCATGACGGGTTCTAATTTCATCAATCATGGCCTTATATTTATACTCTTTTTTAGCAAAGACTAAATCTGGAGCATCAATTCTTTGAATTGGCTTATTGGTCGGAATAGAAATAACGCGCATATTGTAAGTCTCTAGGAATTCTTCTTCTTCGGTTTTCGCTGTACCTGTCATACCGCCAATTTTATCGTATAAGCGGAAAAAGTTTTGATAGGTGATTGTCGCAAGGGTGGAAGTCTCTTCGTTAATTCTAACTCCCTCTTTTGCTTCAATTGCTTGATGTAAACCATCGGAATAAGTACGTCCTTTTAATTGACGACCAGTAAATTGGTCAACAATAACAACTTCGCCATCTTGAACCATGTAGTCAACATCTTTAATCATAATATAGTTGGCTTTTAAGGCTTGATGGATATGGTGAACTAAAGCGGTGTGTTCCAAACGATATAAGTTATCAATTTTAAACATTCTCTCAGCGAAAGCAACACCTTCATCAGTTAAATTAATGGTTTTGCTCTCTAAATCTATTGTGAAATGCTTTTCCTCTTGAATACTCTTGGCGAAACGATCCGCTAGCATATAAAGGTTAGCGGTCTTCTTCTTACCACCAGAAATAATTAGTGGTGTTCTAGATTCATCAATTAAAATCGAGTCAGCTTCATCGATAACAGCCATATATAATGGTCTTAAGACCCGACTGAACTTATTGACTGCCATATTATCTCTTAGATAATCAAAACCCAACTCTGAGTTTGTTGTATAGGTAATATCACAGTTGTAAGCTGCTCTTTTTTGTTGAGCATTGAGCTCACGATAGTTACAGCCAACGGTCAATCCCATATAGCGGTAGATGGCTCCCATCCACTCAGCATCACGGCGAGCTAAGTATTCGTTAACAGTAACAATATGAACGCCCTTGCCTAACAAGGCATTCAAATATACGCACATCGTTGCGGTCAAGGTTTTACCTTCACCAGTTTTCATTTCAGCAACATCACCTTGGTGCAAAGCAACTGCACCCATAATTTGAACATGGAATGGAAATTCATTAATTACTCTTTTTGCAGCTTCTCTTGCTACAGCAAAAGCCTCTGGCATAATTTCATCCAGAGTTTTACCATTCTTAATTAATTCTTTGAAATATGGCGTCTTGGCTTTCAAGTCAGCATCCGATAACGCTGCAATCTCCTCTTGATAGGCTTCGACTAAATCGGCTTTTTTACTTAAAGCCTTGATTTGTTTCTCTTCTACTTTAAACAGTTTATCTAAAAATTTTGCGGCCATTAATAGGTCTCCTTTCAACATTTATCATCTAAAATATAATTATAGCATTCTTCTTATTTATTTTCCATTCTTTTTGAATGGAAAGGAAAGTCTGTGAAAAAGATTGAAAAAAAAAAAAAAAAAATAGGCTGTTTGACCAGCCTATCTCATTG
>CAYIYR010000020.1:0-27440 GCA_964367815.1 uncultured Eubacteriales bacterium
TCACTTGTTAAAGGATAATTTACAAGCCTTAAAAAAGGCCCTAATTCAAGAGTTTTCTAGGAATGAAACAAACACTCAAGAAACTGAAATTGAAGCAACACAGTGCCAAATAAACGCCTTACGTTTGAAATTAGAAAAGCTTAATTCAATGCATGATGAATTTGCTGAAGCTTTGAAAAAAGAGATTGAAGATAACATCATTGAGTTAACAAAAACCAAGATGAAATTACAAAGTGATCTTCTTTTAGAAGATTCAGCAGAAAATAGAGCTAATGATGTAATATCTGCTTTAAAGAAAATCCCTGCAGAAATTAAGTCAATTGATGATATTCAATTCAAAGAGATCTTCTCGAGAGCAATAGTTAAAGATAAGGAACATTTAATATTTATAATTGGTAATCCGGATGTTTCAGGTTTTAATCTTAAAACTTCTACACTATTCTCTTCTAAAATTGAATACACTATCAGAAGAACTAAATACATCTTAAACTTTGGTATCGTTATTAATAAATAAGAGCATAAAAAAAGAACCTTCCAGGATGTTGTCCTAGAAGGTTTTTCTTTGTCCTAAGTTAAGGTTGTCGGGAATTAAATCCCCTATGTCTTGTTGGCTGATGTGAACTAGCATTTTTAAGATATCAATTTATATTAAGTAATAAGAATGATACTTTTTGAGTCTTTGAAACATTATCAAAATTATCGAAATGCTTATTTTTCATACAAATAAAAGAAAAAAGATGATATTTTGACGTATCATCTTTGTATCTTTTAAATGGCAGGGGCGGCAGGAATCGAACCCGCATTTACGGTTTTGGAGACCGTAGCTCTACCATTAAACTACGCCCCTATCTCCAGCTGGTAAATAACCTTATCAGCGGACTAATTTTAGCAGAAATTCAACGCAAATACAAGAATTATTCTTCATTGTCTTCAAGAATGCTAAGATATTCTTCTTCTAAATGCTTTAACTCATTATAAGAGGTTGAAATATTATCTTCTAATTCAGCCATTTTCTGCTGATCAGTATAATATTCTTCTTCAAACATTAATTCCTTCATTGTCTCAATATCTTCCTGAAGAGAAGTCATATCTGCTTCCAACTTTTCCTTGCTGACTTTCTTCACTTTCTTGGGCTTCTTTTCCATCTTCTTCACACTTATTACTTCTTGCTCTATCTCTTTATTCTCACCTTTTAGGTGTTCTTGATATTGGAGATAATCGCCTTTAAAGACTTCAACCTTGCTCTCAGTAATAATAACTAGTTTAGTTGCAAGCTCATCTATGAAATAACGGTCGTGACTGACAAAGATTATCGTACCTGGATATTCAATTAGCGTGCTTTCCAAAACTTTACGTGTCTCAATATCCATATGATTAGTTGGTTCATCAAGTAGCAGAATATCATATTTCTTTAGTAGCAGTTTCGCAAAGGATAAGCGTACTTTCTCGCCCCCACTCAACTGATTAACAGTCTTAAAGACATCATCATTAGTAAACAAGAAAGAGCCTAGGTGATGCCGAACATCAAAATTAGTCATTCTCGGAAATAGATTATGGATATAATCAAAAACTGTATCGGTTGAATCTATCTGGATTTGATTCTGATCAATATAACCAATTTGTAATTCGCGATGTTCAGTTATTTTTCCACCTAATGGTTTTAATAAATGACCAATTGTCTTAAGAAGAGTGGTCTTGCCAATGCCATTATCGCCGATAATGCCGATTTTATCCCCGCCATACACAACTAATGATACAGGTGAACCAAGAGGATGGTCATAGCCAAAAACTAAGTCCTGAAGGGTTTCTTGGCGAACTTTCCGATCATCCAAAGCTTTTAAATCTAGCTTTATCTTTCTTCCACTTGTCTTCGGAGCTTCAATCTTATTATCTAGAATACGCTGCAGTTTCTTTTCTCGGTCTTTTGCGAAATTAACTTTAGTGGGCTTTGGTTTGAATTTCTTAATTAACTCTTGTAAATGCTCAATCTCTTGCTGCTGTAAGTTAAACGCTTTTAGTCGCTGCTCATAGCGCAGTACTTTCTCATTTAGATAATAAGAATAATTACCCCGATAGTAATCCGATTGCTTATTAGAAATCTCCAAGACACAGTTACAAACCTCATCAATAAAATAGCGGTCGTGACTAACCAGAATTATCGTTCCTTGATAACTCTTTAAATAATCTTCTAGCCACTCAACTGTTTTCATATCTAAGTGGTTAGTCGGTTCATCCAGAATCAATAAATCAGGGTTATCCAATAATAATCTTGTGAAAGCAATCTTATTGCGCTCCCCACCACTAAAGGTACCAATTTTACGGTCATAATCTTCTTTAGAAAAACCGAATTTTGATATCATCATATCAATCTTATATTCATAATCATAACCACCAAGTGCTAAAAACTCATTCTCTAAACTGCCATATTGTTTCAAAAGATGATCATTAGTCGGATCAATTCCCAATTCTTCGGTAATCTTTCTTAGTTTCTCACCTAATTTGATTACATTTTCAAAGGAAGAAAGCATCTCTTGATATAAAGTATTATCAAAGGAATGAATCATTACCTGGGACAGATAGCCAATTGAAGTACGAGCGGAAACATGAATACTACCCTCATCAATACATTCCTCACCTAATATCATTTTTAGCAAGGTGGTCTTACCACATCCATTACGGCCAATAATTGCGAGACGATCAGAAGGATTTAGAGTGAAAGAAATATCAGAAAACAGCAAATTATCCGCAAACGATTTCTTTACGCCATTGACATCTAATAAGCCCATTCTCTCACCTCATTTCCTATTGACAAAAATAAAACCGGCTATGCCGGTTAATTCTTACTTACTTTGCTTTACTTTCAATCGCATTGACGACATCACTTACGGTAACGAAGGAACTTAGTTCTTCGTTTGTAAACTCAATCTTATACTTTTCCTCGGCTTCGATGACTATCTCGACTAAATCGAGTGAATCAATTCCAAGACTCTTTAATTCGGTTGAAGGAGTAATCTCTGTACCTTTCTTGACCTTAACGGCTAATAAATCTATAAATTCTTTTAAATAATCCATTTAGTGCACCTCACATACTGAATTATTATAACATTCTTAGCATAATGTGTCCATAACATTAAATATGTTTTCTGTTAATTCCTTTCATAGCTACGCTCTTCATAACAATCAAGAAAATCGCTCATAGCTTTAGCTTTATGGCGAAAATAAGTACTCCTCGAATAGAATTCTTGCCACCAAGAAGACCGGTTTGAACAGAGAAACTCATTGTAGATGAAAAACGTTGTTTCCTCCGCAGTGATTGCTAGGGCGGTCTCAACCCTTTGGACAATCATATATAGGTTACCTAAAGTTTCATCATCGATTTTTTCTAGCATATACCGATAGCCCTCTTCCTGAAGATGTAATACTCTAGCTGCTTTCAGATACTCACGGGTAATTCTTGATACTTTGCGCTCATTTTCTTTAATAACTGACATAAAAAAATTCCCCCTCTATATATTACATAGCGAGGAAATTGAAAAAACCCTAATAAGCTTTTGCCCAAAGCACCATTTTTTTTGCTGGCTTGCCACAAACTGGGCAAATATCGCCAACATGTTCTTGATGAAATGGTATACATCTAGAAGTCGCAGCCGTATCGGCTTTGATCTTATTCTCACATTCAACATCACCACACCACATCATTTTGACATAGCCAGGCATTGGTTGTTCCATAACTTTCTTAAACTCTTCATAATCAGTAACAGGTTGAGTCATTTGTTTTGTTCTCTCAACTGCTGCCTCATATAATTCTTCATGCATTTTCTTGAAGAACTCAGGAATTTTAACTCCTAATTCATCAAGCGAAACAATGACTTTTTCTCTTGTATGACGATAAACAACCACACATTGATTCTTTTCTATATCACGGGGACCCATTTCTATTCTTAAGGGGATGCCCTTCATCTCATATTCACTAAACTTCCAACCTGGTGATTTATCAGAATCATCAAGTTTAACCCTAATGCCTTGATCTTTTAAGGCTTTATAAACTTCTTTGCATTTCTCCATCACCCCAGGCTTAGCCATTTGAATTGGAATGATTATCGTTTGAATTGGGGCGACATAAGGAGGCATTACTAATCCCTCATCATCACCATGAACCATAATAATTGAACCAATTAATCTGGTAGATGCTCCCCAAGAGGTTTGGTAGGGATACTCTAATTTTCCATCTTTGCTTTGATATTTGATATCAAAAGCTTTGCAGAAACCTTGACCAAAGAAATGAGAGGTTCCAGCTTGTAAGGCTTTCCCATCATGCATTAGCGCCTCAATACTATAAGTATCCTCGGCACCAGCAAATTTCTCTTTATCAGTCTTCTGTCCACAAGTGAATGGGATAGCTAATAATTCTTTTCCTAAGCGAACATAGACATCCAGCATCTGTAATGCTTCATGTCTAGCTTCTTGTTCCGACTCGTGAAGAGTATGACCTTCTTGCCAAAGGAACTCTTTACCGCGCAAAAATGGTCTTGTGGTCTTTTCCCATCTGACCACGGAACACCATTGGTTATATTTTTTTGGTAAATCACGATAAGATTTAACAATTTTGTTATAGTGATAGCAGAATAATACTTCGGAGGTTGGTCTGATAATCAATGGATCATCAAGCTTCTCATTTCCACCCATAGTAACAACGGCGCATTCGGGAGCAAAACCCTGAACATGGTCCTTTTCTTTTTGAAACAATGATTGGGGAATCATCATAGGCATGTAAACATTTTCATGACCTGTTTCTTTGAATTTCTTATCGAGCCAAGATTGAATCTCTTCCCAAATGGCATAGCCATAAGGACGATATATCATGAAACCTTTTGCTTCACTATAATCAATTAATTCGGCTTTTTTTACTACATCAGTGTACCACTGGGCGAAATCCACATCCCTAGCAGTTATCGCATTTACTTTTTTCTCATCCATAGCAGAATCACTCCTTCTCATCAATCAATTTTGCTACCTTACGTACAGAACTATAATCAACATCTTCTCGACTGTCAAGTATTGGTCCATGCATGTACATGACCCCTAATGATTTTAATATTTCTGCTTGCGAATAGTTATTAACATTCCAAGCGATTACATTCAAATTGAAACGTTCCATCATCTCAACAATATTAGTGATTACTAATTTTGTTCTTTGGTCAATACCTACTAGTTTAGTCATCTTCGATGGTAAAATCAACCAGTTAAAATAGTGAAGTATGGAAAGAACACTTGTTTGCATGCTCTCATCGGCCACAACGCCCAGATTGATCTTACTTTCCTTAGCACGGAAAAGTAATTCCCTCACCTTGTCCCCGGCATTCAACAGATCTCCATATTTAGTAATTACCGCTACTATATCGATTTCATTGTAACGACTAGTAGACATAATTAATTCTTCAAGCATCTCTAACATTTTTAAATCGCAGAAGATAAATATCTTTCTACTCTCCCGGTCGGGCATCTTGATGAATGTTTCTAACCAAGTCTTAGCCACTGACCCAAAGAATCGTTTTTCCATATCTGCTCTAGTGGCATATTTATAGGCCTCAGCGAAATCCTTCAGCAAATACTTGGAGAAATCCACTTCCGAGAAATAGCCAACAACATTGCCATTTTGCAAAGAAAACACGGGGAAGAATAAAGGATTAAAAGACATTTCGCTAATAATGCGATTTAGTTCAGCAAAATATTCCTTTATACTATGACGCTCACTCTCCATCTTCTCATCATAAAAGACCATATGGCCTTGCTCCTTGGCTATTTGCGATGCTTGATAGGCATCACTGGCTAGTTCTTCCAAATCATCGGTGAATTGGTTCATAAAAGCCACACCAACACTTGGCAACAATTCGAACTGGTAAATATCAAAAGCGATTGTTTTCTCAAAGTCTTCCATAATCACTTTATCAATACGCTCAGCCGCATGTTTAGTAAGACAACCAGGAATATAAATAAGGAAACTATCCTGCTGATAGTGTCCAGCGATTCTTTCCTTTGAATTCATGCTGTGAATATCGGCCCAAACCTCATTAAGATATTGGTTTGCAACCTCTAAATTATATCTTTTGCGAATAACATCGAATAAATTTCCATTGATGCAAATTAAGGCACCATGTCCACGACCATCAGCTTCTTTTTCATTTCTTGAAGCCACTAATTGCTGAAATTCTGGCCAATCAATCATTAACAGAGCACTAGAACTATTAATTCTCTCTTTAATATTCATATCAATTTCAATTCCCGTCAGATAGATGATTGTTCCCGTTATGCTCTTAAAGCTGACTCTAATCCAATGTAAATCCATAGAAGAATCGGTCTCACCTTCAAGTCCATGGATTCCTAATACTATTGTGCTTTGACGATTCGCACTTTCATTCTCTTCTTTTAATAAACCAACGCTCCATTCCATCCACTTTCTTTGTTTATCAGCGTCCAACATATTTTGGAAGTCTTGAAGACGATATTCTTTAGTAGTAATGGTGTTTTGCTTCTTGTAGAATGATATCTGTTGCTTAGAAAAATCAACCTTGATAGTATAAGTCTTGCTTTCCTTGCCAAAAATAGAATACTTTTCAAGTTTTCTATTGCCCTTATCAGTCAAGGCAAAAAAGACTACTATCACTATGATTACAGCAACTATTAGTCCTAAAACTAAATATGAACCGATGTAATTACTTAGAATTAACATTAGTTAAATCACCACCATAGTTCATTATAGCATTGTTTATCGTATTTTGGAAAAACAAATGACAAAATTGTCATAACGCTATATAATAATGAATACGGAGGAATACCCAAGCGGTTGAAGGGACTGGTTTCGAAAACCAGCAGTAGTGGTAACGCTAGCAAGGGTTCGAATCCCTTTTCCTCCGCCAAATAAGGTAGTAGATTTTGATAGAAATCTGCTACCTTTTTTCTATGCCGAAAAGCCTTGATTTCGAGGGATTTCGGCATCTCAGGACTAAAAGCAACCCGCCCTGGAGTATGATGTGCCCCCTGTCAAGTAGACAGACGAAAAAACAAAAATATTTAGATGTTTTCAATTCCGCCCTGCTGCGCAGCAGGGCGGAAATTTTCACGCCGCCAGAGTGCAATGAAACTCCATTGGAGTCATGCAACGGAGCCGCCTTTGGTATCGCCGTGTGTTGTAGAAAGTGATGTAATTCTCAATTGCCGCCGTCAATTCGTCGGCAGAAGTAAACTTGCGAAGATAATACATCTCGGATTTCAGTATGCCCCAAAAACCTTCCATCGGTCCGTTGTCAATGCAATGTCCGACACGTGACATACTCTGACGAATATGCTTATCTTCTAATTTTGTATGGAACACCTTGCTTGTGTATTGGTATCCTCTGTCTCTGTGAAACAGCGGATGCGCACCGGGATTTGCGACAACAGCATCATCAAATGTGTCAAAAACGAGTTGGTTATTGTTGCTTGTCCCAATCCGGTAAGCTACAATCCTCCTGTCATATAGGTCGAGAATTGCGCTCAAGTACATTTTCTTAACCTCCACACCCACATAGTATTTGAACTCGGTAACATCGGTAAGCCATTTTTCGTTCGGTTTATCTGCATGAAAATCGCGGTTGAGAATGTTTTCTGCTGTCACTTCCGGCGTGGATTTTATGTAGTTGTATCTCTTTTTTCTGCATACGGACTTCAGATGCAGAATGTTCATCAGGCGGTAAATGCGCTTATGGTTGTATGAGGTATGGCGCTCCCGGTTCAAGGTAATTGTCATTTGCCGGTAACCGAGAATGCCGTCCTGTTCCTCATACAGTTCTTTGATCCACTCTACAAGCTGTTCGTTTATTTGCTGAGTTGCGCTGACCGAGCGACTTTTCCACTTGTAGTACGACGAACGGTTGAGATGAACCAACGCACATAACTTTTTCAGAGGATAACTTTCCGTATCGTTCAGATACTGCACTGCCAAATAGATATTTTCTTGCCTAACGCCTGTCAACGACCACCCTCTTCCAGTTCCTTGAGTTTTTTTAAGAAAGCAATTACCATTTCCTGATCTTTTAATTGTGCCTGCAGAATTCTGTTTTCCACTTTTAACTTTTCGGTCTCGGTCATTTCGCTCTCCGGCTTTGTTCTGCCTCTGCCGTCAGCAAGCCCGTTTACGCCGCTTGCTTCATACTTCCGCACCCATGAATAGATTTGTTGGTACGACACATAGTATGTCTGCATTGTCAGCAAATAGTCCTTTCCGTGTTCTATACAGAAGGCTACTATTACCGCACGTTCCTGTTGTGTTGTCTTTCGTCCCTTGGTCATATAGATCTCCGTTCCGGAGCTGTGTGACTCCCTCAATTCTTTATGACTATTATACACCTTTATCCATGAACGGAGTTGACTGCGCTGTCGAATTTTGAATCTTTTACATATTTCCTGTTGACTGTACTTTCCGGTTAAATACTCTTGTACCGCTTCTTGCTTTAATTCTGTCGCATACTTTTGGTTTCGTCTTCTGTCATACAATGCCTCAATCCCTTGTGAGTCATATATTGCCACCAAATCTACCAGCGTACGCTTGCCTATACCATACTCTTTTGCTATGCTTTCATAGCTTCCTTTGCCTGCCTTGTATTTTTCTACCGCCTTTATTCGTTCTTCTGCGCTTAATTTCCCCTTACCCATATAAATAACCCCCATAGTGTAGTCTTGAAATCTTTTTGTTTTTTCAAGTGTCTACTCTATGGGGATTATATCAATCTTCCCGGAGGGCATTATTTTTTTATGCATGGTTGTTAAATGCCTATTTTTCTTTGACTGACATCTAAGGAGATACCCACGACAAAGTGAGGGAGGTGTCGGTAAATGACTGCCGATGAAATAAAGGAAATAAAAATACTGCAAAAGCGAGGAATCGGATATTCAAAGATTGCGGCAATTACCGGACAGCCGGTCAATGCCGTTAAGTCCTATGTTGCCCGTCATCCGATGGAACTTGAAGATGTCTGCCTCTTCTGCGGAAAGCCTCTGAAGCACACCGACCACCGCAGGCAAAAAACTTTCTGTACTTCTGTCTGTAAGAATAAATGGTGGTATGCTCATCCGCATACGATGACAAAGCAAACTTTAAATGCTTTTATATGCTCGGTTTGCGGTATTGCGTTTAAAGATTACGGTAAGCGCGTCTACTGTTCTGTGGGATGCTATGCGGAAGCCAGGAGGAAGAAGAATGGAAAGCTATAATGACAGAATTACTGCCTTCAGGCTTGCCATGAGCATAGCAGGCACCATGCTGAAAAGAGGCATTATTTCAAACGAAGACTATAAAAAAATTCAACAAGTTATGGCTGAAAAATACAGCATATCTTTGTCCAGTATATTCTTCTCATAACACTTGCTATTTATAGGGTTTAGAGTGATATATAGCATGGGAAAGGAGGAATTATATATGGATAGAAAGGTACGGAAACTTGATGCGGTCTTTCCGAAACAGCCGAAACTTCTCAATGTAGCGGCCTATGGAAGAGTATCGTCCGGCAAAGATGCCATGCTGCATTCATTATCCGCTCAGGTAAGTTACTATGCAGATATGATCCAAAATCATCCGGGCTGGCATTACTGCGGGGTGTATGCCGATGAAGCTATGACCGGTACAAAGGATGACAGAGAAAACTTTCAGAGACTTCTTACGGATTGCCGAAACGGAAAGATTGATATGGTCATTACAAAGTCAATTTCACGCTTTGCCAGGAATACGGTCACTCTTCTTAACACCGTCCGAGAATTAAAAGAACTCGGAATTGATGTTTACTTCGAAGAGCAGAACATCCACACCTTGAGCGGTGAAGGCGAACTGATGCTGACCATTCTCGCAAGCTATGCCCAAGAGGAAAGCCGGTCGGCAAGCGAAAATCAAAAGTGGCGGATACGAAAGTCCTATGAAAAGGGTGAAGTCCTGCAGTGGCATCACCAGTATGGTTACAGTATCACGAAGGACAAGATTGAAATCAACCCGGAGCAGGCTGAAGTGGTTAGTGAAATTTTCAGCCGGGCAATCTCCGGCGAGTCTTTCAGCAGCATCTGTCGAGATTTGAATTCGAGAGGCATTTACACTGTTTTCGGGAATAATTGGACAGCCCGCCGCATTACCGAAATACTCAGTAACGAGAAATACATCGGTGATGCGGTTCTTCAAAAGAAATATGTGAATAACCATATCGAGAAAAAGCTGGTAAGCAACAAAGGCGAACTGCCGATGTACTATGCGGAAGGCACCCACGAGGCAATCATAGACAGGGAGACTTTTGAAAAGGCACAGGAAGTCGTTAGTGCTGTAAAGGAAAAATTCAGCGGAAAAAACCCGCCGAAATGCTATCCGTTCACAAGCACCACCAAATGTGGTATCTGCGGAGAGAACTTCAAGAGGGTTACCTGCAACGGCAAAGTTTCCTGGAACTGCAGAACCTTTCAGGAGAAAGGCAAAGGCGGGTGTCCTTCAAAAAAGATACCGGAAGTCACTCTTGAATCGGTCACCGCCGAAGTGCTCGGAATCGGCCGCTTTGACGGTGAAATCTTTAAAGAGCGTATTGACCGCATCGAGGTACCGGGAGCAAACAGACTGACCTTCGTTTTCAAAGACGGGCACACCGAGGAACGCATATGGAAAGACCGCTCCCGCTCGGAATCATGGACTCCGGAAATGAAAGAAGCGGCACGACAGAAAGCGCTTGAGCAAAGGAGGTATAAGTAATGGCAACGACAGCCCGCTCGGTAAAAGTCATACCGCAGATCATAAATCCGGCAACCAGATTGCCCGACACGGTGATTGCAAAACGTAGGGTTGCGGGATATGCCCGCGTTTCCACAGACAGCGATGAGCAGTTCACAAGCTACAAGGCACAGGTCGATTATTACACGCAGTTCATCAAAAGCAATCCGGACTGGACTTTCGTTGATGTCTATACGGATGAAGGCATCAGTGGTACAAACACTAAACACCGTGCCGGTTTCAACAAGATGATTCAGGATGCCCTTGCGGGTAAGATTGACCTTATTATAACAAAGTCGATTTCCAGATTTGCCAGAAATACAGTCGACACGCTGACAAATGTCCGAATCCTAAAAGAACATAATGTCGAGGTTTATTTCGAGAAAGAAAACATATACACTTTCGACAGCAAAGGAGAAGTGCTGATTACCATCATGTCATCCCTTGCCCAGGAAGAAAGCAGGTCAATTTCGGAAAATGTTACATGGGGGCACCGGAAACGTTTCTCGGACGGAAAGGTCAGCCTTGCCTACAGTTCCTTCCTCGGATATGAGAAAGGTCCCGATAAAGACCATCCGCTGGTTATTGTGGAGGAGCAGGCTGCAATCGTCCGAAAAATCTACACAATGTTCATTGACGGGAAGACTCCGTTAACTATTGCCAAAACTCTAACCGATGAAGGAATACCGACTCCCGCCGGCAAGGATAGATGGGGGTCTGCCGTTATTGAGAGCATCCTTACAAACGAAAAGTACAAAGGCTCCGCACTTCTGCAGAAGAAGTTCACGGTGGATTTCCTTCAGCACAAAATGAAAGACAACAACGGCGAAGTTCCGCAGTACTACATAGAGCATTCCCACGATGCTATCATTCCTCCCGAGGATTGGGAACTTGTTCAGCTTGAGATGGCTCGGCGAAAAAGCCTCGGCAGACGGTACAGCGGGAACAGCGTATTCGGAGCAAGGCTTATATGCGAAGACTGCGGAGGGTTCTTCGGAACCAAGACCTGGAACTCTACAAGCAAGTACAAACGGACAATATGGCAGTGCAACGATAAGTTCAAAGACAAAAACCGCCGCTGTACTACTCCGCATCTTAACGAAAATGACATAATGGTTAGGTTTATTAAAGCCTATAACACCCTCATATCGGATAGAGAGAACATTCTCGATGACTGCAGACGGATGATGGATGTACTGACTGATACTACCGAAATTGACAGAAAGATTGCCGACCTTCTTCAAGAGGCTGAAGTGGTCACAGGTCTTACACGAAAACTTATAGAGGAAAATGCCGCAAAAGCAATGGATCAGGCAGAGTTCAGCCAGAAATACAAAGGCTACGAAGACCGCTATAATGGTCTCAAAGAAAAGGTCGAAAAGCTGCAGAAACAGAGCGAACAGCGGAAGGCACAGGCGGATTGCATCAGCGCATTCATGTTTGAACTGCACGAAACTAATGAGCCGGTCACAGAGTTCGACAGTAAATTATGGCTTTCAGTTATTGACAGCGTGGTGGTCAAACGCAACGGAAAACTACTCTTCCGGTTCAGAAACGGGTTTGAATTTGAGGGATAACTAAAAAATGCAAAGCAGGTGTAGGAATCAAATCCGGCACCTTTTTTAGTATTCGTAAATATAGATATAAAATTAAGAACAAATCTTTCTTTATACAAAGAAGATTAAAACAAAGGAAAAGCAGCAGCTATATAAGCTTGGGGTTAAACGTTAATTTGAAGACTTAAGTATCCATTATTAGCCTTATTTTTTATTAAATAATATGTAAAAAAAGACTTCTGAAATTCTCCTGTGCTTTTTAGCAGAGTTTCGGAAGTCTTTAATTTGTATTAAAAGTTCAGCTAGCGTTTTTTGTCGCGGTGCACCTTGCTCCTTCTACACGAACGTCACCTGCTCCCGGTGCATTTATGTTTACAGTATACTGCCCGGTGCTGTCATTAAAGGATGTACCTGTTCCAGCGGAAGTTGTTGAGATAGTAACAGTGTTGGCATATGCGTATGTAACCGTCGCTGAGGAGTTATCCTTCACTGCATACCAAAGCTCGTTTCTGTACGGACTGACAGACGTCCAGGTGATTGCTGAGAATACACTGTCGTCAAATCTTAATGTCTCGGCATTAGCTCCGGAACCGACGTTATATAAGTACGCAGTGCCGTCCGCACTTCGATTGGCCGGTACGGTAATATTTGAAGCAATCAAAGGATTATTATCATCGGTTAGCTTCAGGCCTTTTGTCCATATACCGTTATCGTACGTTGCCTGCCATGCGTTTATAGTAAATGTTGTAGATGCTGTCCATGACGAAGTGTCATTATTATATGGTCTTTGGGCTACAACTTCCGTAATGGTATATCTGTCCAATGAAATATTGTAGTCATAATATGTCGTCCTTTGGATTATTACAGATGAAGTCTCACTCGGTTTGCCTCCCGCATAGATGCTTTGGCCTGGGGGGCCATTGAGCGTGACTGTTTTGCCGTCTTTTACATAGTACACATTGTTTTTGCTGTCTATGCCCGTTACGGTCAGAGAATTGTTATCCGGAGAGACAGTTACGCTTACAGAATTTTTTTCTGTTGTCATAAGACCTGCAAAGGCAGGGTCAATGGGGAATGTCAATGCTGTTACAAAATCATTTGTGAATGTTGCACCTGTCGGATATTTATGTGTATAGGTGATTTCAATAAATTTTTCTGTAACGGTCGCTCGGTTAACCAGCTGTGCATTTGCCCCGATATCAAGGTACATAAGATATGCACCGATTTTTCCTTCAACCGAACCGAGGGCATACTCACCGGCATTGACGGGAATTTCGAAGTAGAAAACACTTGTATTGTTCCACTCGGTAGAAGACGTGTTCGGTGTGGTTATCCAGGTTGTATCAAATTTCATACTGTATGTTTTTCCGTTTTTTGTAAAAGAGTTGTTATTTACAGTATGACTTTGTCCGTCTGAGAATGAGTTATCCGTGTACTGGTAGATATATTCATCAGACGGTGTGCCCGTACCGAATATTTTCTTTATTTCTTTTATGGCAGTAATTTTTTTATTGCTGTCACGCTCTATAACATGAATGGAGCAGAAACTGTTATTACCGCTGAAATATGTGCCTGCGAAGAACGTAATATATCCATTCTCATGAACTGTAAAGTCGATACAGTCTTCGGGCATTTCATAATTATAATATGTTTGGCCTTCAATGAGCACTGTCGGTGCGGTTATCAGATTATTGATACTGATTTCTGCATTCATAAAGTGAAGGCCGTATACATTGGTAGTACCTGATAATGACTGATTAAACTGACTTACTGCCCCCGCATATCTTGTGTAGTCATTGACATTAATCCTTTGAATGGCTTCGTTCTTTACGGTTTTTACATTTGCATTGTTAATTTGTCCGTTATTGTTTGTGTTTGTTAGTGCGGAAGAGATATTGGTTTTTCCGTATCGCGATACACGGATATCCGATTTTCTGTCCGATTGTGTCTCGTGGCTTCCGGAAATAATATATCCTGTGTTGCCATTTTCAACAGTATATGGGCCTGTCTGTGAAGCTGACAGAGGAATGTAAGAGAATTCCGCAGGTTCCGCTTTTAGAGTTCTTATAACTATTTCACTGGTTGTTTCTTCAAAAGATAAACCGGTTATTGTCACGTTTACTGTTATTGGAGTAATTGTAAGTGTTGATGCGCTATTGCTGGCGCTTCCTTGCCAGCCATTATTATATTGTATTCCACAGTTATTTGATGTAAGTTTGTTACTGTTATTGGACCAACTGGATCTATTACTCGTACTTGAACTTAAGGAAAGCGAATAGCTATAGATCCACGATCCTGATCTGGCACCGTTTAAGTAGTATGTCGTCCCGTCTACTGTTGTTGACAGGTAACCGTTGGGATTAGTTCCCGTATTGCTGAAATTCCATATTGTGTGTCCCTGATAATTGAAATCGGACACACTGGCACCTGTTCCGAACGTATTTGTTGAAGTAATGTGTAAATAGTTAGTTCCCGATGCAATTGTATAACCTGTGCTTGAGCCTTGCTTGTTCAATCTCCATCCGTAATCGTATTGGATATATCCGGAAGAGCAGTGTATGGCATCAGCGGTTTTGGTCCAGGATGTTGTGCCGATGGTTCCTATCGTCAGTGATGAGCCGATATTGTTTAGGAAGTAAATGTTGCCGTCATAACCGGTAGTACGGATTCGGTTGCCGTCAAGTACCCATTTTGTATTTGTGCCGGTATTAGTTACTCCGTTAAGGTCATTGTTTATATTCAGATATGTATCTTCGGACTTGATATAAAATGCATTTTCTATTTCGCCTGTTTCATGAATAGTAATAACATTTTTGTATGTTGAAGCCAAATAGTGAAATGCAGCTGAGTTATTTTGATAACTGAAAACATACTGCCCTGAACCGTCATTGGCAAGTGTCCTTAATCTGTAATCTATCGGGAGTTCTCCGCTAAATGTCAGCGGAGTTCCTATTAAATTGCCGGTTGAATCATACCGCAATATTTCTGTTGCAACATGATTTGCAGCGGTTATCTGGCTTATATTAGTTCTGACATTAGTCAAACGGTTAAACATATCAAGCATATCAATACTGCCCCCCCAGCCGGTGCCTGAACCCTGGGCTGCGTAGGTGAACTGACTTGAGGCAAAAGTCGGTGTTGCGATATCTATAACTGCAATATCGCTTTTATCCTTGTAGGCTTCTGTGACATATCCCATAAGGGTGTAATCAGAAATACTGGAAGTGAACTGCGTGGCTGAAGTCGAAACGCTTCTTATGATAGAGGCTGTTGACCCGACTCTTACATTTTCGATGGTTCCGTTCGCATAACCGGCGACGATGCCTATCAGGGAGGTATCTGTTTCAGTAGTTATCTGAGTTGTGCCCGTTAAATTGAAATTCTTAATCTGGGTGACGGAAGAATCATAACCATAATCTGCGTCGAGATACAATACGCCGGTATTATCCAAAGAAATCGCACCATTTACAAGACCGTCTGCATCCAAAGAGCCTATAACTCCGAAGAAGCCGATAATCTCTGTGTTAGATAATGTTGCACCTGGATTTGCGCCTCTGACAGGGTCATCTGTAAGGCCGGTCTGATTTTTGATTTTCAAATTGTATATGATATGTCCGTTCCCGTTAAAATTTCCTACAAAGGGAAACTCCTTTGTGCCAATTGGAGGAAGCACCCAATCTTCCATGTTGAGGTCAGCTGACAAATAGAAATAAACTTGATTGATGCTTTTGGTGTTTTCTTCCGGCTGATTAAAATATCCGAAATATTGCAGCCAGGCGAAATAATAGAGCTGAACAGGGTATTTGATTTCAAAAGCGCAGCCAGTATAATCTGTTAACGTATTGCCGTTTTCATCTTTACCGATTATCGGATTTCCGTTTGCATCATATATCTGATATTGAAGCTGGCCTGTTCCGTCCCCGCTCTCAAAATAGGATTTATGAACATAGGAATTAACTCCGATGTTGGCAAGCATTCCGTTGTCGCCAAGCCATGCAAATGAAAATGTCCCTGTAAGGATTATAATAAATAAAAGAACAGCTATTATAATTACGCTTTTTTTCATGTTACTGTCCTCCTTGATAACTTACTTTTATCGTTTCGAGATCATTTACAAAGTCAACGATTTTTTCTTTGCCGACCTCTATTTTTAATTCGCTTGTTTTTTTATACAGGTCTATTAAGCCCTCATCATATGTCATATACAGGTAAATATTAAGTGTTTCGCTTCCGTCAATCATTGACCAGTTACTTTCTTCGTAGGTCATTTCCAGTGTTATGGTCTCTGATTTTGTAAAAGTGTACACATCTCCTGATTGTTGTGCAGTTACAAATGATTTGGAAAAATCATCATAATCATGCGTCGAAGTATCATTTGCCGTTGTGACATAATTTTTTGTATTTTCGTACATTGCTCCGTCGATGGCATTATAAAGCGTATTAGGATTCTCATCGTAAGTATTATTAACTATTGCAGTGAAACGTATAAGACTTGAACTATATTTTGAAAGCTCTGAGCTGACTGAATCATTATAATCCAGTTTTCTTGTAATCGTAAGATTAATCGTTCCCGATTTAGGCATTGAGCTGTGCCGTTTCACTTCAACCCGGGCAAACACAGGGGTATAGCGGTTTCTTGATGTAAAAATTAAATCGTATGGGTTAAAATTAACGTCGGAAATAGTCAATAGATTTCCTTCGTCGTCTGTATTCTTGCCAATGCCCTGTTTTATATTATATTTATAAACCGAATATGATGCTGTTGTATCATCATTTTCGAGATTCATCAGAATATTTTCCTGTTCGACAATTCTGTTTACTGACAACCATGCATATGAAACAGATGCAAACAAAACTAATATGCTTAATAAAAAAGACAATTCTGTTATTCTTTTGAATTTCAAATAAATACCTCCTTTCATTATAATAGTTAAAATTAATTGCCAGATTGCAATTCTGTTGCAGTAAAAATAATTTTCAAATTTATATCTGCCGTGTCAACTGTTGCCGAGTTTATATATGCTGTATCTCCGTTCATTAGGGCTCCGTCGAAATAGCAACGTGCTATAATGTGAATCGGACTTTTACTTTCATCGGTATTTACCGGAATTTTATTTTCCGTCAAAGTGAAAGACACGGAGCCAGTTGACTGATTTGCAACAGCAATTAAACCTTTTAAGGTAGCGGATGAAACAGAGTCCTGATAGAATGCAATTGTTGCCGCCATGTGGCTGGTGTTGTAATCTACAGGTAAATTACAATAAATTATCGCTATCAGTGCTTCTGCATCAAGTTCTTTTCCTAAAGATGCGATATATATATCATAATCAATGTAATACTTGCTGTTCGAATCAACCGGAACGGGTTTAAACTGCAGTTCTTTACCATTCTTTGCGATTCCGGAAGAAAAATCAATATCGTTTGTATTTTTAACGTATTTCAAACCGGTAACGTTATCTCCCGCTTCGGCAATTGCCGTGACCCACTCATTGTTTGCATTTACTGCTGCTGTTGCAGGAGCCATATTGGTTCTTGCCGTTCCTGTATAATCAATACTGAAAGCCGCTGAGGCCGTTGCCGGAGTGACATTTCTGATGTCTTCAAGTGATTTAGCAATTATCAGATTTGGTGTTACTTCAACGCTTATCTGCATGCCGTTCGAGTCCAATTTTCGGTTCATTGCAAACCACGCAACGGAAATAGCTGTCAATAAAATAATAAGGCTCAATAACATACCGAACAAACTTGGCAGGAGTGCTTTATAATTTTTTTTAATCATATATACCTCTCAGATTCCGGCTTAACTCTTTGAGAATGAAGTCTTTTGTGGTTTCTATAATATCTTCGGCAGTTGCTCCGACGCTTTCATCTTCATCGGTGTCGGATATAAAACTGGCTTTCTTAAAACTTGGGTCGAGCGCGGCAAGATACTCATCAACATAGTTTTTGACCATAAAAAACGACATCGCCGAACCGAGCTCATATAATGCACCCTGTGAAAAAGCAGTTCTCGGAAGATGCTTAATCCATTTCACTTTGCGTTGCTGAACATATTCTGTTGAACCCGGATTGTATGTGTATTCGCCCTCAATAATACCGATGTTGATTTGACGGTCGCTCTTTGATGGGAAAACGACATAATCTCCAATCTGTACCTCGTGAGTAAAACGATAAAGCATACCGGCACCGCTTGCCACAGAACCTTTCTTCGTATCGGGATATGCTTCGATATATTTTGCCTTATAAGCGTCTCTGCTGCTTTCAAGAGCAGATAAATCGCCCATAGACGACCAGCCAATGGCGATTACATTATCGTGTAAAAATAAGTTGTCATCTTGGGCATGGATTCCCCACATCCGCTTTTCTTCTATATCCATATTGTCCTCCATTTTATAGTAGTTGACCTCAAATGGGCAAAGACGAACCGTCAACAATTTTCATTTGCTTTATTATAACACATTTCTTCGTGTTTTTCAATTGCTTTACTGTATAAAAGTTCGTAAAAGTTCATCTTTGCCTGGTTTATAGATTACATCAAATCGTTCAGCAAATTCATACACTTCGTTTTTTGACTCAAATTGGCGCTACCGTATACATTCAATGTAAATGACACATTTTTATGTCCGAGTATTTCTGATAGCGACTTGATATCGAAGTCCGGGATTTCGATTGCTCGAACTGCAAAGGTATGCCTTATTTCATGGAATTTTACCTTTGGTAGTTTATTTTTCTTGATAAAGCGTGCGAAAAACTGGCGATATGTACGAGGTTCGGTTGGTTTACTTTTCCCGGTCAAAAAGTAGTGCGAAGGGTTGTCCGAGTGAAACTTCCGGATAATGTTTCCGAGCAGCGAAGGAAATGGAATCGTTCGAATTGAACTTTTCGTTTTCGGAAGACCGACATTAATATATGTCGTCCCTTTCCTTTTGTCATAAATACGCTGAACCGTTCTGTTTACGGTTATTGTGTTGTCAGTGAGTGAAATGTCCGACATTTGAAGTCCGCACAACTCTCCAATGCGAAGACCCGTCATCAGAGCCACCAGAATGCCCGCTGTCTTGCGATTAAGGTGAAGGTAGATACATTGGATTAATTGCTGTTCGTCCTCTTTAGAGAGCGAAATAACCCTATGTATGCCAAGTTCTTTCGGATACTCGATTAAGTCCCAGTTCAGCAAGGGGATAACTTTTTCTTTGTAGCCGAATGTGAGTGATAATCGTAACACGAGTATCACGTCACGGATTGTTTTGACGGTTAGTCCGCCAGTCTTGTCGAGTCTACCTTGGGTGTGAAGATACAGAATAAACTCCTGTATATCCGTTTCGACAATGCTGCCGACCTTCCGTTTCCCGAAATACGGGATTAAATGGTTCTCCGCGATTAACACGAAGTTTGCATGGGTTCACGCTGTTATCATCGGTTGCTTTGAATTTAACCAGGTGTTTAGCAGAGTCTTGTATTGAGTATTATTAGTCATATTGACCACCTCCCACTATATTATGGAGGCTTTTTGACGGATTCGGTCATCCTCAAGTAATAGTCAAGGGGTTCATGTGCCGAAGCTCCGTTTTCCGGGGTTTGAAGGCGAATGGAGCGTGTATCGCCTCTCTGATTTTACAACACGCATTACTCGAAAAAACACTGGGAATGAATCATCTTTACCCTTGACAATATCGTCAAAAGACAGATTGGTAGACCAGGTAACATATTTTAATAAAACCGTAGCCAGCAAAGATATGTCCGGCTATTACCTTTTGAAGAACGGCGAATATGCTTATAATAAAAGCTATTCTGTCGGGTACGACTTTGGGTCTATAAAACGCCTTGATCGATACGAAATGGGTGCCTTGTCAACTCTTTATATTTGTTTCGCTCTTACAAAACACGACTCGGACTTTATCAAAACCTACTTTGATTCATTGAAATGGTATAAAGAAATATATATGATTGCCGCCGAGGGTGCCAGAAATCACGGGTTACTTAATGTTCCCACCGATGATTTTTTCGCAACACAACACATACTCCCCAACAATGAACAGGAGCAACATAAAATCGCTCAATTTCTCGGACTACTGGAGACCCGAATTGAAAAGCAACGCCAACTTGTGGATGCCCTCAAGTCATATAAAAGAGGACTAATAAACAGCATAATTGATGGAAACATACACCCTCATAAAGAGCATTCTCCTTGGATAAATATGACTGTTGGAGAGGCGTTCGTAATCACTCGTGGAAATGTGCTCCCCATTTCGGAAACACGTTCAAGAAAGAGTAGTACCTTTTGTTATCCGGTTTACTCATCTCAAACAAAAGATGACGGATTGATGGGGTTTTACAGCGAATATCTATATGAAAATTGTATAACTTGGACTACTGATGGCGCAAACGCAGGCTGTGTCAAATATCGTGCGGGTAAATTTTACTGCACAAATGTATGCGGCGTTTTGCTTGAAAAAGCAAAACAACCTGACTATTTTATTGCAGAAGTAATTAATAGAATTAGTAAAAAATATGTTTCATATGTCGGAAACCCCAAATTGATGAATAATGTTATGGCTGAAATATCAATTGATATCCCGTCAAGTGATGAAAGCAGGTTTCTATCAAATGTAGTAAAGGTTATCATAAATCGAATAAAAAGCGAAGAAGACGTATTAACAAAGCTTGAAACATATAAAAGCGGTCTTTTACAAACAATTTTTATATGAATAGTGATTTCATAAGACCTTGCTTCATTGTTAAGAGAGAATTTAAAATCTCCTCCTGTAAAGAGAATTTTTTATGAAAATTATCAAGCAAATCCGATATAATATACTGAATCCTATCATTAGGAAGATATACTGGTATTTGCATAAGTAAATCATCAGTCATTTGTATACCGATGGATTGATTTTAACGGATATAAAGTTGTCGGAGATCCAATGGAATCTTATTTAAAAAGCATTTACAATACACAGAATGAAGATGAATTTATCACAGAGATATTGATACCGGTCGGTTAACAGTGAAATATTTTATATTTAAGCAGAGGATTTTCAATGAATTCTCTGTTTTTTTGTTGTATTTCAGAAAATTATTTTATGTCTACTGAACAATAAAAAACATCAATCATCTAAAGACAAAAAGTCGGATTCATGGTAAAATAAGTGCAAGAGAAATGCACAAAAACGCCAAAAAGCTTGCACGAGGTGAGACAGATGTACAAATACGCCAGCCGACAGATCAGATTCGAAGATTTCGAACAGCCTGTGGGTATGCAGCTGAGCCGTGACAACCGCTGGGTGAAGAAAGCCGGGAGTATCCCGTGGGACGAGATAGAGGTGCGGTATGCAAAGCTGTTCGTAAATCACAAGGGGAACGTCGCAAAACCACTGCGTCTGGGGCTGGGAGCCTGCATCATACAGGCAGAGTATGGATACTCTGATATTGAAATCACCTTGCAGATTCAGGAGAATCCCTACCTTCAGTTTTTCTGTGGCTACTGCGGATACGATGATAGTAAGCCGCCCTTTGACCCGTCGCTTATGGTATATTTCCGCAAGCGGCTGACACCCGAAGTACTCGGTGGAATAAATGAAATGATCATTGCCAAGGCTGAAGCGAAATTTTCTGAAAAGTCTTCCGGGCCGGAAGATGATCGCCATGACGATAATCATGATAATGGAAATAACGATGGCGGCAACAGCTGCAACAGCGGCACGATGATAGTAGACGCGACCTGTGCGCCATCGGAGATCCGTCATCCGAATGACGCGTCCCTCTTGAACGAAGCCCGCGAGTGTGCGGAAGAGATGATCGACTCTATGCACATTCCCGGCGAGAAGAAACCCCGTACCTACCGCAATAAAGCACATAAAGATTACCTGAAGCTTACCCGTAACCGCAAGCCCACCGCAAAACTGATCAGAAACACCAACGGAAAGCTATTGAATTACCTGTGCCGCGACCTATATCATATTGAATCCATGCTGAGCTCCGGAAAAAAGCTGAGCGAGGCGCAGCGGAATCGACTTGATACTCTTAGGAAAGTGTATGAACAGCAAAAATACATGTACGACAACCGTATTCACAGTGTGCCTGACCGGATTGTCAGCATCAGCCAGCCGTACATCCGTCCGATCGTGCGCGGCAAGTCAAAGTCTCCGGTGGAGTTCGGAGCCAAACTCGACATCAGTGTGTCGGGTGGCTGGACCCGACTTGAGGTTCTGTCGTTCGACGCCTACAATGAGGCGACAAAGCTTGAGGAAATGATTGAGCGCTTCCGGTCGCGCACCGGACGTTATCCGGAACGCGTTCTTGCCGACAAAATCTACCGGAACCGGGACAATCTTAACTTCTGCAAGGAACATAACATTCATCTTTCAGGCCCTGCGCTTGGCAGACCTAAGAAAGATGAGGTCCGCGACCATAAGCGGGATTATATTGAACAATCTGAAAGGATTGAAGTTGAACGCCGTTTCAGTCTGGCAAAACGTAAATGCGGCCTTGGCCTCATAACCGCCAGACTCAAGGAAACGGCGTGCCACTGCATCGCTATTTCCATTGTCGTACTGAATCTGAGAAGGATTCAATCTGCCTTTTTGGCTTTCGTGCAATTTCTATTTGATTTTATTTGTGGTTTGGTTGTACGGGAGAAAATTGGGATTGTTCAGTAGGCATTATTTTGATTTTTTTGTGAAAAAGTTCTTGACTTGACCATAATGGGCGGGTTTATAGTTTAGATGTAAAAGGTCGGAGAAGGAGGTCCCCGCATGAAAAAATACACGCTATGGTATCAAATTGATTTAGAAGAAACGGCAGATGACTGTTTTAAAGTTTCAGTTATCCATTACGGCGGATATGAGTTTTTGAATGAAGCATATGATTTTTTAATGTCATGGATCAAAGAAAACGGTTACAAAATCAAAAATCCGAGTCCTTTGTGTGAAAAAGAAAGCATCCGTGAAATATATCTGATCGACAGCCATAACGCAAAGAAAAAGGAAGAGTTCCAGACAAAACTAGAAGTTGAAATTGAGAAGAAGGGTGAGGAAAAATGAAAAAACAAATATTGAGGATTATTTTATGCTTATGTATGCTAATGAGCATACGGCCGGTATCGGTGTTGGCAAAAACGGATGATACTATATCCTTTGATATCTCGGAGGGAAGTATCTACATTGAAAACGGAACAGAAGTATATACATTCAAAGTGTCGCAAGGCTCTAATACAGCAGATAACATTGACCCTTCGACGAATATTGAAATTTCCGGAACAACGATATCCAACACAATTACAGTTTCAGCAAATCATATTGAAGACGGAACACCTTTACCGGTAAATATTATTCTTGACGGTGTAAACATTGATGTGAGCGGCATAAATTATGCTTGCGCTTTCAATATAACTTCTTCAGCCGGTGCGGTTAATATTACTCTGGCGGAAGGCAGTATAAATACCTTAAAAAGCGGCAAAGACCGTGCCGCTTTGCAGAAAAGCAACAATACCAGCTCATTTTCCGGCGAAAAGGCCGGTAATGATGTTTTGCTGACTATCGGCGGAACAGGCACCCTTAATGCAACAGGATACGAATATTGCGCAGGTATCGGGGGTAAAATCGGCGACAGCTGCAATTATCTCACAATTTCGGGAGGAATAATCAACGCAAACGGCGGCGGGTATGGCGGAGCCGGAATCGGAGGTGGCTTTACCGGAGGCGCAAGCAATATTACAATCCGTGGCGGAACTATAACCGCTAATTCAAACGGCGGTGCGGGCATCGGCGGCGGAAATCACGCCAATGCAAGCAATATTGTTATCAGCGGCGGAACGGTAGTTGCCAACGGCAGTTCAGGTGGTGCGGGTATCGGCGCCGGCCGTTCTGTAGCTGCCAATCTCTATGGCGATTGCAGCGGTATCTATATCAGCGGCGGCATGATAACTGCCACCGGCGGCGCTGAAGGTTCGGGAATCGGCGGCGGAAAAGGCGGCGATTGCAATGGCGTCTTTATCAGCGGCGGAACGATAGTTGCCAACGGCGGTTCAGGGGGTGACGGCATTGGCAGCGGAGCTCCCTTATTTACTCCTCCTTTTCCCGGAGACGAATTCGGAACAGGAGATTTTACATACGGTATAACGGAAAATATAGTTATCACCGGCGGCAATATAAAAGCAATCAGCTTTGGCGGAACACCCAAAAACGGTTCGGATGACTCAGCCGTGAATGTTTATAAGGTCACATTTACTGTGCCCGGAGCAACAGACGGAACCTTGGTTGAATCGCTGAGTATTGGCGGATATAATACAACCGGAATCAAAACACTGGATACAAACAAGGTATATCTCTATCTGCCTTCAAATTCCGAGGATACCTCTACCTTGGCCGTTTACAATAGTGCATACTATACCGCTATGGTTAAATCAGACGGCAGCGCAGTATTTTCAATAAATTCTCCCTACATATCTGAACTTGCTGCTGTTGATGAGGTTTCAACAGGCGAAAAGATAAACCCCACTGCTCCGACAGTTACTGCACAAGGATTCACAATTTTAAGTGAAAGCTGGCAGATAAAAAAATCAGGCGGTAGCTATCAAGCTTTTGATCCTTCTTCTATTTATTTGGATATGACTTATCATAATGCGTTGCTCAGATATTTTGTTACCTACACAGATGGTACTGAAAAAACTGTTTATTCAAACGAAGTCACGGTAACAGTAGGTAAAGCCGTCGGTTCGGTCACCGACATTTCCGACATATCAAAAATCTATGACGGCAGCGCGGTTTCCGAACCGACATACACAGCGAACAACACCGGTACAGCGACGGTGGAATACAAAATCAGAGGCGCGGCAGACACTACCTATTCCACCACCCGACCCTGGGAGGTGGGCAATTACACCTTGCGTGTAAGCGTTGCGGAGGATGATAACTATAATGCAGCGTCAGCCACAAAGGATTTTGCCATTACTTTTCTTACCTCGCCGGCAAATCCGTTTACACTAAGCCCGGCGGCAAATACGGCGGGCTGGCATAACAGTGATGTCACAATTACACCCGCAAGCGGATATACCCTCAGTACAAGCTTGAACGGTACCTACTCGTCATCACAGACCGTTTCAGAAACTGTTTCCGATTATACAGTTTACTTAAAAAACGCGCAGGGACAGATGACCGACACTATTACCGTGGATGATATTAAAATTGACAAAGATGCGCCGACAAACATATCTGTGGAGTATGATAAAGATACCAGCTTCAGAAATTTTTTGAATACCATTACTTTCGGGCTATTCTTTAAGGAACGTATACAGGTTCATCTTTTTGCAAGTGATAACAACAGCCGTATGAAGGAGTTTAAATACACCTTAAACGGCACGGAATATACCGTTGCCGCCAGTGGCATTGTCGGCATGGTCTCCTTCTACATTGACCCGCAGTTTATGGGAAACATTTCCAACATAAAAGCAATCGACAATGCAGGCAATGTATCAGCTGAAAAAGCAACCGAATACTTCGCGGTAGACAGCCAAACCCCCACCGCACCCACAGTGTACTTCGGAGGTAAACCGACAAATGTATGGATCTGGGAGGATATGAACATTACTGTTTCCGGCTCCAGCGCGGTAAGCGGCATTGCCAAATACCAGTATACCACCAATGGTGGCGAAACCTGGATTGATATGACAACCACAGAAGCGGATGAGGCCACCGCTGCAACACCTTACAATGCGAAAAAAGCGAGTCTGCTTTTAGACTATGATGTAAATGCGTTAACCTATAGCTTCCGCGCGGTGTCAAACGCCGGAAATGTCGGTGCGGCAAGCCCCGGCCAGGTTGTGAAAATTGATAAGTTTAAGCCGGTTATGATCATCAACGGGAACAACAGTGATTATAAACAAAGTGATACGATTACCTTTGATCTCGAGTTTGGAAATTCAGGCATTATGTTTATGACGGTTTGTAAGGATTACGGGGACAGAGTAACGATTACCGACAGCTATCAAGACGGATATACAGTTACCGAAAACGGTTTATATCTCTTTGAGGTATTCAGCATGGCAGGAAAAGTAACCAGTGAACTGATAGAATATAGAAATCTTGACAGCGCAAAGCCGGTTATTTCCATCAATTCAAACGGTTATGAAGAAGACAGCTGGCAAAACAGCGGAAATGTTACGCTAAGTGTCTCCAACGCCACAGCAAACTTTGGTACATCACTTATTCAGTATAAAGTTGGCAGCGGCTCATGGCAAGATTATACCGCACCCATTGTCATTTCAAATGATACCGCAGCCGCTCTCTACACCTTTAAAGCAACGAGCGCAAGCGGAGTCGTAAGTGACGAAAAAACCTTCACTATCAAACGTGATACCGTTATTCCGGACGGAGATATTAAAATCAAGGAAAACTCGGTCAAAAAATTCATTAACACTATTTCCTTTGATTTGTTCTTTAAGGAAAATGTAGACGTAACCATCAGTTCGACCGATGCCACCAGCGGTGTCGAGTCGGTCAAATATTACCGCAGCGACAAGATTTTAATACAGGCAGAGCTGAATGCAGTGGACATGTGGGAGAACTACACCGGGACCATTTCGGAAACGGCGGCAGATACCCAAAAGTTCGTGTATTATGTAAAAATCACCGACAATGCCGGGAACGTTACCCTATTCGGTTCCGACGGCGTAACTTTTGATACCTCAGCGCCTGTTCTGTCCGGAATCGCGGAGGGCAAGGCCTATAAGCCGGATACCGAAATAACGGTCAGCGACGCTACAGATGTGACAGTTACACTTAACGGTAATCCTATAACCCTTCAAGATAACAAATTCAATCTAACAGGGCAAACCGGCAATGTAACTGTCGAAGTGACCGACGCCGCCGGAAACAAAACAACCATAACCATAACCGTGAACGATGAAGGATTACTTATTGTTTCCGAAAATAATCCCGACGGTTCAGTTACTGTCACAAAGACTAACAACGATGGTGATGTTGTAGAAATCCTTATCACCTACAGCGATGGCAGCACAGATCAGACATTGAACAATGCCGACGGCACATCGGTCGAGACTAAAAAGGACAGCTCCGGTAATGTAACCGAAACCACTGTAACGCAGTCAGACGGCA
>CAYIYR010000021.1:0-25701 GCA_964367815.1 uncultured Eubacteriales bacterium
TTATATAGGTATATCTCTAGAAAGTCAGCCTTTAAAAAGCGAAAGAACATTTATAGGTGGGACAACTAAGACATTTACAAAATCTTCTGATATTTATCTAGAACTCCGAAACACAACAAAAAAAAGCATACTTCCAAGGATTATCCCTGATATTTGCTTTTTCTCTTTTAAAAAGCGCTAGTTTCAAACAGTATAGTCTAAGATTCCTTTTTTTGTACAAAAAAAGCGGTATAACCCGCTTAAATACTTATTTGGCGTCTTCAGATTTAACCTTAATTTCTTTAACTTTTTTACCATCGTAATAGCCACATTTTGGGCAAACACGGTGGGGTTTAATTTCTGCACCACAGTTTGGACAGACAACTAATCCTGGTGTTGCTAAACTAATATTACTTCTACGCAACGCTTTTCTAGTTTTTGAAGTTCTTCTCATTGGTACGGCCATAATGACACCTCCTATTTATCTTTGAAAAAATCTTTGAGTTTCGCTAAACGCGGATCTACATCATCATCACTTGAACAACTAGTCTTTTGATAATCGCTACCCGGTTTCACAACTTTTAAAGGAATCTCTAAGATGATGCATTGACGGACAAACTCCGTTGTATCAATCTCTAATCCTTTAACAATTATGGTGTCTTCATCTAACGCTTGAGCAAAAGAATAAACAACAGAATCATTAGTCGTAAACGAATAGTCAACCGGTTCCAATGTTCTCGCACAGGGAATAACCATTGTTCCCCTAATTGTTAAATCAAGGAATAGGCATTCTTGAAAAGAATCATAACGAGCGATTCCTTCAACTTGAACATCTTTCACCGACTGCAAATGCAAGACTCGATCAAATGTCTCAGACGTAAAATCGAGGGTCTCTTGATATTTGAAAGATGGATTTGTCATCTTTTCCAAATAAGCTTTGGTCCATTTCATAAAACTGTCCCCTTTTTTAGCGCCAATGCTATTATATAAGCGATGCACAAAATAGTCAATAATTTTGTGCGGTTTTAACAACATAAAAACTACTTTTTATGAATTATTTGCTCTACTCAGTCAAATGCATTCTTGCTATCAACATAACTGACGCCCTATTTCCTAATGCTCTTGTTATGACAAGCTCATTTGTTGTATAGTAAATTATATAGATTGAGGTGATAAGTATGAAAGTCTGTGGATTAATTGCGGAATACAATCCCTTCCATAATGGACATAATGAGCATCTAAGACAGGCGAAAGAACTTAGTGGTGCTGATGTGTTTATTGTAGCCATGTCTTCAAACTTTGTTCAACGTGGTGAGCCAAGTATCATGGGCAAAGAAAGACGTGTTCATGCGGCGATAGATAATGGAGTTGATTTGGTAGTCGAGATTCCAACTATCTATGCAGTTGAGAGCGCTGATATATTCGCTTACGCTGCCCTACATCTTCTAAATGATCTAAAGGTTGACTGCATCGTTTTTGGCACTGAAAGTGGGGACACCAATACTTTTATAAATAAGTTTGCGAAGAAAGATTTCGCTTCACCAAGAATGGATGAAATAATTCAAGATTACCTGGCTAAAGGCTATAGTTATCCAAAGGCAAAATCTGAAGCATCAAAGATTGTTAATGACTTTTATTTAGAAAACCCCAATGATATTTTAGGCTATAGTTACTTAAAAGTTATTCATCGTGAAAAACTCAACATTAAACCATTATGTTACATTCGTGATAACAATGAAAAATGTTTAGGTAAGAGTGGCGAATTTTCCTCGGCTTTATCAATTAGAAATGCCTTAAAAACAAACATTGATACTCGCCGTGAATATAACTTCCTTGATGATTATTTTGATATCTTAAAATATCGTCTTGAAGTAGCTACCTCAGAGGAATTAAAGAAGATTCATCTTGTTGAGGAAGGCATTGAAAATTTACTTAAAAAATCAATCCGAAAAGCATCTAACATGTCTGAGCTAATAAACCTCTGCACTTCGAAGCGTTATAGTGGCGCCAGAATCAAGCGGACAATTATTCATATTTTATTAAATACGAGCAAAGATTTTGCTGCTATTCAATTAAAAGAAAAACCGCCTTATGTTCGCATACTTGGATCCTCGCCAAATGGTCGCAAATATTTAGCAAGCATTCGCAAAGATTATGAGACAAATATTGTAACTAGATTTTCCGCACAAGAAAATCCCCTGCTGCTAGAAGAACTTAAAGCTAGTGATCTCTATTATGCGATTAAACCTGAGCCATTAAAATCAGAGCTTCAGGAATTAGAGAAAACAGCCTTCCCTGTTCGAAATTTTTAACACTTTTTGACTCCCTTGTGGAGTCTTTTTTTTGGCTTCTTTTCGCGCGTGTAAAAAATTTTGTAAACAAAATTTTAAAAAAGTCTTTTTTTGTCGTTGCTTGTATGCTATAATAGAGTTTGTCAAAATATAGGAGGGATAAATTTGGAACTATTTGATGCCATCCCCGCTAGTCTTTTTACTATTCTTACATCTAAGAACCGTGATACCTATGCAACGGCGCTTTTAACGTTGCGTAAATCTTTTGCACAGGATGTTATGATTGAAAAAGAAGCATTAGTCGCCCTACTGGCAAACAGTATGCAAGCTAACTTGCTAGATATTGATCAAAGCGCCGAAGAAGAATACTCCGAAGAAAACATTAAAGATGCTAATGCTTTAGCAAGATTTCTTGTTAAGAGGTTTAAAGATACCGGCTGGATTGATATGGAATATGCTCGTGGCTCTCGCTTACAAGAGTTTGTCACTTTACCGCCGTATTCAATAAAAATGCTTGATCTTCTAAACAGTCTCTGTTCAGAAGAAATAGCTGAATATGATGCTTTTATGTATTCGATGTATTCATCACTTATAAGTGCTGACGATGAATATAAAGATTATCGCTATACTGCTATTAATAATGTCTACGATAAGATTATTGCTTTCGAAAGTACGCTCAAAGGTCTGTTCACCGATCTCAAACGTCACTACATTCGCATGACTCGTCTAAAAACTGTTAATCAAATGCTTTATGAACACTTTGATTCTTACCAGAAAGATATCATCAAGCAGATATACTTGCCATTGAAAACCAAGGACTCTATCAGCCGCTTCAAGGGACCAATTATGAATATCTTGAGCAAATGGCTCCGTAGTGGCGAAATAATGGATGAAATCACTACTCAAGCCATGGTTCAACATCGCTTCAACAACCGTTCTGATGCCTCCGAAGATATTATCAATAAAGTCAATTTTATTACTGATAAGCTTCTTTCACTTCAAGAACTATTAGTTTCCATTGACGCACGAAATAACTTATATGTTCAAACCGCTACTGATAAAATGCGTTATTTGCTTAAGAACGACAAGTCTATTAAAGGAAAGATTACAAAGATCACTGAAAAGTTGTCGCAGGAAAGACTAAATAACGTCGCTGAAGGTATTAACCTCTTGCAAGATTATTTCTATTTAAATAGTCAGGGATATCTAGAAGAAAATTCGCTCTTCAATCGAAGCGCTGGTGAACGCAACATCGGAACTGGTGAAATTATGGAATTGCAATATTTCGATGATAACACTGCTCAACAGTTAGTCGATGACTTCGCCGATACTATTAAGAGTCGCTATTCGCACAATAGTATTATTCGTTTCATGCATGAGCAGATGGATGAACTAGATGTTCTCAATTCCAAAGATATCAACATAGCAGATATGAACACCTTAATAATGGTCATGTATGCTTTTATCAAAGGATTTGATACTCATGTGTTCTATCGCTTAGAACTACTAGAAGGAAACATAGTCAATCATGACTATTCGATACCGGATATGAACTTTGTCCGCAGAAAGGAGCTATAATATGTGGAATCAAAACTATGAGTTGCTAACAAGCGCCGAGCAAGAACGCTTTCTGAAAGTAGTTAACTATCTAATTAATAAGACTTTCCTTTTAAGAGAAGTCTATGAACAGCGCGATCGGATTGGCAAAATTAATGCTGATTATCGTTTCTGTGAACGTAATTTTGAATTAATTAATGAGTATTTAGGTTATGCCGGCTATGTCGTAACCAAAGATGATGCTCATGGCATTATCATTTTGAATAACCAATATGGCTATAACGTTGCTAAACTCGACAAATTCACCACCTTGATGTTGCTGACTATCAGAACCATCTATGATGAAGAAAGAGAAAAAGATGCTTCAAGAAATGTTGCTTTTCTTCGAGTCAGCGATTTAGTCATCCGAATGCTAGAAGATAAGCTCATCATTAAAAAACCAACCATTAAAGATACGGTCGATTCACTAAAAATGCTGATTCGTCACAATGTTATCTCTCGTTTGGAAGGTCAAATTGAAGATCCGACTTGCTTAATTACTGTTTACCCGACTATTTTCAAAGTTGTTTCCAATGACAAGATTAATGCTATCTACAATCTCATGTTCAAAGATAGTGAAGTAGCTCAACCAGAAATCTATAACTTTGAAACTAATAAGGAGGAGGAAGAATAATGAAAGTTCTTAAGAAACTGCTTTTAACCAATTGGCACTATTTCTCCCACGAAGTGTTGGAGTTCGATCAAATCAACTTTCTAACGGGGAAAAACGCTTCTGGTAAAACAACCATCATCGATGCTTTACAACTATTAGTTCTCGGTGATACAGCTGGCCACTTTTTTAACAAATCCGCTTCCGACAAATCAAGCCGTAGCCTAAAAGGCTATCTAAGATGTGAAATAGGTGATCAAGATGATGGAAATCCTCTTTATCTTCGAAACGGAAGATTTTCTTCCTATGTTGCTTGCGAGTTCTATGATGATTCTTTAGATTCTTCCTTCACTCTTGGCATTGTTTTTGATACTTATGAAGATGGATCTTATGACGGCAAATTTTTCTCATATACTGGAGCAATTCCCGAGAATGAATTTGTTGAGGGAAAGATTCCAATGGATCAAAAATTGCTAAGCATCTATTTGCTTAATAATTACACTGATGTTAATTTCTTCCAATCCAATACAGCCTACCGGGAATTCATTAAAGTTAAGTTAGGAAATCTCTCTTCAACTTTCTTTTCCCTATTTAAAAAAGCTATCCCCTTTACTCCTATTACAAATATTGAAACATTCATTACTGAATATATCTGCGATGTTCAAAATAACATTGATGTTACCACCATGCAGGAAAACTTCCGTAACTATAAGAAGTTGGAAATTGAGACAAATGACCTGATCAAACGGGTCAATGTTCTTCAAGATATTGTTGAGAAATATGATGCTTGGAAACAGAAACAAGAGAGTGTCAGTGTCAAACAATATATCATGGAAAGAAGTAACTTATATTTAGTCAGCAATGAAGAAGAAAAGATTAATATTAAAGTTCAAGATTTCCGTGATGAAATTGAAGAGAACAAGAACATTCTTGAACACTGTGAAGGATTATTAGCCGAAGCCAAGCAGAAACGGGATCGTTTCGTAGAAGAAAAATTCCAATCTGACATCTATAAAAGAAAAGCTGTCTACAAAGACAAGCAAGAACAACTTCAAAAATCCATCGATGAATTGAGTGGAAAAGTTGAACACGCAAAAAACAGTTTAACTAATTACATCGATAACTGGACTTATGGAATTGATATTCTCTATAAAGACTTAGGTGAAGAATTCAAGAATAGTAAGCTTGGTCAACAAGCTTCTTCAACCCAAAAAGTTCTGCGTGAACTAGCGTTAGAAGTTGCTGGAGATACCGTAGATGAGCAGATTTTAAACAAAGTTTATAAAGCCTTAACCGAATTTCAAGCTGAATTAAAGCGTCTCCAATTCTCTTCCCTCAGTAACAACGAAGAAATTAGTCAAAAGATTATTGATGCCAAAGATGAGATTAAGAGTCTTAGCACTGGCAAAAAGAATTTTGATTATCGCTTGATTGATTTTAAAGATGCCATCGAAAAAGGCTTGTTTGAAAAATATCGGACAATAGTTAAAGTTGATTTTCTTGCCGATTTGCTGGATATCAAGGATGAAAGCTGGCGGATGGCCATTGAAACATACTTGAACACCCAAAGATTCTATCTCATAGTTGATCCACAATATGTGGATGATGCCATTAAAATCTACGATCGAATCAAAAGAGAATTGCCCTATTATGAATATGGCATCGTCGATACCGAAAAAGTTCTTGCCAACGCCAATCAGCCTAAGGCTAACGCATTAAGTCAAGAAATAACAAGCACTAATAAAGGCGCTCAAGCCTATGTGAATATGCTCCTTGGCTCCCTAATCAAGTGCCATCGAATTGATGATTTGCGTAAGAACAATCGTTCAATTACCAAAGATGGTATGCTTTATCAGAACTATGTTGCCAGAACTCTCAATCTAAGTAGAACCACTCCATTCATTGGTAGTGGCTCGACTAAAGAACAGTTAAAGCAAAAAGAAATTCAAATTGTTGATCTACAAAACGAGTTGGTAAGAGTTGACCATATAGTAAAAGCCTTTGGTAAACTAACAACCCTTGAAATTCCTAATACCAATGAAGTTAAAACAATTGGCCAATCATTTGCAGATACGAAAGAACTCCCTGCCCTAGTCAAAGAGTCAAATAACATTCAAGAAATTATTGATTCAATGTCTAACAATTTCCTTAATGCTTTAGAAAAGAACATCGCCGATGTTGAAGACAACATCAAAGGCTTTGAACAGGAAAAATTAGAATTAAACGCTAATATTGTAAAATGCAATACCGCAATTGATCGACTCTTAAAAGAAGATTTGCCACAGCAAAAAGTCAAGTTACAACAATTGAAAGATGATTTAAATCATCACTTTGTTCGCTCTTGGATAATTGAAGTTGGCGAGCCTTCCTTCCTAGATATTCTAAAAGAGAATAGCAATCCACAAGAATTATATAATGCTTATAAATCTGACATCGAGCAAATCATTAATTCATTAGGAAATCAATGGCGTTATATCGTTGAGTTGCGGACCCGTTATAATACGATTTATGAATTGAATTATGATCCGCATGATAACACTAATGTTGACTATGCTACTGAGTACAATGAGTTCACAGAAGTAAAGCTAAAAGATTATCAAGAAAAGATTAAAGAAGCTAAAGAAAATGCTCTAAAAGAATTTAGAAATGACTTCTTAGCCAAGCTTAAAGCAAACTTTGATGCTGTCATTTCCCAGATTGACGCCTTAAATGATGCCCTGGAACACGCCAAATTTGGTGAAGATTCATACCGTTTCTGTGTCTCACCTAGAGCCGAATATAATCATTATTATACAATGATTAATGATCCATTACTCCTCAATGGTCAGGATATTTCCGCTAAAGAATTCATGACTAAATATGAAGATACTATCGAAGATCTATTCCGGCAAATAACCTTTGTAGATTCTTCACTCGGTGGTGATATCCGGGCTGAATTAGAAAGAAATATTGAAAGATTCACTGACTATCGTTCATATCTGAAGTTTGATTTAATCGTTACCAATGCGGCTGGAAAGTCTCAGCGTCTATCGAGAACACTGTTAACAAAGTCCGGTGGCGAAACTCAAACCCCATTCTATATTTCCGTTCTTGCTTCCTTCGCTCAAAACTATCGTCTCTATCTCAAGAGTGAGCATAATTCTAGCATTAGATTAATTATTTTCGATGAGGCCTTTTCAAAAATGGACTCAGAGAGAATTCAAGAAAGTATCAAATTACTCCGGTCTTTTGGACTTCAAGCATTAGTCTCAGCACCACCAGATAAGATTCCTGATATTGTGCCACTAGTTGATAAAACACTATGTGTTGTTAGAGACAATACCATCTCTACTGTTAAAGATTTTGAAAAGATAGAAAAAGAAAGAATTGCTGTTAGATAAGCAAAAAAGAAGTTGGTTTTCCAACTTCTTTTTATTATCTATAATCGCTTTATTTATACAACATTGCTAGTTGAGTAGCATCTAATACTGTCAAATAACTCTCTTTAGCTTTTCCTTCAAAATAGTTTAATGTTATCTGTTTGGGCAGCACTTCAATTTTTTCTTCTAGATTAGCGTTAACAATCTCTAAAAGATCTGTTTTATCCTTATCTCTAAGATTGCTTGCTTTGATATAATAACTCTTTTTATTATTCTCGTTAACATAAGTTCTGAATGTAGTGGCATAATTTGTCGCTATCTCATCACCATCATCATAGAAACAAATAATAAAATCTTCCAAATTAGTAGCATGCGAGACAAAGTTATTATAGAATCCAATATCAATAAAATTGAAATCATAAAGTTCCAAAATCTTTTCAGTGCTCATTTCACCGATTATTGAGTAAACAGAGGAACCATCAATATACTTTATAATGCTAGGAGTATAGAAAGAACTAACATTATAACTGTGCTCAACAAAGTACCAATCAGGAAGCAAGGAACTTATCCTGACATGAGTACTCTTTAACTGGGAAGAAGTTAACTCATTCGCATCCACATAATATAGCAGCATATCCTTTTGCGCTCCTGCTTCTTTTAAATTATCTTTAAAGGTCTTGCAGGAAGAGCAACTACTAGTGCCAATAAAGTAGACAAAGCTATCCTTATTTGCAATCATCGTTTGAATATCATCATAGTTCTTCGTTTCGTAGAAGCGCTTAGAACAACCGGTAATAATCAAGGAGAGCAGCAGCGTAAATAGAAGAAATTTTTTCCGCATATTACGATCTCAGGGCTGCTTTGAATTCTTTGCCCAATCCTTCGAGAATGTTATTATGAACCAGTGTTACTTCATTATCAGTCAAAGTTTTGGCCGTATCTTGATAAGTAATTCTGATAGCTACTGACTTGTAGCCTTCACCAATACTCTCTCCACAATAAACATCAAAGACAAAACAATTTGAAACTAAACCTTTGCCAATCTTCTTAATTGATTTTAATAAGTCTTGTGTTGGTGTACTTTCATCAACCACAATAGCGATATCTCTCTCCATTACTGGATAAGAAGATGGCGCCGTAAACTTGATTGGTGATGTGCGAATGCTATAGAGGTATCCTAAATCAATTTCGGCCACCACTGTCCGTGGGAGATCGTATTTATTGATCATTTGCGGATGAACTTCACCAATAACGCCCCAAATCTTATTGCCGGTCTTAATATAAGCTGCTCTACCAAAATGGTAGTATTTATTAGTATCTTCTACTTTAACTAATTGATAGCGATTTGGTTCGATACCTAAGCATTGGAATAAGCCGGTCACAAGCCCCTTAACGTCATAGAAATCAACTACCCGTTCATTCTTCTTTAACCAAGGCAAATCACTGAAAGTTCCACTTAAAGCAATGCCTAAATGTGTGTATTCTTTATCATCAGAATAGACTTTGCTAATTTCAAAGAATTTAACATGATCTTGATTATGATAATAGTTATAATTAACTGATAAAAGTAGCGAAGGAATCAAGCTTTTTCTTACCATCGCATGCTCTTCAGTCATCGGATGCAGCAGCTTAATAGTACTGCCCTTGCTAGCATCTAAAATGCCAGTAAAATCATCAATATATTTTGCAGAAACTAAGGTATAAGTTAATGCCTCATCCAGACCATTATTAATGAAATGATTGCGGATAACATTGCATTTTTTCTGCTCAGTTGTTAGATACCCAACATTTGTAGTAACAGGATAGGTTGAAACAAGATTATCAAATCCTAATAGTCTTATTACTTCCTCAATCAAATCTTCCAATACTGTGATATCTTTACGATAACTTGGAGGAGTAACTTTAAAAGTTTCGCCTTCAATTGTATAGAAGAAGTTCAAGCGGTCAAAAGCCGAAGCAATTTGAGCTAGTGTGAAAGAAGTTCCCAATACTTTATTTGTCTTTTCTACTGATAAGCTGATAGGATTGCGGCCAACATTTGGATTGCCATAAGTGACAGTCTCTTCAACAACTTTAGCATCTGCTAATTCGACCAATAGTTTAGCGGCCAAATCCAAAGCTAATAAGCTTCTAGATTCATCGACTCCTCTAACAAAGTAAGTGCTAGCATCCGAAATCATCTGCAAACGAAAACTTGTTCTTCTAATCGATGGTGAACTGAACAAAGCTGCTTCAACAGCTAGATTCTTGGTATTTTCATCAACCATAGTTGAATAGCCACCCATAACGCCACCAAGGCAACTAACATCATTGCCATTAGTTACTACAATATCGCCTTTGATTAATTCATGCTCTTGTTTATCTAAAGAGAAAAACTTACCTTCATAATCATCTCTAACAACATAATTCGGTGTTGCTAATTTATCAGAATCATACATATGCAATGGTTGGCCAAGCAGCAGCATGACATAGTTCCCAATATCTACGATATTGTTAATGCTTCGCACTCCCGCACCTCTTAATATTTCTTTTAACCACTTTGGTGAATCCTTAGTTACGACGCCACGAATTCCTTTAATTGAAAAATTTGGACATCTCTCAGTGGCAGAATTGACGGTGAAATTAGATTTTGCTAGATCATCAAACTCAATCAGACTTGTAGGACTATTGACTGGGCGGGAAAGAACCGCACCAACTTCATAAGCGAACGAAAGCATTGACAAAACATCACCTCGATTAGGAGTTGGTTTTATTTCAAAAATTACATCATCTAGTCCCAAATATGCTAAAGGATTAGTATTTCCTACTGGAGCATCATCTGGTAATACTTCAATGCCAGCCAATTGAGCTTCATTTTGAAACTTATGATCTACGCCTAATTCACTTAATGAACAAATCATCCCACAGGATTCCTCTCCACGGATAACACCTTTCTGAATGGTAATACCTTTGGCTGGTAATACCGCTCCAACTTGCGAAACAATAACCTTCTGACCTTTCATTACATTGGGAGCACCACAAACGATTTGAACCACTTCAGTGCCCACATCAACTTTACAAACATGAAGATGATCAGATTGAGGATGCATAACACATTCCAAAACATGACCAATAACGAGATTACTTCCTTGGGCAAGATAAGTGATACTTTCGACTTCAACGCCAGCAATGGTAATCTTATCGGCTAACTCTTTAGGGGTATAGCCAGAAATATCAACAAATTTACTTAACCATTTTAAACTTACATCCATTGTTACTCACCCTATCCTTCCTTAACAAAATCTTTCAGTATCCGCACATCGTTACCATATAGGTGACGAATATCTTCAATACCATAACGCAGCATAGCAATTCTTTCGATGCCAATACCAAAGGCGAACCCTTGATAAACAGTTGGATCAAAGCCACCCATTCTTAAAACATTAGGATGAACCATACCAGCACCGAGAATCTCAATCCAGCCCGTTCCTTTACATAAGTTACAACCCTTGCCATCACAGTTGAAACAAGAAACATCAACTTCAACCGAAGGCTCAGTAAAGGGGAAGAAAGAGGAACGGAATCTAATTGTTCTCTTTTCACCAAACATCCGTTTAGCTAGTAATTCTAGTGTTCCCTTTAAATCAGCCATTGAAACATTCTTATCAACCACTAAACCCTCAATCTGCACGAATTCATGAGAATGAGTCGCATCATCATCATCACGACGATATACTTTACCAGGGCAAATCATCTTGATTGGTCCTTGGCCCTTACATTCAAGTAATGTCCGGGCTTGAACTGGCGAAGTATGAGTTCTTAATAGCAAATTATCTGTGATATAGAAACTGTCCTGCATATCTCTAGCTGGATGATCTTTGGGAACATTTAACATTTCAAAATTATAGTGATCAGTCTCTACTTCCGGTCCTTCCTTAACGATATAGCCCATGCCAACTAAAATATCAGTTATCTCATCAATAACACTATTGAGAATGCTTTTGGAACCATGATTATAATCATAGCCCGGTAAACTAATATCTATTTGTTCGTTCTTTAGTTGTTCTTTTATTGCTGCTTCTTCTAGTATCTTTTGCTGGGCATCAATTTCTGCAGCAATCTGTTTCTTCATTGCATTAATACTTTGACCATAACTTGCTCTTTCCTCAGTTGGCAATGAACCCATCTTGGACAAAGCTTGTTGCAGAGGACTCTTCTTTCCTAAATAGCTAACACGCAAGTCATTTAAGTCTTTTAAAGACTTTGTCTCTTTAATTAATTTAATCATTTCTTCGATATTCATATCCATAATTTAAACCTCCTTATAAAAAAAACGTTCCTATACAATAGGAACGAATTATCGCGGTACCATCCTAGTTCATAGATATAATCTATGCTCTCAATTGCCTTAACGTGGCTAGCGGCCTGGATTAGAGGCACTCCGGGGTGAATTTCTATTGGTTGTGAGATATTCTCAGTGCTAATCTCTTCCTGTATTTAACCTCAATACTTAAGTCCCATCGATGTATTACCTATCTATTATAGCCAAACAAATCAGTTATTTCAACTGCAAAATAATTAATTATTAAGCAAAGAAAGTTCTGAAAAAATCTTATGTTCTTCTTTATTTACCAATCAATTTCATCAAATTTAATATCAAAGACTCCTTCTGGTGTCTGCAATAAGCCCCTAATTAATTTAATTTTCAAAATGATAGTGTTGGGATCACTTTCATCAGTATGGCCATTATCATACCAGGAGGCAAAGGCGTGGCGCATCTTATCCGCAATTTCTTTGTTTTTCTCAGCACAAACATATCCAATATTTTCACCGATGCCAGTGGCCGTAAACCACTCACCACAAATAGCAACATTTGGATTTTTCTCGATTTGCTTGATTTTATGGGATAAAGCATAGGTTATTGTATAAAAGCAGCCTTTTTCATAATAACCATCAACACAACGCACAGCTGGAAGTCACTCATTGATGGTAGCAATTGAAATAACCACATCCTTGCCAAATCTTTCATCCATTAATCGTAATTCTTTTCTTTCCTTTTTCCTTTACCGTTACATCTTTCTTTTTCGCAGAAAGTCGATTACATCTTCGCTAACTTCTTGATAATATGATGAAGCAAACAATGAATGCTCTTGAGTTGGATAACCAACTACTTTCTTACAATTTGAAGTCATCTTGTCCATAACCTTTTTTAAATCGGAGTTGACCATGGTAGCATCTTGATATCCAATTAAGATCTTTGTGTCCGAGTCAATCTGATTGGTATTATGATCACAATATGCCAATAGTTTTAACATATTATAAACACTCTCGGAAGTTAAATTGACAAATTCAGCCGGTAAAACCCGCTTCAGGCTGTGAAAGAAGTTGTCAAACCCTTTTACTAGTTTTGGCTGTTTCTTTTCAATACGGGCCTTAGAAAAGTCAACATCATCATCGGAGTAATCAAAATCAGCATATTTACGCTGAGCGAATTTTTTTACTAATTTGCCTCCGGCTTCATCAATGGCATCCAATTCATCATCAAACAAAGTAATAATTGGAAACAAAAGAATATTAGCTGGATTGGTTAATGGGCCAATTCTAACTTTAAAAAGAGTACCAAGATTCTTCTTTGGCTCTTTGAAAAACTTGCCCAAATTTAATATCGATTTCACCGAATTGATAGGATCAGCTTTGCCCTTACCAATAATTGCCATGCTCCTAACAACGCGAACTGCCGTAGTTGCGGCATCATCAAAAGTATCATAATTAAAAACCGGCGAGATAAGAATTAAGCGCTGAGCCTTATAAAGCTGGGCGAAATAGCAGGCTGGAACCGCTCCCACAGAGAAACCAACAATATATAATTCTTTTACTTTTTTCTTCAATTGTTCGATTGATTCACCATGGACTTTTAACCACTCTTGATATGGTATGTAATCATTAGCAGCCACATCATTAGGATCACCTGGCAAAGAAATTATCAATACATTCTTGCTCTTTTTTAAATAAGGCATCAATGGTTCATAATCATTATAAGACGCACTAAAACCATTGATTAAGACGACTCCTATTTTCCGCGCTAGATGAAACTTAGCCATTCTTCTCGCTCAATCTATGCATCACTATGCTCGCCGCAATCGCGACATTAAGTGATTCCATTTTCTCATTCATTGGAATGAAGATTGTATAATCAGCGATTCTCTTAACGGCTTTGCTAACGCCTAATCCTTCGCTACCAACCACTAAGACCAATCGATTTGGCATCTCAAAATCCTTAACATTTATGGCTTTGGGATTCATATCACAAACAGCAATTTTATAACCACTTATTTTTCTTGCTAGCAATTCATTTTCTAAGTTGACTCTCTTGACTGGCAAATCATAGAAGGCTCCCTTTGTCGAGCGAATAAACTTATCATTATAGGCATCGAAACAGCCTTCAGACAGAAGCATCTCTTCAAAATTAAAGGCTAAGGCTGAACGAAGAATAGTACCACCATTACCAGGATCTTGAACATTATCCAATGCTATGACAAAATTGTCTTTCGCATTGCTCATATTGCGCATCCGGCAAACAGCGACAAAATGAACATGAGATGATAAACTTGATAGTTTATTAATAATATCTTCCGTAACTTCAATCATTTCAATTTTCGAAGTATCGGTATTGGTAATAATAACCTCGCCATAGTAAAGAATGGTCTCAACAAGACCTTTTTCAATAGCGATATTTAATAAGTCCACATCTTCAATCAAGTATTTCCTTTCTTGATCGCGGAACTTTTTATCTTTTAAGCGATTAAAATACTTTACTTTTTCATTTTGGGCGGATGTAATTCTAACTTTCATAATAAGATAGCCTCCTGCTTTAAACGTTTCTGCCTTAGCTTATAATCAGCCATATACTTTTCTTCTAACGCTTTGAAGTCTGCTTGATGATTCAAATACTTGATATGTGCGAGTTCATGAACCACCACATAATCAATTAAATAGGGATCAACTAACGCTAATAATATGTTGAAGGTAATCAAATAACTTTTGCGGTTGTACTGACCAAAATATGTCTTTACAACACGATAGTTTATTCTGGGTTGCAGCATTCCACCATACATCAATTGGAAGTAATGCTGAAAAACCGGTTCAACATAAGCGGACAATTCTTTCTTAGCAACACTGAAGAAAGACTTCAAAGGGTCACTGCCTTTTAAATATAACACATTTCCTTCAACTCTTGTAGAGTTAGAAAAACAAATTTCATATTTTTTACTCAATAGCTGTATTTTTTGACCATTGACTATGCTAAGATGATTCTTCTTATCTTTTTCTCTCGTCATCTGAAGTAAAGTCTCTTGACGAAGTTTAAAAAACATTTCTACTTTCTTTTTTGAGCAAAGAAAAGGAGTGGTGACAACAAAGTGATCATCACGCCATCTAATATACAAATTCTTATTATGCTTCCGAACAATAATATAAAAAAACAGTTGGCCACCTAGTTCGATTTGTTCCACGTTCACCACCTGCTTTCTTAATCTATTTACTATTTACCATTAACGGCTTTAATCCACTTCTTACTAGCTTTCTTTCCACTGTTAAATGGATCTTTGCGAATATAACTGACATGTTTGCTGCCTCTAGCAACCAACTCATTAGACTTTACTTCTCCAAAGTCATAGAATATGGTGCTGAGCTGTGAATAATCAAAAGCAGCGCAGGAGAAGATATCAAAGAAAATCTCTTTTGTCTTATAATTATAATGGAAAGAGATATGACTTTGCGCAATCAAGATAATACCGGATAGATACTTTGAATTAATCAAGCGGCTCTTTAAAACACAGGCTCTAGTAATTGGTGTCATATTGATGTTGGGAACAAGGTGCTCCAAGAAATCAAATACTTCTTCCATATGAATTTCCCGCTTGGCTTGAATCTTCACTAGAACATGAGGTCCAAAATCTTTGGTGCTATCATATTCTAACTTCTCATAGGATTCAATCGAACGATCTTTGATCGATACTTTGGAAATGGTAGTGTCAAAAGCCATTCTATTTTGTAAAAGAGAAATAACTCTCTCCGTATCAAAATCACCAGCATAGAAAATATCAGCAAAATAACATTCTCTAAAGGGGAAGGTATGAATAGTAATATGTCCTCCTTCAAGAAGAACAAAAGCACTTATACCATCATCTTCCGCGACTTTTCCATAATAATAAGGAACTAGTTGCGGAGGAGCAATAGGTGTGACATTCAACTCCAAAGCCATCTCGTTTAGAATATAGGTGATGTACTTTAAATCATTAAGTACATCGCGGTTTGCACCATAGCAATCCAACATCATGTGTTTCATTAGAAATAACTACCTCTCTCAATTCTCTCTATTCTTAATAAATTTCATCACTTCATAAAGCAACTTAATCCCTAAATAAGATGTAATGTCATTACAATCAGCAGAGGGACTAATTTCGACTATATCCATCGCCTTAATATTCACATCCGCAAATAGTTGCTTTACGATTGTAAAGACTTCTTTGGAAGTTAAGCCAAAAGCCTCGGGTGTTCCCGTTCCTGGTGCATAGGCAGGATCGGCGCAATCAATGTCTAATGATAAATAAACATCATAGCCATCTTTGCCATACAAGGACTTAATATGATCAAGCATCGCCGGAATTCCAACTTGCCAAATCTTTTCAATACCATAAACATGAATACTGGGATTATTCTTTAAATATTCAACTTCAATATCTTCGTATGAGCGAATACCTATCATCAACATATTTTGTGGTTTTAAACCATTCTGAAGTGCATGATAATTGGGTGTCGCATGAGAATATACATTATTCTGATAGATGGACATTATATCCGCATGGGCATCCATATGGATAATAACGGGAGTTTTGTTATTGCTAATTGTCTTTTCAATAAAGACTTTCTCGGTCCAAATTGATACCGAATGATCGCCACCAATAAAAAATGGAAATCCTTTGTGAGCAAATACTTCTTTTGCCTTCGATTCCATTAAATTATAATCTTCAATATCGCCTAAATCGCAGAGATTGACACTCTCAATTGAGGTTCCATCCATTGCGAAAGGAGTCACAACTGTCGATAGTTCTCTGATTCTCTGTGGAGCATTCTTGGTTCCACTAACATTGGAGCAATTGCCCTCAAAAGCTAATCCAGTAATAATTATGTCAGCTTTATCAATAGAAACAGACTTAATTCCACGAAAAAAACTACTTTTCATCCACTATACTCCTTTCAAAATATAAAGACTATTTTGATTATAGCAAAATCTTGTAGTTTTTCAATTCAAAAAATAATTATTTTTTTGGAAATTATTGTTTAGATTCCCGTAACTCTTTTACCATCTTTTGATCACAGCGTTTGCAGAACTCGGTCAAGAGGTCAATTGCAGCTAAATAATCAGTCTCATGAATAATCGAATTATTGGTGTGTACATAGCGTGATGGAATACTTAATGTACAGTTAACAACACCTTCATGAACCTTATGAATTTCTGATGAATCAGTGCCACCAGCACTAAGAATATCGTGCGAAAAAGGAATCTTTTTTTCTTTACAGATTTCTTCTAAAGTCTGAATCAATCCGACATGACCTATGACACCACCATCAGCATAAGAAAGGGAAACGCCATTTCCGCAGATGGCTTCACCGCCAGCTGAGCCAGGAACATCTTGTGCAATCGTAACATCGAGCGCAAAAGCAATATCGGGATTAACCTTATAACCAGCCGTTCTCGCACCACGGCAGCCGACTTCCTCTTGAACAGTACCAACCGCATAGACGGTATTGGGATGTTCGACACCTTTTAGATTGCGAAGGACTTCGACACCAACCGCGCAACCAATCCGATTATCAAAGGCTTTGCAAAGCCAATAATGAGGATCAGCCATCTCAGTAAACTCACTGACCGGAACAATTGGATCACCTAGGTTAATACCTAATTTTTCGATCATCTTCTTATCTTTAACGCCAATATCCAAATACATATCAGCAATGTCTCTCACTTTTGTTCTAGCATCAGCGGGCATACCATGAGGAGCCGTGCTACCAACAATACCCACATATTTCTTTCCCTTCCGTGTGAAAACATTAAATTTTTGTGCCATTACAACATGGCCCCACCAACCACCAATTGGATGCATTCTTAAGAAGCCACCTTCTTCGACTTTCTTAACGATAAAACCAACTTCATCCATATGGCCTGCAATCATGATTTTGACCGGACCAGTACCTTTTTGTGATGCTATCAATGATCCTAAATTGTCATAATCGATATCATCGCAATAGCCTTCAACGTATTTCTTCATTACGCGACTGGCATTCTTCTCATGACCAGAGATGCCATCAACTTCGCAAAATTCTTTAATAAATTTTATTCTTTCTTTTCTTTCCATAATTTTTTTCTCCTACTCTTATTATTATATATAATATAAGTTTTCTTATCAAACAGATTATCTATGATAGCGATTACAAAATAAAAGTCACTCGTGTGAGTGACTTAAGAACTTATTTAATAGGATGGTCTACGCTATACATGTAAGCGATAAAATCTAAAGCTTTTGCCGCATATCCCATTTCATTGTCATACCAAGATATCAGTTTGACAAATTTATCATTTAATGACATTCCCGCTGTTGCATCGAAGATGGAGGTACGCTCATCATCAATAAAATCGCTGGAAACTACTGCATCTTCCGTATAGCCGAGAATTCCTTTAAGCTCATTCTCCGAAGCTTCCTTCATGGCTGCACAAATTTCTGCATAACTGGCTGGTTTGATTAACTCTACTGTCAAATCAACAACTGATACATCAATAGTAGGTACACGCATTGATAAACCATTTACTTTGCCAGCTAACGAAGGTATTACTTTGCCAATGGCTTTAGCAGCCCCCGTAGTGGTGGGAATAATATTGCCCGATGCAGCTCTGCCACCTCGCCAATCTCTTCTTGAAGAACCATCGACTGGTTTTTGCGTAGCAGTAATCGCATGAATTGTGGTCATTAATCCACTAGCAATACCATATCTGTCTTCAAGTACTTTGCAGATTGGTGCTAAACAGTTTGTTGTGCAAGAAGCATTAGCAACTACTTGCATATCTGATTGATACATTTTGTGATTAACGCCCATAACAAAGGTTGGAGCGTCATCAGAGGGAGCGGTTATTACTACTTTCTTCGCTCCGGAATTGATATGTGCCATTGATTTATCGATGGTTTTAAAAGCTCCTGTGGCCTCCAAGACATACTCTACACCAACTTCTCCCCAGGGAATTTTGGTTGGATCATCGTAATCAAAACACTTAATCGACTTATTGTTTACAATCAAGGTGTTCTCTGTCCAAGAGACTTCTCCTTGAAATTTGCCGTGAATACTGTCGTGAACTAATAAGTACGCCATATAATCAGGCTTCATGTTTCTACTGTTGATACTGACGATGTCCATATCGTCTCGATTCATGCTGGCCCGAAGAGCCATCCGGCCAATTCGTCCAAACCCGTTGATACCGATTTTAATACCCACAATAATCTTCCTTATAAACTATATAAGTTTTCCTTTCTATGTTTAAGAGTAATAAAGTTTTGTTTTAATTTCAAGTTATTTCGAATTTAGTTTTTAACAAAAAAAATAGAAAGTTATTATACTTTCTATCTAATAGGCATCTTTCTGCCTTTGATGATTGATAACATTCTTCGCCAGATAAGCAGAGCAGATGGTATCGTAACTGAATCCTAATCGAGAACCTAAGCCCAGAAAAGTTTCAAATAGGCGAATATAATGAGATAAATCAAAATGATTGGATAACTCAATGGCAAGTGAATAGACATCAATGAAAATATTAGTTAATTTCTTGTTATCGCCAATCGGTAAATAATCTTTGTTAATATCGCAATTCAAAGCGATACCTAAGGATAAGATAAAGTGAATACCATCACTATATTCTTCCAATATTACTTTGTCTTCTGATGGTCCTTTCAAACTCCAATACTTGAAACAGCGAGTTTCATTAGCAAGTTCCCCTAGTTCAACCAAAAATGCCATTAAGCGTTCAGACATGGTTGAAGCATAATCAGTATGGTGATTCAAATGTATCTCAGCATCTAGTTCTTTCTGCAGTAAATATAGATGATTAAAATTCATAATCTTTCCTCCAAAATTATTTAAATTATACAATATGGGGTAAAGAAAAGCGACAGGAATTACCTATCGCTTACAATTCTTTTTTGCTGTTTCTCTAAGATTCTTCCGATACTCAGCTTTCATTATTTTCTTCGTCTCATACATATTTTTATCAGCCTCAGCAATCAATTTATCAAGTTTGAACGGTGATTTACTCCAAGATTTGCCGTAAGCCACACTGCATTTGCTGCTATTAGTCCTTAATAAAGCATTTAAACGTTCATTCCACATGCTGATCAAAGAATCAAGTTCTGCACTAGTTCCATCACAGACAATAACAAGGAATTCATCACCGCCAAAGCGATAGCCATGAATACGTCTATTAGTGATTGAACGAATACTATCAGCCATCAAGCATAATAATCTATCGCCAGCTTCATGACCATTGGTATCATTGGTAATCTTTAAATAGTTGACATCAAAATAGAGAACTCCACAAGAAACCAATCTCTTATATTCACCATCGATCATATTCTCATATTTAACACGATTAAACAAATCAGTTAATCCATCATGTTCACTTAAATCAACTAAGCGTTCACGCTCAGTCATTTCATCGTTAATATCCGTAGTAAAGATGGTCACAAAGCGGTTGTTATCGCTGTCTTTACTAACAGATGTTCGCATTGTAGTTGAAAACCAACGATAACCCTGATTGTTCAAATTAAAACGGCAAGTGTAGCTAATACTCTCTTTCTTAGCAATATCATTCAAATTTCCATTAAATACTTTTGTTTTATATAGCTGTTTATCTTCAGGTGAAACAATAGTCAGTACCCAACGATAGTAATCTTTCCACAACATGCTCATATCTTTCTCAACTAAGCCATCGCTAGCAAATTGAATGCGGTTTACTTTCTTGTTATCAATGTTAATTTTGACAATATCAACATAATGACCTGCGGCGGCATCAAATAATAAATGCTCATACTCTTGGGCCTTCTGCTTTTGGATATCTTTTTCGGAAATTAAGTTATCCAATTGTTCCTTACTAGTCGTAATCTTTTCTTTCAAAACAACTGGCTTAACTAATTCCAAGAGGCTATCGTTAACTGCTATTCTTCCCTCAGTAGAAATATCATCAAATGCCACTGCTTTTTCCTCACGTACCGAAGCTTGTCTAGTGGCTTTATCGGTAATATCAAACAAAACTGTATTTAAAACAAAGCTATCAGCTTCTCGATCGGATAATTCTCCGCGCAGATTAATTAAACGACATTCACCACTCCCTGTTGTAATTCGATACTGGCAGTTGATGGAAGATTTTTTACCTTCTTTCATTAAATTCAATTCATGCATTATAACTGGTAAATCTTCTTTGTAAACAAGGCTGACAGAATTATTCTTAGTAATCTTATCATATTCTTCTCGAGTATAGCCTACAAGATGATACATAGCCTCGTTACAGTAGACTATGGTCAACGCATTATCCTTGAAAACATATGTTGCCAAAGCACCATTGATACTATTCGCTAATAATTTTAACCGCTGGAAAGCACTTCTCTCTTCAGTTATATCTCTGCCCGTTCCATAAATACCAATTACCTTGCCCGAAGAATCACAAAGAGGATACTTAGAAGTGCTGATATAATGAGTGTTACCATCAGCGGTAATCATTGACTCCAAATAATTGATTCTTGGCTTTCCACTATTAATAACATCATAATCGCTTCTTTGATATTTTGCGGCCATTTCTGGTCCGACTAAATCACGGTCTGTTAATCCAATTACTGACTCGCCATCAATTCTACTATTAATTTCTTCAAAAGCCTGACTACAGCAGGTATAAACTAAATTAATATCTTTAACAAAAGCGATATCGGGAGAAGTTCTCATCATTTCCTTAAAAGCGATAGGGACCATCTCCTTGAAAGTTATTTCACTATCGGATATAGGCGTATATGCTACATAAAGCGCTGTAGTTCCATCTTCTTTAGCTACCGCATTACCATCTAAGTGGAATGGCCTGTAGGTTCCATCTTTATGGAGAACACTAATATCGCACTCTGCTCGACTATGCGTCTTGATTGCTTTCTTCAGCGCCAAAAACATATTTGGTAAACTATCTGCTGAAATCATATCAATAACCGAGATTTTCTTGTTTCCGAGAACAACTTCTCTTCCAACTAATTCCAAATAGCGTTTGTTAACATATGTTGTAGATAAAGTCTTCCCATCATATTCAAAAATACCTGCACCACATGGTAAGTTATCCATCAATTCTCTTCTTCTAGTTTCAATTTCTAAAATATTATCAGCATCGATATAGTATACATTCAAGTAATTACGGCCAAGTTCATCTTTGTTTAACCGGCCATATATTTTTACATGCACATAGCCTTTTTGCGGATGGAATAGACGATAGGGTTCACTTTGTCCATCACCTTTAGAAAGTATCTGAGTTACGGCTTCTTTTACGATTTCGATATCATCAGGATGAACACCAGCATAAGAATCATTACGATAAAGGTGCATTGCTTCCTCGTTAGTCATTCCGACGATATCGCAGAATCCTTTGTTCATATAAATTGGATAGGCACTCATATCAGCAGATAAACGCATGCGTACAAATCCACCCGGTGTGTTATCCATTAAACTCAAGGCATTTTCAACATCATTTGCGATCTTAGCTTCTAGATCTCTTTTTGTAAGCATAACTGCTATATAGTCACCAATTGCTAGCAGTCTTTCCATCTTTGATTGATGGATAGTTGGATTATCCACACCAATTAGACCAATAATCTCACCTTCACGCCTGATTGAAACTGCAATTAGTGATTGAATATCCTGCGCCGCTAAGATGCTTCTTTCCACAGAGCGGCTGTCATCCAATGAATCAACACTATTTATGTTAATGAACTCATTCTTACTAAAAGCCTCTAACCAGAAAGAAGCCGCTTCCATAGGTACGGCCTGAAGATTGTCGATTTCTGGATTGACTCCTTCGGCACATACTTCATATGTATTCTTAAATATTCTCTGTTCGTAATCAGCCTCACAAATATAAACTCTATCGCCACCGAAATAACTTAGAAGTTTTTGAAGAACGCCATTTAATCCGTTTTTGGAGTCTTGAGTAGCTAGTAACTCATGAGAGATTTCATTTAAAAATCTTAATTGATCATCCGTTTCTGCTAGTTTCTGGACATCTTCCATTTCTTCCGTAATATCTCTAAAGATTGAAATTCTCACAGGATTTGGAATGTTGATGATATTAGCAAGTCTAACAATACCCCTTACCCATACGATTTTACCTTCACGATGATAAGCACGGAACTCAAAATTAATTGTTCTACCAATGGTAGTCAGCCCTTTTACTTGTTCTCTAATTCTTTCATAATCATCTTTATGAATTAAGTTAAAAAAGTTTTTAACCTCAAAATTATACTGCTCACGCGTATAACCGAAAGTAGAATAAAAACGTTCATTAGAAAAAATAAATTTACTTTTTCCATTTTCAAAAGTAGATGCTGCTAATCCGCTGCTGACATTTTCCATGATTAGCTGCAATCTCTCTGAGATTTCACGCTCATTTTGTTCAGCTTTGCGCTGTTTAGTTAGATTATCATTAATACAATAAATCATATGGCGACTGCCGGCAGAAGCCACAACGCGCATTGAAACCCGCAAATAGGTATTTCCCGGATTATGCGGTAGATCATGACAGACGAACTCAGTTCGTTGTTCTTTTTTGGTCTTTATTGCTTCCATGATAACATTATGCATAAGAGCAATATTGTCTTCATCTAACAAGTCTTTCCAAGAAAGATTCAAGGCTTCCTGGGTCGTAATATTACTTCCTAAAACCTCAGCAAATTTATCATTAACCATAATGGTGTCTACTGACCCATTATCGTATTCCATAACACAAGCTCCACCGACATAACTGTTAAAAATTAATGTATCAAGAGAGTTTGGATCCCAGAAGTGTTGATTATCAAATGTCTGAACTTTATCCATACTGATCAAGTGCTCTTCTTTAATAACAGTATCCGCTAATTTCTCATATTCTTCAACTGGCATTGGTCGCGCATAGTAATATCCCTGAACATAGTTGCAACCCATGGATTTTAAATAGGTTGCTTGCTCATAGGTTTCGACGCCCTCAGCAATAACGGTCATATTCAACCATTTAACCATTCTAACTACTGATTCGATAATACTTCCGCTGCGGTCAGAATCATCATTGTTCTCAAAAAACTTCATATCAAGTTTCAATATATCGGCCGGAACATCCTTTAGTGTACTCAATGATGAATAGCCACTACCAAAATCATCAATTTCTATAATAAAACCAAACTTCCGTAATTCTTTAACAATATCTATAAATCGTTTGTTTTCATTAGCAAATACTGATTCAGTAATTTCTAAGCGCAGTAAATTTACTGGCAAATTATAAGTATGAAGCAAACCAACTAATACATCAATAAAATCAGCACGGAGCAAATCATAACGCGAAATATTGACCGATACTGGCAAAGGATTTTTCTTCTCATCTATCCATTTGCGCAAATAAACACATGTTTGTTCCCAAATAAATTTATCAAGTTCATATATGAAACCATTACGCTCAAAAATAGGGATGAAATCATTGGGATAAATGTATCCTTTAGTAGGATGCAACCAACGGACTAATGCTTCAGCACCTATTAGGTAACCTGTCGCATGGTTATATTGGGGCTGGAACCATACTTTAAAATCTTTGTTTTCCAAAGCCGTTTCCATGTCTTCTACTATTTCTTGCTTGCGTAAAATATGTTCACGCATGCTTTCATCATAGAATCCTATATTTTCATCAAAACGACCTTTGATAGAATCCATTGCTATTTTAGCTCTATCATACATGGCTGATGTAGAAAGACTCAAATCATTCACTAGATAGCGACCAATACTATAGGTAATTGGCTGATGTTTACCATCTAATATGGTTGTCTCATATCTTATTTTCTCCAAATCTTCGTTAGTCATTTCCTTGACTGGATAGAGAACAGCAAAATTATCAGCCATAATACGACCAACAATTCCACCACTTTCCGTAAAACCTTCTTTAAGAATTTTTGCAACAATACGTAAGACACTGTCACCTTTTTCACTACCATATTGATCGTTGATAACTTTAAAATTATTAATGTCATAACAAGCCATAATAAAGTATCCGCCTTCATGCTCAGAAATCATGTCATTGGCTTTTTCGAAGAAGGCAGAACGGCTATATAAACCCGTTAGCGCATCTATAGTTGAAGCATTAACAATAGCAGCAGTTTCCCGCAAGTTAATCAAGTTCTGCAAACGCCGTCTAACCACATCGGGATTATAAGGCTTAACAAGGTAATCATTTGCGCCAAAACTCAAGGCTTTTGCTTCAGAATCTACGCCTGAACTACTTGTCATTATGATTACTGGAATTTGTGCCAATTTATTATCCGAACGCATCTCTGTCAAAACTTCATAGCCATTCTTTTTAGGCATAACCAAGTCTAAGAGTACTGCTGAAATCTCAGGAAATGTTCTTAGCATCTCTAACGCTTCTTCGCCATTATAGGCGGAGACAACTTCATAATCTGACTTAAGAATGTTACTTAGGATAACCATGTTTATTTTGCTATCATCAGCAATTAGGACTTTTCTTTTCAACCTGTTCTGTTGAGTAAACCTAGATAAAAGTAAATTTGTTAGCATAAAT
>CAYIYR010000022.1:0-24652 GCA_964367815.1 uncultured Eubacteriales bacterium
TTAAGAGTCAGTTGCTCTGCCAACTGAGCTAAGGGTCCACTTTTGGTGCTTAAATATCATAAAACATAATCTTCAAGAAATCAAGACTTTATTATGCAATATATCGCTATTTTTTGTTTTCTAATTGCTTGATGGAGTTTATAGTAATACCAAAATAAAGAAAATAACCCATCAATTGGAATACAAAGAATAAAATCATGATTGAGCTTAATGATCCATAGATAGTGCGATAATTAATAAAGACCTTCGATAATGTTGGCATCAAAGAAAGCAATAAGGACATTAATAAAGAGGATAAGGCTGAGCCAACAAAGACATTTTTTATCTTCACTATCTTGCAAGGAAGAATACTAAAAGCCAGGCATAAAACTGTAAATAAAAGAAGCCAAAGAGCAGGAAATAACAAATACATTGAGACAGAAGAAAGCCAAAGAAGGAACAATAGGAATAAGGAAAAACTTAAAATTACAAAAATAGTAAAAATATAACTTCGCACTCTAATCGCAATTCGATTGCAACCGATGGTACCATTTATATTGTTCATAAAATGAATCAAATAGTCTACTCCACCCGTAACAATATTGAGCGAAATAATAAAGACAATTATCGTAAAGGCATTCTGATTTGTTTTAAAAATAATAAAATTCATAAACAGATTTGCAGCATCCTCAGGAAAGGCAGTATTTAAAAGGCTCTGAAGCATTCTTAGTGGATATTCGAGAAAGTTTAAGATAAAAGCCAAAATAATAAGCGCCGGTAATAAAGCTTGTAGCATATAAAAAGAAAAAACTATTGGAACTGTTCGTAAGCCATTTTTCTGCATGTAATCAAAGACTCTTTTAATATTAACCACCCTTCATATTTTGGCAAAAAAAAGTGGGAATATTCCCACTTAATAGTAATCACGTCCATCAACAGTCTTCAAGGTCTCTTCTTCTACTTCCTCTTCCTCTACTGGCTCGGGATCAAAAGTAATCAAACGCATTTCTTTTTTCTCATTGACCACGTAAGTCCCAAAGAAAACATCGTGAAGAGCTCGTCCTTTCTTACTTAAGCAAATGTAAACTACACCCACAATAAGAATTGGGAAGAAATACAATAAAAAGGAAGTGGCTACTTCTAAAGCCCAAAAGCCAATTAATTCCCGGAACAAATACGGGAACACCTTGATTGGTTGACCAAAACTATCAATAACTAAAAGTTTCATAATCTTTTTCCCAATTGTCCGCCCATTTTTAAAGAATAAAGTCGGGACAACATAAACAAGCAGAACCGCCCAAGTAGAATCAATAATTTTTGTAAATGTATCAAAGCGGCTGAATTGTTTCTCTAAATCAGTGTTTCTTTCATCCATACTAAATAGGATAACATTCCCATAATACTCAGAATACTCTTCACTGTTTTCATCAGTTGGAGCATCAAAGTAGACACAGGCGCCATCTTTCATAGTACCATCAGTAATATTATACTCTTTAGCAATATTACACTCTTGCTGTTTAACTTCTTCCATCCGTTGATCATAGCCCCAAATAGGCTTGTAAACATAAGGAGAAGTAACATAAATGTTCATTAAGTAAATAATCCCTAACAATAATGCAAAGTCTATCAAAAAAGCCAAAAAGCGTTTGCCTTTATTAGCTACGACATACTTTTCTTCATATATTTCTTCATCGGCATGGGGGATAACATATTCGACAGTTTTTGCTTTTTCTTCCATAATCATTCCTCAATATTTCCTATTATAATATCCGCCAATCTATGACTGGATAACAATAAATTAGCTTCATAATTTTCCTCTTGGTTTACCTCACCTATTATATCACTAATATAACGCAAAACAATAAACTTTTTCTGCATCAAATAGCACACGTGAGCCACAGCAGCACTTTCCATATCCACGGCATAAATATTGCCATCAACAAAGCGATCAATAGTCTTATTGATTGTTTCAGCCTTATAAGCGAACTGATCGCCAGAGATAATAGTGCCCTTTACAAAAGAGTTATCATATTCATAAAATTTATTGACAAGGGCCTTATCACTTTCAAAATAGCGTGGACACCCAGCCATTTGGCCATACTGATAATGCTCAAAGAAAGTTAAATCCGCATCACTATATGCTAAGCAATAAGCTATCAAGACATTCTTTGGACTGACTTTACCTTTAATACCGCCGGCTGTTCCCACATTTACAACCCAATCAATCGGAAAATGATCGAGTAAAATGGTGGTAGTATTAGCAGCAGCAACTTTTCCAATTCCGCATAAGGTCAGAACTACTTCTTTAGAACCGAGCAAACCATAGTAATAAATTTTATTATGCAGTTCTACTTCTTTCTTTACTATCATCTTCTCAAGAAAGGCTTGTATTTCTTCAATTTGAGCACCAATAATTCCTATCATCTAACCTTCTCCTTAAATCTATTAATCTTCTAACCCTATTAGGTCGTGATGTATTCTCACACCGCAATGAATATATTGTATCATATCTATCTTAAAAAAATAGAAACATTAAACTTTTTTATCAAAACTACTCTTATTTGTTCAGCAGCAAAAAGATAGCCCTGGTCAGATAATAGCAAACAAATACTATCACAGGTGAACTCATCATTGGACTGAGAATCTTGTTATTGCTGCTGCGATTAGCAATCCATAATCCTAGAGTTAAAAACACCAAGACCGGCAGCATGCCACTTTCTAAGGCCGGCAGCAGATTGATAACTAAGACCGACCCAATTAACGTTGTAAAATCAGTAACCATTATCATTGTCGAATTCATGTATTTTCCAATATTATCAAAGCCTTCGTGATAATCAAAGAACTTCATCATTTTTGGTAATAGCACCACTTCAGCAGCCGTAACCAGCATCGCTACCACTACCGCTCCAATCCATGATAGAGACGAAAGAAGTCCAAAAAAATAGCCAATCATGACACTGAGTCCTAATCCTAATGGATTATATATTCTGGTAGATAAGTAATTGCGTAGGAAGGAATTAATTGATGTAATTATAACAACAATACTAACCAGACCGCAAATTAATAAATCAGAGTGAAAAATATGAGTAAGTGGGTTGAAAAAGGTAATTCCTTTCGCACAGGCAAAAGCTATCATTCCACTCATAATCATTAGATATGGCAATTTCTTTTTTATCTCAGAAAAATCAACATTATACTCATTTTGAAGTCCTTGATAGTACTGACGTTGACTCTTCACTTTGATAGACAAAATAATATAAAAGCCTGTTTCTATAATCATCACCAAGGCGCAAGCGATGCTTTCTTGCATACTTGTTAGTATTAGTAAAAAATAAATGATGGCGCCAAGAAAGATTGCCGCAATCGTCTTTTTGAAGCCAAATTGCCGACCAATGGCAATACAAGGAATTATCGCAATTGTGTACCGTAAATAACTAAAACTTGTTTCAATAGTCGCCAAGGAGGAGAAAAAGCCCAGCTCACCAATAAAGCTAGAGAACCAATTGATCAGCAGTATCAAACAAAAAGTAATTGTTGCTGAAATCAATCCACTAATAACTCCATTAAAATAACTTTTTTTGAAAGAACCGCCAATAATATCAGCGATAATAAAGACCAAATAGGCACTTAAGACATAAGTAAACAAAGAGAGTGGCAGGAAAAGGCCAATCATTATTGGCACTAATTGTTTAACTCTACTAATTGTCTGTTGACGCAAAGTCTTTGTTTCATCTTGGCCAATATAGTATCCATTTACGATTGATGCTATTTTCTGATTTGCTAAGAAAGAAGCATAACCACCAAGCACAGTCATTGTAATAATCGCTAACCAGTCCATATTAAACCATCTGTCGACTTAACAGTTGGTTGCTTAAATCAACATCTAAGTCGAGTTCTCCTTTGTCTATTTTCTCTACTGCTTTCACAATAATATCATAGAGGATCACCGTTCCCCATGAGTCGATTTTACAATAATGCAAAAGAGACTCGATTAACTTATCGTGTAAATCTCCCATATCACCATATGAATGCATTTTCCGCAATAAGGTTTGGTAAACATTTAAGGCAATCTGCCCATTCTGAATAATACCCGTTTTATAGTTAAGAGTGTCATAAATATTATATGGTAGATAATCATACCAAGAACGAATGACTGGATCTTTTATCAGCGTTGGTTGCGTGGTTTTTAAACTTACAGAACCATTAAAATCTTTATTGTACCAATAACCGCGCACAAAGAAATCATATAAGTCCACCACTCTATCCCTGAATTTCAGCAAAAATTCCGAATACTTTGGATACTTTTCCGCCATTTCTTTTAGGCGACTTTTCTCAAAACTCTCGTTGTAAACAATGACAGTAAATTGACCTTCTTGCCAACAAATATCAGCTTTAATAAGCTGCTCCATCAAGGTCTCAATTAAACCAATTTCAGGACTCTTGTATCCATCTTTACTAGGATTACCAATATACTCATAATGCGAAATCCCACCGCCTTTGCCCCGATTAAAATCATGCTTTGCCAAATCGTAATCTTTATTGACAACATGCATTGAGTATTGACAGCATATTTGTTTCCAAGGAGAAGCATTATCAACTAGCGGAACCGGATACATAAAGCTTTCAAAATCAAAGAAAAGCAAAGGAAAAACACTATAATCATTAATCAGAAGATCTTTAATCTGACCAACCTCCAAATTATGCTTGTGCGTATAAATTTTTTGACCATAATCTATCTGCAAGCGACACATGTTACGCTTAATAACATCGCTATTCTTAGAACGCTTAATCTTTGGAAAACCTGTATCAATCATTTCACAAGGAATATCCTTAATTTCATAGATCTTTTCTTCATCAAGAATTTTCTTCAATTTGTGATGAGATCCCCCACCGGATCCATTGCAAGTAATCTTGATAGAACTATGAGGTCCAACAGTTGGAAAACATTCGCTAAGCATTGGGCACCATTCCCCTTGTCGACAACGATACTTACAGTAAGCTGGAGGCTCAACATTCTTATCCTGTAGCATCTGCAAATGCTGAATGTAAAAATCTACATCATCATTATCTTTATCAACATAAAGTTTAGCGTGATAATAGTCTTTCAAAGGCATCACCGAATCTTCTAAATATATAGTAGTGATTATTTCAAAGAAATTCATTACATCAACATCATCTAATGGATAGGATGGAACAGTCATTAAAAAGTCTTTATTAATCTGAACAAATCCCAAGCTCTTAATTGGTAGTTTTGCTCGAGCATAAACTGCATATTGGAAAGCCAAATCATATAAATATGGCTGCTTTATGCGTTGAATCTTAGCCTCTCTTTTTTTAAAGATTGAAGTTGTACCCTTAACTTCATACAGTTCAAAACTATCGCCGTTTCTAACCAGGGCATCGAATCGAGCTCTGATACCATCAATGGTAATCTGACCTTCTAATATAACATCAACTTTGGGATCTGCAAGATACTTCTGCGTATTCCTTTCAATTGATTCTTGATTGGTGAGTGCAGGTTGATCAATGTCTCCATCAGGTGTATCGGCCCGCTTAACATTATGATAATTCAGCGCAAAATAACGCATTGATAAAACTGATACTTCCTGCAAATTTTCATTATTCTGAATGAATTGGCTTGCGACATCGCCACAAGTTGCTGCTTCATATAATTCTTTCGCTTTTGCTAAGGCTTCTGGATAGGTGCGGAAGTATTCAAAAGGGGAAGAAACATCATTATCTTCATTATCTTCTTCAATCAAATCAGAAGGATTCTTCTTGCTCTGTATGACTTTTGACCAAAAGGAAAGAAGTCGTTTCTCTTCCAATTGTAGAAAGGCCAAACGATCACATTTTCGATGGGCATACTCCTTGACTACTTCTTTTGTTAACATCTTCTCACCTTCTTCCTCTATTATAAAGTAATACTAATTATAAAGGCAATAAAAAAGGTGGCAATACTGCCACCTTAAAACTAACAATAAAATAAGCTATTCGGCAATCGGAGAGGTCTTTTTTAATCTGATTTGATCAATAACATCAATCGCAATTGAAATAATCATGATGGCTGCAACGACAAAAGCCAAAATCATTACCACTAAATAGAAAGTAGAATACAAGCCCAATTCGCCCGGGCTTAACTTACCAAGTTGTTTGGCCAAATCAACATCCGTCTTCATCGGAAATAAAGTAATAATAAAACCGATTTGGAAAACTGGCATCAAAGCATCGAAAATAATCCACTTTTTCGATTCACTATTAATAACAAAATATGAAGATAGAATGGCAAAGGCCGCTGCACATAATGCCGCAATAGCTGCTAGCAACCAAATTACGCTAGAACTAACAGTTACATCTAAAAAATACAACCACAATAGAGAGACAATTGCAGCTACAATACCGGCAATACTGCAAACTTGACGACGCAGTGCTTTGATTTTCATAAAGATTCCTCCAAAAAATAAACTATTTTACGATTTCGCCGTAGACTGTTCCTTTAAAGGCACCAGCATTAGCTTCATCGGTATCAACGTGCATTGCTAAGGCATACTTTGGACTAACTCTAACAACAACATCACCGAGAATAATGCTTCTGTCTTCACTATTAACTTTAACACAAACGACTTCTTTATCAGTAACGCCCAACTCTTTGGCATCTTCTGGTGTAGCGTGAATATGTCTCTTAGCAACAATAACGCCTTGAGCTAAACTAACTTCACCTTTTGGTCCTTTTAGGACGCATGGAGCAGAGCCCTTTAAATCTCCTGATTCTCTAATTGGAGCAACTAAACCAATTGAACGAGCATCAGTTAATGAAATCTCAATTTGAGTTTCATTTCTGGTTGGTCCTAAAACTGATACACGACCAATAGTTCCCTTTGGTCCGACGACATCTACTCTTTCCTCACAGGCAAATTGGCCTGGTTGTGAAAGATCTTTCTTTGGAGTCAATTGTGCATTAGCACCAAATAATGTTGCCAAATCAGCATTTGATAAATGGACATGGCGGGCAGAAGTCTCAACTAAAACTTTTTTACTCATTTCTTTTTCCTCCTAAAGCTTAATTAAAATAGGCTGGCAATAAATACGACAAGAACAATAATCAGCATAATGGCAAACATAATAAAACCAAACATCTTAATAGAGAAAGTCCGTTGCTTGCTCTTCAATTGCGCACTGTAATTGGAATTGAAAGGAATTTTAGCAATACGGAATGCTTCTTTAAGAATATAGATACACATAATATCTTTCGCATTGGTCATACTATCATATTTGTCAAATTTGTACTTTTTCCGAAAACAATCCTGTAAACGGAGAAGTTGAGTATAAACAAGGTTTTCACCAGATTGAGTTAAAAAGACTCCATAACGGTGGATTTTCTCTTTCTCATTCATGGCAACTGGAGAGGCTTTCTTAACGCCTTCCTTTCTTGCTACATACATTGGCACGTTCTCACTAAAGGTGATTGCAATTATGCCAACTATCTCATCAATAAGGTCTTTGTTTTCATCAATTAAATCTTGTCTCATTTAATCACTCCTACGATTTACTAATTTTAACACTTATTCTTTATAAAATAAAGACTTATACTTGTTTTTTAATACATTTCACTATATAATTCACTTATTGAGGTGATTATCTTGAATAACAATGGCGAAGAAAAGAAGCCATCAATCTGGGGAATACTATTGACTATTCTAGTCATTGTACTAGTAGTTCTCTTCTTCCTTTTGGATGCTTTTGGATTTGATATTTCTAACGGCATGGATGGAACCATTACCAATGGTTTACATGCATTACTTCTTCAATAGGCATTCGAGGTCTTTGAGCGCTATTACCTTCAGGATATCCCAAAGGCGAAATAGCTGCAATTTCAATACTTGCTGGAATATTCAGCAAGTTTTTTATTTGCTCTGATCGCCAACTTGGCGAACCAAACCAACAGGTACCTAAGCCTTTATCCGTTGCCGCAAGAATAAAGTTTTCAATTGCGGCAGCAATCGAATGCTCGGCCCATAATTTCATATAATCTGTGAATTCTTCCTGTAACATCTTGTTTCGCATATTAACGCAGAAGACAACAAAAACAGGAACATTTTTCAAATTCTCATACATTGAAACAATCTTAACAAGTTTCTCACCTTCCGAAGCATCGATTCTAGCTTTACCAAAGTACTCCCGATGCGCTGAAGAAACATATTCAGCTAACTTATCAACTAATTCGGGCTTATTTACCACTATAAAATCCCATTGCTGAGAATTTGAGCCATTAGGGGCTAGAGTGGCGGCCTTAATTAATTCTGTTACTACCTCCATTGAAACGGGGTTATTGTTGTATTTTCTAATACTTTTACGTTGCTTGATTACATCCATTAATTCCATAATTTTCCTCCTTTGCAATCAATTAAATCACTCTTCACGAGGATCAAATATCTTTATCTTTCCTTTGCCATCTTTCTTTGCTTCATATAATGCCACATCAGCATTATAGAAGAGTTTTTCAAAAGTTTCTCCATGATCAGGACTAATAGAGATGCCAACGCTTATACTGACTAGTCCTTTGACACCATCAATCTCTATCTTGCTGACTCCTCGACTAAGAATTTTGGCTTTGTGGATGGCGCCATAAACATCCAACACAGGACAGAATGCCACATATTCATCACCACCAAAGCGACTAACAATGTCGCCTTTTCTAAATGATGCCTTAATGCACTTAGACACTTCTTTTATAACATAATCTCCTAAAGGATGACCATAGCTATCGTTAAATGTCTTAAAATTATCAATATCTAACATAAAGAAAGCATATGTATTATCGCTGTTTTCCGCAAGCAATTGCTTAACAAGCCCTTCGGCATGAGATCTATTTGTTAAGCCGCTCATATAATCAATGGAGGCTTTCTTTCGAAGAGAAATCATTTCTTTGACATCTTCATCAACCTCTTGTACCCGCCCAATTACGCTTGTGGGATTACCTTGCTTATCAGTAATGGTTAGATAATGAGATCGATACCATAAATACTGCTTTGTACCATAAAAATCATAGCGGAAAGTACTACTTTCTTCACCAGGAATCTTTATAGCTTTCTTCAGACCAGCAACATAACTATCTAACGTATCCTTGCTGATAATACTGTTATGTGCATTAATCAATTTAAGATAATTTGGAATCACAATTTGTTTTCGCCCAACTCCCGCCGCATAAAATGAATATTCTAGAGAATCGGTCGCTATATCATATTCAAAAATTATCGTATCCGAATCTTCAATCAGCATTCGATAGATTTCTCTTCGCTTCATTACAGCCTGCTCAGCTTTAATTTTTTGGGTAACATCAGTGAAAGTAATATAACAGATAGTTCTCTTGTAACTATCAATGCTTAAACTAGCAACCATTCTTAACCAGAATTTGCTACCATCCCTTTTCTCTGTCTCAATAGTAGTCTCACAAGGGGTTTTCTTTTCAAGTGCGCTCTGTCTATTTTTAACAAAATCAGATTCATTAATAAAGGAAAAAAACTCTTTATTATTCACTAAGTTATTTTGCTCATCTTCGGTAAAGCCAAAAATCTGATATGCTCTTTGACTAATATACAAAGGGATTGTCTTGTCATCTTCGATACGAAAAACTCCAATACCTGATGGTAGATTTTCCATAACACCTTCCAACATTTTTGTTAATTGACCAAGTTTTTCAACATTGCGTTTCTTTTCTGTAACATCAGTGAAAACCAAGCGAAATGCTTGTTGGCCATCTAGAGTTTCAATCATATCCACATCAAAACTTAAGTCTACTACTTTGCCATCTGCACGAATTCCGCGAATATCAGCGGAATTACGTTTACCACTGGCTTTAACAGCTTGAAGTGTCGTCACAAATAGTTGTTCATCATCAGGATAAATCAGCAAAGAAATGCCTGATTTAAGAGTTTGCCAGAACTTATCCTTATCTTTGTAGCCAAAGATATCTATCACCCTTTGATTCAACGCTATTGGTTCGAAATCAAATACATTGGTAAAACAAATCAAACCAGTTGGTAAAGAGTCTTCAAACTCCAGCAAATAATCTCTGGCCCTTTGAAGCATCAAATCATTCTGCTTAATCGTTTGCTCCGCCAATTTATTAGCTGTAATATCAAAGCTTGCCAATTGAATTACTCTTGCTCCCTCATGATCATAATCAGCATGCAATTCAGTATGTAACCATCGTTCTGGACTATCGCCAAATTTGAAGGGGTGATCGAACCTTCGATCAGTTCCTATCTCAATCGCTTCATTGACATATTCAGTAATTATTGGATAGTTATCAGCATAGAAATCGAGAATCAATCGCCCTTTGAGTTGTTCAGTTAAGGAAATCTCGTCGTGGCAATTAAACATTTTTGCCATTGCTTCATTAAAGATTGAACGAACTAATTTCCCATTAATAACTCGATATTGAACAATAGCAGTTGGCAAAGTATCGTATAATTTTTGATAATAGGCCGCTTGCTCAATTGTCTCTTCTTGCTGTTTTCTAAGTAATAGTTCTTGATTGTATTGTTCGTCTATATCAGTGATAATGGCGTAAACCATGACCTTGCCATCGGGATCAGTAACACCATGGCCAATATTTAAAACCCATTTTAAACTGCCATCCTTGGTTTGAATTCGGAATTTGCAGTTGTTATTTTGCATATTACTATCAAAAAACTGTTTCTTTAACTCTTTTCTTACTCTTTCCAAATCTTCTGGATAGATTATGTTGAAGAAATTGCCACAAAAAGTAGTCGAAAATTCTTCGTTAGTATAGCCAAAAAGATTTAACAGGTTATCGCTAACAAACTCAATTTTTCCAAGAGTATCACACTTGATAATGCCATCGGGAATGAAATCAACCAGGTTTTGATAACTATCTTTTTGTTTTACTAATTCATTGATAATCTGAACATTTTCGCTGATATCGGTGAAGACTACACAAAGTAAAGGAATGCTACCGCTCTTGCCCAAGTAACGAATGACAATATCTAGCCATAACATCTTGCCCGTCTTGCCATAGCGTCGGATAACCAAACGCTTTTCACTCTGCATCTTAATAACCTCGCCGATTACTTTTTGTACATTATTAATATCATCGGGATGCACAAAGGACAAAACATCCGGACTATCAGCATAAAACTCTTCCGACGAATTAAAATCTAGCATTCGATAATAAGCTTCACTAACTCTTATAACCTCGAGCCGATGGTCAATATATTCATAAATTGCCACACCATTAACCATCATATCAATCAGTTTATTGCTAATAGTTGCCGCGGTGAACAATTCATTCAAATCAAAAGGACTAATATCTTTCTTGATAGCTTTGGAAAGATTGAACTCAATGATATCCGGTAGTTGATTAAAAGCTTGGAGTGGCATTGGCCGATAGAAGAAATAACCTTGAATACTATTACAACCAATACTATGAAGAAATTCAACTTGTGGCAGCGTTTCTACTCCCTCAGCAACAATGTTTATGCCTAACCAACTAGCCATTCTGACAATAGAAGAAACAATACTGCCAGCCCGTTTGGAAGTTTCAAAATCACTCATAAATTTCATATCGATTTTCAAGATATCAACCGGCATATCTTTTAAACTATTGAAAGAGGAATATCCACTACCAAAATCATCAAGAAGAATTGTAAATCCGGCCTTTTTCAACTCATTAAGAATTACCGTTAGTTGCTCAGGATAATCGACAAAAGCACTCTCTGTTATTTCGATTTTCAGTAACGAGTGATCTATTTCATACTTTTCAGTCATCTCAATCAATTTCGAAACAATATCCAAAGAAAAGACACTCCGCCGAGAAACATTAACAGATATAGGTATAGTTGGAAGATTGTTATCTTTGCGCCACTTTAAATATTGACAAGTTTCCTCCCAAACATAACAATCAAGTTCAGAGATGAAACCATTCTTTTCAAATATGGGAATAAAAAATCCCGGTGAAATCAAGCCCTTAGTCGGATGCTCCCAACGAACCAATGCTTCTGCTGAAATTATTTTATGCGTATCAACCTCGACAATTGGTTGCAAATAAATCTTAAACTGTTTATCTTGTATTGCTTGAGACATCTCGCTAGAAACAGCTTGAATCCGGATTAATTCCTGCCTAACTTTACCATTATAGAAACCAATTCGGTGCAAATAATCGCCTTTCACTGTCGATAGCGCATAATCTGCTCGATCGCACATGATATAAACAGGAGTCTTTCTATCTTCAACTCCATAGATGCCCATACTAATAATTACTTGATAATTAGATGAGATATTAAAATTCTCATTTAGTAGATGTTTCTTAACATACTTCTCATCATAATAACTTTGGGGTATACAAGCCACAAAATTATCAGATTCTAATCGGCCACATGATCCTACTGTGGAAATCCAATCTAGTAAGCGATTAGAAAAAATTCGTAAAACTTCATCGCCTTTTTCACTTCCAAACAGTTCGTTAATCAAGCGAAATCTTTCGATATTAAAACAAACGATGTAATACTTTTCGCTTGGATTACTATTAATTAATATCTCAGTCTTTTCGAAAAAAGTCTCACGATTATAAAGCTTTGTAACACCATCGTGTAAAGCTCTATAGCGAAGCTGTTCACGAACTGCATCAGCTTTCGCTTCTTCTTCTTTCTCTTTGGTTATATCGATAAAAACGCAGTTATAAATTGGTACTCCATCTTCTTCTCTAATCTTCTCGGCATTAAATTGAAACCATTTGGTTCGATCATCCTTACACTTCACCCGTAAAGGAATACTGATAGGAGTGTTATTCTCATTTGCTGATTTGAGAGCTTTAACAAAATATTCATAATCTTCATCAAAGAATAGTGAGTCTGCCTCATTATCCAATTGCTTGAACTCTTCAACATCATAGCCAAGTAATTCTGGCAAAGCTTCATTATAATAGATGGCTTTTATCCGCTCATCAAAGCGAAAAATCGTAATACCACCAGGGATATTATTGATAAGTGATTTGAGCTGAGTTGACGTTTCCTTCAGCTCTTTTTCAGTAGCTTTCATTGAACTAATGTCAGTGGAAATAGTTATTAAAACAGGGTTGATAGTGTCATCATTTTCAATTCTAATTCCTTGAACCTGAACCCACTTAATCTCGCCTTTCTGATTATATTGCCGATACTCATAATGGAAGCCTATATCGCTATCTATCGCCGCATATAATTGGGCCAATAACCCATCATAATCATCTTTATGGACATTAAACATCATATCATCAAGATGCTTATTTACTTCTCTTTTTGAAAAGCCACAATAGTCATAATAACCTTTATTTAAATAAAGAGCTTTCATTTTCATTGTCGGAGTTAATTCAACTAGAGCTACACCACTAACGATATTATCCATAATCGCTTGTAATTGAATCTGCGCTAAATTCTTCTTGCGCAAGAGCTTGTTTTCAATTTTAATCTCTTCTAGGTCAAGCTTTTGAACTATATTGTCAACTCTTCGCCGAAGTACTCGGGAGTCAAACGGCTTTGTAATGACATCGGTAGCTCCATAATCGAGAGCTTTAATCTCATTTTCAACATCATCAGCTGAAGTTACAACAACAGTTGGGAGTTCTTGCAGATTTTTGTCTTTCCGCATGGTCTCCAAAACTTCATAGCCATTCATTCTAGGCATGACTATATCTAAAATAACAACAGCAATGTTAAGGTATTCTTGATGCATTATCTTTAGGGCTTCAACACCATCATTGGCTGTAAGCACAACAAAATCGTTTTTAAAAATCTCTTTCGTTAAAACCCGGTTAATCTTTACATCATCAACAACTAGGATAGTTCTCTTTAGCATCGAATCACCCCTCTTTGTCCAGAATAAGTTTTAAATATAATTTAAGTATATAATAAGCTTGAGTCAAAACACAATATTAAAGTGGATAAATTCTACTTTTATGCTTACATATTTCGTTGGATCATCAAAGCAATGGTCGAAGGTTCTAGACAACTTGTATCAATAAGAACATCTGCATGCTCCATGCATTTGTTCAATGCGGTTTGAGCATCATCAATAATTTTCTGGTTATTACTAGAAGCACTCTCGAGACGAAGTTGAAGTGTTTCTGGAGAGCAAATTAAGGTAAATGAAGAAAGGAAAACATCAGTTAAATCTATTTTTGATTTAATGGCATTACTTATATCTTCGTTTTCGAGTTGATCCACAAAGATTATTGTTTCATACACTTTCGAATCAAGAGCGCTATTTATGGTCTTGATTGAATTCTTAATATAAATATTATCCTTATTTTGTCCAAACAAGAAGTGCTTTCGTTGGCATTCACTACCTTCGATAATACAAACACTTTTCAAAAGACTATTGAGTTCTTTTGCAACTAAACTCTTACCAATTCCATCTGGACCACTGATAAATACCAAATCCATAATCTACCTCCGCTTACTCAATATATCTATTATACAACAAAAAAAGCCAGCAGGCGATTATTCCTACTGGCTTATTTGATAAGTTTAGATTTAACTAAATTTTTAATAAGTGCATGGTATCTCTAGCAATGACAATCTCTTCATTGGTTGGGATAACAACAACTTTAACTTTGGAGTCTGGAGCATTGATAAAGATTTCTTCGCCACGGCAGTCATTTAATTTCTTATCTAACTTAATTCCCATGGCTGGGCCAATCTTTTCACAGACTAATTCTCTGAAGGCAATATCATTTTCACCTAAACCAGCGGTAAAGACGATACAATCAACTCCACCTAATTCGATGAAGTATTGTCCAATGTAATTGCAAACAGTATTAATATGGATTTCTCTAGCTAATTTGGCTCTTTCATTGCCTTGTTTCATGGCATCCATGATATCTCTAGCATCAGCAGAAATTCCGCTTACGCCTAAATAACCAGATTTTTTATTCAAAATATTAACTACATCATCAGCTGTCTTGCCAGTTTTCTTAGCTAAGAAGGTAACAATAGCAGGATCTAAATCACCACTTCTGGTTCCCATCATAACTCCGCCAAGTGGAGTAAAGCCCATGGAAGTATCAACACATTTGCCATCTTTAACAGCTGCTAAGGAAGCGCCATTACCAATGTGGCAAGTAATAATTTTTGAATGAGCTGGATTGCCTAGCAATTCAATAGCACGTTTGGAAACATATAAGTGGCTGGTTCCGTGGAAACCATAACGACGAACTTTGTAGTTCTCATAATACTCATATGGTAAAGGATATACATAGCGATCTGGAGCCATAGTTTGGTGGAAAGCAGTATCGAATACTGCAACGTGACCAACACCTGGTAAAGCGGCTTTAAAAGCCTTATAGCCAGTTAAGTTAGCTGGATTGTGTAATGGGGCTAAATCGCTTAACTCTTCGATAGTAGAAGCAACTTTATCGGTGATAACGACTGATTTTGCAAAGGCCTCACCACCATGAACAACTCTGTGTCCAACACCATTGATCTCAGATAAGGACTTGACAATTTTCTCTTCAATTAGGCTCTTCAATAGGATTTGAACAGCTTCAGTGTGATTTAAAATTGGTAGAGTGGAAGTCTTTTTAACTCCATCATGTTTTAAAGTAACAATAGCATCTTGCATACCAATTCTTTCAATCACGCCAGCGACTAGAACTTTTTCGGCAGGCATTTCAAACAATTGAAACTTGAGTGAAGAACTGCCAGCATTAACGGCAATAATTTTTGACATAAAGAACATCCTCCTAAAATTACAATTTCAATTGTACTACGATAATGTTCCATTATCAACCCTTTAGGCACTAAAAACATGCTATTATTGACTATTTTTGCCTTCTTTTGAACTAGTAAATTGACTTATAAAGTCAAACACCTTGTCATAGAGATTGTCACTTCTTTGCGAGTAAATAATGTTGACCTTCTCTTTATCAACCACGATAAAAGCCAAAGGTTGAATAGCTACGCCACCACCACTGCCACCGCCAAAGGGGAATAAATCATTGGAAGCTTCAGTATTAAAAATTCCACCCTTCTTTTGATTTTTAGCATCGAATTCGCTGCCACCAGCACCAAACCCAAAACTTACTTTTGAAATGGGAATTATAACCCGATCTGAATCAAGATTTATGGGTTGACCAACAATCTTTTGGGTGTCTATCATTTGAATCACTTTATCCAGTGAAATATCAAGTAACTGATGAATGGGATGTTCGTTCATTTTTAAGTCTCCTTAAGTGCAAATACTCTACCAATATCTTGCCCAATTGCAAAACAAATATTCCTTGAAAACTCGAAGGAACATCAAGATATTTTACAGAATAATCAAAAGGGATTTTCTTGGTAGCACAATAGCGGTCAATATTAGCGAATAAACCATTTAATTGACCATAAATTATCGCTCGTTTATCATATTTATCTTTATAGTCGCCGATGATAATTTCTAATTTCTTTATTTTGATTTTTCTTACCAAGCGAAGATAGATGATATCATCTATTTTGATTATTTCCGAAAGAAAGCTATCTCTTGTTACTTCAAAAGTTTCTCTACTAGCATCGAAGATGTTTTGCTGAAGGACTAATATACCAAAAAGATAGATGAAAAAGTCATCATCATGAATTTTAATCTTAATTATTATCGGAAAGGTTAGGAAGAGGACATATAGCAAAACTAGGTCAAGGAATACTATTTTCATGTAAAAAAAGCGACATTACATCGCTTTTATAAATATATTACTCCGCCTTGGAACCACGAGTTTTTTTCCCCATATGTTCCTTACGATCTTCTTTCATTTGCTTATTGTCCGCTGTTGGGCCTAGTTCCAAGCCGAATTCATTGGCGATTTCATACATTGTCTTACTGACTTTGTCTTTAATCCCCTTTGCTTTCTTCATTGTTGAATCTGGACCAGTCTTGCGATTGCGTTTTGCCATCATATTCACCTCCCTTACAACTATTTTGTAAGGAAGGGAAAGATTCATACTTGGAAAAAACTAGAAAAACTTATCGGCATCCTCAACTGGCTGATAATTCTCATCAATTGTGATTGATTTAATATTGTGAATTGCATCCCAAATGAGCGTATCAAAATCAAATTTTTTCTCATATTCTTCAACTATATGCAGTTCCGGTCTCGTTACAGGATTCTTTGGCGTGAAAATTGTGCAGCAATCGATATAGGGACGAATCGAAATATCATAGGTTCCGATTCTTTTCGCAATATCCATTATTTCCGTTTTATCCGTAGTTGCTAAAGGACGAATAACTGGTAGTTTAACAACTTCATTTATTACTCGCATACTATGCAGGGTTTGTGAAGCAACTTGGCCAACACTTTCTCCCGTAATCAAAGCAAGACAATTACGTCTCTTAGCCACTCTTTCGGCTAAGCGATACATCATCCTACGCATAATTGTAATGGCATATGATTCATCCACATTCGCATAGATGGCTTCTTGAATCTTTGTAAAAGGAACGATATGTAATTTAATAGGTAATTTATGAGCAGATAATACTTTTAATAAGTCAATAACTTTGTTTTTAGCCAACTCACTAGTATATGGTGGTGAGGCATAATGGATGGCTTCAATTTTGATGCCTCTATTCATTGATAGATAAGCTGCGACCGGTGAATCTATTCCACCCGAAAGCATAATCAAACCCTTGCCAGCAATTCCTAAAGGATAACCACCTGAGCCTTGAATTCTTTCAGTAAACAAGAATGTGCCCTCAAGCCTAATTTCCACGTTTAAAAGAATATCTGGATCATGAATATCCACTTTAAAATCAGTATTTCTTAAAATGTTTCCAGCAACTTCCCGATTGACATCATCTGAATGCATCGGAAAGCTTTTGTCAGCTCTTCTAGTCTTAACTTTAAAGCTTTTTCCTTCTTGTTGTCTGATCAGTTCTAGCGTATCATTTTTGATTTCTTCAATCTCATTTTGTGTCCGATAAACGCGGGAAAAACTCGCAATGCCACTAACTGACTTAACCCGTTCAATTAATTGATTAATCACACTATCTGAGTGTTTGATATAAATACGATCATGCGTTTTTATAAACTCCAAAGTTGGAATATCAATAAGAGCTGATTTTAGATTCTTATATAATAAATTAATAAAATCATTTTTGTTTTTACCCTTGGTATTTAATTCACCAAATCGAATTAAAATTGAATCATACTTTAACATATCTAATCACCTATAATGTGGCACTTGGTGCCAACTTTAAAACTTCAATTAACCTTTTCACTTCTTCTTCGGTCGTGTATTTGCCAAAGCTTATTCTGATAGAAGAAAATGATCGTGTATCATCATGATACATAGCATCAATAACATAACTAGGACGTTCTTTCTTGCTGCTGCAAGCACTGACAGTTGAAACACAAATATCCTCTTGTTCAAAGAAGGCAGCAATTATTGCAGATTTCTTATTAGGAAATGACAAATTCAAAACATAGGGAGAGGCAATATCGGGCGAATTGATGACAATGCCCTCAATAGTTTTAGCTGCATTTCTAACTTGCAAATTAAACTTTAATACTTTGGCATAGTTATTGCTTTGCTCATCTAAGGCTTTGCGAACTGTCTTTGCCAGCATCACATTAACCGGCCAATTACTTGTACCAGCTCTCAATCCCATTTCGTGGCTTCCACCAACGATAAGTGGTGTTAAATTAACTCTTTTTCTTTTCAGCATGAAGCCACTACCCTTTAAGCCATAAATCTTATGTGCCGACATGCTCATCAAATCAACATTGGTTAAATCAATTGGAAGTTTACCAAATCCTTGCGTAGCATCGGTGTGAAAAAAGATATTCGGATAATTTGCTCTTAAATAGGCACCAATCTCACTAATAGGATTAATCGCTCCGGTTTCATTATTAACAAACATGACGGATACTAAGATTGTATCAGTGCGGATTGCTTGCTTCAAATCGTTAAGGCTAACGATTCCATCCTTGTTAATTGGAAGATAAGTAATCTCAAAGCCAAATTGATCATGTAATTGCTGACAGGTTTTAATAACCGAAGGATGCTCAGCAATGGTGGTAATGATGTGTTTGCCACGATTGGCATATTGAAAAGCAACACCTTTAATTGATAGGTTATTACTCTCAGTTGAACCACTGGTGAAGATTATCTCTTCTGGGTTAACATTGATTGCTTTTGCAATTGTGTCTCTTGCTCGAATTTGTAAAGAATCGGTTTGGGCACCCATTTTATGTAAGGATGCCGCATTAGCAAAATACTTATGCAACAATTCTGCATAAGTATCGATTATTTCTGGGTCGACAGGGCTTGAAGCCGCATAATCTAAATAAATCATCGGTTAATTCTCTTTTCTCTCTAAAAACGCTGGCAATGGGAAACGACTAATCGTATCTAATGTAATTGAGATTGCATCAGTAAACTTGCCATCATAAAAATAAATTTCAGCTTTCGAAATATCACGTGCTACATCACTGTATGTTGGGCGGAAGTTATTGGCATACATCAATAGCTTTTCCGCATAATCAGCATCAGCCAATTGTTTGTGACCCTCATTCTCAAGTCGATCAATAAGTTTTGTCAATTCATTACTATAATTTTGAACTCGCGTAATATCGATTGGGACATGAGCTATTCCTGCTGCAAGCTTCTCAACCAATGAATATCCATAATTGAATTCATCAACAAAATTTTGAATTACTTTATCAAGCTTCGAATTGCGAATTTCTAACTCAATGTTTTTTAATCTAAAGGTAGCATCTTCAACTAAGTTGAAAGCGTAATCTGAATGATCACGCATACTTTCAATATTGTCTAAAGAGGCATCCATACAATCTTGAACAACATTAACTTGCGCTTCTAGATCTTTCAGTTTGGTGATACGTAGAGAATATGGCTGCTGACCATAATTCAAAGCATCCAAGCTCCGTCTGATTACTGATAGCTTCTGAACTTCAACTTTGATTTTCTTGTCTAGTTCAGCACGTTCACTATTCATCTCATAAATTTTCTTCACTTCAGCGGTCGCCTTCATATGTTTGATATAGCCTCTTTCTAAAGATTCAGCTTTATCATATATAGCTTCCGATTTATCATCAAAATAAGTTCTAGCTTCCTTTTCCTTATCTAACAGAGTCGATAGTTTAGTAATCTCAGAGGACATGTTTTCTATCTCATCGTTAACCCCATCATATTGGAAAGCCCGTAATTTATCGATAATTTGCTTTAAATCTTCCTTCAAACTTGAAATAGCCGAATTAGCGAGAATGTGATATAAGGGGAAACCGTTTGCTTGCATTTCATTGTATTTATCAATAACTTCATTAATTCTTTGGGGAATTACTCTAGTTACCAGAATTGTGTAACGTGGGGCAACCTCTAATTGACGATCAATTTCCTCCAAATTATCCTTAATCATCATTAAGACTTCTTTGGCATCAGTATAACTTCCTCTTTGCAGATAGTCTTCATAAGTCTGAAACTTATCGTCTATGCGATGGAAGAACTCTTTAAATTCTACTTGAAGAATCTCTAATTCATGATGATTATGTTGATACTTCTCATAGCATTCCCTTGATTTACTCTTGAGTTCCGCTTCTTGAACCTTTGATTCATCTTCATCCTTTGTAATCAAATCGATCTGATTGCTTAATTGATTCATCTTATCCCTAAAGGCCGCCAGTTTAATTTGAATGCCCTTGATTGTCTCTGCGAGCTTACGATAGTTTTTATCAGAGAGTTCTCTCTTCGCATTCGCATAATCACTCTTGTATTCATTAACAAATAAAGCCACAGTCTCATCATATGATTTTTTATATTCACGATGGACCTCGGCATAAACAACATTGTTCTGGCCAATCTTCTCAAGTTTTAATAGTTTAAAACTAACAGGGATGGCTTGAACAGCGGTCTTTTCTTTATCCAAGGCTTGAATAGCTTTCAAGTAACGTTGCTTCTTGGTTCTAATCCGAATGGATATGTAAATAAGCACTGCTAAAGCTATCACCACAACAACAGCGGTGATAATTCCTAGTGCTGATTGGAAGAACCCAAAAAGTAATAAATTCAATGCTAATAAAGTCATAAATGCATCTCCTTGTTACATACGAAAAAATTATAACATATTTTTAACAAAATATTGTTACTTTTTTATAAAAAGCACAGAAACATGCAACTTTTAGACTTTTTTATACCACCTTCAACAAAAAAATATACCTTTTTGTCTATTCATTGTAGTAAAGGAAGCAAGGATTGGGACAAAGCAGACAGCCCATCAAAGATTATTATTTTTTTTGAAGTCAATTCAGAAATAATCTGTTTTAAACAAATGAAATGAGTACATCCCAAAATAATTCCATCACAATCATAATGCTCGACAATAAGTTCATTAATATAATTGACATCCACTATTGATTTTTCCACCATCACAACTAATTCTTGACAAGCAACTATATCTAATGAATACTCATTTAGCGCGCTCTGAAAGTAATTTGATTTTTTTGTATATTCAGTACAAAGAACTAAGATTTTATGGACGCTACTTCTATTGACTTCTTTGATAATCATTTCGTTTATGCGCAATAATGGTATATAGCATTTGTAGTCTTCCATAACGCAACTCATTGTATTGCAAGCAATTATGATTGCAACAGGTTTTTCTTTCAAAAGAGTCTCTATGTTTGCTTTTCCAATTACTAATAGTTCTCCCTTATTCTTGATACCATATGGAAAATTCTTTCGATCTATTAGTAGTTCTATCTCAATATCTGGAAATACTTTTTCTAGATAATCCGCAACATTCTTTCCACCTTTACCAGAATCAAATATTCCAACCTTTTTAATCATCTATCTCACCATTATAAGATATGATTGGCTAGTATCCATAAGCACAAGAAAGAGGAGGTTGCCCTCCTCTACTAATCGACAAGAGAAATAATTTAGTTTATTTTCCCCATAGATTTTTAAATTATCTACGCATCGGCAATTTCGACATAATCAGCGCCTAATAAGATAAATTGATGATAGATAGTTCCTTGTCCACCAACATACATCAAATAGATATCTCCTCTCAATTCATTTGGAGTTGAGAAAGAAGTATTATTGGTCGCTTCATCTCCGAAGATTGTTTTAACGTAAGTTCCATCACCCATTGTCATAGCTTCGTTCATGCTATTAATGAATGGTAATAGTGCATCAACCTTTGTTGTCTCTTTAGAAGTTCCACTATAGGTAATATATAATCCTGAATTGGTACTTCCATAGTTTACTAGTTTTGCTGACGAACTTAGTTTGATTAAAGTGTAAGCATTGGTTGCTCTAACACTACCACTAGTTAGGAAAGCATTTAATTCATCTTGATCAGAAATAGAGACAGCTAAAGACTTATCTAAAATTGTAGAATTTCCAGTGCTTACTACAGCAATACTAGTGTTTGCAACTTGATAGGCTGCAATCTTACCAGTTTCAGATACAGTAGTGCTAGTAGTTGTAACAGTTAACACTACTTTAGCAACAATTTCATCACCGACAGTTAATCCTGCTAATTTGTCGGTTTTTGTAAGGCCGGTATTCTTTAAACCGATAACCGCATTATTTGTTTTATCTTTGATAAAGATTTCGCCATTTGCAGGTGAAGCAGCTGTTCCACTAATGAAGGCAGATGAGATAACAATGCCTGTCATATAATATTCAGTTTCGCCAGCTTCTAAAGCTTTAATTTGCGTAACTGTTAATCCTTGGTTAACTACTGTAACTGAAGTTGTAGTTTGACCTGCAAAGTAATCAATCGTAACAGTATGAGCTCCTAAAGTGTTAGTAGCATCGCATGTAATCATAGATTCAGTGATATCAACAGTTTCAACAGAAGCATCATCATATGTTACATCTAGTTGTAATTCACTAATAGCTGCTTTTGCTGCATCTTGCCAACCTAAAGCGTTGAATTCAGAATTAGCTAATGCGCTATGCAAAGCTATGCTTGTTACTGTCTTAGAACTTACCACTACATCAAAGTTGAAACTCTGCCCTTTGTAGGTTCCAACAACTGTATAGTTGCCAGCAACATTCATATTTGGAAGAGTAGTAGAATCTAGCATTTCTACAGTAACATCTTCATCTTTAACGATATCATATTCGTAAGTACATCTTAATGAAGCTCCAGTAAGATCTAATGTTTCTCCGACAGAGTATGTAACTTTAGTTGGAGCTGTTAGAACAGCAGATTGTAAGCCCAAAACATAGTCAGTAACATCATCTTCTGATAAAATTACAAATTCATGATAATAAGTACTTCCACCGATAAATACAGCATAAATATCCTTTAAAGTGGAGTTAGGAGCAGCATAACCAGTAGCTGTAAATGTTTTACTATCTGAGCCCACTGTTTCTGGGAAGAGTTTTCCCGTTGTATAGTATTGGCTACCACTTCCGAAAACTGGAGAAGCTGTGCCAACTTTTTGACCATCTAAATTTGTTATTGAACTATCAAAATAGAAACGATATTGCAAAGATTTAGTATATACAACATAATAAATCTTTCCCGTTAACTTAACAACTTTATACATATTGCCAGCTCTGTTTTCATCAGACAAGAATGAAGTTAACTCAGTTTGAGAAGAAATAACTGTTGCACCGGCTTTATCAATACAATAGGTATTGTCATGAGACAAAACTGACGACTCAACAATACAACCAGTTATCTCGGCATAAACTTTATTGGCATCAGAACTACTAGCAGAAGCAGCAGCAAATTGAATCAAATTGACTGAAATTCTTACATTATCACCAATTGCATAGCCATTAGTATCTAGGGTCATACTGTTAACATCATTATTAACGCTTCCTACAGCTGCCATGCCAGCAACACCAATCATTTTCTTAGATGTATTGTCTAAAATAATGTATTCAATACGGTTCATATTAGTTGTAATCGCAACTAAGGTACCTTCAAGAATATAGGTTTTTCCATCATCTGGGGTTTTCTCTAATAACGTAGCAACGCTTTGAACTGGTACACCCATATCAATTTCAGCAGATGTGAGGAAGTTTTCACCACAGAGTGTAAAGCTCAAATTAACTGTAATAATATTACCATTGATTGAGGTTCCAGTAACATTTGTGATATCTACAGGTCTTTCATTCTCATCTGTTGTTTCATTTGAGTAATTGGCTTTAAAAGATAATGCGTCAACAGTGTAATTACCAGTAGCAACTTTTTCGGAATCAGTAGTAACGGTAACACTAGTAATACTAACAACAGTGATATCTACATCAACCTCAAACGATAAATTGCTAACAACGACTTTAACATCAGAGGTATAAAGAGCACCAGTCTTATCTATCGTATAGTCGGAAGAGTCAACAACAGTCTTAGAACCATTGTTATAAATAGCACTAATGACCATTCCGGTTGGATCAAAGGTTTGACCAACAACATAGGTTGTCTTTGTCGGAGCAGTTGTTAATTCAATGCCAGTTTGTTCGACAGCATTAACCGTGATTGAAATAATTTTGCTAAAGCTGCCTTGAGAAACTGTAACTTGATTATCACCCATTGCTAAAACGGTCTTGTCAATTGTGTAATCGCTAATGATTTTATCACTGCCATCACCATAGACAGCCTTGACTACTAGGCCAGTAGAATCAAAACTTTCTCCAGCAAAATATGTCACTTTTGTAGGGTTTGTAGCAAT
>CAYIYR010000023.1:0-23792 GCA_964367815.1 uncultured Eubacteriales bacterium
TTATTATAGTGATAATTATTTTTTTATTATCACTTTTTTGTGTATATAAGAAAATATATATTTTCTTTTGAATATATGATATAATTAAAAAGTTAGAAATCGATAAAGGAAATACTTGTGAGCAGAAATTTAAGCGCTAAACTAAGAGAGCGGAAAGCGAAAAAACCTGTTTTTACCTCTACCATCATTGCTAGAGCTATTTTTGCCTCTGTTTCTAGAAGAAATAATGTGCATTATCAATACTCGTTTGACAAGAAGAAGATAAATAATAAGAATCAAGTTATCGTATTGGCTAGTCATGCAACATATCGTGACTATAATTTTGTCTTGCACGGACTTGGCAAGCTTACTCCAAATGTTGTTTGTGGATATGAACATTTCTTTATTAGATTTCTTTATTCTTTCCTGATTTCATTAGGGGCAATTCCGAAATGCTTATATCAACCTGACTATAAATGTATTAGAGATATTGACCAGATGATAAAAAAAAGGCAGAGTATTTGCTTCTTCCCAGAAGGTATTCAATCAACATCTGGTAGCTCACATCCTTTGAACCCAGCAACTATTAAACTACTGATTAAATATAAATTGCCAGTTATTGTCTGCAAATCTTATGGCGCCTATTTGGCAAACCCCCGTTTTTCTAAAAAGATTCGTGCGGGTAAAATTACTTATCAATATGATTATGCACTTACTTCCGAGGATTACAACAAGTATTCTCTTGATGAGATTTACCAGATTATTAAGAAAGCTTTGTATTTCAATGATTTTGAATATAATCGCCAAGCCCATGAAGAATACATTGGTGAAGTTGCCAATGCGGAAGGATTAGATAAGATACTTTACATTTGCCCAGATTGTGGCAAGGAATTTACTATGTCTATCCAAGATGATTGTATTGTCTGCTCAGAATGTGGCTATAAAGTGAGAGTTGATTCTTGCTATGAATTAAATCTAATTAAAGGTAAGCATCTGCCAAGAGATATTGATGTATGGTATAAGATGCAGCGCAATATAGTAAAACAACAGATTCTTGATCCGAACTTCCAATTAAAGGATGCATTTGATTTATATGGTATTAATGATGAGCATCTAACGTTTAAAACTGAAAAGAAAATTGGTGAAGGGGAATGCATTCTTAACAAAGATGGCTTTTTCTATAAAGGCACAATTAATAACAAGGAAGTAGATATGACTTTTTCCTTATTATCCCTTCCTTCGATTCCTTTCTCACCAGACAAGTGTCTAGATGTTTACCACAATAATGTATTATATAGTTTCTTTAAAAAAGAAAATCCAAAAGAAGTTGTAAAATGGATGTTAGCTGAAGAGGAACTTCATAATTTAGAAGATGAGAGATGGCGCAAAGTTAGCGAAGATGCTTATTACTTTGATCCTTCTTTGATTGAGGTGAAAGATGAATATGAATAACAAGCAAAAATTTATTCTATTGGTTTCAATCATTGTTTTGCTAAGCTTGGTCACAGTATGTTTGGTCTTTTATAAAGAGGTTATTGAATTGATCAATATGCTGCTGAACAAGACTGATCAACTTAAGATCTTTATTTCTAGATTAGGCTTTAAAGGTATTGCTGCAATCTTTGTTTGTATTGTTTTATTGTTCTTCTTCCCAGTAGTGACTTCCGTGCCGCTGCAGATAGCTTTAGGCTTGACCTATGGTATTTTGGTCGCAACACTTATCATCTGGGTTGCACTAACCATTGCTCATCAAGCTATTTACCTGTTCAGCCGAAATATGAAAACTTTTTATTCTAAGAAGAGGTTAAAGCAACAACAAGAATTAGAGGAAATGATAAAATCTTCTAGTCGAGGAATTAATACGATTTTGCTGTTTTCTTATGTTGTCCCCTTTGTACCATTTCTGATTATTAGTATGGTGGCTATTAGTAGTGGTATGAGTTATCGCCGATATACACTTTTTACAACTATCGGACCAATACCTGAAATAATTGTGACATTGATTATTGGCCAAAAATTAGTGGCTTCTAGCCCTTTGGCATCTATGATATTTGTAATTATGTTACTTATAATTGTCATTCTGTGTTTTGTCTTTAAAGGGAAAATAATTGAATGGATATTTAAAGGAAGAAGCAAGAAAGGGGATGTTTCAGATGACAAATCAGAAACTAAATAATGAAAACAAGGAAGTAATGAAAGTAAGCTTTGGTTTAAAAAGCTTCTTTACGATTATCATCATTCTCAGCGTTGTGATTATCGCCACAGCTATATTGACTTACGTTATTCCAGCTGGCTCTTTTCAGATTAATGACAAAGGTGAGATAATTCCTGGTTCTTTTCACTATTTTACTTCAACGACAAGACTCCCATGGTATCTGATTCCTTTATCACCTATTCTTGGTGTTATCTTTGGTAATGGAAATGGTGCTGTTATTCAGATTTGTGCTTTATTGTTAATCCTCGGCGGTTGTTTTGCAATCATGGATAAGACTGGTGGTTTACTCGCACTAGTTAAACTACTTATCTATAAGTTTTGGAAAACTAAATATCGGGCTATTTGGATATTGACTTTGTTTTTGATGCTATTAGGAACTTTATTTGGCTTGCAGGAAGAATTGCTGATAATGCTGCCTATCTTCTTGGTGTTCTGCAATGCGATGGGCTGGTCGAACACTATGGCAATTGCGATGGTACTATTAGGAAGTTCGGCAGGTTTTACTTCTGCAATATTGAATCCTTTCACTATTGGCATTTGTGCCGGTTTAGCTGACATAAGCGTTCTTGATGGTATTTGGTATCGGATTATTATCTTTATTATTCTTTGGGTCCTCACTTCTTATTACTTGACTTTTATTGCTAAGCGAGATGAAAAGAAGAAGGGAATAGTATTAGAAGCTGAGAAGGAAGAATTAACTGCAGAAGAGAAGAAAAAAGCTAAACAGATTATTATTCTCTTTCTAATTGTCTTAGCTATCACCATTCTTTCCGTTGCTGTGCCATTTTTGGCAAACTTAGGTTTATCAATGGTTTTCATCGGCATTGCTTTCGTTGTTGGGACCTTTATTGTTGGAACTAGGATGATAGGAAGTTTCAAAAAAATGCTGAAGGCATTCTTAGTTGGTATTAAAGATATTTCGCCAGCAATCGTAATAATTCTCTTTGCTTTTGCTATTAAGTATATTGCTGAAAGCGGTGATATTCTTCATACAATTTTCTATGTGATTTATAATTTATTAACTAATCAATCACCTTATGCATCAATCATAATTATTTATGTCTTTGTCTTAATTGTTGAGTTTTTTATTCCGGGATCATCTAGCAAAGCATTGCTGCTGATTCCTTTGCTAACTCTCGCTCCAATTCCTGGATTAAGTAAGACGGTAATTGTTTTAGCTTATTTATTCGGCGATGGTTATACTAATGTTGTTTTCCCAACTTGTGGTACTCTAGTAGTAGGAACGAGTTTAGCTAAAGTAAGCTATGCTGAATGGATGAAACGAACATGGTTTTATCATGTTGTCATGTTCATATTATCCTGTGTTTTATTAATTGTTGCTGTTGCAATTGGCTTATAGCTATTATTTAAAAATATAAATAGTGGTATTGCTATGGAATTAAGAAAAATAGACGAAAAAATTTTGATGAAATAATTTTGCTGAAAGTAAAGCGAAACCAGTGGAATTTTGTGGCATCCAATGTTGCCAGTTTGGGTGAAGCGTTTGCAACGCGGGAGTCAGGTCACGTGGCGCTACCTTTTGCTATCTACGAGAAAACAAAGTTGATCGGCTTTGTAATGATTGGCTTTAATGGATGGGAAAGCGCTAATGAACCTGCGATAGCTAAAAACAATTATCTTTTATGGCGCTTTATGATTGCAAAAGAATATCAGGGTAAAGGCTATGGTAGAAAAGCCATGCAATTAGTAATGGATTATGTTCATAGTTTTCCCTGTGGTCCTGCTACATACATGTGGATTTCATTTGAACCAGAAAATGTGGTTGCTAAAAATCTATATAAGTCTTTTGGGTTTGTCGAGAATGGACAGATTTGCGATGGTGAAACTGTAGTTGTAACTAAGTTATAGGAGAAAGATTATGATCAGATTTGATAAGTTTTGTGAAGATGATATTCCAAGATTAACAGCTATTATGAAAGCGGCTTTTGATGAAGATAGTCGCCTACATTTGAATAAGCCAACCGGTGGTCCTGATGGATATGATGATGGAAGCTTTTTGCGAAAATGGTTTATGCACCCTCATGCTACTTCATATACAATTTATGAAGATGATGTAATGATTTCAAGCATTTGCTTATGGATTCATAGTAATCAGTTTAATGTTCTCGGCTGTATTTTCATCGATCCAGCTTTTGAGAATAAAGGATATGGAGTGAAAATTTGTGAATCTGTAGAGAATATGTATCCTGATACAATCTGTTGGCGAACTGAGACACCAATCTTCTCGCATCGTAATCATCATTTTTATATCAACAAATTAGGCTTTAAATGTGTGAAGATAACTAATCCCAAAGATTATTTTGAAGGTCAATTTAAATTAGAAAAATATATGAAAAGATATGGTCAATAAAACCATATCTTTTATTCTTTCTTACGGGATTTAACGCTGAAGCGTCTAGTTATTTCCATCACTAATTCTTTTCGATAAAGAATGGAATCGATAATGAGGAACAATGCCGCGATTCCAAACAACAAGAACTGATACCAATTCTTTAGTACAATTGATAAAACTAAGCAAGCGCAAAGAATGATGATACTAGTAATGATATACATAATCTTAAATGTTTTTTTTGTTTTTATAGGGTAGGCAAATAAGAGTGTCAAACCAATAAATATTTGTCCGCTGCTAAGAACAATTGGGATCGAGTTAAACAGTGATGGTTCATTTAGAAACCAAAGAATAGCGATGAGCAAAATGCTGGTTCCAACAATGATTTTTTGAATTTTGATGGTAAAAGTATTTTCAACTAGTGGTCTTTCAATACAAATTACCCAGAAAAGCCATTCAGCAACTAGCACTAATAAACTCCAGGGTTGTCCTTTAACTGCTAAATTGACAATTCCACAAGTGATGAATCCAACTGCCAGTATAATAAGAATTATTCTTCGAGCAGTATACTCGTTTTTTGGATTACTGTTTTTCTTGGGATAAATACGCTTATATTCCAAAGTTCTCACCCCCGGTTACTTCAACACTCAACCCAGCATCGACTAGATGCTGATAGAAAGTGTCTTCAAAACTACTATCTCTAGTTATTTTTGAGATAGAAAAGACTGTTTTGTTATTAATACTGATCATTGAGCATACCGCACGATTAATCTCTTGTACTCCCAAAACGAAATCGGCTTTATCTATATGTTTCTTTAAGCTTTCTGGGATGTCAATGGTACCAAGATTAGATAATACACTAGATATAACCCGTTCAGAAAGAATTGGATAAGCAACGCGCATGACAGGTGATTTCAAGAATAAGGGAATATAGTTCAAAGCATTGATTAAATCCTTTGACATGGTTGCCATTTTGGCCATCTCTAATTTTGAACCTTTTTCTTTTAAGGTTTCAGACAGATTGTCATAAAAATCTTTACTATCATTTATCTGTGCGTTGTCACGACGAATATTCATATAAAGAGAAAAATTTCGAAGTGTTTCTGAGGGGTAATATTTTCGCATGTTAATTGGAACTTGGATTGAATATGTACTGTCTTCTTTTTTACTTGTCTGTTTAGCACTTAAGAACATATATGTTAACATTAAGGTTGTGATAGTCGTTTGTTTAGACTTTGCTAGGCTAACAAGTTCATTAGTTGGAATCGTGAAATGAAGAACACGCTTATGGGTACGACTGCGTTTACCTCTTAGTTGACGGGGCATCTTCTCAACGAATGAAGATTTATTATTTATGTCTTCTATTTCATAGAAGGCTTCTTTTGTCTCATGCTCTGTTGGTTTATCTTCTATATCTAATACGTTATGAGAATATGTAACTTCCTCTCCTTGAAGACGTAAGTACTCTGCAACTAGTGTGTTAAGAAACACAAGTCCACCAGTACCATCAGTCGCAACATGAAAGAAATCAATACTAATACGATTTTCATAATGATAAACTTTAAAAATCTGTGATTTTGAATAAGATAAATTAATTGTAGTGCAGGGAACAGAATTATCTAGATGAACTTTAAAGTGGTTAATAGAGGTATCAAGATAATGCCAAAAGAATCCTCTTCTGACTGAGGAACCAAAGGTAGGAAAACGCTTGATAGTATTATTCAGCGCTATTTGAAGTACTTGAGCTGAGACATGCTTTTTTAGGTAATAGGAAAGACGAAACATTCCCATCGACCCATGTCCCATACCTAAAGGATAAACAATAGCAGCGGTATCCAATTTGAACCATTTATCACTATCGACAGCATATACATTGCCAAGTCGGCTAGGATCTAGACGCTTGATTATTTCATCAATGCTTAATCCTTTTCTTTGAAAATAAGCGAAAGCATGAACATAGTCAGTAATCATTTCATGATTTTGCTGGTTTCCCATGACTAATACAGTATCGAGACGCTTAAAAAAGTCGACAACTTGTGTGCGCTCTTCGATACTTTTTAGTTTAATCTGTCTATTTATTCTCATTTTGCGCCTCGTTTTGCGGTTGCTCGGCAAAGAAATGTTTGACCGCATACTTAAACTCTTCTTTTAGAAAATTGACGGCATCTTTGCCTAAAGATGATTTACCTCCAAGTATATCAAAAGCATGGAAACAACCATCATAGACTCTATACTTGGCATAAATTCCCTCTGCTTTTAGTTTTTCCATATAATCTATGGTTTCATCACGAAAAGCTTCAATACTTCCAACATAAGTTACTGCTGGTGGAAGGTTTGAAAAGTCTAATAAACGGCTTGGAGATGCATAAACCTGAACGTTATCAGTTCCATATAAATCTCTTAAATATAGTTTCCAAGCATTAATGTTTGAAATAGTATTCCAAACAGGTGCATCGTTATCCTGACTTGATTCAGTAATCATTCGATCATCAAGCATCGGGTATAATGGCATTTGAAAAGCAATAGCTACTTCATTTTTGTCGCGAGAGTAGATAGATATTGCTGCAGCTAAGCCACCACCAGCGCTATCGCCACCAACCATTAATTGATTAGGTCTTACCCCTAAGTCCTTTGCGTGGTTCTTTAGCCATAGTAATGCGGAGTAACAGTCTTCAAGGGCCGCAGGATATGGTAGTATTGTTGATAAAGTATAATCTGGTGAGACTACGATTGCACCACTAGAATTAACAAAGCGTTGAATAAATGCCTCATCCAACTCGGGCGTTTCAATAGCGTATCCACCACCATGAATCCATAGAATTCCCGGTACATTTTCTTTTTTCTCTTTTGGAGAATAAACGCATAATCTAATAGAGCGACCATGACTGTCAATCATTACTTCTTCACAGTTCATCTTTCGAGTATGTCTACCTGCAGTGAAACGAAGAATACGATTGATTCTATAGAATGTCTCTATCTTATAATATGGCATGAAACGGCGAAAGAACTTGCCTCTGCCTCTTATTTCTTCGTTAATCATTTCATCGGTTATGTGCATTTAATGTACCTCACTATACTATTTTACCATTTGTAGACCAAAGATGCGATAGAATTGTTTAGTGAGATATTGTTTGAATAGATTATCTTATGATATAATTACCAAGAAGGTGAGTACAATGCATATAAGAGCGATTGAGGTTTCAGAGATAGATGAAGCCGTTCAATATGTCTATGATATAAGTTGTCACAAGGAGAACGCTACTTATGGCTGTCCTCGCACTTTTATTGCACTCTACAATCATTTCAAGAAGCTTGCCAACCATTCTTACGATCAAGTCTTAGTTTGTCGAAAGAATGGAGCAATCGCTGGTGTGATGGCTATTATTGTGGAACCACAGTATAAATACATTGAATGTATAGGTGGGCCTTTTGTCAAAATTGATTACCTATTTGTGGCAATTCGTTTTCAACAGTATTTACGTAGTGCATATGCTAGCTTCCATATGGATTATATTTATCCTTCTGATAATCGTAAGGCCCTAGCTTTTATGAAGTCAATTAAAGCAACGGCATATGAGCCAAGCATAGAAATGAATTTAAAACCAGATTATTTGGTTCCTGCAAGCAGACATCACTTTATTCATCTGATGAAGAGAGATGAGAAGGAAGCATTCTTAGAAATGCATAATGCTACAAATATTTATTGGAACAATAAGCGCATCTTTGCGAATATTAGGAAATTCCATATCTATATTATTAAGCATAAAAAAGAAGTAGTCGGTAGTGCCATTATCTCTATTGGTAATCCAGCTAAAAAAGAGATCTATTATTTAAATATTAAAGAAGAGTATCGATGCCAAGGCTTTGGCAAACGATTGCTAGAGAATATTATTACCGATGAAGTCAACGGTGCTTGTCAGCTAAGCGTTCAGATTGATGAAAGTTTTATCGATGGACAGAAGTTGTTTAAGAAAGTAGGCGTTGAAGAGACAGGACATTACTGTACCTTCAGCGTGGATTTTTAAAAATGAAAAGTAAAAGTAATTATCTACAAAGATTATATTTGATTGTAGCTGTCATTTGCTTAATTGTTGCTGCTGTTTTTATTTTCTTACCAAGCGGTGAAGATAACTGGATAAATTTGATTATTGCTTTAGTTATGCTGCTTATTGCTTTTGTGGTTTTAACTCTTCAAAGGAAACTTACGCGTGCTAATCGATTAGAAGAAAATAACGCCAAGTTGCAAAGTTATCTTGATGAGCATTGCAATAATCCTCAAACATTATATGATAAAGTTCTAGTTGATTTTCGAGCTGGTAAACTGATTTCAGATTTGGTTGACAAAATTGATAAAATTCAAAATGGCGGAATCTATGAAGACGAACGGGTCGGCTATGCGATTGGTTTAGAAGTAAAAAAAGATAATATATTGATTGTTGTAGAGATTGAACCTGTTTCTACAAAAATAAGTTATTCAGATAAAAATATAGTTATTGATTATGTCGCAGAAAATATTTCAGAAACAGCACAGTTGTATGAGCGAATAATTACTGCAATTAACGAATCAACAATAAATAATAAGTAAAAAAAGTTCTGGGAATCCAGAACTTTTATTCTATAATTTGTCCAAATCGACGTTGTCTTGTGCAATATTCTTTTAAACACTCAATAAATTTATCGGTGGTAAAATCTGGCCAATAGGTTTTGGTAAATATCATTTCACTATAGGCTAATTGATAAAGCAAGTAATTTGATAGGCGACATTCTCCGCTAGTTCTAATCATTAAATCGATGTTTGGAAGCCCTGCAGTGTAGAGATGTGATAAAAATAAATCTTCATTAATGGAATCTAAATCTATAACGCTTTCTTTATAATCTTGAGCAATTTCTTTTACGGCTTTGATTATTTCTTGATGCGAACCGTAGTTTAGACCAATGTTAAAAACATATTCATCATTATTTTTTGTAAGTTCAATTGCTCGGCATAGAATTGCTTGAGTTGCAGTTGGTAGTTTTGATATATCGCCCATTGTTTGAACTCTAACACCATCCTGAATAAAACCTTCAATGTTCTTTTTAAAGAATATTTCTAAATAATTAAACAGATGATTTATTTCCTCTTGGGGGCGGTTCCAGTTTTCAGTTGAAAACGCATATAAAGTCATTACTTTAATATGATACTTTTGACAAACTTTGAAAAGCTCAATTATTCGCTCACAGCCTTCTTTATGGCCAAGATATCGAGGTAAGAGGCGTTTCTTTGCCCATCGACCATTGCCATCCATTATGAATGCAACATGATTAATGGGCTTTGTTAAAATAAATTCTTCTTTCATGCTTGCCTACTTTCTAATGCATTTTTAATGCAATTAAGGGTATTTAAAGGTGTAGAAGTACCACCGGTAATATAAACTTCCTTATCATTATCAAAATCATTTGGGTTAAAATCTGCAAGGCTTTTTACTCTGACCACTCTTGCGTTAGGATGATAATCCTTTGCAATTCTAAAAAGCTTCTCCGTATTTGATGATTCGAGAGAACCGACTACCAAGATGCTTGTTGCTGTCTGGGGAATCTGCTGAACAGCTAATTGTCGCAATCCTGTTGCTTTACATATCTCATCTACAAAGATGGCTTCAGGAAAATGCTTTTTGATATCTTTAATAATGACTTCGAGATCAATGAAAGATAGTGTAGTTTGATTAGTGACCAAGGGAGTTGTCTTAGTCACTAAACTATAATTCATTTTTTCCTTTGTATCATATAAAAAAACATTTCCGCTAATTGCTAATGCTGCTTCAGCCTCAGGATGATTTCTCTGGCCAATAAAGATTATCTGAGAATCCTTTTGATAGTAATCAATGATTGTTAAATTCTTTTTAACTTGTGGACAAACAGTATCAAAATGTACTACGTGATTCTCATCAAGAATACGGTCATATTGAGTATTATGACCATGAGCGGTGAAGATGACAACATCTTTATCTGTAAACTTGCTTAATTCCTCAATAGGATTTTTTCCTCTTATATCAATGGTGGTAATTCCCTGCAAACTCAATTCATCAATTACTTCATGATTATGAACAAGCATTCCAAAAATGTATATATTTTTATGAGGATTTTCTTCTTTGATTTTCTTTGCTGTCTCAATAGCTTGAAAGACTCCGGCACAGAAACCAAAAGGTTTTACGATAACTACTTTCATCATAGATACTCCCGCAACAATTGGGTAAAGCTATCTATATCAACGCCATAGCGCTTCTCTTGTTGAAGAATTGTTCCGCAACGAACAAAAGCATTTTCTAATGCAACAATAGATATTTTCCCTTTATAATCAAGGTTAATCAATGAATCTTGAACTTGAAGACTAAAGCCCTCTTTTATTCCATAAGGGTCATAAATGAAAATATGTTTATAATCAATAAGTTCTTCTAAAATAGCCATGTTAATTGGCTTCTGAAAAAAGGCATTAATGATAGTAACATTATCCTTGCTCAACAAAGTTTCAAGTTCACATAAATGTGGTCCATAACTAATAACAGCAATGCGATCATGCTTCTTTTGCTGCTCAATATTCCATTGGCCTAGTTCGATTTTTTCAGTTCTTTCTAGATTCTGTGAAGACAATGTACTTGCTCGGCAATAACGGATTGCTAAAGGCTTTTTATAGTCGATAGAGAACTCCATAAGCTGTTGCGCTTGAGATGCATCTTTAGCCATGGCAACTGCTATGTTTGGCATACTCATGAGTAAAGAAGCATCAAATATTCCTTGATGAGTTTCGCCATCGGCACCTACTAATCCAGCTCGATCAATCAAGAAAGTAACTGGAAGATTCATTCTTGCAACATCGTGTTGTATTTGATCATAGGCTCTTTGGAGAAATGTCGAATAAATTGAAACATATGGATGATAACCAGAACTTGCTATTCCGCTTGCAAGCGTAACAGCGTGTTCTTCAGCAATCCCGACATCATAGGCACGATCAGGATATTTCTTCATAATGTTGCATAAAGCACTTCCGACAACTGTGGCCGGTGTTACAAGAACAGTTTTGTTATTATTAGCCATTATCTCTTCTAATAATTGGCCGTATATGGAACTCCAGCTTGTGCAGCCTTCTGGGCAAGAAGAAATAAGCTTTCCAGAATCAATATCAAATGGTGGTACGCCATGCCATATTCCTTCTTTATCATTCTCGGCCGGAGCATATCCTTTGCCTTTTGTGGTCGATACATGAATAACCACCGAATTTTCTGCTCGCTTGGCCATTTCAAATGCATGATGAAGTGATTTAAAATCATGTCCATCAACGTTTGGAATATAACTGATACCTAAATTCTCAAAAAAGTTAAGCTTAGTAAAATGATACTTGATTCCTTTTTTTATGCGACTAATCAGGCGGTATAAGGCTGAAGTGGCTTTGTTTTTCTGCAAAGTACTCCGATATTTTTGCTTGGTTTTAATATAATGGGATGAAAAGCGAATTCTTTGTAAAAAATTATTAATTGCTCCAGCAGATTTGCCAATGGACATTTCATTATCGTTAAGTACAATGATTACTTTATGATTAAATGACAAAATGTTGTTAACAGCTTCCAATGCCATGCCATTTGCAATAGAACTATCGCCAATTAAGGCAATAATATTATTATTACCACCATCAAGATCGCGATCGAGTGCAAAGCCCATAGCAGCAGAAATAGATGTTGAAGAATGCCCAGCTTCATAGCAATCATAAATTGATTCGCTTCTTTTTTGGAAACCATTGATTCCATTTTCTTTCCGAAGATTATCTAAAGGTCTCCCAGTAAGAATCTTATAGGTATAACTTTGGTGTCCAACATCAAAAATGACCTTATCTTGAGGAAAATCAAATTCTCTAAATAAGGCAATTGTTAATTCTACAATACCGAGGTTACTTGAGAGGTGGCCACCATTTTCCGAACACTTTTGAATAATAAACTGACGAATATCCGCACTTAAAAGATTAAGTTCTTCGATACTCAAACTTTTTATAATGTGATGATCAAAATCTTTGTTTAATTCAAAGTGCTTTTGTTCCATTCTTGCTCCTATCCAGTAAATTTACTAGTAAATTCTATTATAGCATCTTTTATAGACTAATAAAACTGCAGCTTTAGTTTTTCTCATCAGTTCACAGATATGCATTTTTATGTTATAATACCTTCAATGCGACACTATTTTAGGAGGCTACATAATGAATAAATACATGAGAATGGCAATAAAAGAGGCACAAAAGGGGATTGATTGTGGTCATGGTGGCCCTTTTGGTTCAGTTATTGTCAAGAATGATGTTGTTATTGCGAAAGCACATAATGAAGTTATCAAACAAGGAGATCCTACCTGTCATGGTGAGATGTTAGCGATTCGCAAGGCATGTAAAAAAATTGGTACATACGATTTAAGCGGATGCGAAATCTACACAACTGGTGAACCTTGTCCGATGTGTTTGGGCGCTATTTTGTGGGCCAACATCAATAAAGTATATTATGGATGCAATGTAAATGATACCGAAGAAATTGGGTTCAGAGATAAGGCGTTTTATACTGATGCAAATGAAGCGATGAAACAGAATATAGTAGAACTAGATCGTCAACAATGCCTTTTATTGTACAAGAGATATAATGATATAAATGGGAAGCTCAAATATTAGAGCTTCTTTTTAATAATTGTTTTTTAACCAAGTGAGCGTATTTTCAATTGTTGTTGAAAATGGGGTTATTTCTAATCCGATGTCTTTAACGGCTTTGCTATTATCATAATTATAGTTTCCATTAATAATTTTAAAAACTTCTCGCGAAAGATAAGGGATAAAGGGAACACAAAAAGAAACAAATATCATTGGTACGTGATATGTCAGCTTTCTACGGCTTAGACAATTATTGCAATAATTATATAATTCAATAATAGTGACTTTATTTCCTGCTAATAGATAACTACCGTGTTTTTCACTACGCGCTAAATTAATTGTCGCTCTTGTTAGATCTGACACATCGATAAAATTGTAACCGCCATTAATTCCAAACTGAGAACGACCTTTCAATGTATGTAATAATACTTTTCCGACTGCAGAGGGTTTAAAATCATTTATACCGATTATGGCAGAAGGATAAATAATCGAGATATCCAGTTGCGGATTAACTTTCATCAATTTTAATAAGTAATTTGTTGCTAATGCTTTGCTGTGGGCATAATTACTTTTATGATGCTCAGGATGAATAGATTCTGGCTCAGTGATTACATTATCTTTTTCGCTCTTGTCAATACAATCAACAGAGCTGAAATAAATATATTTTTTCACTTTTTTCTTAAGACAGATGTCGGTAACAAATCGAGTATAATCGTAGTTAACACGCATGCATTCTTCATAATGCGTATTTTTTAGATCAATGAAACCGGCTGTATGGATAACTATGTCCTCAGAATGAATATTGGCTGCCAAAAAATCTTTATCAAAGACATCACCAATCGCATATTCAACTGGTAAATTGTCAATTGAACGATCTTTATGACGGACAATGACTCTAACTTTTTCGTTATCTTTGAGTAAACTTCTAACAAGATTATTCCCTACATGTCCTGTTGCGCCTGTAATTACATATGCCATATTAATTCCTCATTCGACAACAAAATGATAGCGTTTTTATTCGCTATTTACAACAAAATATCAAAAAACCTAAGTTAAGCATCTATTTTAACTATTTAATTTGGGTAAACATTTCATTTAGACTTGGGTGGGCATGAATGCAACTTAATAAATCTGCCACTTTGGCATTATTATGAATTAGAATCTCCATTTCATGAATAAGCGTATCAGCTTCGGCACCAATTATTTGGCAACCAAGAATAGTGTTATCTTCGGAAATTAGTACTTGTATTAATCCTTCGCTCTCATCATTGGTAACTGCTTTTCCATTTGAACGATAAAATACTTTTTCAACTCTATATTTTATTTCTTTTCTATCAAGGGTGTTAGTATCTTCTCCAATGCTTGCTAGTAATGGGGAAGAATAAACAATTGATGGAATTAAGTTTATATTTATTGATAGCTCTTTATTTAGAATATGATCAATTGCTACCTTTCCTTGAGCGGTAGCAGCATGGGCAAGCATCATAGTTCCATTGACATCACCAATTGCATAAATGTTGCCAATATTTGTTTGATAGAACTCATTAACAATAATACCAGTACGCAAATCATATCTAATATCAAGTAAGTCAAGATTAAGAGCTGAACAGTTGGGAACACGACCTATAGATAAAAGAATCTTTTCGGAATTAATGCTTTTTCCACTAGCAAGATGAATGACATAGTCATTCTCTTTATTAATGCTTTCTACTTTCTCACCAGTAAGAAATTCAATGCCTTTCTTTTTTAATAATAGGCGCAGACGCTTCACAAAACCACTATCCAAATTTGGAAGTATTTCTTTTAATGCCTCAACAACTGTTACTTTACAGCCGAAGCTATTGAAGGCACTTGCAAATTCTATGCCAATTACACCGCCACCAATAATCACTAGAGATTTTGGCAGTTCACTCATTGATAATATTAATGATGAATCAAAAAGATTTGTACCGAAATTTACGGACTTATTTGTTGAACCAGTTGCGATGATAATATTATCACAATCAATAATCTCGTTGCCAACTTTCACAGAATGATTAGTGACCAATTCGGCACAACCAAAGATAAGTTTAATATTAGCTTGTTCAAGCATGCTTGCAATTCCTTGGCGAAAAGAAACAATTATATCGTTCTTTTTTTCTATTAACTTTGCAAAATTGAAAGTGGAATTGACATCTATTCCATAGCTTGATAAAGACTTCAACTTATCAATCTGACTAGCGGCATAAGCAAAAGTTTTTGTGGGAATGCAACCTGCGTTTAGACATACTCCACCCAATTCTTCCTTTTCAATTAGGACAACATCTAGTCCATTATTTTTTGCGTATAGGGCGGTTTCATAACCACCAGGACCGGCTCCAATTATTACTACATTAGTCTTCATTTTGATTCCAATCCTTATACTTTAAAACAGGATGTCTTGCAGCAAGAACTTCATCGATTCGCGTAATTATTGTATTATGAGGTGCACTTTTAACAACATCTGGACATTCTATTGCTTCTTTCGCAATGACTTTCATAATGTTGATGAATTCATCTAATGTCTCTTTAGATTCTGTTTCGGTTGGCTCAATCATTAATGCTTCTTCAACAATTAAGGGGAAATAGATAGTTGGTGCATGATATCCATAATCAAGTAATCGCTTCGCCACATCGAGCGTTTTAATGCCATTAGGATTGTTTTTTAATCCTGCAAAAACAACTTCGTGTTTGCAAGGCTCACCAATTACTAGGTTGTAGTCATCTTTCAGCGACTCTTTGATATAGTTAGCATTTAAAACGGCTAAGCGGCTAACATCTGCAATATTTTCTTTTCCTAGAGAGAGAATATAGGCATATGCTTTTAGATAAACATCAAAGTTTCCGTAGAAAGTTGATACTTTACCAATAGATTTCTTTGAATTAAATAGTTCATAATGATTATTTGTAAGTTTAACCTGAGGATTAGGTAATAGATTTACCAATTCAGCAACTACACCTACCGGGCCACTTCCAGGACCACCACCACCATGTGGGGTTGAGAAAGTCTTATGGATATTAATATGCATAACATCAAAACCCATATCTTTTGGCTTAACTTGACCTAATAGGGCATTAAGATTAGCGCCATCGTAATAGAGAAGACCGCCACAGTTATGAATTAATTTCGAAATTTCAAGAATATCTTTCTCAAACATTCCTGTGGTGTTTGGATTAGTCAACATAATTCCAGCAATTTCATCGCTGAGGACAGATTTTAAGGAATCAAGATTAATCCGACCATCGGGGTTTGACAGAATCGACACTACTTCATAACCACAAACGCTTGCACTTGCTGGATTGGTTCCATGAGCGCTATCCGGTATGATAATTTTAGTCCGCTTATCATCATGACGATTAAGATGATATTGCTTAATAATCATTAAGCCGGTTAATTCTCCATGGGCACCAGCACAGGGATTTAAAGTGAAAGAAGCCATTCCCGTTAAGACGCAAAGAAGTTGATTAACATCATAATATACTTGTAAACAACCTTGAGTGGAAGCTTCACTTTGAAGAGGATGAATAGAAGTGAATTGAGGCAAAGAAGCGATGTATTCATTAATTTTAGGATTGTATTTCATAGTACAAGAGCCTAAAGGGTAGAACCCAGTTTCTACGCCAAAGTTCTTTCTAGACAAGCCAGTGTAGTGTCTAATAACATCAAGTTCTGATGCTGTTGGCAAGTTAAGCTCGATTTGACGTTTGTTCTCGCCAATAAATTCAGCGGTGTTTTCTTGATAAAATGAGGAATAACTAGGTAGGTCATAACCCACACATTCTTTATTTTTATAATCAAATATTGTTTTTATATTCTTACTCATTTTATTTGCCTCCTAAAAGTTTCGCAAAAGCTTCAATTTCTTTTATGGAACGCTTTTCGGTAACCGCAAACATGATGCAGTTGTCAGGTAAATGAATACCTGAAGTAAAGCCATTACTTTGACATAGTTCGTCGATTTGCTCTAACGGGAGCTTTGATTTTAATACAAACTCATTGAAGAAATGCTTATCATAGACCGGTAAAAAATTGTTTGTACGTAAGAGAAGATCATATAAATAGTGACTTGATTGGACATTCAGTTCACATACTTCTTGTAATCCTTTTGCACCATATAAACTGACATAAATTGTATTCCACAAGGCCATCAATGATTGATTGGAGCAAATATTAGAAACAGCTTTCTCACGTCTGATGTGTTGTTCTCTGGCTTGCAATGTTAATACAAAGCAGTCATTACCCTTGGCATCTTTACTCATGCCAACTATGCGTCCAGGTATTTTTCTCATAAGAGAATTTTTTGCAGCCATAAAACCAATATAAGGACCCCCAAAAGATAAGGGGATACCCAAAGTTTGGCCATCACCAACTGCTATATCAGCATTCATTTCCGCTGGTGTTTTCAAGATAGATAGGGTCAATGGATTAACATAAGCTATTGCTAAACCTTTGGTCAAATGAATAGCAGAAAAGAGATCGGAATTATCTTCTATCAGTCCATAGTAATTTGGACTAGCTACGATTACGCCGGCTAAAGTACCATCATTAATAGTCGAAAAATGAGCTAATGAAGTTCTTCCATTAATGCTTTCAATAATTTTCACATCGATATTTCTAAATTTTGCGTAAGTCTTTATTGTTTCTAAGATATGCGGATTGATAGTTGATGATACGGCAATGCTTTGCTTTTTAGTGTTGGAACAAGCAAGCATCATTGCTTCGCTAGCCGCAGTTGCACCATCGTATAAAGAGGCATTCGCCACATCTAAGCCAGTCAATTCGCAAATAATTGATTGATATTCAAATATGTATTGAAGAGTTCCCTGAGAAATTTCCGGTTGATAGGGAGTATAAGCTGTTAAAAACTCTTGGCGCGAAACTAAAGAAGCAATTGATGAAGGAGTATAATGATCATAGGCACCGCCGCCAATGAATATAGTTTGAACTTTGTTTTTATTGCCCAAATCATTAAAGTATTTCATTAATTCCTGCTCAGATAGCTTAGATGGAATCGAAAAATCTTGATTCTTAACTTCATTTGGCACATCAAAAAATAGGTCATCGATCTTTTTGACACCTATTTTTTCAAGCATTGCTTGTATTTCTTGCTCACTATGCGGTAGATACTTGTGCATATCTCACCTATTTTTTCTCGCAGTATTTGCTATAAGCTACTGAATCCATCAAATCATCTAATTCATTAACATCACTCAGCTTAATTTTGAGGAGATAGTTGGAATAGCAGTCTTTGTTAATACTGTTGGGATTGTCTTCTAAATCATCGTTAATTTCAATGACTTCACCACTAACTGGCATATTTAGATCGCTTGCAGCTTTGACACTTTCTACGGCGCCAAATTCTTCATCTTTATTGAATGTATCGCCAATGCTTGGTAAATCAACAAAGACGACTTCTCCTAGATGATGCTGAGCATAATCAGTAATGCCAACAAGAGCTTCATCGCCTTCAACTTTAATCCATTCGTGCGTCGCAGAATACTTTAAGTTTTCCAATACTTTACTCATAATTGTTTCCTCTCTATTTTTTATAATTTTTTGTGTAGAATTGTTTGTCAATTATTCTCGCAGGAACTAATTTTTTCCTGATTTGAATCCCAACTTCATTGCCGATATAGGCTTCCTTAGTATCGATAAGCGCTAGGGCAATCGGTTTATTTAGAGTAATAGACAAATAACCAGTAGTGATGCTACCAATTACGCGCCCATCTTTAATAACTTCATAGTTTGAACGGGGGATGTTCTTCTCAATTAATTCAATTCCGACCAATTGGCGTTTTACACCCATTTCTTTGATGCGAATAAGGGCATCTTTGCCATTGAATTCCTCTTTGTCAAGTTTGACTGCAAAACTCATACCGGTTTCGAGAGGATTGATGTCCATGCTCATTTCATGACCATACAATGGTAAGGCGGCTTCAAAGCGTAAGGTGTCACGGCAGCCTAGTCCACAGGGTTCAACCTGATACTGTTCGACTAGGTCAATGAACACTTGATGAACAACGTCAGGAGTAGAATAGATCTCAAATCCATCTTCACCTGTATAACCACTGCGTGATACCAAATATTGTTTACCATTAAATTCAAAGCGTCGATATGTCATGAATTTAAAATCGGTGACATCCATCTGAAAGAATTTTGTAAATATAGTTGCTGAATCAGGACCTTGAATTGTAACTTCACCATAGTCACCAGAAAGGTTCTTTACTTTGACATTGAAGCCCTTCTTACAATTCTTTATCCACATCATATCAATTTCAACATTTGCGGCGTTGACTACTAGGAGAATTTCCTCGTTACTAAATTTGTAAACGAAGAGATCATCGATAATGCCTCCATCTTCTTTGGTTAGCATTCCATAGACAACTCGATTTACATTTTTCTCGGTGACAGTATTTGTTATTAAATGATTAACAAATTTAAGAGCGTCTGGTCCGGCTAACATTATTTCTCCCATGTGAGAAACATCAAAAATTCCACAATGATTTCGAACAGCATTGTGTTCTGTTACAATGCCAGCGTATTCGATAGGCATCATGAATCCGGCATATTCCGCCATTTTCGCATTTAATTTTTTATGATAATCGTACAATGTTGTGTATTTCATTCATAATCACTCCTTTAGAATAATAATGCAATAAACTCATCGGTAGAAAGATGATAGATATACTCACTCATATCGATTTTCTTAAGTATAGCAAATATTACAGACTTTTGATATTGATTATTAATCAATTTTCGCTTAATTTCGCTGATGTCCATTATTTGAAAGTAATCCCCAGTTATCGCAATATCGATAATTTGGTGATCAACGAGGAGAATATCAATGTGATAGTTACCGCTATCTAGTCTCTTATCTTTTGTAATGCTTGAGGGAATTTGTTTTCCATATAACCATTCATGACTTTCCAACCTTTTTTGGTAAAGAAGAAATTTTGGCAAATCCGCTTCAGAAATTGTGAGAGTTTCGGTGCAAAAGGTAGCAATTAATGATTTTTCCAAAGTTTTTATATCATCATGCAGATAATCACTTAAATTACAGACTCGTTGTCTGACACTTTCGATACCTTTACTTGTCAATTTTTCTAATGGTGGTTTCAAAGCACTAGTCATTATATTCAAATCGACACTATAAAGAAGTGTCCCATGAAAAATAACTCGATTCTTATAATAATAGAATGAACTTCCTGATATTTTCATTCCATTTATGAGCAAATCATTGCGACCTGAATATTCAACATCAAGATGATATGTATTTTTGAACATCTCACAGATCTTCTGTAAACAATTTACAAAAATATCTTTCTTTTCTACGCTATTTAGAATAAAGGTAAACATCAAGTCATTTTCATCTGCATAGACAGCACCACCACCAGAAAAACGGCGACAAAGTGAAATATTGTTCTTTGTAATATAGTCTTTATTGATTTCATTATGGAGAACTTGATTTCGACCAATAATCACTGATTTACAGGGTGACCAAGTTAAAAAATAATCTTCTTGGGAATTTTTTACAAAATAATGCTCAACCGCTAAATAAAAAGTGGGAGGTTTATGGCGATAAATCGATAAATCGATGTTTTTCATATTATAGCTCCGAGAGTTTGAAGAAATTGTGACGTTCAATAACTAATTCATCATTAACATAAAGATAGACATAGAAACCTTTTTTCCCATAATTAACACAGGAATACTTGACATATAGTCCTTCAATGCAAGCTTGTAGCAAACAAGAGGTTGTTGCAAAGCCTTTTTTTGCTGCATAAACATTATTATCTATGCATAGCTCTATTTGACCATTGCATTTTTGAAGTATAACTAAATGATTATCAGTATTATACTTGAGCAATGTTCTGCTTTGGCAATTATTATCAATCTGACGAATAATAGGAGTAAGCGGATGAGGGTGTAACGAAGGATCGCCTAGCAAAGGATTTTTAGCAAAAGCAATGCAATAAGCCACAATTAAGCGTCGATTATTATTATAAAGTAGCAAGGCCCCAAGCAAGATTCCTGCTAGCGAACCAAAGCAAAGGCCAAAACAAGATAAACCTAGGACAAGACCAAAAAATCTCGAATTTGGATCCATATAATCAATCCAAATAATTCCAAAAAAAGATAAGCACCAGATAATGCTTCCCAACACAAAGGCTAGCACTATCCATTTCATCATTTTTTTATTGTTTTCTTTGGCATCAATGATGTCATTGCTTGAGCTATCTTGCTTCTTAATGATACTTAGTTCATTATGAGCTCGAATGAAAATGGAGGTTACTGCGCGATTATATTCTTTTTTATCCGCTTTTCTCGTACTGTAAGTACGATTGTAATGACTTATAATGTCAACTTCTGTTTTGAAGCCTCTAAGAAAACTCAAATCTTCCATTATTGGTTCTCCTCCTTTAAAAACAAACGAATATAGATTACGACTATCGTCTTATATTGGCGATTAATTCTGATGATGTCTGGAATCAATAATACTATTGTCAGTAGGACAATCCAACTTGATCCCCAAGCGTAGGTTCCATAATTTGTTATGCTATCTTTATTACCGTATATGTACATTAGAACAATCAAGTAAAGAATTATTCCAATTAAAGCGCCAATCAAAAGAATCTTGTTGTACATAAAATATTTGCTTTTAGCTTTTGCTAAGTCCAAATCATTTCCGGGTATTTTTAGGGCTTGCTTTATATTAACGCCACAATTAGAAACGATGTTATCCATAGCTGCATCGTATTCAGTCTTATGTGAATAATCATGTCTAGTTATTTCATCGCAATAAGCATTAATAACATCAATGTCTTGATGATACTGTTTTAGGAAGGATAGCTCATTTCTCATATTTATACCTCATTTAGCATTATAACATAATGATGACAAAGAAAGAGAAGAATAAGTAATTATCAAGTCAGCATTACGCAACTTGTTAAGGATAGAAAACAAAAAAAGTGTTTTGACATAATCAATACGTTCTAGATGCTTGATGGTGGTTCAGGCCGAGGCTGAATCGACGACTCACGGATTTTCAGCCTGTTGTAGGTAGAATTGGCTATGCTGATAATTCTTCTTTGCCAAGTGTAGCAGGAAAAAATAAAGGTCATTATGTTTACATAAATGATTATGATCCTAAAAAGAAAATTTGTAATGTAAATCTTATTACATCTTTAGAAAATTATGATCACGATATTAATTTGAGCAAGATAAAAAAGATTAGAAAAGGTTTCCATTATAACATTCCATTTTATGATGCGAATTTTAGTAGATGGTCTAGTGTAAATTTGACTTTAGTCAAGAATGTTGAATTATCTGATATTTCATTCAAAAATAAGTATATAAAGCGAAAGCATAAGTTCTTTATTCATAAGTTCAGTAAATAAAAAAACCGGCGCGGTGGCCGGCGACACAGGTTTTTAAACCTGACTTGTATTAATAGTATATGTCAAAAAAGACAAATATGCAATAGGAAAGTGAGATGATAAAGATGATTAGTGATTTTTTCAATTATTTTAACTGGGAAAACATCATTATAATAGCTTTTATAGGATATAATCTATTCATGATAGCGCGTGATCTAATTCTTCCTTTAAGGCTTAAACGTTTATATCATCAATCAATTATCTTTTTTGACCAGCGTTTAGGTTACATTATATCTATAATGGGTCGTGTAAAGAGTGGTAAGTCTACCTTGGGTTCTGGCCTTTGCCATATAGCTACACAAGTTATAGCAAATAAGATTGACCAAACTATTATGAATTTCAGAAGAATTGCTCCTAAAATCAATTATTTGCTTTTTGATGGCTTGATATACTCCGAATTTGATAAAGGTATTCAATTGCCTGGTTATTATAACCAAGCAACGGGTGAGGCTCTTTATGTTAAGAAAATTTATCCTATTAAAGAGAAGATTTACCAGGAGTATCATCAGTCTCTTAGTAAGCCTTATAACGATTTCTTAAACCTAAAATATAAAACTGTTGAAGATTTATTGCTTGATTATATCTTTGCAATTATTCGAAAGCGAGATAATAATTTTATCTTAGCTAATACTCCAATCTTTAATCGTTTAACCTTAAATTGGAATAAATATTTTGATCCTAATTATATGGCTTTAAAAAATGAGTATATCGAAAACTCATTTAAATTAAATCGTTATTCTGTTGTCCTGGATGATGAGAAGTCCGGTGGCTTAAAAAATTAAGTATAAGATCTCACCGCATCAACTTAGACATACTCTCTTAACTAATCTATATTTCTCAGGAGCTCCGTTAACTTATATCTCTGAATTGGCTGGCCACTCAAGTGTCGATACAACTAAGCGATATATTCACTCTGATAGAGCCTTAAATTTGAAGATTTATGATAAATATACAAAAAAATAGTATATATTGCATATATACTACTATCTTGTAAATGGTGGCCCAGGCCGAGGTTGAATCGGCGACACACGGATTTTCAGTCCGTTGCTCTACCAGCTGAGCTACCGGGCCATCTACATAAAATATGGCGGTCCCGACGGGGCTCGAACCCGCGATCTCCTCCGTGACAGGGAGGCATG
>CAYIYR010000024.1:0-23356 GCA_964367815.1 uncultured Eubacteriales bacterium
GAATAAGATAATCTTACAAAAAAGCGAAACTATTAATTATCAATGGTAGAGCGAAGAAAAGATCTTATGCATGACAAAAGAAGAATTCATTAGTCAAAGGATGCAAGAATATATAAGAAGAAAAAGATGATGCAGTTGATTCATTGCATCATCTTTCTTTATTTATCTAATTCCCATCTCAACTAAAGTATCATATAGAAGTTTTGGATTGTCAGTCATAATAGCATCAACGCCATAATCAATAAGCAATTTCATATCTTCTTTATCATTAATTGTCCAGTATTGAACAGCGATGTTACGACGATGAGCACGATTCACATAACTCTTTTTGGTTAGATTTAACTTAATGCCCTTAACCGTTCTTTCCATAGGAATCTGTAAACAGTTGAAAGAACTTGGATCAAATAGATTAACTCCAACCATCTGAGTAATTACAAATGAAGCCGCACCACCAACTGAAGCACCTCTTAAAATATTAGGATGTTTATTCTTTAAATAGTTTTCAATCTCGGTGTGGAAAGTACCAACAACCACTCTATTCAAATAATTTGGATAGGTATTAGTTAATAATGCTTCTAATTTATCAGCAACAAGCATTCCCTTCTCGCCTTCATCTTTAATCTCAATGATGAACAGCATTTCAGGGTTGGTGGTATAAAAGTTGGCAAACAATTCATTCAGTGTAATAATTCTTAGATTCGAGGCAACTACACCTTCAGGAAGATTATCTAGATCTCTATAAGGATAAGTTTTGGTACCTGTATAATCGCTATCAACTGCATTGCCTAATTCATCAACAGCGAATTTATAAGCGAAATTCAAAGTTTTTAGTTCTGCTAAAGTCAGATCATTAACATAAACATGTTCAGTAGTATTCTTAACTTCTTCAACATTGCAATAATCATTAACATAAAGATTATGAATAATTACAATTTCATTATCCTTAGTTAAGCACATATCCATTTCCAAAATATCGGCATGGTAAGTGTTAACAGCAGCGTTAAAAGCCATTAAAGTGTTTTCTGGATTATGTTTCTTGCCACCTCTATGAGCGGCAATCATCACATTTCCTTCTTCAACTCTAAATGGATTCGTTTCCATTACTTTCTTAGGCGGGATTATGTTTATCGCCAAGAAAAAGACAATAATAACAACAACTATACTTCCAATAACTTTCAAAGCTTTCATTTGTTTAATAACCTCATTTCTATTATTAAAACTATAATAACACTTTCTAAACTTTTTTAATAATCTTTTAATGCTTTCATTTTACAATAACAGCGAAATGATAAAGAAACTTCTTACTCCAGGAAGCAAAACATTTCAAGTAGTCAAACCTTTATCGAACAACTATGACTACTATTACTTTACGAATCGCCTTCCCTCTCTAACAGTGGCATCACCATAGGCGGTTCGTAACATTAAATCAAATCTCTTATGAGATTATCCATATCATTCCTTAAACTAAAAAAGTCATGACCCCCTTTCATGACTTTTTTACATTTCTAGCACAAAATACTTGCAATTTAATTATTATCTGCTATAATACTAGTTGAAGCAAAAGTTTATGATCGTTTTGGACGTGTGGATTGTGAGGTCGTGATCATCACATCTTAGTAAAGTTAGCTTCCTTTTTTTTGCTCAAAAATAGGAACTTCGCTAAAATTAGTAGCATAAATATCGCAAAAAGTCTTCATTTCTTCTTTGAAAGACTTCGCTAAATCATCATAAATACCGACAGTATAAAAACCAGCATTTTTGGCCGTTCTTGCAAAACGGGCATTATCTTCAAATACAGCACAGTCTTTAACATCTACGCCTAGCCTCTTAGCAGCTTCAAGGTAGATTTCGGGACTTTTTTTGCCTATACCAACATCATCTTCATCAATGATAAAATCAAAATACTTAGCTAAATCCAAGCGTTTTAAAGCTACCATTGCCATATCTTTTGGTGTTGCGGTTGCAACCGCCATTTTTATCTTATTTTGTAAACAACTATCAAGGTATTCCTTTACATAAGGCTTGGCCTCGATTACGGTGGCATAATAATCTTTCATTAACTCATTCCAATGCTGGGTGAACTCCATATACTCGGCTTTGCTAAGCTTGGAAGCTATGTGAAACACGATTTCACGAGCTGACATATCATCAATTTTCTCCATGAATCCTGGTTCCGCCCGATCAGCATATGGTTCTGTCGCAATCTTCCCTGATTTATACCAATAGGTCATTGAATCAATCAATGTTCCATCCATATCAAAAATAATCGCCTTCATCTATTTATCCTCCAATACTTTTTCAAAGACCTGTCGATCTTTATCCGGTGGTAATATCGCCCGGCCACATTCTATATATCCACATTTTTTCAATAAATGAAACATCGGTTTATTGCCAGCATGGGTATCAATTCTTAATGATTTATAGTTGCGGCTTAACGCAATATCTTCAAAAGCCTTAAACAGCATTTTGCCAATGCCACATCCATGATATGATTTTCTAACGGCACAGCGATGCATAACCATATAGGGAAGATTAGTTAACCACGAGCCTTCAATTAACTGATTATAAGCCTCTTCATAATAAGTGGCAGCAAAATAAGCGACAATAATCTCACCATCTCTTATTATGTAACCATTATCATTAGTTATGTCATTTCTAATTGATTGTTCATTAGGATATCCATATTGCCATTGACCATTCCCTTGAGTTTTTAAAAGAGCACGGCCATCTTCAATGATTTCCATAATCGCTTTGATATCTTTCAAATTTCCCCGCATTATTTCCATACTTTTTTAACGAAAAAAGGCGAATAAATCGCCTATTTTTTATCTCCTATTTCTTTCAGAATAGTCTCAATCTTTAGACCTTGCTCATAAGAAGTATCAATTGCGAAAACAAGCTGTGGACACTTTCTTATGGTCAACTTTTTGGCAAGTTCGCTACGGATATAACCCTTAGATTTCTCTAACGATGCCATTCTTGATTCCACATTCTTTGCTCCTAAAAAGGTCACAAATACTTTGGCAATCGAATAGTCACCCGTAATCTGAACACCAGTCACAGTAATAAAACCAATATCAGGATTTTTAACATCGAATTGGAGAATATCAGAAATATACTTCTGAATAGAAACATTAAGTCTATCTTGTTTAAAGGCCATCTTCGCACCTCCTAAGAGCGCTCTACCTCTTCATCATAATAACCTTCAATAATGTCGCCAATACTTAAGTCATTATAGTTTGCGATTGTCGCACCACATTCGTAACCTTCTTTGACTTCTTTGACATCGCTTTGGAAACGTTTCAAGGAGCCCAAACGACCATCATAAATGATTATTCCATCTCTAATGAGACGAATCTTTGAATCAGCTTTAATAAATCCAGTTGTCACATAACAACCAGCGATAGTACCAACCTTAGATACCTTATAAAGCTGTCTTACTTCTAATTGTCCAGAAACCGCTTCTTGGTAAACTGGTTTTAACATACCCTTCATGGCTGCTTCCATTTCTTCAGTTAAAGCATAGATAATTCGATGTAGACGCAAATCTACTTTCTTCTCTTCTGCTAACCGACGAATGTTGGCATCTGGTCGAACATTAAATCCATAAACAATGGCGTTTGAAGCATTCGCTAATAAGATATCACTTTCAGTGATAGCTCCCGCTTGATATCTAATAACATCAATCTTGATGCCTTCCACTTTTAACTTCTCTAGAGCACCTTTTACGGCCTCGGCTGAACCTTGAACATCGGCTTTAATAATAACATTAATTGTAGTGGTTTCTCCGGCTTTAATTTGACCATAGAGATCATCCAAAGACATGGCACTACTACCTTTACGATCTTGTTCAATTTTTCTGATTCTTCTTGCATCAGCGATATCTCTAGCTTGTTTTTCATCTTTGAAAGCCATAAACTTGTCGCCAGCTTCAGGAACTTCACTTAAGCCACTGATAACTACTGGTGATGATGGTCCAGCACTCTTTAATAAGCGACCGGTATCATCACGCATTTGTCTAACCTTACCAAAATATGGTCCAACAACGAAACAGTCACCTGTATTCAAGGTACCATTCTGAATAAGTAATGTTGCTACAGGTCCTTTGCCTTTATCTAGTTCTGCTTCAACAACGGTTCCAATAGCATAACGTTTTGGATTAGCTTTTAACTCCGACATTTCCGCAACGACTAGAATATTTTCCAATAATTCATTAATACCTGTCTTCTGCTTCGCAGAAACATTAATAAATATTGTATTGCCACCCCACTCTTCAGGCATTAAGCCTAAATCGCTTAGAGCATATTTGATTTTCTCGGGGTCAGCTCCGGGTTTATCAATCTTATTGACGGCGACAATGATAGGCACTTTAGCCGCCTTAGCATGGTCAACAGCTTCTCTGGTTTGAGGCATAACACCATCATCCGCAGCGACAACAATAATAACAACATCGGTAATCTGACTGCCTCTAGCCCGCATAGCTGTAAAAGCCGCATGTCCCGGTGTATCAAGAAAAGTAATTTTCTTTCCTTTAATTTCTACTTGATAGGCACCAATGGCTTGCGTAATACCACCAAACTCGCCTTCAGCAACTCTCGTTTTTCTGATGGCATCAAGCAAGGTTGTTTTACCATGGTCAACGTGACCCATAATCGTAACTACTGGTGGTCTTTCGACCAAATCTTTTGGATCATCTTGAATTTCGATTTCCTCAAAATTGGTCTCATCGACAAGTTTCTCTTTTTTGAAATCATAGCCGAAATTAATACATACCTCACCAATTAATTCATCGTCTAGCGTTGAATTAATGGTAACCATTTTTCTTTGCATAAAAAGATATTTAATAATCTCTGATGCTGTTAAATTCAAACTATCCGCAAGTTTGCTGACGCTCACTGGCCCGGAATATGTAAATACTCCACCATTAAGCTTCTCTTTTGGCTCTTTATTGCCAAAACCATACTTACGAACATTTGAGGTTCGCTTATCGACGCTCTTGGTTTGCGAATTCTTTTTACTGAAATTGCGCTTATCCATAGACATCACCCTCCCTTATACTATTTTCTTTAATTCTTCATAAATACTCTCTGGTATTGTTGTTTCTAAAGCTATACCCAGCGAATTCTTTTTAATTGCTAATTCGACAGCCGCTAAATCTTTCTTCAAATAAGCACCACGACCATTTTGCTTACCAGTTATATCGATAAAGACTTCCCCTTGATTATTCTTGACAATTCTGATCAAATCTTTCTTTGGTAGTTGTTCCAAAGTAGCAACACATTTTCTTAATGGTACTTTTTTAATCATAATTAATCATCATAGTAATCATCATAATCATCGTAATCAAGGTCTTCATCGTAGGAACCATCTTTCTCTTTGGCCTTTTCTTCTTCTTGAATTGCTTTTAGCTCTTCTTCAGTATAAACAGGCATATAGTTCTTCTTGGCTTCTTCTTCACGAGCCTTAGCTTTTTCTTCTTCGGCTTTCTTCAAAGCTTTTTTGGAAACGCCGTTATCTTTTCTAGGTGCTCTCTTTACTTCCTCAGCAGGTTTTGTCTGCTCAACTACAGGAATATATTCGCCTTTAATCTTTGGCGTTGGCATCTTAGCTAGCATATCTTCCATTTCATCTTTTTTCTCTTCAACCGGTTCAATAGCTGGTGTTGATACAACCACTTTTTCTTCCACAACTGGTTTAACAGTCTCAATTGGAGCCTCAACTACTTTCTCGGTGATAACTGTTTCTTCTACAGGTTCAACCATAGTAATAGTTTCTTCTTCTTTTGCTGCTTTAGCCACATATTCATCTTCAATTTCATCAATTGTCTTATAGACAAGATGATTAGCTAGAGCATCATCGACAGTCTTAATATCAATGCTCCAACCAGTTAATTTAACAGCTAAGCTAACATTTTGACCCTTGTGACCAATTGCCAATGAATAGTTTTCATTCGCAACAATAGCCACTGCACTGTGCGCCTCTTCATTCAAAATAAGACCATGAACACGAGCTGGTTTTAATGCTTCTGCAATAAATAGTTCTGGTTCATCACGATACTCAATTACATCGATTTTCTCGTTTGCTAATTGCTTAGTAATTTTTTGAATTCTCATACCGCCTCTGCCAATACAAGCAGTTGGGGCATTAACTTCAGGATCCCGGCTAGAAACAGCAACTTTTGCTCTTTCACCAGGTCTTCTAGCTATCTTTCTGACCTCGACAGTTCCATCATAGACTTCCATGATTTCACTTTCGAACAATCTTCTCAAGAAGCCTTCTGCAGTTCTTGAAACAATAACTTGTGCACCTTGTGATTTATTGTCGACTACTTCCACATAGACCTTAATAATTTGGCCAGGACTTAGTACTTCATTAGGAATTCTGTTCTTGCTTGGTAACAAGGCATTTGTTTTTCCAATGTTAATTAAACAATAATTTGGTTCGATTCTTTCTACCGTACCCATAATGATATCGTCTTTATGTTGAATATATTCATCATAGATGACATTCTTTTCGGCCTCTCTCAATCTCTGTTTCAAAATCTGTTTGACATGGAGAGCAGCCGCTCTTTGGAAGGAATCAATATTTACTTCAGTCTCATAGACATCGCCAATCTCTAAAGCGGGATTAAGGGCTTTGGCATCAGCTAAAGCAATCTCACTATAGTTATCATCAATGACTTCAGAAACAACATTCTTTTGAGCAAACATCTTGATAGTGCCCTTCTTCTCATCAATCTCGACTCTGGCAAGAGCTTCGCCACATTTTTCGACTTTCTGTTTATATGCTATGATCAATGCTTGTTTTAAGGCATCAATAATTACATCAACAGGGATGTTCTTCGCTTCTTCCAATGAATTGAAAGCTTTTACAAATTCTTTTGCGTTAATCATGTGAATTTTATCCTCCTAAATTTTCACACTTGTCATCGCTTGAGCGATGTTAGCACGTTTTATTACAACGTTTTTAATTCTAGTCTTAATCTTTATCTCTAGGGTAATACTTTCTTCATTGACATCGCGGAGATAACCAACTAATTCATCATATCCCTCAACTTGTTCCTTAACTACTACTAGTATGTATTTGCTAATAGCTTTCTGAAACTGCTGTGTGTCCTTAAGTGGCTTTTCTGCACCTGCTGAAGCTACTTCAAGCAGATATTCTTCCTTGATTGGATCTTCCACATCAAGTAAAGCTGAAATTTTTTCGCTTACTTCAACGCAAATATCCAAATCAATTCCTTCATCTCGATCAATTAAGATGGATAAGACATTATCATGCCCGTCCTTATGCCAATCGATAGAAAACAACTCCACATGGCAATCATTTAGAACTGGTTCAATAATTTTTCTTACCTTATCAGTTTGTTCTTTAACCACTAAATCACCCCTTATTAAAACTTAAGAGTGGGAATTTGACCCACTCAGCAGTGCTATATTAACATATCTAAAACGAATTTGCAAGCAAAAGACTTGAAATTATCGTAAGAATTGACTTTTTTATTCACAAACAAACTTCAGTTTTAATAACTATTTGATTTTTTATTGCTTAGCGCAGAGTTTCACACCACTTGAAGTTCCAATTCTTGAAGCTCCTGCCTCAATCATGGCAATCATATCCTCATAGCTACGAACACCGCCAGAAGCCTTAACACCCATTTCTTTACCAACGGTCTTGCGCATCAAAGCAATATCATGTGCTGTTGCACCTCCAGTGGAAAAGCCCGTTGAGGTCTTAACAAAATTAGCGCCAGCCTTCTTGGCTAACTCACAGGCCTTAATCTTCTCTGCGTCAGTCAGCAAACAAGTCTCAATAATAACTTTTACTAGTTTACCATTGGCAGCTTTAACCACTTCATGAATATCATTGTAAACAAAATCATAATCCTTATCTTTTAGATAAGATACATTGATAACCATATCTAATTCATCCGCTCCATCAGCGATGGCTTGTTTGACTTCAAAAGCTTTCGACTCTGTTGAAGTTGCTCCTAGTGGAAACCCAATAACGGTACAGACTTTGACATCACTACCCTTGAGCTCTTTTGCACAAGTCTTGACAAAACCAGGGTTGATACAGACCGACCAGAAATGGTATTCTCTCGCTTCTTGACACAGTTTAATAATCGCTTCTTTTGTCGCATCTTGCTTTAGCAAAGTGTGATCAATCATTCTATTATATTCCATAGTTTTTCCTCCCTAGACTATTTCTAAATCATAACCATTGTTCTCTAATAAGTCGACAATATTATGAATGTGTTCAAAATCAAATGTTTCAATGACTAAGTCAACTGAACATTGGCCTATGTCATTTTCTTGACTGCCATGATTCTGATTAACGCTGACAATATTTGCACTCGTCTGGGCAATTAATTGCAGCAAGCGAGTTAATTGACCAGGTTTATCAGGAATTATTGTATGTAATTGGACTTGACGACCGCTCTTCAGAAGAGCAAAGTCAATAACTCTTGATAATAAAGTGACATCGATGTTTCCTCCCGAAAGAACTGAAACAACCTTTTTGCCGGTCACGTCAACTTGGCCGCTGAAGGCAGCAGCAACAGAAATGGCTCACGCTCCTTCAGAGACAATCTTGGCTTTCTCTAATAATACAAGAATGGATTTAGCAATCTCACTATCCTTGACAGTTACGATACCATCTAGAAGTTTTTTGCACATCTCGTAAGTATGATTACCGGGTCTGGCAACTGCAATTCCATCGGCAATCGTTACAATATTGCTTACTGCCACTATTTTATTAGCTTTAATCGACTTTTTCATAGCTTGAGCATTCTCGGCTTCCACTCCATAAACTTTGCAGCTTGGCTTGATAGCTTTAATCGCTGCGGCGATACCGCTAGCTAATCCACCGCCACCAACAGGAACAAAAACCACATCGACATCCGGACACTGATTTAGAATTTCTAAACCGATAGTACCTTGACCAGCAATAATATAAGGATCATCGTAGGCCTCAATAAAAGTAATGTCATTCTGCAGTGCCAATTCATGAGCTTTGGCATAAGCATCAGCAAAACTCGAACCAAAGAGAACAACTTCGGAACCATAAGACTTGGTTGCATTGATTTTTTGTAGCGGTGCTGTTGCTGGCATTACTATAGTCGCCTTAATTCCTAATTTTCTTGCCGAATAAGCAACACCCTGAGCATGATTGCCAGCACTAGCAGCAATAACACCCTTGGCCTTTTCTTCTTCGGTCAAATTCATCATTTTAAAATAGGCTCATCTTAACTTAAATGAGCCGGTTTTTTGCAAGGATTCCATTTTGATAAAGAATTCAAAATCTTTTGCAAAATAGGAAGCGTCATTCAATGGCGTAACAATTGCCACTTCTTTGATGACATCCTTGGCTTGATATATGAGGTTTAAAGATGTTTCTTTTTCCACTTTACTTCTCCTCTAACTTTCCAAAATTTTGCGGATAACCGCTATTTGTAATTATAACATTTTCTATCTTGTTAAGGTAATCTTTTGTACCAGGACATGCTACCTTTAAATAATTTGGAGCGTGACCGGTAATCATCTCTGTCTTTTCATCATAAGTTTCAAACAAAACAGCTAGTGCTTTGCCCTCAAATCTTTTCGCATATTTGCATGCTAAATCATTAGATAAATCAATGAGAGTATGCACGCGTTGTTTTTTAACTGGTCCTTCGATTTGGCCACTCATTTTGTCTGCAACAGTCCCACTTCGCCTTGAATAAGGGAAGACATGCAAAGCGGAAAAGTTCACTTTATTGATGAATGCAACGGTTTGATTAAACTCTTCTTCCGTTTCTTGGGGGAAGCCAACAATCACATCCGTTGTAATCGCAATATCAGGAAGTTTCTCTCTGATCTTTGTGATTGTTTTATAAAAATCAGCGGTTAGGTATTTCCGATTCATTCTTTTTAAAACGCTATCACACCCCGATTGTAAGGGAATATGAAGATGAGGAACAATGCGTGGCTCAGTCTGTAACAAATCAATCAGATCTGCTGATATTTCGCTCTCTTCAATCGAAGATATGCGAATTCTTTTTAATCTAGGAACTTGCCGCAGCAAATCCTTGAGTAGTTGACAGAAAGAATAATTCTGCATATCCAAACCATATCCTGCTGTATGAATACCAGTCAGCACTATTTCTTTAAAACCCGTATCGACTAATTTTTGGGCTTCCTCAATAACATCGCTTGCAGCACGTGAGCGCATTGGTCCTCGAGCATAAGGAATAATACAATAACTGCAGAAATTATTACAGCCATCTTGAATTTTCAAGAATGCCCGCGTGTTATCGTTATAACTAGTGACTGCCAAAGCTTCAAAGTTCTTAATCTGCCGACTATTGTTTACTCTTACAACAACCATATGCGTTTTATTGTACTCAGCAATCAGATCTGCTATTTCATTACGATGTTCAGTACCAATAACTATACAAACGCCAGGAATTTTGGCAACCGTTTCACTAGCTATCTGCGAATAACAGCCAGCAACTATTAGCAAAGCCGCTGGATTTTTTTGATGTTCACGGTGAATCATCTGCCGACTTTTGGCATCGCTTGTACTAGTAACACTACATGTGTTAATGATGATTAATTCTGGTATGTTATCGTCAACTAATTCTTGATATCCGAGATGTTCCAATTGTTGAGCCATCGCTTCGGACTCGTATGAATTAACTTTGCACCCTAAAGTGACAATCTTATAATACTTGCTCATTTGCCTATTCCTCACTAATCAATGAAATTGCTGCCAAGGCATACATAACTGCTGTTTCGCTTCGCAGCACTCGCTTGCCAAAACTGACACCAATAAATCCTAATTTATCAAAGCATTCAAATTCTTCATCGCTGAATCCACCCTCTGGACCAACGAGTATTGTAATGCTTTGATAATTCTTTTCCTTCAATATTTGATAATAACTAGGCCCATTTTTACGAGCAAGTCTCTCATCAGCCACAATGTTTAAATCGGACAAATAGTTTTTTATTTCCTTAAGCTTTATTGGCTTCATAATTGTTGGCAAATTGCTTCTTTCGGATTGTTCTGATGCTTCCTTGACAATCTTATTCCAGCGTTGGAGTTTTTTATCAACATCGGCCATACCAATCTTAATAACACTATATTTTGCTTCAAAAGGAACAATGCAATCAACACCTAATTCGGTAGCCTTCTGCAAGGCTAATTCGAAATGATCATTTTTTGGCATACCATGAATTATTGTTACCTTTACTGGTAAAATTCCAGTATTGCTTATCTCATTAATTATATTTGCAGTAACCATTTCACCATTAATCGCTAAAGAAGAACAGTATTTATGATTATTATAGATGCAGACAATTTGCTCGCCACTACGAAAACGCATCACGTGAAGAATATGATGGATATCTTCCTTTTCAAATACAAACTGATTATCAATACAGTCTTTCACAAAATAATGCTGCATCTTACTTCTCCTTAGTGGCTTTGCGCCGTTCCAACTCTATTTGAACTTCCAATAATTCCTTCTTCTGAAGGTATTCATCTTGATTAATAAGGTCATTTGCAAAATCTTCTTCTAATTTGCTTAATTCTTTTTCCAAATCAGCGATAACTTTCGCTAAAAAGGCTTTCCGCTGACGCAGATACGAGACAATGAAAGTTAATACACCAATAATTATTAAAACAACTGCTAATAGAAAAATAATATCGGTACCTAATAATTCAATGGCAAGTGCACATCCAATCAAAACCAACAAAAAGATAAATATCCATCATGTTGCAAGGCTTTTCTTCATTGACTCATCTCCTCTCTATAATTTTACTATTTCTGATAGCACTGCGCTATAGGTTTTTTTGTTTATATTTTTCTATCTGGTGAACACTACTACTAGAGGTGAAACAATGAAAGATGCAGAAAAGATAACTCATGTTAAAAAAGACAATTGTGATCGCATTATTGAATTCAAAACCGATGCTAACCATGTTTATGACTATGAAACGGCAAAAGAAATTATCATGCAGCAAAAAATCACTAACGCCCGGATTAAGCGAAAAAACGGATTAGATCGCATAACGGAGCTTAATGGTGACCATTTCGAAAACTTCCCACCTTTTGGCTAAGGGTGAATCTTGTCGCTTTTCTTCTGATAGTATATAATTTAAGGACGGAAGAAAAGAGGACTCCTATGATTAAGACTGCTAGCAAGAGTAAATATGAGAGATGGCTGGAAGCATCAATAGATGATAAAGCATTGGATAACGAAATGCAGACTATCAAGGATGATAAAGTTGCTATTGAAGAACGTTTCTGCCAGGATCTTAGCTTTGGTACCGCCGGATTACGCGGTATTTTAGGCGTTGGTACTAATCGGATGAATATCTATACAGTTCGCAAAGCTAGTCAAGCACTTGCTGATTATCTCAATGAATCTTACCACAATCCATCTATTGCCATAGCCTATGATAGTCGGATTAATTCGCCACTCTTTGCTCAAACTGCTGCTAGTGTCTTTTCCGCTAATAACATTAAAACCTATATTTGCTCACAATTGATGGCAACACCATTACTATCATATACCGTAAGAAAGCTAAAATGTTCAGCGGGAATTAATGTTACCGCCAGCCATAATCCCTACAACTATAATGGGTATAAGGTCTATGATAACAGCGGCTGCCAAATTAGCGAAAAGGTTGCGACTTTAATAGCTAAGAATATCGCTAAGTTAGATGAGTTTACCGATATAAAAATTGATGATTTAGAAATGGGATTTTCTACCGGTAAAATCCAATATATTCCAAATGTCGTTATCGATGAATATTATGATTATATTCTTTCGCTATCAATCTTAAATAGTACTGCTGAAAAGCAGCTAAAAATAGTATATTCGCCACTTAATGGCACTGGTCTGCTTCCAGTGAAAGCCATCCTTAATAAAACTGGTTTTACAAAGGTTGACATTGTTAAAGAGCAGCAAGAACCAGATGGATTATTTCCTACTTGCCCAACGCCAAATCCTGAATTGAAAGAGACTTTGAAATTAGGAATTGACCTAGCGAAAAAGAGCGATGCTGACGTGGTTATCGCTACTGATCCCGACTGTGATCGGATAGGAGTAGCTGTGAAATATGATGGTGATTATACCCTTTTGAGTGGTAATGAGATTGGCATTTTGTTATTTGATTTCATCTGTAGTTACAAAAAAGCTCATTGTTGCTTACCCGATAATTCAATTGTCATTGAAAGCATTGTTTCCTCAAACATGATTGAACCGATTGCAAGAAAGCATGGTGTAAAAGTTATTAAAACACTTACTGGCTTTAAATATATCGGTAAAGAGATTAACTGCTTAGCAGCAAACAAAACTGGTCATTTCCTCTTCGGCTTTGAAGAAAGTTGCGGTTATCTAAGCGGAACTGAAGTAAGAGATAAAGATGGTGTGAATGCTGTTCTCCTTGTTTGCGAAATGTTAGAGTACTATGCTATGCATAGTGTAAATATTGTTGACCGTCTCAAAGATCTTTATGTAGAGTTTGGTTATTATCTTACCGCTACACACAACTATACTTTTAAGGGGATTAAAGGTCAGGAAGAGATGCAGCAAGTAATGGAACAGCTCAGAAAGAACTCTATGGAAAATTCTTTATGGCCAAATACGGTGGCAATCACTGACTATCTTTCTGGCAAAAAAATATTGAAAAATGGAACAGCAAGCAATATCAATTATCCAAAAGCAAATGTCTTACAATTCGATATTGGTGATGGAAGTACAATCTTGATTCGCCCCAGTGGAACAGAGCCAAAGCTCAAACTATATATATTAGCTAGAAATGATGATCAAGAAAAATGTCTATTTGTTCTTGGTGAATACTGCAATATTTTCGACATTTTCATAGAAAAAGCTTAATAAATGGCCAAAAGATCTCTTTAGTTTGACCAATTATTTGCAAAAAATTATGAATGATATTTTTTCCACAATCTTTTAGTTGAAATTGTCTCACTTTAATGGTATTATTATAACGCTATTTTATTTCGGAGGTGCGCATATGAAGAAGTTTTTCGCTTCAATAGGTAGATTTCTAAAAAACAATTATTGGTTACAGCCATTAATCCTTGTAGCCATTGTTTTTATACTCGTTTTTAGTTTACAAGGTTTCCAAGGAGCGGTTGATACAGTTAAAGGCTGGTTCTCACCAAACTCATCTTGCAGACAATGTGAAAAAGTCAAGGCTGATGAATCCATGAATTACTTAAAGGATATCAGTGATGATCAAGTCATTTATGTTCTCTATTATGGTAAGGATTGTGAAGCTTGCACGACTGCAAACTCAGCAATGAACTTATTTGTCAAAAACTACAACAAAGATTTAAAGGCTGCAAATAAGCCAGAAGTAACTGTTTACGCTGTCAACTATGGTGTTAAAGAATACTACACTGTCAACGCTGATGAGCCAAAAACTTTCTATGATAAGACCATGACTGTAGAAACATACAATCAGATTTCTGAAGATGTTCGTGCTTACCTAGCCGAAGTAAAACCAAGTTCAGTGTCAAACGTTAATCCTTACAACTATACAATCAGCGCACCAACTTTAGTTCGCTATGTCAAAGAAGGATCAACCTACACTGTTGATAACGTTCTATATGGTGAAAAAGATGCTGATATCAGCGGAGTTTTCAATCAAACAAACTTACGTTCTTTCTTCAATGGAACCTATTCAATTGCTTAATTAGAATTTAATTAATTAATAAAGACAAGCGTTTGCTTGTCTTTTTGTTTGCAAAAAAAATAAAAAACAAAAAAAGGTATCGCTACCTTTCCTTTTACTTTTTCAAATAATCGTTGCCTTTCAAGAAATCTTCAGTTGCCAAATTCTCATAATCAATTTGTCTAAGTGCCTCATAGGCAACTACGGCTACACAATTAGAAAGATTTAAACTCCGTGCTTCTGGTTTCATTGGCAAGCGCATGCAATGATCTAGATGAGAACTAAGAATATCTTTAGGAATGCCAGTGCTTTCACGACCGAACATGAAGTTCAAATCTCCTTTTACCTGCTTTAAATCATAGCCAGATGGAGGAACAAACCCATATCTAGTAATATAGAATATTTCTTTATTACCAAATTGCTTAACAAACTCCTCATAATCGGCATAAATCTCATAATCGAATCCCAGCAAATAATCCATGCCTGCTCTTTGCAAAGCGTGATCATCAATAGTGAATGAAACCGGACCAATAATATGCAAAGAAGCTCCAATTGCGGCACAAGTGCGCATAATATTTCCGGTATTCTGCGGTTTCTCCGGTCGATAAAGAATAATATTAATCATGCTGTTTCTCCCTTCTCTTAAATTTCTCTGGTAATTTATCAAATAGTCCTCTTAGTGCTTTGCCCCGATGCGAGATTAAGTCTTTATCATGCTGAGACATCTCGCCATTGGTAATTGAATAACCATCTGAAATAAAGATTGGATCATAGCCGAAACCATTAATACCCTTAATTTCGTAGCCTATCTGTCCAGGCATAGAGGCTTGATAAGCATACTTATTACCATCTTTCATAATCATCACTATCGCACAAGTAAAACAGGCCTTTCGATTAGAGCGACCGTTCATTTCATCCAATATCAACTGGCATTTCACTTTATAATCAGTAATAGGGGCAGCAAAACGGGCAGAAAATATTCCTGGAAAACCATTTAAAGTATCGATTTCTAGGCCCGAATCATCAGCAATAACGGGGTAATCAGTAAGTTTGTGAATAGCCATCGCTTTGATTAGGGCATTCTCCATAAAATTGCTTCCCGTTTCATCGATGTCTTCATTAAGACCAATATCACCAGCCAACACAAAATCATATTCAGGAAGAATACTTTTAAATTCGGCTAACTTGCTACGATTTGCTGATGCGATTACTATCATATATTGTCCTCACTTCTAAACGATTATAGCACTTTCAATGTCTAAAAAACAATTTACAAGTTACATTCTTCCTGGTTATCAGGATCATAGAAACAATGATTCTTATAACGCCCCGCTAATGGACCATAAAATCGATTAAGACAAGTTCCATTTATTGGTGTGCGGAAGAACAAAGAATTAGTAGCTGGATATCCGCGCCAAAAAACAATTGCTCTCCTAGCAAGTTCTAATCTTAAAGTGCTTGGTTTTGCATTAAAAAGAGGTGACCTCGTCCCTTCAAATCCTCCTGGTCGCTGATAGATCATTTGCGTAATTGAAGTAATTTTCTTAAATTCTAAACAATTTGCTACTACTCGATTTATGCAAACATTGCCCACAAGCAGCATTCCTGTATTGCCTTCACCGCCCGCTTCCGCATATAACAAACGCGCTAATAATTCTTTCTCTTTGGTTGTCGATTTACATCTTGGCATCTCATTACCCCCTCTCATTGTTCTTTATATATGACCTGTTCACGAAAATAATAAGTTTTTTTGTTGTGCTAAGTTTACAAATAGTATAAAATATAAACGTATGGGGAAACCCATTCCGTATATATATACGTAAAAGATTTTAATAGGAGGAAAAGCATATATGTTATTTCTAGCTGGATTCACTGAATTCTGGCTTCCTCTTATCGTAGGTATAGTTGTTGGTATAATAATTGGAACATTGTTGATGCGTCTCTTTCCACTTGCTGGAATTAAGGAGGCTCAAAAACGTGCAGTCAAAATTGAAAAAGATGCCGAATTAAAGGCTGATCAACTACTTAAAACTGCTCAAATTGATGGTAAAACTGCTGCTCGCGAAATGAAAATTGAAGCCGAGAAAGAAATCAAAGAGAAAAAAGCAGAAGTCAATTCTTTACAAGACAAGTTATTGCAAAGAGAGCAAAGTATTGACCGTCGTGATATTGCACTGCAAACTAAAGAGAATATCTTAGATACCAAAAATGAACAATTAGCAAAAAGAACAAGTGACCTAGATAAAAAGGAAGACGAATTGAAGAAGAAACTCGATTCGATTATTTTAGAATTAGAAAAAGTCAGTATGATGACTGTCGCTGATGCCCGCGACGAATTATTTAAAAGAGCGGAAGAAAAATCTGCCCAAGAGATTGCGGCCTACATGCGCAATCAAGAAGAAGAAGCAAAAGACAAGGCCAATGATGTGGCCAGAGATATTTTATCTCTTTCGATTCAGAAGTTTTCCCAAGAAGTTGCTTGTGAAAGAACTGTCTCCGTTGTCTCCCTACCAAGTGATGATCTAAAAGGTCGGATTATTGGTCGTGAAGGCAGAAACATTAGAGCCCTCGAACAACTAACTGGTGTCGACTTAATTGTTGATGATACCCCAGAAGTTATCACCGTTTCTTGTTTTGATCCTATCAGAAGAGAAACCGCAAGAATGGCCCTTGAATATTTAATTAAAGATGGCCGTATACAACCTGGTAGAATTGAAGAAATTGTTGAGAAATGTAAAGCTGAAATTGCTGAGACCATGCATAAAGCTGGTGAAGAAGCAGTCTTCCAGTTGGGCATTAGCAAGATGAATAAGGAATTAGTCGATTATATTGGTCGTTTGAAATATCGTACTAGTTATGGTCAAAACGCCTTAAAGCACTCCATGGAAGTTGCCTATCTCTGTGGTATTATGGCTGCGGAATTAGGAATTGATCAACACATAGCGAGACGGGCTGGAATACTTCACGATATTGGCAAATCAATTGACTTTGAAATTGAAGGAAGCCATGTTGAAATTGGCGTTAGACTCGCCAAGAAATATGGTGAAAGCGCAACCGTTATTAATGCTATCGAAGCACACCACGGTGATGTTGCTCCCAACACTGTCTATGCCAATCTTGTTATCGCTGCTGATACATTAAGTGCAGCTAGACCAGGTGCTAGAAGTGAGACTTTAGAAAACTATGTCCAAAGAATTGAGAAACTTGAAGAATTATCTAAGAGTTTCGAAGGTGTAAGCTCGGCTTTCGCCATTCAAGCAGGACGGGAAATTAGAGTCATGGTTGTCCCAGAGAAAGTTGATGACATTCAATCTTACAAACTTGCAAGAGACATTCGTGAGAAGATTGAAAACGAACTAACTTATCCAGGACAAATCAAAGTGACTGTGATTCGTGAAGTTAGAACTACAGAACTCGCAAAATAAACATTAATACTCGTTCAAAAATGGACGAGTATTTCTTTTTGTGTTAAGATAGAAAAGGTGATTTTATGAGAATTCTTTTTATTGGCGATGTCTATGGAAAAACAGGTCGCCTAATTGTAAACAAATATGTTGCTAATCTGCGTAAGAAAATGCAGATTGATTTTGTTATTGCCAATGGTGAAAATTCAACTCATGGCAACGGACTAAGCCAAAAGCATTATCAAGAACTAGTTGATAGTGGCGTAGATGCGATAACAATGGGCAATCACTTCTTCACTCACACTGAAAGCAACACTTTTTATCTTTCAGCTGCGAAATTGATCCGTCCAGCTAATATTCACCCCAGTGCTTCTGGCATTGGTAGTCGCGTTTTTGAAGTAAATGGAAGAAAGATTAGAGTTACTAACCTTCTTGGCCATGTTTATATGCATGAGGGTCCAACCAATCCGTTTACAGCCTTAGATGAAATCTTAGCAAATAGTCAAGAAAAGATTCACATTGTTGATTTTCATGCGGAAGCAACTGCTGAAAAGATTGCTTTTGGTTGGGCATATAATGGACTAGTTAGTGCCGTTCTTGGCACTCATACTCATGTTCAAACGGCGGATGAACGCATTCTATCCAAGGGCACTGCCTATATCACCGACGTGGGAATGTCTGGTCCTTATAATTCTGTTATTGGTGCTAATATCGAACAAATTGTCTATAAGACTCGCAATTATTTATCAAAAACGAATCATTTTGAAGTCGCAACTGGCCCCGGTCAATTCTGCGCTGTTATTATGGAGATTGATGATGAAAGCGGACGCGCAATTAGTATTGAACGTCTCTTCATTACTCCCAACAACGATTGGTAAAGAGAATAGGTAACTATTCTTTTTTTCTGCTCATATCCGCTAATTCTTTCTCATAAGTTATAAGGAAGAATAAGGAGAAGAAATATGAATGAAATGTTGAAAGTGTCCGCTAAATCAAACCCAAATAGTGTTGCAGGAGCTTTAGCCAATGTGATAAGAGAAAATAATTATGCCGAAATCCAAGCCATCGGTGCCGGTGCTTTAAATCAAGCAATCAAAGCAATTGCCATTGCCCGAGGATTCATTGCCCCTTCCGGTAAGAATCTAGTCTGTGTGCCAGCCTTTGCTGATGCCATAATTGACAATCAAGTGAAAACGGCAATTAAGCTGATTGTAACAGCACAGTAAAACAATAATATAATATTGTTTTTTAGCAACATCCCCATTATAATTAATTTATTGGGGGTGTTTTTATATGATAAACATCGTAAATGCAACAAAGACCTACACCGAAGGCGTAAAAGCCGTTGATGATTTGACTTTGGAAATTCGCTCTGGCGAAATTTTTGGCTTTATTGGGCCTAATGGTGCCGGTAAAACAACAACAATAAAAATGATTACAGGAATCACTGACTTTGATAGTGGTACAATAACAATTAATGGTAAGGACATTCAAAAAGATGCAGTTGAAGCAAAAAAGGAATTTTGTTTTGTTTCCGATAATCCTGATATGTTTTTACGACTAAAAGGCATTGAATACTTGAATTTCATGGCTGATATCTATGATGTATCACAAGAAGATCGTAACAAAAGAATTACAGAGTTTGCTGAGAAATTCGAGATGTCTGATGCTCTTGGCAATCGCATTCAAAGTTATTCTCACGGTATGCGCCAAAAAATCATTATTATGGGAGCGTTAATCTCTGAGCCAAGTGTCTGGATTCTTGATGAACCAATGACTGGTCTTGACCCAAAATCTTCTTTTACTTTAAAAGAAATGATGAAAGAGCATGCTGCTAAAGGATATACTGTGTTCTTCTCTACTCACGTTCTAGAAGTGGCCGAAAAACTATGTGACCGAATTGGAATTATTGATCATGGTCGCTTAATGTTGGTCGGAACTGTTGAAGAAATAAAAGAAAAGTTTGCTAATAGTGATAGTCTTGAATCAATTTTCTTGGAGATTACTAAAGATGAGTAAAGTCATATCGTTAACCAAAGTTCTCCTCAAGTCACTTTATGATATGGGTGGAACGTCACGAAAAGGAAAACGCAAGAAAGATAGCAACACTGCCAGTTATATTGCTGTGTTTGGAATTGTCTTTCTCTTTGTTGCTCTTCCCTTTGCCTTTGTAGCTTTCGCAATTGGAGCTGGTCTAAAATATATGGATGCCGTAAATACCATTTGGTATTTATTCATCCCTTTAGCTATCGTAATGATTATTGTTTTATCAGTTTTCTCTGTAATCAGTGTCTTTTTCCTTTCAATGGATAATTCGAGCTTATTACCATTACCTTTAAAACCATGGCAAATAATTGCTGCTCGTCTTGTGACAACTCTTTTACTTGTCTATTCCATTACCTGTCTTTTCTTACTACCTATTTTTATCGGCTTAGGAATTGGCATTGGTGGTGGTGTCGATTATTATGTCTGTGCTGTAATCGTTACTTTTGCTTTGCCACTAATTCCTGTTAGTTTATGGGGGATAATCCTCACCTTGATTAATCGTGTATTTAGTTTTGCAAAACACAAAGATGCATTTACCTACATAACGATGCTTATTGGATTGGGAATCGGTTTAGCTGTCAGCTTTGGAAGTTCTAGCCTTTTCCGAATGATTGAAATGGATCCAACCGACATTGCTGCTGCCATTCAAGGTGTAACTGATACCATAGGAATCAGAATTGCAACTTATGTACCAGTGATTGTTCCAGCCATCAAGGCCTTCACCGCTGATTCTGCAATAATTAGAATCTTGTTTGCCTTGTTATTTGTTGTTATCAGTTTAGTGTTTATCGTCCTATTTATGTTGATTGGCAATAAGCTATATATCAAAACCATCATGGGAACTGGTGAAAATGCAGCCAAAAAGCGCGTACTCACCGCTGCCGAATTTGCCAAAGGTACAAAAAGAAGCAGTTGCTTCTGGAGCCTAACTAGAACCGAATGGCAATTAATTGCGCGCAGTCCTATTTATTTCCTTAATTTAATTTTGATTGTATTCCTAATGCCAATTATTATGGTTGCTTCGATGGCCGTATCATTTATAGCTGCTGGTGTCGAAGGCGAATTAAATACCGTAACTGATTTCATTACCAATTTTAAAGTTGACATGGGTAATAGTTTGAATTTTGCTATTGCCTTAGCCATCTTACTTTTCTTTGGCAGTGTGAATATGATTTCTTCAACTGCTATCTCTAGAATGGGTAATTCATCTGGCTTTTGGAAAGCCATTCCTGTAGCGCCAAAGATTATCATTCGCTCAAAGATATTTTGGGGAATCATCTTAAGTTTAATTAGTACTATATTCTATCTACTTATCGTTGTTGTTCTCGGAACAGTTACTTTTTATGATGCTATTCTCTTGTTTGTTACTTCTGGCTTAATATTAATTGCCATTAATTACTTTGCATTTTATCTTGATTTAGCCCGTCCATTCCTTAACTGGACCAATGAAACCTATGCAGTCAAAAATAATATGAATGGGATTATCTATATGTTTGGCACATGGGTTGGTGCGGGATTAATGGTTTTAATCGGATTTATTATCAGTTTAATTCCTATTGGTTTTACTGGCTATATTTTCGCTGCCATTTTAGTTATAGTATTTCTCTTTGTCATCGCTTTCCTTGTCAAACGTGAGAGAATCCCCGTAAACAAGTTGTTTAGGAAGTTATAGTATGAAAGATTATAGTAAATATTTTGTTAAGCCTTCTTTGGAAGAAGCCGCGAAAAGATCAAAAGAGTTAGTGCCAATTATTCGCCAAACCTTGGAAAAAGATTTTGAAATAGCAACCATGGTTAAGGGCAAAAAATATGTGGTTCGCACTTTTGGCTGTCAAGCGAATGAGCGTGATGGCGAAACTATCGCAGGAATCTTAGAAGAGATTGGTTATCAAAAGACCGATATATTAGAAGAAGCAGATATCATTATTCTTAACACTTGTGCGGTTAGAGAAGGCGCTGAAGAAAGAGTATTTGGGGAAATTGGCCACTTGAAGCGCTTAAAATCATTGAATCCAGACCTTTTATTTGGAATCTGTGGTTGCATGCCTCAGCAAGAAGAAGTGGTCAATCGCATATTAAAGACCTCTAATCAGGTTGATATGATTTTTGGTACCCACAATATTGCTAATCTGCCACATTTGATTAAGCAGGCTTACTACAGTAAAGAAAGAGTTGTGGAAGTCTACTCCAAAGAAGGCGAGGTTTATGAGAATTTGCCTTCAAGACGTGATGGCAATCTAAAAGCTTGGGTCAATATCATGTATGGGTGTGACAAGTTTTGCACTTATTGCATTGTTCCCTATACCAGAGGCAAAGAACGTTCTCGCTTAATGGAAGATATTCTTGCTGAAGTCAATGAATTAAAAGAAAGTGGCTATAAAGAAGTCACTCTTTTAGGTCAAAATGTTGATGCCTACGGAAACGATTTAAAACTTGGCTATAATTTTGAAACCCTTTTAGTAGAAGTATCAAAAACAGGAATTGAGAGAATTCGCTTCACCACTTCTCATCCTTGGAACTTTACCGAAGGTATGATTAAAGCAATTCGTGATTATCCTAATATTATGCCCTATGTTCATCTTCCCCTGCAATCTGGTGATGATGATGTTCTCAGAAGAATGGGCCGGCGCTATAACGCAAAAGAATACCTAAGTCTGTATAACAAAATTAGAGAGGAAATTCCTGGTGTATCCATTACTACTGATATAATTGTCGGCTTCCCCAATGAGACAGAAGAACAATTTCTGAATACTCTTAAAATGGTAAATGAATGTCGTTATGATGGCGCTTATACTTTTATCTATTCTCCTCGTCCTGGCACCCCAGCCGCTAAAATGGTTGACAATGTCACAATAGAAGAAAAGAAAGATCGTTTAAATCGTTTACTCGCAGCTGTCGCTATTCATGCCAGGGAACGCAATCAAGCCTATCAAGATAAAGAAGTACTGGTTTTAGTTGAAGGAGCTTCAAAGCGAAATAAAGATGTTCTTTCCGGCTATAGTGAATCTAATAAATTAGTAAACTTCAAAGGTTCAAAAGATCAGATAGGAAAAATCGTCAAAGTCAAAATTACAAAAGTTAAAACCTGGACTTTGGAAGGAGAGAGCTTCGATGAGTAAGGAAGTAGAGCAAGCAGCCATTGAATTGAAACAAGCGCTTGATTCTAGCAAAATTGTGCAAGAATATAATCAATTAGCCGAGCAGATTGCCTCTTCTAC
>CAYIYR010000025.1:0-21676 GCA_964367815.1 uncultured Eubacteriales bacterium
CTCCAATACTGGGTGAGAAAAAAGAAAACATCGAATTTTTGGGACTTTTTTCCAAGATGAATAATTATCAAGTTGATGTGGAAAAGGTAGTGAAAGAAGCACATTCTGAACTAAAATAGATATTATTGGAAATGTTAATAATTACATTTGTCCTCCTTGATGCTAGGGGTAACCTAGTGATGAAGGAGGTTTTTTTATGAAAAGAATATATAAGATTATACTTACATTTGTTTTCGTAATATTCGCACCATTAACGCTAGTCTACGCAAAAGATCTAATACCTAGTGGCGAGAATATTGGAATCGAGATGAGATTAGATGGTGTTGTAGTAGCAAATACCTATGAAATAAAAGCTGGCAACGAATCCTATAATCCGAGCAGAGACTCTGATATAAAAATAGGTGACTATATAACTAGTATTGATGGTATAGAAGTCAATTCTACTAAAGACCTAGTCACTTATCTTCATGGTTTACCAGCAGATGCTAAATCAGTGCAGCTTAAGATAAGGAGAGACTCTACAATTATTACTAGGATATTGAAAGTAAGCAAATCGGCTGACAATGGATGGAAAACTGGATTAATTATTAAAGATAAGGTACTAAGTATCGGAACAATGACATTCTATGATCCTGAAACTGGTAGATATGGAGCACTAGGACATGAGATAGCGAATACCACAACCGGTGAAATTGTTCAAATAAGAGATGGGAGCATTTATGAGTCAACGGTGACCGGTATTAAGAAGAGTGAAAATGGTTCTCCGGGGGAGAAAATTGCTGAGATAGATATGAGTAATAGGCTTGGAAACATCGAAATTAATGATATATATGGTATTTATGGCGAATATGAAGAAATACCTACTGAGTTAAAAGCTATGCCAAGTGCTAAAATAGAGGAAGTTGAATTAGGACGAGCGGAGATATGGACCGTGACAAGTGGAAACAAGGTTACAAAATACGAAATAGAGATAACAAATCTAAAGGGGCAGTCAAGTCCTTCAACTAAAGGAATTACCTTTAAAATAACGGACAAATCGTTATTATCACAAACTAACGGAATCGTTCAAGGAATGAGTGGATCACCCATTATTCAGAACAATATGATAGTAGGCGCAGTTACCCATGTTGTTACCTCAAAAGTTGCAACAGGACATGGAGTATATATTGAGTGGATGCTGAAAGAAGTCGAAAAAGTAAGATAAAAAAAAGTAAATTTTGATTTTAATTTGTAAAATAATAATGTATAATAGCGATTGTGAGTGCGAATAAATACGAAACGATACTGCTTTGATCGTTTTGTGGCAATTATAATAGTTAATAGGGTAAATGAGTAAAGCAAAAGTTTTTGTTGTCGAACACAGTGCTGATATTTGTCATGAGTTTGAGAAGCGTTTGCAATCAGAAGATGGTTACGAATTAGTCGGAACAGCCGACAATGGCAAAGAGGTATTAAGAAAGCTTAGCAATGCCTCAACTATTGATCTTTTAATTCTAGACTTGATATTGCCAGTAATAGATGGTTTTCAAGTATTAAAGAAGATCAAAGAGGATGCTAAGACTTACAAAGTAAGAAAGATTATATGTACATCAGCATTCATTAACAATAGTATCCTAAAATACATTAATACATTGGGCGCCGATATGTTTATTCTAAAACCATTCGATATGAACAACTTTTTTAATGATGTGAGTGGTCTATTGCAGCAAAGCAAATTGGTTCAAGAGAAAGATAATGCAGCAATTGCCTTGCTTGCAAAAGAGAAAGCTAGTTTGCAGTTGGAGAGTGACATCACGGAGATTCTCCATGAAATAGGGATTCCAGCCCATATTAAAGGATATATGTATCTAAGAAGTGCTATTGTAAGTTCATTTTACAACATTGAAATACTTGGAAGAGTTACTAAAGCACTTTATCCTCATATAGCGAGAATCTATAATACTACCGCTTCTAGAGTTGAGCGGGCTTTACGTCATGCCATCGAAGTTGCTTGGAGTCGAGGGAACATAGATGCAATTGATGAAATCTTTGGCTACACGGTAAGTGCTACGAAGGCAAAACCAACAAATTCGGAATTTATTGCAATGATAGCAGATAAATTAAGACTAGAATACCGGCTAAAACGAGCCAATCAAGAAGTAGGAATTTCAGCTTAATAGAAGCAGGGAAAAATATTCCTGCTTCTTTTTGACTATTAGTCAAAAGAATATATAATATAGATGATGGGGTGGTAAAAATATGCAACGTATTATTTTGCACATAGATATGAATGCATATTTTGCGTCCTGCGCTGTTCTAGCACATCCTGAGTATAAGGGAAAACCTTTAGCGGTTGGTGGGCAAAGCAGCCGATCAATAATCTCCACGGCTTCATATGAGGCAAGAGAATTCGGTATTCATAGTGCGATGCCGACCTATCAGGCACGAAGATTATGCCCAAATTTAATCATAGTAAGTCCCGATTTTACCTTGTATGAATACTATACACGGCAATTTGTTCGAATAATTCGTAATTATAGCTCCATTATTGAAATGGCAAGCATAGATGAATGCTACGTAGACATGACGGAAAGACTAAAAGGGAAGAAGAATCCTTTAGAAATAATCAAATCCATTCAAACAAGAATTTTAGAAGAATTAGGTTTATCATGCAGTATAGGAGTTGCTCCCAATAAATTCTTAGCAAAAATGGCCAGTGACATGAAAAAGCCGCTAGGAATAACTGTCATACGCAAGAAAGAAGTCCCTGTAATGATTTGGCCTTTACCAATAGGAGATATGTTTGGCATCGGAAAGAAAGGTGCAATTCGACTGAAGGAAATGGGAATCAACAAAATTGGCGATTTGCTGACTTACGCTGATCAACTTCAGCTAAAAAAAGCTTTAGGGAAGGGATATGATTATTTCATAAGTCGAGCTCAAGGGATTGACTATACACCCGTGTCAGTTGAAACCGATGATGCAAAATCTGTCGGGCACTCTAGGACCTTCGATCACGATACAGAAGACTATACAGAAATGGAAAATATGATATGGGAACTGTCAGAGATGGTTTCTTACCGTGCGAAAAGAGAACACTTAATTGGAGATACAATTGCTATTTCTATTAAATATAGTGATTTTTTAGTAAATAATCGGGCGAGAAAAGTGCAAGAAACCACAAGTGACAAAGATATCATCTTCACGGCAGCAATGAAATTGTTTGATGATAACTATGCTAATAAACCTGTGAGATTGCTTGGCGTAACTCTACAAAAAACTATCAAGGAAGAAGATTATGTAAAACAACTTAATCTCTTTGAACCAGAAGCAAAACCACTGCCAATAAGCACTCAGCAAGAGATTAGAAAAATCATTCAGCAGATAAATAGACAGTTGGGAAAAGATAGTTTAAAATTAGCTTGTGAGGTGAAGCAAAAATGAATTATAGAGAATTATACTATGATTATTTAGTCTTCGAACGTAACCTTTCAAAGAAAACTGTTGAATCCTATCTAAGAGAACTAGATGTCTTTATTAAATATTTACAAGATAATAATTTGAGCGTTGATAACGTAAATACCAGTGAAATAAGAGTATTCCTTCGGAAATTAAAAGAAAAAGGCATCAAAGAAAGATCAATAAGTTCTTATGTTACTGTCTTGAGATCTTTTTACCGCTTTTTGAATAAGGACCAACTAGTACGAGATAATCCCATGCTTATTATTGAAACCATCAAAGTTAAAAGGGCAATACCTGAGGTTTTAACGGTTGATGAAGTTAATACATTATTGAATAGTATAAATATAAGTGAGCCTGAAGGACTAAGAAACAAAGCCATGCTAGAATTTATATATTCCACAGGTGTCAGAATCAGTGAAGCATGCAATTTGGAACTTAATCAGCTAAATTTGGATGAAGCAACCGTAAGAATCAATGGTAAGGGGAGTAAGCAACGAATCGTTTATATCGGTGAAGTAGGCATAACTCTTTTACAACACTACCTAAATGATGCCCGAAAGGTGTTGCTCAAAGAAAGGCAGAGCCAATTTGTCTTTGTTGGTAAAAAGAATGAGCAACTGAGTCGGACATATGTCTTATCATTTCTAAAAGAATATGCTAAAATAGCTGGTATAGAGAAAAATGTCTCGCCCCATACTCTTAGACACAGCTTCGCAACTCATTTATTGGAAAACAATGCTGATTTAGTCACTGTCAAAACATTATTGGGGCATGAGAATATAGGTACTACGCAGATATATACACATGTGAGTGTAGCAAGATTAAAAAATGTTTATAACCAGGCACATCCATTTGGTTCAAAGGAGAAAATGAAAAATGATTAATTTTAAGCGGGTTTTTTTAATTGTAATGGATTCTGTAGGCATTGGTCACGCTTATGATGCCGAAGATTTTGGCGATATGCATCAGCCAAATACATTACTAAATATTGACAAGGCTGTTGGCGGACTAATTGTTCCAAATTTGGAGAAATTAGGCATTGGAAACATGGACAAATATAAGAAGATTGATGAGCACAAGATGATCAAATCAGCTTATGCCTGCTCCTTACATGAGAAAAGTCTTGGAAAAGATACAATGACTGGCCATTGGGAAATGATGGGTCTTGAAACAAAGAAACCTTTTAAAACTTTTACTGATACTGGATTCCCCAAAGAATTAATTGATGAGTTGGCCGCTAAAACTGGACATGGAATCATTGGAAACTGTGCAGCCAGTGGTACGGAAATAATCAAAGAGTTAGGGGAAAGACAGCTTAAAACTAAAGAACTGATTGTTTATACATCATCAGATTCTGTCCTCCAAATAGCAGCCCATGAAGATGTTATACCTGTTTCAGAATTATATAAATACTGTGAAATTGCTAGGGAATTAACAATGAAAGACGAATGGAAAGTCGGAAGAATTATAGCTCGTCCATTCATTGGAACTAATAAGGATGACTTTAAGCGTACTGCTAGACGTCATGATTATGCACTATCTCCATTTAAAAAAACTTATTTGGATTTGTTAAAAGAAAAAGGTCTTGATGTGATTTCTATTGGCAAAATTAATGATATCTTCAATGGGCAAGGTATTACTGAAGCTCATAGAACTGTTTCAAATGAAGATGGAATGAATCAAACAATAGATATTGCGAAAAATAAATCATTTAAAGGTCTCTGCTTTGTAAATTTAGTTGAGTTCGATAGTGAATATGGACATCGTCGTGATCCGAAGGGCTATGCAAAGTGTATTGAAAGTTTTGATGCCCAATTAGGAACATTAATGCAATATATCACTGATGAGGATTTATTGATTATTACTGCTGATCATGGAAATGATCCAACTCAAGAAGGATCAGACCATACAAGAGAGAATGTTCCAGGTTTATTTTATTCACCAAAATATCAACATGGAAATTATATGGGTAATTTTAAAACCTTTGCCTTATTAGGCTCAACGATTGCTGGCTACTTTGGAATTGTTGATAAGAGCTTATTAAACGACAACATTTCAAGTATTCTTCATTAGTCAATTGCATAATAGAAATTATACGAAGTTATATCTTAATACAACATTACAAAGAAAAAGGGCCAATGCCCTTCTTTTTTTATTTTTATATATGCTTGCTAATTTTTATACTATGTCAAGCATTGTATATACGATGTAATACATTGTATATACAACGTTAAGCGTAGTATTACTTTAGTATTTCTTCTTCAATCAGTTTTGCTATCCTTTCAAACAAGTTAACCAAGTCCGCATCGACAAAGCGATTTTGCATCGACGCATCGATGTCGAGAACTCCCCAGATTTTGTTTTCTCGATGCAAAATCAGAACTAGCTCACTTTGGCTACAACTATCGCATACAATATGATCATGTTCAACAGTCACATCGTTAACAATAGTTGTTTTCTCTTCCCTAACGGCTCGCCCACATATTCCTTTGCTTATAGGGATAATGGTACAGGCTGGTTTACCAATGAATGGTCCCAAGTAAAGTTTATCATTTTGAAATGTATAAATCCCAACCCAGTTTAAATCTGCGACAGAATGAAACAAGAGCGAGCAAATATTTGCTAAGTTACCAATCGATGTGCATTGTGGATCAATTAGACTTTGAGCTTCTTTCTCTATCCGCAAATAATTTTCCACTTCAATACCTCTTCATAATCATACTGTGGCAGCTCGTGCCATAATTTTTCAAGTTTATACTCTTCCCGTTTACTTGTTTTGAAAATATTTACGACGACACCACCAATATCTACAAGAACCCAACCACTATCATTCTTTCCTTCAATGTGATGAATCGGATAGCGATAGGAACAAGCTGCATCCTCTACTGCTTCTCCAATGGCTCTTAGCTGTCTTTCACTAACTGCTTCACAATTTATGTAATACTGAGCTAATGGGTTGATGGAGGAAACATCAATAACTTTTATATTGGCAGCAAATTTATCATCAAGAGTTTTAACAATTATCTTTATTAGATTTATCATTTTCGCATCGACTGATTCATCATAGAGATCAAGTATATCCTTGGTGATAAAAGCATTGTGCTTAACCTGACGATGAAAATCAACATTATCAACAATGACATAGGCATAGCCAACATCAATATTTTCTAAACATCTAGCAATTAAAAAGCTCGAATCATAAGGACGTCCTGGCTCTGTCTTATCTGCACAATAAACCACTTTTGCTAATTGTGACATTCTCCGCTTAGCAGTGGCATGATATTCAATGGCCGTTAGTATTTCTTCATCATCAATGCCATATTTTGTCTTTGCGATAATTGGTGCTAAGTATTGATGAAATAATTGTGGAGGTTCATTAAAATGAGCTGGAGCATACTTGTTCATCATCTCTTTAGCTTCTTCCCTGCTTAATTCCTTTGCACAATCATGAATAATGCCAGCAATATAGGCTTTATTTGCATCCATTTTATTGGCTTTAGCAATTTTTTTTGCTAGCTTTGCTACACTAACAGAATGCATATAGCGCTGTTCTGATAAATTATTTTTTAGCATTACATCAAGGTATAGACCTTTGGTTTCGATGATCTGCATAATCTCTTTTGGACAATCAAAAGATACTCCATTTCTTATGGAGGTGCTAGAAACTTCTGAGCCAATTATTCCTAGGTCATCAACATTATACTTGCGCTTATTGGTCTCATTAATTGGATAATTGGGACGGTTAACTAAAACTAGTTTCACCAGTTTGGAAATTAAGTCAATATCTTTCCACTTATCTAGTTTTTCTAATTGATCAGTGCCAATTAAGTAATAAAATTTATATTTTGGATACTTCTCAGTCAATTCTAAAATGGTATCGATTGTATAAGAAAAAACATTGTTCTTTCTTTTTATCTCAATATCACAAATTGACATTCTTTTTTGCCCTTCAAGAGCTGCTTTCAGCATTTCTAGTCTAATAGTTACTGGAAGTATTTTTTCTTTCCAGCGCGGCTTTTTCGCCAAAACAAACCAAGCATCAGCATCAAGTATCTCACTTGCTTGCTTTGCTATAGCGATATGGGTGTTATGAATGGGATTAAAAGTCCCACCTAATAATACTATTTTTTTCTTCATTCTCTACCCTCTTGGAATTTGATAAATTATTTTTTTGCTTGGTCGATATAAGGTAACAACTTTGCCCACTATTTGAACTAGGATGGCGTTTGTATGACTGCAGACATCTAATGCAATCTCTCTAATCGGAGCGGAAGCTGTATTTAAGACCCTGAATTTAATCAATTCATTGGCTTCCAAGGATTTATTTACCAAATCGAAAAAGTTCTCGCCTAAGCCTTCTTTTCCAACTTGAAAGAACGCTTTAATTGTCATTGCTTGACTTTTTAGATAACTTATTTGTTTACTTGTGAGTTTCATTTACATTTCCTCCAATTAGTGGGTTACTCTTTATTACTTCAATTCCTCTAGGAACATAGACTTTCATAGTTAAGCGGCCTTTCAAAACATCAACCCAAACCAAGCCACTTATAACAATTGAAATTCGTTGCTTGGTATCAATCTTTATCTCATGACAATCCATGGTAGCCTTCGATAGATGGCAGTTTGCCTTTGGCAAATACAAGGGATCATTTTCTAAACTCGAAAACTTTTCAGCGGAAAGGGCAAGTTTAGTTCGATGATACTTTAGTCCATTAGACCCATAGACAATTAACGGTGTATTGTCACCTTCAATAATATCAATACACGCTACAGTTCCAATAAACAAGGATTGTCCAGGATAAACAGTCATATTGACCGGATTAATCTCTTTTGAGTTAATAACTCTTTTCAAATTCTTCCCATCTAGATACTTATAAATACATTTATCAACCATCAACCCAGGAGTGTCGTACAAGTAATTCTTATCGCTAAATGGTATTTTAACAACATTTAGAGTGGTTCCAGGGAAAACGCTGGAAGTAATATATTGTGAAGTTAAATTGTTATATTGTTTCAATAAGACATTGATAACACTTGACTTCCCGACATTGGCATTACCAATAACATAAACATTATTGTTGTTGGCATATTGCATGATTCGATCAAACAATCCATCAACATTGCGATTATTAATAGTTGAGATAAGAACAATATCCACAAACTTAACCTTTTGCTCCGCTAAACGATTCTTAACCCACTGAATTATTCTTTCTTCCTTTAGCGAACGGGGTAATAAATCGAATTTATTAACAATCACAAAGATTGGTGAATCTGGCACTATCTCAGCAAGATTCTCAATTATGCTTCCATAGAAGTTGAAGATGTCAATAACATAGACAAGTAAGGATTTCTCAGCATTGGCGGTTTTGAAGATCTTCATTAGTTCTTCATTAGCAATGGGAACACTAGTAAAGCGACCATAATGCTGCAATTGAAAGCAACGCTGACAAATGGCATCCGGATTATTGTATAGTGGTGCGGGAATATAACCTTCGGCTTGATCATCGATGGTTTGCAGAACAGCGCCACAGCCTGGGCAAGTCTTCTCTTCACTCATCTTCCTCCACTCCTTTCAATAATCCTTTATTTTGATACTTTCTTCTAATTTGCTTGTCGAAAAAGCGATTTAGTTTCGTGACAATTAAATCTTTTTCGACAGCGGGCTCGACAAGAATTGATGCACAATGTAGACGTTTGGATAGCCAAACATCAGTCAACAATTGATCGCCAATGATGATGGCTTTTGTAATATCAATCTTCTTATCATTGATAAACTTAATAAAGCGCTTTTTTAGAGGCTTTTTCATGTCGAAGGCAAACTCTACAGCAAGATTTCGACAAAAAAGTTCAACTCTTTCAACATGGTTATTAGAGATAACATAAAATTTAAAGCCGGCATCAACAGCGGCATTGATAAAATCTCTACTTTCAGCAGTGGGAATAGATGCAAAAAAAGGTGCCAAAGTATTGTCTAAGTCGCATAGAATGGTTCTATAGCCCTTAGCATAGAGCATCTTTAAAGGAATCGTTGTAATCGTCTTATAATACCATGTTGGAACTAGTTTGCTCACATACCCACCCCTTCACCTATTATTGTAATCTTTTTGCGCTCTTCTGAAAAGGAATAAAATAAACTATTTTAGCATTATCTTTAATGAGGTGAAAAAGTGTTAGAATTTTTACTCCAATTTTTCGAACAGATTAGTTTTTTTACAGGTTTTATCAAGAATGGTATCTATCCTGAGCCCTTCAATGCTGAACAAGAAGATGAAATGGTCAAGGAATGGTTAAATAATAAAAGCAAGTATGCTCGTGAGCAATTGATTGAACATAACCTTCGCTTAGTAGTGCACGTAGCTAAAAAATATGATTCTAAGAATGAAACCATCGATGAACTAGTGAGCATCGGTATTCTAGGCTTAATTAAAGCGGTTGATAGTTTCTCTGATAACAAGGGTGTGCGCCTAGCAACCTATGCAGCAAAATGCATTGATAATGAAATCCTAATGTATCTGCGTAATAACAAAAAGAGTAGTCGCAATGTCTCTCTTTTTGATGCAATTGGGCAGGATAAGGATGGAACGATTGTCTCCTTAATTGATGTTGTGCCTTCTAGTGATTTGTCTTTAGATGATCAGTTAGATCGCAATAATAAGTTGTCAAAATTAGCTGAGTATTTGCACAAACTAGAACCAAGAGAACTCGAAGTCCTCAAATTGCGTTATGGTTTAGGAAATGGGCCTGAATACACTCAAAAAGAAGTAGCTAAAAAGTTTCATATCTCCCGCTCCTATGTTTCCCGAATAGAAAAAAGAGCCCTTACGAAACTCCTACAAGAATTCCGTAAGGACCAAATTATTTAAGATCATCTAAATAGTCGAATATTGTTATTGTCCGCTCTTCTACTTCTTCCGCAGGAGTAGCGACTTTCTCGGGTTTTTTCTCAACATATTCATAAGTCTTGGTATTGCTATCAATGATAGAGAGGCAGACATCGGATAAGCCCAGCAGTTTCTCATCTTTACTAGCAAGTAAAGTAGAACGAATGCTCTTTCCTAATGGCATTGTTTTGGCATCAAAGGTTATATCGCGGCTGCCCTGTGTAGAAGATAAAACAGCTACACGATATGGTTCCACAAGACTACAGGAACCAATTAGGTAATGCGGTTCTGAACGGTAGAACTTGTAAACCTCTAATGGTTTAGCTAAACGAGCTCCACTAATAATATTGCTTGGATTGAAAGTTTTGAAACCTCCCCGATCAGTTAGAACCATGACATTGTTCTTGCTGCCTTTGTTCAAGCACACAAGTGATGATACCTCATCATCATTATCTAAAACGATTGCTTTGACTCCCGCAGCTCTAACGCCCACTAGACTGACTTTGCTTTCATGATATTGAATCATTTTGCCTTTCTTAGTTAAGACAATGATATTACTATCACCATCAGTATAAGAGACGCCAATAATATTGTCACTATCAGTTATCTTCATTGCCATGACTGGTTTCGAGTATCTTTGAATGACAAAGTCAGTTAGTTTACTCCGTTTAATCAAACCAGACTTGCTGCAAAGAACAAGATTTACGCCCTCTTTGAACTCTTTGACAAGGACTGTAAACACGATCTTTTCATCGCCGGATAAAGAAATGATGTTACTGATATGCTTACCCTCATCCTTCCACTTGCTCTCGCTTAGTTCGAAGACAGGAATATACAGGAAGTTCGCCTTATCAGTGAAAGCTAATAAGACATCGCTAGTATTGGCTTTGCCAACGCTTACTAAGATATCTCCATTCTTGCAGCCTGGGTTCGCCCCTTTACTGGCAGTATATGATTTAATCGATGAACGCTTGAAATAACCATCTTTAGTAACCGCAATCATCACGTCTTCTTTGATGATTGGCTTCTTCTCAACGGTAAATTCTGCGACTTCATCTTCAATTTTAGATAAACGCTTGCAAGGATACTTCTTGACTATCTCACTTAATTCACTAACAATAATGCCCTTAATCTTCTTCTCATTATCATGAATCGAAGATAAGTCAGCAACAATGCTCTCAAGTTTCTTACATTCATCATATAAATCCGCAATATCAACAGAATTCAAACGATGTAGTTGAATAGTTACAATAGCTTCTGTTTGGGCCTCATCGAGATTAAACCGCACCATTAAGCGCTTTTTAATTTCATCTTTGCTCTTGCTGGATCTAACAATAGCGATTAATTCATCAATATTGCTAATCGCAACCGCCATACCTTCAACAATATGCAAGCGAGCTTGTGCTTTCTTTAAATCAAAGCTTACTCGACGATTAATTACTTCTATTTGATAGTCTATATAGTAATCAAGAATTGGAATAATTCCTAATTTCAATGGTTTTTTGTCGCATATTACTATTGTATTGTAAGTATAACGGCACGCTAGTTTTGTCTTCTTCATAAGATAGTTAACAATAGCGTTAACATCCGCTTCCTTACGCATCTCAACAACAATTCTTAAGCCCGTTCTATCAGATTCATCACGGACTTCGATAATTCCATCAATTTCTTTATCATTCCGAATCTTATCAATGCTAGCAACTAAAAGACTCTTTACAACACCGAATGGTATCTCATGAACAACTAAGGCGATGTTGTTCTTTTGGTTTACGATCTCAGTTTTCGCTACTACTTGGAAGGAACCAGAACCAGTTCCGAGCGCTTCCTTAATCCCTTCTTTTCCTCTGATGATACCACCTGTTGGAAAATCGGGTCCGGGAACAATCTCCATAATCTCATCTAAACTGCATTTAGGATTTTTAATTCGATAGATTGTTGCCTCACAAATCTCTTTGAAGTTATGCGGAGGAATATAAGTACTATAACCAGCCGCAATACCTTCCGCACCATTTATCAATAAATGCGGAAAACGAGCAGGTAGAACCGTTGGCTCTTCATCAGTATCATCATAGTTAGGCGCAAAATTGACTGTATCTTTGTCAATATCCCTTAACAATTCCATGCTGATTGGTGATAAACGAGCTTCTGTGTAACGCATTGCAGCGGGAGGATCATCATCTAATGAACCATTGTTACCATGCATTTCAACTAAAGGCATACTCTGTTTCCACCATTGAGACATTCTCACCATGGCATCATAAACAGAAGTGTCACCATGGGGATGATAGTGACCAATAATAAAGCCGACAGCGGTAGCTGATTTACGATATGCCTTGCTAGGAATATTGCCATTAACTAACATCGCATAAATAATTCTTCTTTGGACTGGCTTTAATCCATCTCTAACATCTGGCAGAGCTCTTTCTTGAATAATATATTTAGAGTATTTGCCAAAGCGATCACCCAAAAGGAAATCTAGAGGGTAATTAAGAACTTTTACTTGGTTATCCATAATTACTTAACCTCCTTAATAAAATCATCTTCAAGGGTAAACTTGACATTCTCTTCAATCCAATTTCGTCTTATTTTAGAATCTTTACCCATCAAAACACTCATTTTCTTCTCGGTTACCAACAAATCATCGATGGTAATCTGAATTAGAGAACGAGTTGCTGGATTCATTGTTGTTTCCCATAATTGGGAGGCATTCATTTCACCAAGACCTTTATAACGTTGAATAGCATAACCTTGGCCAATACTCTTCTTGGCTTCTTCTAATTGTTCATCATCCCAAGCATAGACAAGTTTTTCGCTCTTCCCGCTTCCTTTGGAAACTTTATAAAGAGGTGGCATCGCAACGTATACTCTTCCTTGTTCAACTAATGCGCGCATATAGCGGAAGAAAAAGGCCAATAGTAAAACTTGAATATGGGCACCATCTGTATCAGCATCGGTCATGATAATTATTTTGCCATAATTACAATCACCAATGGCGAATTCTTGACCATATCCAGCACCAATTGTATAAATCATTGTAGAAATCTCTTCGTTTTTCAAGAGTTCAACAATATCAGTTTTCTCAGAATTAATAACTTTTCCACGCAATGGGAGAATAGCTTGAAATAAACGATCTCGCCCTTGCTTAGCACTTCCACCAGCGGAATCACCCTCGACCAGGAATAATTCACATTCTAGTGATTTCTTTGATTGGGCAGGAGTTAGCTTTCCGCTTAATAAACGTTCAGTCTTAACTTTCTTCCCACTTCTTGCTTCTTTCCTAGCCTTTCTTGCTGCATCACGAGCATTACCGGCTTTCTTAGCTTTAGTAATTATCATGTTAGCAAAATCTTTGTTTTCTTCTAGATAATAAGTGAATTTATCAACAAGAACTGACTCAACCGCACTTCTAACTTCCGGAGAGCCAAGTTTTGATTTGGTTTGTCCTTCAAATTGGAGGAACTTCTCAGGTACCTTGACCGAAACAATGGCGACTAAGCCTTCACGAAAATCGCTGCTCTCCAACTTGTCTTTTTCTTTTACGAGGTTGTATTTTTTCGCATAATCATTGAGACAGCGAGTAAAGGCCGAGCGGAATCCCGTTTCATGGGTACCACCATCGGTGGTTTTGACATTATTTGCAAAGGAAATGATAGTTTCATCATAAGCGCTTGTATACTGCATGACAATTTCAACGGTTATTTCATTGATTTTATCTTTGAAATTCATAATTGGCGATAAGGTTTCCTTCTCTTCATTAATTGATTTAACAAAGGCCACTAATCCATCACCATAGCAGAAACTCTCAACCTTGTCTGTTCTTTCATCAACTAAAATCATTTCGACGCCCGGTAGCAAGAAAGCATTTTCTTGTAGTCTTTCCGCTACGGTCGAAAACTTATAATCAGTAGTCGAAAAAATAGCTTTATCAGGCTTAAAGCGAACAATACATCCTGTTCTTTTGTTATTTGTGTTATCTAATGTCGCCTTACCAATAATGGTACCACCGTTTTCATATCTTTGATTAAAAACCTTGCCATCACGATAAATCGTAACATCAAGATACTCACTTAAGGCCGTAACAACTGAGGCGCCAACTCCGTGTAAGCCTACACTGACACTATAAGCTTTATCGCTGAATTTTCCACCAGCGTGTAAGACTGTATATACGACTTGGGGAGTAGGAACTCCTGTTTTATGTTTTCCAGTTGGAATACCACGTCCAAAATCCTCAACACTAACGGAATCATCCTTGTGTAGAGTGATAATGATCTTATTACCATTTCCCATCATCGCTTCATCAATTGAGTTATCGACAATCTCCCAAACTAATTGGTGCAATCCACGATAATCAGTTGAACCGATATACATTCCCGGGCGTTTTCTAACCGCCGTTAATCCCTCAAGTATTTCAATCGAACTTTCGGAATATCCTTTTTCTTCTTTAGCCATCGTCAGTCCTCATTTCTAAAATAGTTTTGCTACATAATTGTTATACAACAATTTATTATACTCGAAAGTGATAACTTTTTCATCAATTTTCTACATTTTACGCCCTAAAATAATGTATAATGGGATAGGATGTCAGGAAAGGAGCCTTTTATGGAAATATTGTGTCTAATTATTTGTGCAATTGTTGGATATCTTATCGGCTCAATTCCTTTCGCCATTGTCATTGGCAAACTCTTTTTCAACATCGACATTCGCGAATATGGATCAAAGAATGCGGGCGGAACCAATGCTGGCAGAGTTCTCGGCAAAAGAGTCGGCGTAATAGTCATAGTTCTTGATGCTTTAAAAATTGTCATCGTGATGGCAATTAATATATTAATAATCAAAGTATTCTTTAACATCGGTTTTGATAATATGACCTATACATATTGTCAAGAAGTTGCAGTTTTTATGGCTGTTTTAGGCCATTGTTATCCCATTTATTGTAACTTTAGAGGTGGGAAAGCAGTTTCCTCTACAGCTGGTGTAATAGTTGCGACTAACTACATTTGTTTTCCTTTTGGGGTTGTGACTTTCTTTGCTACTCTTTTCTCGACAAAGATAGTTTCACTTTCCTCGATTCTTAGCGGTTTTGTCTGCGTTATAGTTGCTTTCATTGAGCCACTTGCTAAACATGGAATGTGGTTTTATCTTCAATATGATATTGTATATCCTCTAACCATACTTGCTATATTTGCCCTGCTCCTGTTTAGACATCGAGAAAACATCATCCGCTTAAAGAATCATGATGAGCGGAAGATTGCCTGGTTAAAATCCAATAAAAAAAGTTAGGTATTTGCCTAACTTTTTAATTATTACTTTTGAGAATTAACGGAATTCATAACTTGTTTAATCTGAGATTCCGATGGTTTTCTACCCATTGATAAGAACATGGCTCTTATCATTTTTTCATTAATTGGTGGATTCTTCTTCAATTGATTTTTGAAGATTGCTCTGGAAATAAAGAATCCAGCGATTGCACCAACTACTAAGCCAAGTACTGCCCACCAAATGCCATTCCAATTTGAAGTCTCGGCTAGCATAGGAATTATTGTTAATAAAAACATCTTAAGGTTGCACCTCCTCAACACACGTGCATATTTTAACCGATATGCAGTGGTTTTACAAGTGAAAGCTCAAGAATTTCGCCTTTGAACTCATCAATTCCAACTAGTTGGGGATAGTAGAGTGCCAAAAAGTCAAAGAAGCGACTGATACCACCACTCCATTCTAAGGTGATTTTGTGCTCAGTTAAGGTCATTACTTCTTTCGCACCACTGATTGATCCTTCTAGACAAAAATCGCCATTGCTAGCTACCGAAAAGTTTTCACAGTTTTGGAATTTCGCAATCAAAAGCTTCTTCATACCTTCAATATCAATGTTTTCGGTTAATTTACTTATCTGAGCTTGGGCGAACTCGGTTGTGCCTTTTCGATTAATTAATTCATAGAATACTGTTAATAAGTCTCTTTGCATCACATCTTGAAAAGTTTTACTAACTAAATAAAAGCCGTATTTTTCCATAGTTTTGCTCCTTATGCAAATATTATGGGCCAATACGGTTATGAATTATGTCGAAAATAAGTGCTCTAGATAATTTTTTCAACTATCTGTTGGGCAGTGAAACCAAAATCATTAATAACATCATTAGCTTTGCCACTCTTGCCAAACTCATCAAGGCCAATAACTTGTTTAGCATGCTTGTACCAAAGACCACTGCTACCCATTTCAATAGCAATAATCTTGCTACGATGAATACCGATAATACTTGCTTGGTATAGCTCATCTTGCTTGTTAAATAGTTCTAAGCAAGGAACGGAAACAACTCGCGTATCGATGCTGTGCTTTTCTAGTTCAAGTGCCACTTCAATAGCTAGTGGGACTTCACTACCGCTGGCCATAATAATATAATCGGCAGTAATTTGTTCTTTCTTAGCAATAAAAGCTCCACGACAGAAATCTTCATAAGAGACAGCACAGGTTGCCACAATGTTTTGGCGACTGCAGATAATATTAACTGGACCAGAGTTATTATCAATAGCAAAATGCCAAGCATGAGTTGTTTCAATCGCACCAGAAGGCCGAATTGTATAAGTATCAGGAATCAGTCTTAAGGCTGACACTTGTTCGATAGGTTGATGCGTTGGTCCATCTTCCCCAACCGCGATACTATCATGCGTAAAGATATTTATCGAAGGAACTTTCATCAATGCGGCCGTTCTAATTGATGGTTTCAAATAATCACTGAAGACCAAGAAACAACCAACAAATGGTCTGATTCCACCATATAACAATAAACCAGTTTGCGCACAAGACATGGCAAATTCTCTGATACCATAATAGACATTATGTCCACCGAGATTCTGACCAAAAATGCCAGCATCTTTAATCATTGTATTAACCGAGCCAGCAACATCGCTTGCCCCACCTAAAATGGTTCTAATTTGAGGAGCGATGACATTGATTACTTTTCCCGAGGTTACCCTAGTGGCTTCATTAGTGCCAACGGGATAGACCGGATAAACTATTTTTTTCTTATAATTGCCTGTAAGCGCCGCTTCGTAATCTTGATAATCTTTCGGATAGCGCATCCGATATTCTCTTACTAGGCGCTTCCAACGGCGATACTCTTTTAAACCTCTCTTACCAAAAGTTTCTTGATAGTGATCATAGACCTCTTGCGGTACTTCAAAGGGCGCATATGTCCAACCCAATTTTGCTTTGACATTATCTAAATCTGCTCCAATAGGTGAACCATGAACTTTGTTCGTCCCCTGATTAGCGGAAGCATAACCGATAATTGTTTTACAAATAATCAAAGATGGTCCATCCATATTTTTCTTGGCTTTTTTCAAAGCTTTTTCAATATCACTTGTATTGAATCCATCAACTTCAAAGACTTTCCAACCACAAGCTTGGAATCTTTCCTTAACATTTTCTTTGAAGGAAAGGTCAAGTTTGCCATCCAAAGTGACAGCATTTGAATCATATAAGACAATCAATTTATTTAATTTCTGTGCTGCCGCTAAAGAAATGGCTTCTTGAGTAACTCCTTCTTCCATATCTCCATCGCCACAAAGTGCATAAGTATAATTATCTACTATCTTGCAATCTTCTTTATTAAAAGTTTCAGCCATAAACTTCTCAGCCATTGCTAAACCAACCGCATGCGCTATACCTTGGCCTAATGGTCCACTGGTGCAATCGATAGCATCAATAGCGGTATATTCTGGATGTCCAGCAGTAATGGAATTTAACTGACGGAAATTTTTGATATCATCCATGGTTACGTTGTAACCACATAAATTAAAGGTCATATATAATAACATGGAAGCATGTCCAGAAGCCAAAACAAAACGATCACGATTTATCCAGCGATTTTCTTTTGTTGTGGCCTTCATAAATTTTGTATATAAAGTATACATAATAGGCGCTGAACCGAGAACCATACCCGGATGACCAGAGTTTGCTTTGTTTATAGCATCGTTGCCAACACATCGAATCGCATTAATAGATAATTCTTGAATATCCATAGTTAATCACCTTCCGCTCCCATTATACACAATAAGTTAGTCAAAAAAAAGCATAAAAAAGACCTAGGAGCGGGTCTATTCCCGGAGAAAAAGTGGGTGACGATTGAAATAGCCTTTAGGATTCCGTACTTTGATGACCAAGTGGCCGCACGGCCTTCAACACAAGCTATTCAATATTATCTCCCTAAGTAAAAGTGTTGGAAATGCACATTTACCCCTAGGCACTTACATTATAATATATCGGTGACATTATTTCAATTATTGACAAAATGTTAGGATGTATTAACTATTCACCACTCCTAGGCACCAGCATATACTAAACTAGGAGGTCATGAACATGAATGATAATCTATTTGAGAAGATAGAGAAGAAAACCAACGTTAAAAAAGATGATATCTTGAAACTTGCCCGTTCGATTCAAAATACTGATTTGAAAGATGAGAAGAATTTACGCAAAATAATCAAAGAGGTATCAAAGATTGCAGGCAAAGAAGTAAGTAAGGATAAAGAAGATAAAATAATTGAAGCAGTCCAAAAAGATAAGGTACCAAAGAAATTCGATAATGTTTTATAGGCCAAATGGTCTATTTTTCTTTTTTAGCACATATAAACTACTGATATATGAGGAGGATTATTTGTGAACTCAAAAGAGATTTTAAAAGATATAGGTACCCGCACTAATGGCGATGTGTATCTAGGTGTAGTAGGCCCAGTTAGAACTGGTAAATCGACCTTCATCAAAAGATTTATGGAAGTGGCAATCATTCCGGAAGTTAAAGATGAGTACGTTCGGGGTAGAATGATAGATGAATTACCTCAATCCGGTGCTGGTAAGACAATTATGACAACTGAGCCAAAGTTTGTCCCTGCTACAGCTGCGGACATCAGCATCAATGATGAGGCTTTTGTCAAAGTAAGATTAGTTGATTGCGTCGGTTATGTAATTAAAAATGCTAAGGGTTATGAGGATGAAAATGGCCAGAGAATGGTAAAAACACCTTGGTTAGAAGAAGCAATTCCTTTTGACCAAGCAGCTAAAATGGGCACGCAAAAAGTTATCCAAGAACATTCTAACATTGGAATCGTTATTACAACTGATGGTACCATCTCAGAATTAACTAGAGAAGATTATGTCGATGCTGAAAATCAAGTTATTGAAGAATTAGTTAACCTAGGAAAACCATTCATAATTATTGTGAATAGTAAGTATCCAACTGGAGATAAAGCAATAGAAACAATGAACTATCTTAAAGGAAAATATAGCGTACCAATTATTCCCTTAAGCGTTGAACAGATGACTAATGACGATATTACTTCCCTGCTAAAAGAAGCTTTATATGAATTTCCAGTTGCTAAATTTGATCTATCATTGCCTAAATGGGTAGCTACTCTTAATGAAACACATTGGTTAAGAGTCTCAATTCAAGAAACAGTTGGTCAAGCCATGCAATCAGCCCAAAAAATTCGTTCAGTTGAAAGCATTGGCGATGTAATGAAGCAAAATGAATATATAACTAACTTTGAATTAGTTAATATTGATATGGCCACCGGTAACGTTAATGTCTATATTGAAGTCAAAGAAGACTTATATGATGATATAATTCGCGAAATTGCAGGATTTGAGATATCTGACCGTAGTGAACTATTGAATCTCGTTCAACAATATACTTCAATGAAAAATGAGCTTGATGGAATTATGCCGGCTATTCAAATGGCTAAGGAAACAGGTTATGGTTACACTTCTCCGCAAATGAAAGATATGGTAACTAATCGACCGGAATTAAGCAAACAAGGAACTAGATATGGAGTAAAGATTACCGCTACAGTACCGTCATGGCATATAATCAAGGTTGATATCGGTTCAACATTTGAACCAATCATCGGAAGCAAAGAACAAGGTGATTATTTATTAGAATCATTGGCAGCTGATTACGATCAGGATCCCAACAAATTACTTGAAAGTTCATTATTTGGTCGCAAAGTTGGCGATGTAATCAAAGATGGTGTCAATGCGAAACTAATGTTAATGCCAGATCAAAGCAAAGTTCGATTACAACAAATAGTTAAGACCTTAGCAAATAAAGGCAAAGGTAATTTAATAGCATTTATTATCTAAAACTACATCTCAGGGTTATATATTTAAACAACATATTAATTATCTCGCATTATGCGCGAGCGAGAGAAATCAGTCATTATTAAGAGGGAGCACTACCCTCTTTTTCGCAAAAAAATCATAAAACGTCTTAATTTTTCACTCTTTTTTCAAAAAATGATTGTCTTTTCATTTTCTTCTATGGTAATATAAGACTTGCATTATATAGGAGGAAATTAAATTTATGAATAAAGCACAAATAGTAGAGAAAGTCGCAGAAAAATCAGGTTGGACAAAAAAGGACACTGCCTACTTTGTAGATTTGGTCTTAGATGAAATTATTGAGAACCTAAAAAATGGTGTTTCCGTTAAAATTAGTGGATTTGGAAACTTCAATGTTAGACATAAGGATGCCAGAGTTGCTATTAACCCAATCACCAAGGAACCAATCAATGTTCCAGCAACCAATAAAGTTTCATTCAAGCCAAGCGATATTCTAAAAGAAAAAATTGCCTAATAACAAAAACTGCCAATCGGCAGTTTTTTTAATGCTATTTTAAGATAGTATGGTATACTACTAATGCAAAACAAGAAAGGATGATGTTATGCAGTACTATCAACTTTTAATTATTCTAGCATGTATATTAATCTCCATTTTTGCGCAATCATTAATATCCAATACTTATCGTAAATACATGCAGTATCCAGCATCTTGCAATATGACTGGTGCTCAGGCCGCTGAACGTTTCCTTAATAAAAATGACATCTATGATGTTCAGATAATTTGTACAGCGGGAACCTTGACCGATAGTTATGATCCTACTAATCGTGTCATCCGTTTATCAAAAGACATATATTATGGGACAAGCGTCGCTAGTGTAGCTATCGCTTGCCATGAGGTGGGACATGCGATTCAGCATGCGCAAAACTATCCGATTCTTTCTTTTCGCAATCGGATTATTCCCGTTGTAAATATCGCTAATTCACTATCCTGGATATTAATTTTTATCGGCTTAATCTTCGGATTGCTCGACATTTTGATCGTTGGCGTTGTTTGTTTTGGGATTATTGCTTTATTTCAATTAATCACTCTACCAGTTGAATTCAATGCTTCTCGGCGAGCTCTAGCCTATTTAGATGAAGGCGTTTTGGCTTATGAAGAACATACCGGAGCCAAAAAAGTATTAAATGCTGCCGCTTTTACTTATGTCGCTGCCCTGTTAGTTTCATTGCTGCAAAT
>CAYIYR010000026.1:0-21215 GCA_964367815.1 uncultured Eubacteriales bacterium
AATTTATTGTATAATAAATTGTTAAGATTGGAGCGAATTTATGAAAACAAAAGAAATCTTGAAATTGATTAAAAAAGCTGATGTGATTACAATTTTCCGTCATGTTGGACCGGATGGCGATGCTTATGGTTCACAACTTGGACTAAAGCGTTTGCTAGAAATCAATTATCCTAATAAAAAAATTTATTGCTTAGGGGAAAAGTCTACACGCTGGGAGCATTTGGTTGGTGTTACTGATGAAGTTGATGATGAAACCATTAAAAACTCTCTTGCTATTGTCCTTGACACTCCGAATACAGATCGTATTTCTGATGCAAGAGCAACTACTGCTCGGGAAATTATAAAGATCGATCACCATATTTTTGTGGCCGAATTTGCTACAGTTGAATGGGTTGATACTAATTTTTCTTCGGTTTGTGAGATGATAACTTCTCTTTCTATCGATTGTGATTGGAAGATTGACAAGCAAGCCGCAACTCCACTTTATGCTGGACTGATTACTGATGCAGGCCGCTTTTTGTATAGCTACACACCAAATCTATTTGCTTGTGCCGCTTACCTGGTTGGTAATGGTGCCGAAGTCGCAAAAATATATCCTTTTATTTATGAACAAAGTATTGTTAGCACGAGATTTCATGGCTATTGTCAATGCAATTTCCAACAAACGCCTTATGGAGTTGGTTATAATAAATTAACCCCGGATATACTGGAAAGATTCAATATTCCTGCAAATCAAGGGGCCGGAATAGTTAATGCCCTAAGTAATATAGATGATATTGATATTTGGGCGCACTTTTCGGAAACGGAAGAAGGGACAATTAGAGCAGAGTTAAGATCTAAAGGATTACCAGTTAATCTTATAGCTAATGAGTTTGGCGGTGGTGGTCATCGTCAAGCCGCGGGAGCTACTTTATTAAATTGGGATGAAGTAGATATTGTCTTGACTAAGTTGGACCGCTTGTCATTTGAAAGCAAGCCTTATCATGAACAACTTGAAGTCGCCTTAGAAGTCGCTAAAGAAGCAGGCAAGATAGTTCTCGGTATATATGAACATGATAAACTTAATGTTGAGATAAAAAATGATAACTCTCCTGTTACCCAAGCGGATAAGACTTGCGATGCTTTTGTTCGTCAAAAATTACGTGAAGCATACCCCGAATATGGACTATTAAGTGAAGAATACGCTGATGATTTATCACGCTTAGAAAAAGAATATGTGTGGATCGTTGACCCCGTTGATGGTACCAAAGATTTTATAGCCCATGATGATGAGTTTGCCATAAATATTGCCTTAATACATAATCATAAAGTTGTCCTAGGAATCATTGCTGTTCCTGCTAAAAATATTTGCTATTACGCAACGCAAAATGGTGGGGCATACAAGAATGAGAACGGGCAGATTAGCAAGATAAAAGTAGCGAAAAACACTACAGATTTGGTGGTTTTGAAAAGTCATTTCCATCAATTGAAAGAGGAAGAGAAAATCTACAATCAGTTTGCGGCCTTGATTAAGGAAGAAAGAGAAGTAGGAAGCGCTTATAAGGCTGGACTTATTGCTGAAGGAAAAGCCAATCTAAATATTAAACTTGGTCCAAATACTAAGGAATGGGATATCGCTCCTGGAGTCATTATTGTTCAAGAAGCAGGAGGATATTTCGTGGAGCCAGATGGAAAGGAGTTTTCTTTCAATCGAATAGAGGTTCGCAATCTCAATGGCTATGTTATTATGAATAAAATGAATCGCGATTTTTTACCAAAAAAGGGAGAATAATTAATGGAAAGAAAAGATCTTAAACCATCAGTATATGGAATAAATAATGCCAGTCTTCTCAAAAGATTTGCGGCTTGGCTAATAGACATGATAATTATCGTGGTTTTAGCCACAGGATTTTGTTCCCTTACCTCGATTGTTGTTAAATACGATGACCATTATCAGCAGCTGGAGCAGAAGTATTTAGATTATGGCTTGATATCCGCTAATCCTGATGCAGCCGAAAATGAGAACCCGTATATTTCTTGTGAGATAAAATATGATAACGGTGAAATTGTTGCTGGTGATCCTTGCTATGCTTCATGGCAGGAGTTTTATAAAGATTCTGAAGCAGTCAAGTTATCGCAAACTTGTGATAACCTTATGCTGGTTATTCTTTCAGTTGGCAGTTTGCTAGCTGTACTCATCGTTGAGTTTGTTGTGCCATTGCTTTTCAAAAATGGACAGACTTTGGGCAAAAAAATCATGCATATTGCCTTAATGGGCAATGATGGAATAAAGATTCGAACTTGGATGCTTTTTGCAAGAACCATTATTGGACGCTATGTTTTAGAGACAATAGTTCCAATTTATTGTGTAGTTTATGCTTTTATTAATCCCACTGGAGGGTTGCTAGGAGTTATTATCTTGATTGTACTTTGTGCAGCCGAATTGCTCTGCGTTGGTTTAACTACCAGACGAGCGGCTATCCATGATTTGGTAGGCGGCACGATATCTGTAGATGCGGATACCCAATTCATCGCTCGTAACAAGCAAGATTTAGAGGCTAGAATACTTCAAGATAGCAAATAATTAAGAAATGGAGCACATCTCCATTTTTTTTATTCATGTTTATGTCAGAATAAGTTCAAAATCGTCTATGAAAACGCACACATTTTCATTTATCAAGTTTTGTTGTGTGCAGCTTTACTTTAGTAAGTGTGCAAAAATGTGTTTAATTTATGTTTTAAACATGCTAAAATAACTCTATCTAAGTTTGTAGGTTAATGACGCGAGTAGTTGGCTGTGAAATTTATGATTTGTGGCAAGCATAAATTGTGAGCAGCAAGACAATCCGAAGTTTATTATCCACATAGATAGAAAGTTGTTTAGGAGGTTTGCAATTTAGAATTATGAAAGTAACATTGCAGAATTTGACGAAGATTTTTCCTAACGAAAAGAAGAATGGCGGAGAAGTAAGAGCAGTTGATAATTTTGACTTTGAAATACCCGATGGTACCTTAATCGGTCTTTTAGGCCCATCTGGTTGTGGAAAATCAACAACACTTTACATGATTAGTGGCTTACAGAAACCATCGGCTGGAAAAATTTTCTTTGGTGAGGACGATGTAACCGATCTTGCACCAGAAAAAAGAGGTATTGGGCTAGTCTTCCAAAACTATGCTCTATATCCACATATGACCGTAAAACAAAACATCATGTTCCCATTACAAAATCAGAAAATCGAAAAAGAAGAGATGCTTACGAGAACCACTGAAGTTGCGAGATTAGTTCAAATTGATGATTTGCTTGATCGTAAACCAAGTGAATTATCTGGTGGACAACAGCAACGTGTTGCTATTGCAAGAGCCTTAGTCAAAATGCCAAATGTTTTGCTACTAGATGAACCACTATCCAATTTGGATGCTCGTTTACGTCTACAAACTCGTGAAGAAATCAAGCGTATTCAAAGAGAAACAAAAATTACGACAATCTTTGTTACTCATGACCAAGAAGAAGCTATGAGCATTTCCGACTTAATTGTTGTTATGAAAGCTGGAGTAATTCAGCAGATAGACAAGCCACAGAGAGTCTATGATAACCCAATCAATTTGTTTGTTGCCAAGTTCCTAGGCACTCCACCAATAAATGTTTTTGCTGGAGTAATTAAGGATGGTCAACTATACATAGGCGACGAAAAAATTATGAAAGTCAGCTTACCAAATCAGGAAGTCCATGTTGGTATCCGTCCTGAAGGCTTTATTATTAATCCCCAAGGCGAATTAACTTGTCATATCCGTAACCTAGAAATCATGGGCAGAGATATTTCTATTGTCTCGATGCATGATGCTGCAGAAACACCTATTATCAGATCAATTGTCGATGCTGACAATATCACTGAGCGTCACGTAGGGGATATCAAGTTCTCCATTAAACCAAACAAGATTTTTATTTTTAATAAAGAGACTGAAGAAAGATTGAATGTTGAAACAGTTAGCAAGAAAGTGAAAGAGAGCGAGGCTTAGCTATGGTTGATAACAGAGAGCAATGGAAAGCTTGGCTGTATTTAGCTCCCGCTATTATTCTCCTTTTAGCTTTTACAGTTTGGCCTATCATTAATACCTTGAGAATGGCGTTTCTTGAAGGCTATAACTCCTTAGGAGTTGTCGGCAATGAAACCTATGCTTTTGGAATCGGTAACTTTGTGAAAGTTATAAAGTATAATTTGTTCTTAACTTGTTTAAAAAACACTTGCTTATTATGCGTCTTAACTGTTCCTATCTCATCGATGTTGGCTTTAGTAATCGCTGTTTGCTTAAATGCGATTAAGCCATTAAGAAGAATTCTACAAACAATCTATTTCTTACCATATGTTACGAACTCAATCGCTATTGGCATGGTCTTCGCTATGATGTTCAATATCGTTGGTTCTGTCGATGTAATTGTCACGGCTGGTATTATCAATAATATCTTAGGTGTCTTTGGCATTGCCCCAATAAACTGGATTAATGCGGGAAGTACTTATGTGGCAAATATTGCTGTTCTAGTTATCTATATTGTTTGGAACGCTTTGCCATTTAAGATTCTAATCTTACTAGGTGGTTTACAAGGAATTAACAAGCAATATTATGAAGCCGCCAAAATTGATGGTGCTTCTCGTGGACGCGTTTTCTGGCGGATCACAGTTCCTTTATTATCACCAATGATTGCTTATGTTGTTATCACAGGTTTTATCGGTGGTTTTAAAGAATATTCAAGCATCATCGGTATATACGGTAAAACGATGGGTCCAGTAGGTGAGGCCAAGCGTCTTAATACCATGGTTGGATTTATCTACGATGCCTTAGCTGATTCGAACTATGGGCGGGCATCTGCTGCCGCTTTAATTCTATTTGTCATTATCTTTATTATCACAATGATTAACCTCTATGTGAGTAAAAAGAAAGTACATTATTAGGAGGTGCAATTATGGAACAAAAAACTAATAGTAATCCAGAGATTGAAGTTATTAAAGCTCCTAAGGAAATGGATATTAAACAATTAGAGACAAAGCAAAGAATTGCAAAAGCCTTAGTTACATTCTTTATTTACTTGTTTCTCATTGTCATCGCCATCGCAGTACTTTTCCCATTCTATTGGATGATTAACTCTTCTTTGAAGAGTTTGACTGAATATCGTTTATCTACCCCAACTTTCTGGCCAACTGAAATTCATTTTGAAAACTATGCTTCGGCATTTCAAACTGCGAATTTGGGGCGTCTATTCTTAAATACTATGTATGTTGGTTTAGCTTCCACTTTATTATCACTAGTAATTACGGTGCTTTGTGCCTTTGCATTTGCTCGTTTAGAGTTTAAAGGCAGAGATGCTTTATTTGCAGCCCTACTTGCTACGATGATGATTCCTGGTGAACTATTCACAATTACAAACTATGCAACTATTTTCCAAATTGGTTGGAATGATACCTTTGCTGCCTTGATTCTTCCATTCTTGGTAAGTGTCTTCTATATTTATCTATTGAGACAGAACTTCAAGCAGATTCCAAATGAGTTGTATCTTGCCGCTAAGGTTGATGGTACCAGTGATTTCAAGTATTTGTTAAAAATCATGGTTCCTCTAGCCTTACCTTCATTGATTTCCATTACCATTTTGAAGATGATGGGAGCATGGAACTCTTATATTTGGCCTAGACTAGTCGCCAATGACGAGGCACACAGAATGATTACCAATGGATTGCGTAATGCCTTTACGGAATCAACTGGGGATATTGATTACCCAGTTCAGATGGCCGCTGTTGCCTTAGTCTCGCTACCACTATTCATTGTATTTATCTGCTTAAGAAAATACATTATGAAGGGCGTTTCTCGTAGTGGTATCAAAGGATAGGAATAACGTTCGAAGAGAGAGAACTTATTCATAAATTTAAGGAAAGGATTGAAAAAATGAAAAAGATTAAGTCAAAATTTCTACTAGGTTTTGCGCTTCTATTAGCAACCATCAGCTTATCTGGTTGTGGTACCAATGCGGCAAAGCCAAACTTTGAAGTCCCAGAGGGTGGCTACAATGGTTCTGAAGTTACCATTAAGTTCTACCACACAATGGGTGCTAACCTAACAAAGGTTTTAGATGAGTACATTACAGCATTTAATGGTACTTATCCAAACATCAAAGTCGAGTATACTTCCGTTGGCAGTTATGATGATGTCCGCGATCAGATTAAGACTGAAATTTCGATTGGTGAACAACCAAACATTGCTTATTGCTATCCAGACCATGTAGCTTTATACAATAAAGCTAAAGCTGTAGCATCATTAGACAATTTGATTAATGATTCTACATTAGGATTTACCCAAGCCCAAAAGGACGACTTTATTGAAGGCTATTACAATGAGGGTAAACAATTTGGTGACGGTTTAATGTATTCATTACCATTCTCCAAATCAACAGAAGTTCTATATTACAACAAGTCTTTCTTTACAAAGAACAATCTAACCGTTCCAACAACATGGGACGAAGTTGAAGCAGTTTGCAAAAAGATTAAAGAGATTGATCCAAAATCAACTCCATTAGGCTATGATTCAGAAGCCAACTGGTTCATCACAATGTGTGAACAAACAAAGGCTCCTTATACTTCAGCTACTGCTCCTCATTTCCTCTTTAACAATGATAAAGCAAAAGCTTTCGTCAATAGATTTAAAGATTGGTATGATAAAGGTTATGTTACAACTGAAAAAGTTTTAGGTGCCTATACCTCTGGTCTATTTACAACTACTGATGAAGTCAAATCTTACATGTCAATCGGCTCTTCCGCTGGTGCAACATACCAACGTCCAGCCAAAGTAAATGGTGAATATCCATTTGAAGTCGGGATCGCTTCAATCCCACAAGTTGATGCCGCTAATAATCCAAAAGTTATTTCTCAAGGTCCATCAGTTTGTATTTTCAAAAATGAAGATCCACAAAAAGTCGTCGCTTCTTGGCTATTTGTTAAATATTTAACAACTAGCGTAGAATTCCAAGCCGAATTCGGTATTGCTTCTGGTTATGTTCCAGTTTTAAAATCAGTTACTGATAATGAAACTTACAAAGCCAAATTAGCTACTGGCGATGGTGGAGATGGCGTTGCCTATTTATCTGCCAAAGTCTGCTTAGATCAAAAGAATTACTATTATACTTCTCCAGCTTTCATCGGTTCATCAACCGCTAGAGATCAAGTCGGTGAATTGTTAGTTGCCGTTATGTCCGGTGCTAAAACAACTGATAAGGCTTTCTCTGACGCTATTGCTGAGTGCGAATATCAAGCCGGTTAATAGAAAGTGTAATGAAGATGAAGAAAATTCGGTTACTTATTTGCTTGCTAATAGTAGCTTGCAGTTTGACAACTATAAGTAGTTGTAAGAAGAACAATTCTCTTCCAGATTTTGTTATGCCAGAAGGTGGGTATGATAATTCCGAAGTTACTATTAGGTTCTATCATACGATGGGTCAAAACTTACAAGATGTATTAAATATATATATTGATGAGTTTAACGAAGTTTACCCAAACATTACTATTGAATCACTCTCAATCGGTAGTTATGATGATGTTCGTGACCAAGTTAAGACCGAACTTTCTATTGGCGAACAAGCAAATATCGTCTATTGTTATCCTGATCATGTTGCTTTGTACAACAAGGCAAAATCAGTTGTAACTTTAGATGAATTGATGGATGATACTGAGAATGGTCTTGGTATGACCGCTACTCAAAAAGCCGATTTTGTTGATGCCTATTATGATGAGGGAAAACAATTTGGTGATGGCAAGATGTATTGCTTACCTTTCTCCAAATCAACCGAAGTCCTCTACTATGATAAGACTTTCTTTGCAAAGAATAATCTTACTGTTCCAACAACATGGGCAGAAATGGAAGAAGTTTGCAAAGCCATCAAAACAATTGATTCAAAATCAATTCCTCTAGGTTATGATTCTGATTCCAACTGGTTCATTACTTCTTGTGAACAATTAGGCTCAGGATATACTTCAGCAAACGCTCCTTATTTTACTTTTGACAATGAGACCAATCGGGCTTTTGTCGAAAAATATAAGGGTTGGTATGATAAAGGCTATGTTACTACCAAGTCACTATATGGTTCATATACTTCTGGTTTATTTACATCAAATTCTGGAGTTAGATGTTATATGTGTATCGGCTCTTCAGCTGGTGCTACTTATCAGGTTCCTGAAAAAGTTAATGGAGCTTACCCATTTGAAGTGGGTATTACTTCCATTCCTCAATATGATGCAACTAATCATCCAGCAGTCATTTCTCAAGGTCCATCCGTATGTATTTTTAAGAGTAAGAATATGCAACAAGTCGTCGCCTCTTGGCTATTTGTTAGATACTTGTTGACCAGTGTTGATTTCCAAGCAGAGTTCTCCATTAATTCTGGTTATGTTCCAGTCCTAGAATCTGTCTTTGACAATACTGAATATAAGAAATTTCTAGCTAAGGCTGATGGTGGTGACAACATTGCTGCTCAATCTGCAAAAGTTTGTGTTGCTCAAAAATCATACTATTATGCCTCTCCTGCTTTCGTAGGTTCTGCGAGTGCTCGTGATGAAGTCGGTTCTTTATTAGCCGCTGTTCTCTCTGAGGCTAAGACAACTGACAAAGCGTTTAAAGATGCTATTGCTGCTTGCGAATATCAAGTAGGATAGGAGGATTATTATGAAGAGAATTTTAAGTATATTTTTTTGTCTATTCGTTATTGTAGGCGTAACAAGTTGTAATAACACAAATAGTAGTCAAAGTTCCCAAACGGAGAAGGTTGACTATACGGCGCAAGTTAAACTTGATATGAACTCTTCTTCAAAGAAGGAGAAAGTTACTCTCAAGACTTGTATTGATGGTGATACAACGCACTTTTATTCCACTATTACCGCTGATGGCGTAGTGAAAGCTAGATATCTAGCAATTGATACTCCTGAATCAACTGGTAAAGTTCAAGCATGGGGAAAAGCTGCCGCCTCATTTAATAAAGATATTCTTACCAAAGCAGAGTCAATTTATATTGAATCAAATGATGATAAATGGAATGTTGACTCTACCAATGAAAGATATCTACTCTTTGTTTGGTATCGTTCATCAGCCGAGGCTGATTATCGGATGTTAAATCTTGAATTAATGCAAGAAGGTTATGCAGCTGCCAAGAACTATGCTTCAACAAAATATGGCGATGCATTCCAAAAAGCCTATAATCAAGCGATTAGTTTAAAACTCCATTATTATGGTACTGAGAAAGATCCTGGCTTTGATTATGGTAATTATACTCCGATGACTTTACGGGGAATAAGAGAGAGTATACTCTACTATGCAAGTCATACTGAAGAGAATGAAGAGATTTACAATTGTGTTAATGCTAATGTTCGTTTTGAAGGTCTAATTACTTATGATGCTGGTGGCAATGTCTACTATGTAGAAGATTATGATGAGGAAACAGAAATGTCTTATGGCATGCAAGTTTATACTGGTTATAATTTCACTGGCGTTGATTTATTAAAAGTAGGGAATCTGGTTAGTTTTGCTGCTACCATCACTTATAGTGAAAACTTTGGCTATCAAGCTTCCGGCTTAAACTACTTTGTTATGAGACCAGATAATGAGAAAAACATTAGATTAATTTCAACTGGTAATGAAGTTAAACCTTCAGTTGTCTCTGGTACCGCCTTTGTAAATAATGGCGCAAAGATAATTGATACTTATGTTAAAATGACAAGTCTTACCGTTCAAAGTATTTATACTACCAAGAATGAATCATCATCCTCTGTTGGAGCGATGACCTTAACTTGTAAAAGCAGTGATGATAAAGTAATAACTGTTCGAACTTCAGTTTTATACGAAGCCGATGGTGAAACAATGATTACTGCCAGTAAATACGAGGGCAAGACAATTGATATTGTTGGTGTTGTGGATGAATTTGATGGGGCCTATCAGGTCCATGTGTATTCAGATTCTCACATCACTATTCATTAGTTGAAAACAAAAGAAAGGAAACAAAAAAATGAAGACTCTAAAAAGATTAAGCGCTCTATTTCTAGGTCTAATTCTGTGTGTGGTCTTAGCTGCTTGTGGTGAAACCAAAACTACACCACTAGATGATGCTGCAACCTACTTACACCAAATGTATAAGGATGATACCATTACTGCTTCTAGTTATGAATTGGTAGATACCCTAGTCGTTGGTGAAGAGAAGTTTACAGTTGAATGGTCAAAGACCATGACTACTACTGGTAACGATGATTCTGTTACTCTTGGTGCTGCTAAAGATCACATCATTAAAGTTACTATTGCTGCCAATAAGACAACTCCTACCAAAATCGAATACACTTTGACTGCTAAAGTATCAAGTACTGATGGCAAATCAAAGACTCTTACATTCGATAAATACATTCCTGCTTATGTAGTTAATACCCATCAAGAATGGACAGCTGCCAAAAAAGGTGATTCTCTAATGGTTAGAGGAGCAATCACTGCTAAGTCTGCTTATTCAGCTTCCAACAAAAATGTTTGTGTTTGGTTACAAGATGATAATGGTGGTTATTATGCCTATCGTTTGAAATGCGAAACCGCCGAAGCCAACACCACTGATTTAGCTATCGGTAATGTTATCGATGTTAAGGGAACTGCTAGCCCATACAACGGCTGGTTAGAAATGGCTGCTGGTTGTTCATACGAAGTTTATTCAACAACACCAAAAACTTATGAATATAAGGACATTCAAACTGCTATCGCTGCTAGCGCTACAGATATGGCTCCTTATCAAAATCAAAAAGTCACTTTCTCTGGCGTAGTTAGAGAGATCGTTGCTGCTGATAAATATGGTCAAAAGTCATTCAAAATGGACATTGGAACTAGAGAAAATGTTCTAATGTATGTCAAATACGGAGAGAATGGCCCAATTGATAAAGCTGCTCACGATGAAATCTTTAAAGATCTAAAGATCGGTTATACTGTTACTGTTAAGGGTATTGAAGTATGGTACAATGCAGTTCAATTCCATCCAATCGAAGTTGAAGTTACTAGCAAAGTCATTGCTCCAAAGTATCAAGCTCTTACTTCTTTGAGCAGTGTTGCTTCCGTAATTAAGACAAATTATTATGTTTCCGCTTCTGCTTCTTTTAAGATTATTGATGTTTACGATACTGACCCTGCCTTAACCTTTGAAGTTACTGAGGGAGATCAAGTTGTCACCATTACCGAAGCTTCTTGTAACAAAACAGTAAGTGGTAGTCAAGTTTATGGAAAGAGATACACCATTAATGTTTCTGCTCCAACAGCTGCTACAACTGTGAAAATTAAAGTCACTGCTACTGTCGGAACTGGAGAAGATGCCGTTACCGAGTTTACAACTATTACGTCAAAAGTAGAGAAAATGGACACTGTCTCAAAGATCAATACAGTTACAACCGAAGGCAAGACCTATATGATTGAAGGCCGTATTGTTGCAAAAGATGGTTCTGGTAGACCTTATCTTCAAGATGATACCGGTGTTATCTTAGTTTATAACAATCCATCAACAATTAAGACACTAGCTATTGGAACAAAGATCAAAGTCATTGGTTCATTAAGTTTATACAATGGCATGAAACAATTTGGTTACGATTCATTAGAACTAGTTGGAGAAACAGTTGCCGATGCGACAACAATTGATTATGGAACACCAACAACTTATACTGCTGCTGAATATGATCAAAAAGTAGTAACCGATAAAGATTCTACAATGAGTGGCAAATATGTTAAAGTTACTGGCTATTCAATTAAGTTATCTGGTTCCTATATTAATGCTACCTATACAAAAGATGGCACTGCTGTTGATGTCCAATTACAATTTGACGCTTCTGTTAAGACAGAGTTTGCTTCCTTATTAACTGCCGGAACCGCAGTCACTGTTTATGGTTATTCTTATGGTACTAATGGTACTGTTGGAAGATTAACTGTAACAAAAGTAGAAGCCGCTGCTTAATTATTTTCAATCCTAAAAATATAGAGGGATGGCTTCGGCCATCTCTTTATTTTAATCATAAAGGAGGAAAAATATGAAATTTGATTATACATTAATCTTTATAAGGTATGAAGATGAGGTGTTGTTGCTTAACCGTGAAAAAGGATCTTGGATGGGATGTTGGAATGGTTTGGGTGGCAAAGTTGAGAATGGTGAAACCGGATTAGGCGGAGCTATTAGAGAAGCACAAGAAGAATCAGGATTAATCTTTGATTCAATGGTTCTCTGTGGTTCTTTCACCTGGGAGAATCTTCAAGATAAGATGGATAAAGGTAATATTGCTTGCTATTATGCTTTTGCCAAGAGCAGAATCCCTACTCCCACAAAATTTAGAGAAGGTATTTTAGACTGGAAGAAAATTGACTGGATAATGAATCCAAAGAATCAAGGCATTGCTGATAACATACCTTTGTTTATCCCTCATATGTTTAAGGATGAAGTCTTAAAGTATCATTGTATCTATGATGGGATGAAAATGATTGATTTTAAGATATTAAGATAAATAAATTTGCATATAATATAGCGGTGATGTAATGAAGCGCCGCTTTTTTAATTCATATAAATTAACGATTTTAGACCGCTTCCTGCTAGTTTTAGCGTTGGTCGGACTTCTAGGTGTCTGTAACTTAAAAATTGCTGATGCTCTTTTAAAAGAGCCTTTTTTAGTGTATGGAGAAAAGCAAGTAACCAACTATGCAACCCTGATTGCAAACAAGTCTGTTTTAGAATATTTAAAAGATGCGAATGTTGACAGCATTATGACTACTACTAGCGATGATAATGGTCAAATAAGTTCGATTGATTTTGATGCTGTTATGTTAAGCTCATTAAGTGCAAAAGTCATTCAAAAAACCATTTATTATTTGAAAGAATTAGAAGCCAACAACTTAAGGAAACTCGATAATTGTGATGTAATATACGAAATACCAATGGGTGTCTTAACAAACAATGCTATCTTAAACACTACTGGGCCAACAATCCCGATTCGCTATGCTCTTGCTGGTGATGTTGTTGGTAATATGAAGAGTGAGGTCAGTGAATATGGAATTAATAATGCCATAATTAAAGTATTTATTGAAATAACTATAAGCATCGATATAATTATCCCTTTAGCAATTAAAGGAAAGTCAGTAGCGACAGTAATTCCGGTGGCAATCAAAGTAATTAATGGCAAAATACCCAATGTTTATTTTGGCAGTAAAGATATAATATGAAAGGAGTGATTACATGCAAGCATTTTTGTTCGAAAAATATGGCTATTATCCCGAGAAACTTGATGGTAATAGTTTTGAGTATAAGGGTTGGAGCTTCTATTTAGTTGAATGTGACTTAGATGAGAAAACGGTTGAAGACTTAGAAGATGTCATGAAAGAACTAAACGAAGTATTTGATGGACGCGCAGCTAGTATTGTTCGGAATCGTAACAATGGATTGTTAAGCTTTGATGGAGAACGAACATATGTTTTATGGTCAATTAAGAAAAGTAAAGTAACTTACCACGATTTACAAGAGTTGCATCATCATTATCGTGACTATCATCATGGCGAAGTAATTAAGTTATCGGAGATATTATCTCTATGGGAAGATAAGTTTGATTTTATTGAGACTAAGGTTATTCCGACCTTAAGGCGTGATGATGCAGAATATTATTCGGTTCTTGAAGGTATCTATTTTTCTTTTGGATTAGCTGAAAATTCCTTACAGTATCTTGCTGATTCGCGGCTTGATTATGGTAATTCTATTACAAATCACACGTTGGTCCATAAAAGACTCTACTCCCTTGATAGTGAGGTGTTTTTTGACCCATTCAATTTTATCCTAGACAATCCCATTCGTGATTTAGCAGAACTATATAAAGCTGGAGAGATAAATATAGAAAGTTTTTCTACTCTTTTAGATTATTATGAACTGACCCAGCAAGAAGCAAGCTTATTAATGGCGCGAATTCTTTTCCCAACCAAACTATTTGATACCTTAGAAAGGCATTTTATCGATCGGATGAATATCAGAAAAGAGATTCTCGATTATCGGATTGAAAATGAAATGGAGTTAACAAGGTTGCATAATGTCCATCTATTATTAGTTCGCAAGTATTCTATTAGACCTCTTAGTTGGCTTGATAAATAAATCATTACTTGAGCAAAAATGAACAAAAAAAGTGGTTATTCAACCACTTCTACGCTGATTACTCCTGGAACTTCTTCAACTAAAATCATTTCAATTCCATTGCTGATTGTATTATCTTGAAGTGCACAATCGGCACAGGCTCCATGCATTCTAATTTTTACTATTCCATCGACAAACTCTACAAATTCGATATCTCCACCATCCTTTTGGATGAAAGGTCTTATTTTATCTAGAGTGTTTTTTATTTGTTCTACAATGCTGTTCATTTTATCGCTCCATTTTTTGCTTATTCAGTATAGCACCTTGCTTTGCTTTAGTAAAGTGATATATAATTAGAAAGGTGTTTAAGGAGATTGGTAAAATGAGCAAAGAATACAAGACAGGGGATATAGTTGAAGGTGTTGTCAGTGGAATTCAACCATATGGAGCTTTTGTTAACCTTAAAGATGGTGGCACGGGACTAGTCCATATTTCGGAGATATCTGATGATTATGTTCGCAACATTGAAGATTATATTCGCTTGGGTGATGTAGCTAATTTTTATGTTATTGAATACAATTCACTAGCCGAACATGCCAAACTTAGCTTAAAGCAAATCGCAGAAGATAGTAAGAAGAAACGTAAATCTCCTTTAGCTAAACAACGCAAGAAGGAGTTAAACACCAATAAGAAATATTTTCCTTTTATAGAAGAAATGATTAAAGAAACAATGGATGCTGATGAGAATCAGGATACATTTGTGCGAATAGATGCCTCTTATACCTTACTTGATGGAAACCTAAAACGTTATCAACATCATGTTGACCGCATTGATGAAATGATTCGAAACAAAGATGGCATTGGTGGCGAATACTTAGGCTGGCTAGATTATCCCAATGAATTTAGCGAGAAAGAATTGCTGAAGATTCAAAGATTAGGTCAAGAAATAAGAGAAAAATATGATGCCTTTGTTCTTGTGGGTATCGGCGGTTCTTACTTGGGAGCTAGGGCAGCTATTGAAATGATCAACGGTGCCTTTCAAAGAAGCAAAACAAAGATAATTTATTTAGGCAATACTTTCTCAGCCAATTATACTAAAAAAGTATTGAAATACTTAGAAGGTAAGAATTATTGTGTTAATGTTATTTCTAAAAGTGGATCTACTTTGGAAACAGCAATCGCTTTTCGCCTTCTGAAGGATCAAATGATTCAACGCTGGGGTGTTGAAGAGACAAAGAAAAGAATAATTGTTACAACAGATAAAGATAATGGCCAATTAAGAGAGCTTGTTAATAAAGAAGGGTATACTTCTTTCGTTATTCCTGAAGATATACTAGGGCGATATTCGGTTATTACACCTGTTGGTTTGTTGCCGATAGCGGCTGCTGGCATTGATATTATGCAAGTTATGTTAGGAGCTAAAAGAGCATGCCTCGATTGCAAGACCAGTGATATTACAAAAAATCCTTCTTACCAATATGCTGTGTTACGTCGGGTTATTGGTTGGGATAAACCCGTTGAGTTATTTGTGACCTATGATCCACAAATGATTATGTTTGCGGAATGGTGGAAACAGTTATTTGGCGAATCGGAAGGTAAGGACGGAAAGGGTATTTTTCCAGCTAGTGTTAATTACTCTACTGACCTCCATTCACTTGGGCAATTTGTTCAAGATGGTACAAAGATTTTGTTCGAAACTGGTTTGCTTTGTGATGAAACCGAAAGCTTGTTTATTCCCCATGCCGATGATGGACAAATTGCTTTAAAGTCCGTTGAAGGAAGAGATTTGGGAGAAATTAATAAGATTGTATCAAAGGCTACTGTCGAGGCTCACAATATTGGAAAAGTTCCCAATATTGTCATACATTTTCCGAAAATGGACGCCTATGCCTTTGGCTACTTAGTTTACTTCTTTATGTTTGCTTGTGTTGCGGCTTCATATATGATTAATGTTAATCCTTGTGATCAACAAAGCGTCGAGATTTATAAGAGCAAAGTGCGAGAATTATTGAGATAAAAAATAACGACTTCGGTCGTTATTTTTTTAGTTTATCGTAAGCTTCATAATTGAATAATGAATTACCTAAAGGACAAATAGATGTATAGCCATTTGCTATCGCATAGACATCGCTATCTTCAGGATATCCAGTGAAATCTTCATTGCGGTCGGTATAATAATAGCCATCTCTTATTTCATAATAGTAAGCATCCCTTTTCATAACTTCTCGAGTTATTCTGATGCCCATGGATTTAGTAAATGGTTTCTTGGGAAAATTGATATTCAACAAATGATTTTTATCAATTAATTTATTATCAAATACATAATCAAGAGTTTTCTTGAGTTCGTTCTTGGCAATGTCCCAGTGATCAAAATCAGTTGAAAATGCAACCGCAGGTATTCCATGATTTAATGCTTCAACAGCAGCACCAATGGTTCCTGAATACAATGAATCATAAGAAATATTATGACCATTATTACAGCCGGACACCACCAAATCAAATTTGACTGGAATCACTTGCAAGCCAAGAATTACAACATCAGCAGGGGATCCAGTAATACTATAAGTATGATCATCATGCTTGAAAACCTCAAAATTCTTGCCAATTGAAAAGCTCATTGATGCGCCACTTTGATGAAAGTGGGGAGCACATATATAAACTTCACCATATTCTTTCAGGATTTCTTTTAATAAAAGAATCCCATATTGATCATATCCATCATCATTTGTTAAAAAAATATTCATAAACGTACCTCACTGACTTGGAAATTATAACACAATGCATAAGCTTCTTACTATGACAAATTAAAAAAAGAAAAGTGTCTATTGACACTTATCAATGCATAATGGCTGGGGCACCTGGATTCGAACCGGGGAGATGCCAGATTCAGAGTCTGGAGCCTTACCGCTTGGCTATGCCCCAATATTTTTGCATTACTATAATACCACAAAAGCGGAATATTTCAAGAAAAAGCGTATCTTGTCGCTCTAAATGTATTGCTGTATAATTGAAGATGGTGATTTGGATGAAGTTCAACAAAGTAATTGATTTAAATGACTATCAAGAAACATGGAGGCATTCGCCACGAACAGCAGTGCGCGCCATAATTTTTCATGATGATAAATTGGTAATGGTAAAAAGTATGAAAGTCGGTTACTATAAATTTCCTGGTGGTGGAAGTGAACCCGGAGAAACACATATTGATACATTAAGTCGTGAAGTTTATGAGGAAGTTGGTTTAACAGTCATTCCGGCTTCAGCTTGCCTATTAGGAAAAGTAAGAGAATTACGGAAAAGTACAAAATGGCCAGAGTTAGTCTTTGACCACACTTCCTATTATTACTTAGCTAAAGTTAGCGAGAGTGTTGGCAAACAACATTTGGATGATTACGAGAAAGATTTACAGTTTAAGCGTTTTGAAGTAGATATTAAGACAGCTTATGAAGTTAATATGCAATTAGGTAGGCTCGATGGTAACAAAAACATCTTGAGGGAAGCTTATGTCTTATCACAAGTTATGAAATATAAACATCTAGACCAAGCTTTTCAAACTTGTTGTGGTGTTAATTGCAGCGATTGCGATCGATATCCTAACCAATGCAGTGGCTGTTTAGCTATCAAGGGAGAAGTATATTGGGCACCATATCTTGACATGAAGGTCTGTCCAACCTATCAATGCTGCATAAATGAAAAGAAACTTAATCATTGTGGTCAATGCAGTAAGTTTCCTTGTCAAAACTATGATTATGTTAATCCTTTGATTAGTCAAGAAGAACAAGCCAAAGTCTTTAAAAATCAGTTAGTCAATTTAATGAAAAGAAACAAAAAGTGTTCACCCTTATAGAAGTGAACACTTTCTTTCTTATTTACCTAGTATTTTTGCGCCATAGATTTCTAAATACTTCGGTCCATGGTAGTTATTGCGAACAGTTGTCTCTTTAGAGAATTTCCATGTATCAATATTTTGACTTATCATACCGCTGATAGAACCACCACTATAGGGGGTTTCTTTATCGCCATCATGATAGATTGCCAATCTAATTTCACCACAGAAACTTCCTAACAATTCATCAACTTGGAGGCCGGACATTGAAACAATCTCAAGATATGGTTCATTATTCATTTCCTCTGTAGTTAAACTTCCTGGTTTAACTTCGAAGTTACGGTTGTTAACTTTGGCTTCATAATTAATGTATTGTCCATTAACATTGGGACCCCAGAGGTTTAGAACAACTCCATCAACAATCATATCAATAGGCTCATTAGTGTAGCCATTATTATCGAATGGTGAGGCCGTAGTAGAACCTTTGAGGAAAGGATTAATTTTAATAGAGATTTTATCGCCTTCGCAATTATCTTTTAATAGTTTCTTGCCAACTTTCCAATCGGAAAAGTTTTGATAGATATAGGATACATTGCAGTGTTCAGTAAAGTAGATTAACATCTCTTCAATTTCAGCACTGCGGAAAACGACATTAACTTTTTCCAATGACTTCATTGGTTCTGCCACAGCTCTCAATCTAGCTGTTTTTAAGGTATCTGCCACATCGGCACTGATACTTGCTTTATCTAAACTAGAGAATTTTAGATTGCGATACAACTCAACTTCTTCGGTTTTACCCTTCCAAGTAGTTATGTATTCAACCTCTGCATCAGTAATCTTTGCAGAATAATCAACGCCATTAGAGTTAAGAATCCGCTTATTCTTGCGATTCACAAAGATCTCACAAGCATTAATCCAACCTTCAGTATACTTGTCTTCCGCAAAGATAGCGTTTGATATTTCAATGGCAGTATCTTCTAAAGAGGCATGATCCATATTGGTTTCAGGAATTTGGCCGTATAGTTGTTGAGGAATTGCAAGATTATAAGTCTTGTTTTTGGCAAAGTTTGCAGCGTATATTCCTTCATTGATTACTTCATCTAATTCAGTTTCAGTCATTGTAGGGTGGACCATCATCGAAGCACTAGCTTTGAGATCATCAAAGGCTTTGAAAATGGTTACATCATAATGCTTAACATCCTTGCAGCGATTCATTTCAATATTTCTCTTAATAAAGAATAATTCATAGGAGGAAACTGTGCTTTCCCTTATTTCCCATTCAATATCTTTGTGTTTATTTAACACTTTTTTGATTAGTTCAATCATCCAACATTCACCTTTACTTTCAAGTATGGTCCGCCATCAGCGGTTTTGACCCATTCTTTGTAGCCTTTGCCACAGAAGCCGGAACCGAAAAGCTCACCTTTATTGGAAGCCATGGAAATTGAACCCAATAAATCAGGAACATAACCGGTTAGTAAGACTGGTGAAACTACTTTTCCGGTAAACTTACCATCTTTTATTTCTCTTCCCATCATTGCTGCGCATTGAATACCCCAGTTTTTGGGATCTTCCATGCCACTATACATACCACTGATTAGATAACCATGCTTAACAGAAGCAATCATCTCTTCGGGTGTAGAAGTGCCAGGTTCAAAATAGGTCGAAGTCATTCTTGTATAAGCTTTTCTTTCAAAAGACTCTCTCTTACCATTTCCGGTTGGTTCAATACCAAGAATCATAGCGGAGATTGCATCACAGACGCCGGTCTTAAGGATACCATTTTTAATCTCTACTGTATCATGGGCAAGTGTACCTTCATCATCAAAGAAATAAGATGATACTTCTTCGGTATTTAAGGCACCTTCATGCATTGTTACAATGGTAGAAGCAACTGGCTTATTGACATATTCAACTGCTTTTGCTCTGCCTTTGACAAACATGTCCATCTCGACGCCATGACCAAAAGCTTCATGGGCGATTAATCCAGCAATACCTGGATCAGCGATAACATCATATACTCCCGGCTCAATCTGACCGGTACCAATCATGTCATTAGCATCAGTGCAGACTTGATCAATCAAAGACTCTGCTCTATCAAACACATTCTTTGGATCAACACCAGAAATTCCTTCATAACTACTTCTAGTATCATCATCTTTACTAGTAATGCAGACTAAATTAACTCCACACCAAGTGTAGAATTGAGTCAATTTTTTCTTTGTTGAAATGAAAACCTTGCTGATGTCTAGTTGTTGATAGACCGTGATAGCATTAACCACATTGGGCTTGGCTTCCATTATCTTACGTAGATCAACTAGTTTACTGACAATTTCTTGAGAGTTTAACTCTTTGCTAGGATAAACTCTTGCGAAATCTTTGGTCATCTCTTCCTCTTCAAAAACCTTATAGGCCTTTAAACTAAGGAACTTACTACTCTTTAGCTTATCACTAAGCAGTAATTCCTTTTCGATTCTTTCAATGATTATTGGCAAGGATTGCTTGCTGATTTCATTAAAAGAATATTCGGCATAGTTAGTGCCATTATGTACTCTAACAACAAAGCCTCTTTCCATAATATCATTGTCGGTTATATTGGTCGTTTTACTGGAAACACGATAGTTTTTTCCTTTGGAATCACAACCCAAAATCGAGCAATATGGGAATTTCTTCGTTAATTTAGCGATTAATTCCTCTAATAATGGCATGCTTGTTGTCAAGTAACTTGAAAATGCTTTACTCATTTTATTCCCCCTAACTAGGATAACTTTATTCTATATACTCTGAAAAAGCAAGCAACTTATAGTTGCGCTTGCCATTCCTTTTTCAATAAAGAGAACAGCAGATCATCATAAACTATATCTTTGTAGCCTTTCACGGCCTGTCTCAAACATCCTTCCTTAGTAAACCCGAGTTTAATCAAAACATTTTGGGAAGGGGTGTTAGCGATAAATGAACGGGCTGATATTAGCTCAATTTCGGTTGTACTGAACATATGAGTTATGATAGCAACCAGAGCTTCATGCATATAACCTTTACCTGTATATTTCTCATTCATATAGTAGGAAAGACAAAGAGAATTTACTAAATAACGAAGACTATCCTCTTCAAATGATACTACCCCAATGAGGTGATGATCTTTTTTGCTTTCAAGATAGAAAGCATTGGGATTATCAGCATCTTTTGTGACAATTTCTGTTGCTATCATACTTGAAGCTGGAGTCATTGCATTGTATCTCAATATAAATTCGCTATTTAGCATTTCATATAAAT
>CAYIYR010000027.1:0-21092 GCA_964367815.1 uncultured Eubacteriales bacterium
CTATAATAAAGGCCTAAAATAATTATCTAATTCTCACATGATAAAACTAATATTTGTGATAAATACAAATATTTTTTCCTGCTTTCTTAGATTGATATAAAGCATCATCAGCAGCCGAAAAAAGTTCTTCAAATGTCGCAGTTTCATCAGAAGAATAAGCAACTCCTATTGAAGCTCCAACACCAGGATATTTTTCATAATCCAACTTAATTGTAGTAATCTTTGGTATTAATGACTCAATTCTCTGCTTTATTGGTTCAAAAGATAGATAATCAGGGAAAAAGCCAACGAATTCATCGCCGCCGAATCGACAGATACAGTCGCCTGTTCTGAATGTAGTTTTAAGAACATCAGCAACCTCTCTTAATGTCTCATCTCCAACATTGTGTCCACATAAATCATTTACTTCTTTGAAATTATCTAAGTCTAGAATAAAGAGCATTGATTTGTTTTTTGTGCTTGCTAAATAACTATTGACAGTACTAATTAATTGATGACGACTGCCAAGGCCAGTTAAATTATCAGTATCGCGTTGATTTCTAAGGATGCTAATATTTATTACGTCCCTAATCTTTATCTTGATTATTTGATGATTAGTAATAATTCCCGTTACCCAAAAGACAACCATATTGGTAGCATCAATCGTAAAGCGATAATAATCTTTATAAACAAAAGATAGAACAAGGAAAATTGCACACATCACTGTGACAATTATATCCGTTACGTAAGGTCTATCAATAAAAAATAAAGGTAAAGCCACGGCAAACACCAATATTGTGACTGCATTATTGGAATTATTTCTCTGCATATAAGATCCCATAAGAGCCGCCATAAAAAAAGCGGCAATTAGTAAAGCCCACCAAACGTAGCGGACACAACGTTTATTTCGCTTTTTTATCACCAAACAGATAACAAAGACAATTCCGAAAAATACCATTATGCCTAAATAACCATAAGTTAGTATGAGAAAATTAAATGGCAAAAAAGAGATAAGAAGAAGAATTGCTCCTGCTATCATTCCAAAAAGTGATACATTCCACAGCATCCTATAGTTTATATTATTTATATCCGTACTATGCTTTTTATAAGTATTATTATCATAACCAGCATAGAGGAATTTCCTAATCCTCTTCCAAATAATAGCCATTTTGCACCTTCTTATTTTTTTCCATTATAACACATTGATGCAAAAAGACAAATAGATGGCCTGGTCTTTGCTTTATTGACTAATTATGGCTACAAGAAACTTTTATATATATAAGAGCACAAAAAAACCGTTAATCACCAAGGTTAACGGTTCTCCCCCTCTATGAACAGTAGAGAGTATATATAATTAGAAGAGATTATATAATCTATTTTTGGGTTTCAGCAGTTTTCTCAGTAACTTCTGCTGCTAAAGATTCGACATATCCTTTGGCTAAATCAACCAAAGCATAAACTTCGTTCAATTCTTTGAAAGAATTATCAATGATCACGCTATACCAACAAGCCCCTTTGGGAAAGGTTGACTTAGAAATTAACGGGTGCTTTGCACTAATTGTTTTAGCCATTTCTTCATTAATTCTGAGTAACAAGAACGCACTATTGTTCTCGACTTCATAGACATAGGCAAAGCATTCAGTAGTTGCTTTTCCATCAGATTTGGCAATCTTCTTAACATAATGAGTATCAGCTAATGGAAGTTTTGACTTGCCAACATAATGATTACGTCTGCATAATTCGACTTTATCATTATATTTCTTTTCTAAATAATCAGATATGTCAGCTTTGCGTACTGGCAAATGCCCATCTTTTAGAGCATTGGCACAAGCAACGACTTCGCTTAATTTAACTTCTTTGTCAAGGCTAATTATTTTTTTCATATCATCATTTATTTCTTCTGGTTTAGCTGTAGGTTTGGCGGCTGCCATCATCTGAATTTCTTCTCTGATTTTGCGAATGTTTTTAACTAGCGAACCATCACGTCCATAGAAGATATAAATTAGAACAATTATTATTACTAGCAATATAACGAAGATAACTGGACCACCAACACTACCAAATAATGCTAATAATGGTAAGACAGAAACCTTAAGATTGCTAATAACTGCTTTAATTATCTGATCTTGGCTTCTTTTTCTTCTAATTCCAAAGAATAGAATAGCAATTGTAAAGGCTGCAAAGACAATATCGACAACTAACCAACCAATCTTTGTTGAACTGGCAGTTTTAACAACATATTCATAAACAGCGGAAGCATTGGTAGTTTCGGTTTGAGCAAAACGATAATAAATCTTATATTCCACATTACCTTCTAAACCGTCAATTACTTTATCTTGACCATCGCCATCGAACCAAGCAGTAACAACTTCACCAGTTTTTTGGTTAATTACTTCGTATTCATAACCTTCTTTTGTTTCAATTACTAAAGAAGTAGATGTTGTTTTCTTTATGGTTTCTTTACCAACGTCTTCAGTTGGAGCTACTGGAGCAGGATTCATTTCAGTCTTGATATCAAGCTTTTCTTCACTGGATTGTTTTGTTGTATCTGTTTCTTTAACTCTTATGTAGAGAGTATATTCTGCATTAGGATCAAGGTTTTTAAAGCTACGGCTTGAACCAGTTCCCGTTGACCAATCTTCGACTAAGGTCTCTGGTGTGCCTTTCTTAACTAACTTATATTCATTGGTAGCAATGGTATTAATTGTAATGCTATTATTATCCTTGACAGCATTAATATCAGTTAATGTATAAGTAGGTGCGACAGGACCATTATTCTTTTCAGTAGTAACATCTTGTTCTGTACTTGCTGATTCCATTTTTGTCGCTGTTGCCTTAAACTTGGACAGTATAAGTAGCATTTGGCGCTAAATCATTGAAGGTATGGGTATTCCCATCACCATCGAACCAATTCTCAACAACAGTCTCTGGTGTACCTTTTATAATCAAGCGGTATTCATAACTAACAACTGTTGAAATCGTAAAGGAATTATTAGTTTTATTTGCGATAGTTTCAGTTGGAACAATGACAGGAGCAGCTGGTCCTTCTTCTTTTGTAGTAATTTGTATAGTTTGAGTATTTGGATCAACATCGCCTTCATTTGGTGTAACCCTTAATAATACTTTATAAGCTGTATTGTCATCTAAGTTAGGAAAATCATGCGTACTTCCATTACCAGTGAACCAATCTTCAACAGTAACTTCCGGAGTGGCCACTTTTATTAATTTATAGTCATAGCCAGTAACTGTATTAATTGTAATCTTATCATCAGTTTTTGAAGTTATAACATCACTTTCATTAAAAGATGGAGCTGGAGCAGCTTCTAGTTTGACTTCTTTCGTATTAGATTTTTCTCCTTCATCGATATAGTTTACTGGTGTAACACGATAATAATATTTACATGTACTATCAGTGATTGTAACAACATGTGATAGAACATTGCCAACATTCTTTGGATTGTATCCAGCTAATATTCCGGTGGAAAAATCTGAGGAAGTAGCAACTTGTAAATTATAATAAACAGCGCCTTCAACTGCACTCCAAGTGGCAGTAAATGTACCATTATTAATAACAACATCTGTACTTGGAATTGTAGATTTCTCAGTCTCAATAGAATTCATCTGCTTTTTATTGATGGAGAATTCTCCTGAAGCGCTCTTAGAAGCAACTCCAACAGTACCTGTTCCCGTAGAATAGGAACTGAACTCAACAAAATAGCCATCTAGAGTATCATCAGCATCAGGGCTATCTGGAAGGTCATTCCAGCCCTTTTCCGAGGCAAAGTGAACTTGCATACACCATTCATATGGTCCAACATCATAGCTGGAGTTTGCAGAGCCATTATGATTATTTGGTTCATTGAAATTAGCAAAATGTTGATAAACGCCAGCGATTGCACCTTTGCCACCAGTTGAAGCCGCTGGTGTGGTGTAATTGTAATAAGCGGTACCAGCTTCAGGTCCACAAGCCCAGATAAATTTGTCATTACTTCTAGCACTTGCGGCAATAAAGTTTGCAGTAGCAGGATCCCAAACAGTATTCTTATTATATCTTGATCCACCAGACCAACCACCTTTTAAAGTGATACCATCAAGAACTTTGTCTTCAGCTTGTGAAGTAATAGTAACTAAATAGCCTGTCATTCCTTGATAGATGTAACTTTTAGCAGCATTATAAGATGCCGTCCATGATTGATGATAGTCTTCGATATAGGTATAGTAGTGAATAGTACCATCAGGATGAGCAAATGAGGTCATCTTTGTTCCTGCTGGTAAACTTGTATCGTTTCCATCAACAGAGAATGTAACTTTTTGGGTTCCAGTAGATGGGACAGTAAATGTCAATCCACTTTTAATAGCATTGGCAGCTATCGAAGCACTCACTTTCGTATTGAAAACGACAGAAACGTATTTGTTATTCAAATCATAATATAAAGAGTAGGCCGAATTGGTAGCCATTGACAATGTTCCATTATCAACCGAGACCGAAATGCTTTTTATCTCAGCACTACCCGAAATAGCAAAATTACCTAATTTATATGTTGTTGAGGTAATATTTGTCGGTTGACCAAGATCAATCGTTAAATCTTCAACAGCTTCAGGAATTACTACAGTAATTGTCGAAGAGCTGAGACCAGATCCACTGGCATTTTTAGCTCTTACACGATAATAATAAGTTGTGTTAGCAGTTAAGCCTGTAACTGTTTTTTCTAATACATTACCAACATCAAGGTTGTTATAACCAGTTAAGTAATCAGAAAAATCGGAATGAGTTGAAACATCTAAGAAATAACCAGTAGCACCAGTAACAACCACTCCACTTGGCAGTAAAACTTGAAGATGTTTTAGTTATTTCATTGACATTGCTAGGAACAGTTGGTTTTGCTGGAGCATCAGCAACTTTCTTTCCGGCAATGGCGAAAATCATACAATTAGCATTAGTTGATGTAGTACCAACATCAGTTCCAATAGTCAAGGAAACAGATTTTACTAGTTTAGTTTTATTTGCACCTAGGTCCATATAACATTCATATAGATATGGAGCAGCATCTTCAAGCTCTAATGCTCCAACAGCTTTACTAGGAGAACCAGAATCATATTTTGCTTTTACACGTCCTTTTAAATTATATCCAACATAGCATTTGTACGCGCTGCTGCTTTCACTAGTATACCAGTTGCTACCTTGTATGATGAGTTGTAACTAGTTCCATCGGTAAAGTTGACTTGCACACCCATATTTGAATAACCGGAAGTAGTTCCACAACGCGCCGCTAAGAAGACTAAACTCTCGTATGAACCAGCACCAACCAAATTCATTGTAAAAGCTGGATCATAGGTAGATCCTTTTCTGCTTACAACAGCAGCATTGTTTCCATTGTAATTTTGTAAATTATAGGTGGCTCCAGAATTAAGCCCAGTAATTGTCTTACTACTTGGGAATCCTTTTCCAGATGCACCGGTATAATCTTGCGAGAAATAAGCATTGTAACAATAAGATGATTCTCCATCAACACAGAAATTCACTGTGCTAAGTGCTGCTGAGCTACCACTTCCCGTGATTGTTTTTGCTTCAGCAATAACATCCTTGTTAAAACTATTCGATGTTAAGGAGATTGACTCGTAATCTGTACTAGCCGCTTTAATGCTAGTTGCGTTAGTGTTTTTGACAGTAAGGCCAATGGCGATTGTTAAACTAACAAGTACGGCCCCAAACACCTTCATCAATTTAGTAATTTTCTTTTTCATAACTTTCCTCCATTAAGAAATCTCTTCTATTTTTCTTTTTTATTTGCTCGAATTTTGTTCTACCTTGCATTATTCAGTAAGCATCACTCCCTTATTGAATTAATACGCAGTTACATAATGAGTAAAGGAAATAACTGAGTTTACTTCTTTTTCAGAATTTTCCTTGTTGTGTAACTAGTCATTAATTTCTACTTATTCTTATTATATAGCAGTCGCTAGATAATTTCAAGGCTTATTAAGTAATCGCTAGTTATTTATTAATAAATAACTATATCTATTTTTTTAATTTTTTTTTGCGTTTGCTTAATTTTTATGGATAAAGTATAATAGATTTATTCTAAGGAAGTGTGAATTTATGCCGTATCGAAATTTGGGTAATGCCGAAGAAAAAATATTGAGTGAAACAATTAAGTATGGAAGCATTCATGGTGTGTCTAAAATATCGACCAAGCAATTAGCGAAGCAATGCGATTGCTCAGATTTCACTATTTTTGATCGTTTTAAAACCAAACAAGGTCTTTTAGATGCTGCCGCAAAAAGTATTGATGTCTCTATTATGAATAAAGTAGTTGGTTTAACTGATGAAGGAAAAGAATTATCTGAGATTTGGGATATTATATTTGATTATTGTTTGCAGCATAAAGAAGAATCACTGTATTATCTAGAGTATGTTAATACCTTTGGCTTTGATCCAACTGAAGTAAATACTCGTGCATCAGAATTTTTAGAGGTGGCGCGTTTAATATTCAAGAACATGCCACAATACAATGATCATCAAGTATTGATAATGTGGGATTATATTACCACAATGGTCTTTTATTACTGTGAAAAAATTATCCATGGTTATATTGAAGATACTGCTGAAAACAAGTCTTTTATTAAATCGATGGTTATGAAAAGTATTAATTAAGAATAAAGTTGAACACGCTTTGCTGGACCAAGTTCGACCCACGATATTTTTTATACTTGCTCTAGTATATAAAGCATATTCTATTAAAAAAAAGTTTGATAACAAACGCTTAATTCGCTTTGTATCAAACTTAATTTTTTTATGGGGCGGCAAGTGGGAATCGAACCCACGAAGTGCCTGATCCACAGTCAGGTGCGTTAACCACTTCGCCACTACCGCCAGCAATGTGCTTTATTATTGTAGCGTTTAATCTCGTTTTTGTAAAGTCCTTTTTACTCTTAACTGGTTTATTACAATACTTAATAATGAATGCTCCTTTTCAGGCATATATATAATATATGAATTACTCCACTCAAGATCAGCAACTTAAGCAGCTTCAATTAGAGAATTTCCTATCTTTGTTGTTTGTCGCAGCTGCCGTAATCAATATTTATGGTGACAAGATTCAACAAGCATTTGTAGTTTATAAAAATCCGAATGATGAGAAGAAATCGCGAGATATATTTCTTATCGCTTTACTCATCACTTTTGTTGTTTATATTTACTTCCTAAACCGAAATCAGAAAAGTTTAAAAAAAGCCATCATGGATTGTAGTCCCGATGTCTTTGCTTATAAAGTTCGATTATTTGGTACTGTATTATTAATTGTTGGAATACTCTGCTTCATCTATTTTAATCGCAAGGTATCCAATATTGCTAGTGTTCCCCCGCTCTAATCTAAACCATAGCTGCTTTTTGTCGGTGGATTAGAACTGACCCAATAAGATGAGCCATCAATCTTACGGCATAAGAAACCTAGGTTAAATAAATCTCGTCTAATTAAAGCTGGATCATGAAAAGCACATTTGCTGTCGATCAGGATGTTGATTTCTTGTTCTGTATAAAAACGATTAGCTTCAAAAACGGGAAAAATATAAAACAAGCAGGCAATCTGCTTTTTTTGTTTGGCTGGCCATTGCACGATTAAACCTTGCTCATTAATAAATGTGCCTATATACTCTTTAATCTCCATATTAATTCTTACTATTTGTATTTAGCTACTATATTAGAAAACTCTTTTTTGAGTTCAACAAACTTCTTGTATTTGTTGCTTATTCCGGCATCGGATCCCCGACGTAAAGGATTCACAATCTCACTAATAAGTGAATACATTGGTGTAATGCCCATGTTACCTAATACTCCTTTTAAAGTATGGGCAGATTCAAACGCTCTTTTGACATCATGCGTCTTCAAGGATTCATCAAGAATAGCGAAATTTTCATCCATTAATACCTCAGAGCAGAAAGTTATGTACAAGTTTTCATTATTCATAAAGCGCATTAAGGCGCCCTTGATATCACAACCCCATTTTTCTAATTCAGCTAGCATAGTATTCACTAGTATCACTCCCTCTCCACCGAAAATGATTATCAACTAATAGATTGTCATCGTATGTCTTTATTCTATCAAATATTCAGCAAATAGCAAGCATTAATTAATTATTTACTCAACTTATTTAAAAAGTCTCGACAAAAACGAGCGTTTTTATAGTCATTTTTTCCTATACTACTCAATAAACACTACTTTTTGTATCAATATCTAGCATTTTTAAATAATTACGAAGAGCCAAATCATACATCTTTAAACTCTTATTATTGTAGCAAGCGTAAAACGCATTCCCATCAATGTCAATAATTAGTGGAACAATCGAACTTTGCTGCTGATTTGGTATCATCTCGACTAGCCTTTCATTAATGACTAATGACTTTAATGCTAGAAAATCTTTCTCTTTTGGGTAATCTATGTAGCAAACAAAAAGCAATGCATTGTTTGTAGTAGGATAGGAGTCCTTAGGAGTAATAATATCATTGGTTCTCTCAATTAATGTTTCAATAGATTCATCAACATCATCAGTTTTAATTTGAATGACATAATAATTAATGTAATTGCGCCAAGCCGATAGATCACGACGATGAAAAACATTATTATCCATCAAGGTAAAACCTTGTTGTTCAAACAAGCGCCTTGCATTCCATAAATCAAGAGTGCATGAAGATTTAGTTAAAGGAGTTTGGCGCATTTTTCCTTCCTCTTTATGCGAATTATACTCATACAATTGGCCATAATAACTAATCATTATTGATAACGCTGCGATGATAAAGGCAAAGAAGCCTGCTAAGCCTATTGCTAAAGCTGTTGAGCTTTCAACACCATTATTATCCAAAATAAGCCACAAGCCGATAAAAGCAAAAGCCAAAACAGTCAATGCAATAGTGGTTGAATAGATAGCTATAACTTGTTTTCTTAATAGAATATGTTTGTTCTTCACCTTTATCGCCTCCTTAAAATTATAGCACAAAAAAAGATATGAAAATTCATATCTTAATTTTTTAAATGCTCAGAGATGTATGCAGGAACATTCTCTAGTGGTATGTCGAGAGCAAAAGCAAGCTCCTCAAATACTAGCCGTTCGGCAAGGTTTGATAAAGTTGTATCCACTAAAGGAAGATCTTTTTTCATTGCCGCATACTCGGTTTTTCTACGATAAGCCGCATTTATTAGCGCGCAAAGACTAATAATATCACCATCGTTAATAATCTTAGTAAATAATTCTTTTCTTTTTTTATTGTCAGTTATCCATATGTCTTCCGTATCTGCCATTCCATCAATAACTTTGAGAGCATCAGATTTGTTAATAACATTTCTGATTTGACCACAGAATAAAACAGGAATCATTATTGTTGCAGTTCCATTGTAATAGCGAGGACGCAATACATAGTAATCTTGAACTCCATCGCCAAAATTCCGGTTGATGATCTTTTCAACCAGGCATACTCCTTCACTTTTATGTATTACATAATCGCCTGTCTTAAACATAAAGTCACCATCTTTCTAACTGGACTTACGCTTTTTGGCAAAAGCAACTCGTTATGTTTATATTATACTATATTTTTCAAATTAAAGTAATATGAAAATGCGAAAAGTTACGGAAAAAGCGATAATTATAGAATTTGAGCTATTATTATTGACTTTATTACCAAAATGTCATATTATAGTATCTAATCTGATTAGGTATATAATCAAAGGAGGTAACTTATGAGTTATATCAGTGAAGTTCTTCGTGGCAATACTGAAACCATCATTCTAAAGATTCTTAGCGAAAAAGATTCTTATGGCTATGAGATAACCAAAGAGATATTTGTCACTAGTGGTGGCTTAGTTGACATCAAAGATGCTACCATCTATACTGCCTTTCGCCGTATGGAAAAAGATGGCTTGATTGGCGCCTATTGGTGTGATAGCGAAGCTGGTGGAAGGCGACGTTATTATAAGATTACCGATGCTGGTAAAAAATACTACCGCGATAAGGTTGATGAATACAACCGTACGTGTGTGGTTTTGTCAAAACTAATAGGAGGATAAGAACATGAAAGAAAAAATAAATAAACTAATAAGCAGAAAATTTCGTCCATATCCTAAATCTCCCGAGATAAATGAATTTAGGGAGGAATTGCAATCAGACATGTTTTCAATCTACGATGATAGTATCGCAGAAGGCAAAAGCGAAAAAGATGCATTTAATGATGCTAAAAGTATCTTAATAAATCTAAAGAAGGCAGTCAAAGAAATTGAAGAAAGCAGCTCCCGAAAAATATTGAAAAGCAAAGCTATTAACTTTGTAGCTTTCACTGCTTTTTATCTTATCGCTGTTGGGGCTCTCTATCTTGTTTTGAGTTTTCTAGTTTTTCAATCTTTTAAAATAACTTGGCTAGTGCCCGTTGGCGCTGGATTAATTTATTTTATTATTGTTTCTATTGTTGCTCTGCGCTATATCATGATGTATAGTGTTGAAAGGGTAAAACGCTATAGTTTGGCAATAGTCTCGGTAGCGATTCTTCCCATTATCTATGTCTTCCCTAACCTTTATGCCGAAACTATCATGCATCTAGAAACATGGGAACATAGTTGGATTAGTATTTTGATTTACTTTGCAATTGGTGTTGTTCTAGATTTGATGATTTATGGAAAAAGAACACCTACACTGGCAAAACTAATTGAAGTTGGAGCAACTGGCCTGCTTATTTCTACTATCATATTTCTATCACTGGGCTTGTTTGCTTCACTATGGAATATATCATGGCTAATTTACATTGTCTATTTTGCAATTTGTGCATTTGTCGTTTATATTTATGCGAAAAGAAAAAGTAAAAAACTTACGGAGGATTCAAAATGAAAATTACAGTATTTGGGGATTCAATCACCAAGGGACTTTATCTTGAAAATGGAATGATTAAAAGGATTGGGCAGAGTGCAATCACAACGATTAGTGAAAGACTACATCTATCCATAAATAATATGTCTATGTTTGGCCAATCATTAAAACGCTTCAAAGAAAAGGATTATTTGAATGATTTTCTTTCTAATCTAGACAGTCAAGAACATAATGTTTGCGTAATGTGTTTAGGTGGAAATGATTCAGACTATGTTTGGGGCGAAGTTGAGCAAACGCCCAACGAAGAACATGGATCTTTTACCAACCCTGATGACTTCTATCAAATGCTAACTGATATAATTAAAACCTTGAAGAAGAATAATGTAGATGTATTATTGACTTCTCTTTTCCCAATAGACTCAAAGCGATATTTTGATAACACTATCTGTAAGAAGCATAATGGGGACCCAATAATTGCTTTTCTTCATAATGATGTAAATAACTTATATCGTCATCACGAACAGTTTAACAATCTAATTACACGCTGTGCTCATGAAGAAAAATGTGATTTTATTGATTATCGCACTCCTTTATTACAAAGAACTGATTTTCTCGATTACTTATCACTAGATGGAATTCATCCAAATCAAAAAGGCCACGATTATATCGCCGATAAGGTATGCGATTATTGCTTGACTCACTACAAAGATTTGCTAGCATAGAAGGGATTGATAATTTCCTTATCTACATAGTATAATGTAACCGTTTCGGAGGATAAAACTATGTACAAAAATAAAACATTCTTAGGCCTAGATTCACAATTAGAACTAGCCCGAGTAACTTCAAAAACCACTAAGCTTCTTGGAGTTGTTCTTGGACTAATCTTCATTGTGGCTGGAGCCTTTTTTCTTAAAACAAATGATATCTTTGCTTATGGATTTATTATTGGAGGCATAGTAGTTATCATTATTTTCCTTTTCTTTTGGAATTGCCTAATGTCTTCTTCTATCAAGAAAAACATTGAAAAGAAAAAGACCTACGATGAGAATACCTATAACGAGTTTGAATTTGATGAAAAAGAATTCGCTGCGATTGCTTACAAGGATGCCAAAGAAATAGGCAGTAGCAAACGTGCATATGCCGATCTTGTAAAAGTTATTGAAACAACAAACTATTGGTTATTATTCATCGTAAGTAATCAAGCCTTCATCATCAAAAAAAGTGCTACCTATATAGGCAGTGCTGATGATATAAGCTCTCTGCTAAAATCTGAAGTAAAAGACTATAAGTTAGTTAAGTAAATAAAAAGCGTGTACCGCAATTGCTAGTCACGCTTTATTATAATAATTCATCCAAACCTTTTAATGGATAGACCGTATAATCACTTTCTAAGTTTAATACTGCCATTTTCTTTCCTATCTCCAAGGATTCAAGCAAAGACAACCCCTTACTGATACCATAGATAACGCCAGATAATAAAGCATCGCCCGCTCCCGTTACATTCCTAATATGGGAAGTCTTCACCACAGGTACATAATCAATCTTATCACTTCGGCAGAAAATATCAGAAGATCCATTGCTTACAATTAAGTTCTTAGAGCTTATTTTGTTCCAATCAGAATTCAACTGATTTGCTTCCATTCGGTTGCATTTCAAAAGATAGAGTTTATCTAAACAATTCAGCAGCTTCATAACCTTTGTCGTGCTTATGGCATCAACAATAATTTGTTTGTCGCTATACTTGTCAGCCAAATATTCAATGGCGTCTTTAGATATGTTTGCATCAATAACTAAAATGTCGCACGAATCGATAATTGTATGCATTTCTTCGAGATATTTCTGATTAATAGTGTCAATTACCGCCAAGTCATTAACTGCCAATTTCATCTCACCGGTTTGATCATGGATTGCCATATAGCTGGCACTACCAAGACTAGTAACTGGCGAATAAGTCTTCGCCCCCAGTTCTTCTAATTGTTCACGCATAACTTGTCCATAATTATCACAGCCAAAAGCGGTAATAAAAGTAACATTAGCTCCAAGCCTAGCCAAATTCTCGCAAATGTTCCTACCAACTCCACCAAAGTTTATTCTAATGGAGCCAATATTAGAATCGCTTGCAATAATCTTGCTGGTTGCTTTGCCAATGTAATCAACGTTTGAAGAACCGATAACAACTATTTTTTTCATACTATTACCCTCAAGCTATTGAAAAGACTTGTCGAACTCATTAACCTTGTCCGGCGATTGTTCGTACTCTTGCGCTTCATAGAAATCTCCTACTATATCCGCAAGATAGCCATCTTTCAATTCTAGTGCCATAAAGAAAGGAGCCGAAATCTTTCTTGATCGTTTTGGAAGAAAAATATTATAGTCACTAGCGTATTTAAAGCCGAAACGCATATAGTAATTTGGGTTTCCAGTGATTATAATGGCGCCAAAGCCTAATTCTTTGGCTTTCTTAATTGATGCCTTAATTATGAGACCACCAATGCCCCGACCTTGAAAAATCGGCTTCACACTCACTGGTCCAAACATTAGTACTTCTTTTGAACCACCTTTATCCAGTTTTATCTGACTTTGGCAATACATAATATGTGCTACAATTTGGTCATCGGTTAAGCAAACCATATCAAGTTCCTTGATCAAAGAAGAACCATTACGAAAACAATGAAGAACTAGATGTTCGCTACACCCTGGACCATAAACATTCCAAAAGGCTTCCCGAGTTAATTCTTCGGTAGCACGCCACTCATTCTCTTTTGTTACTCTAATAATCATCTAATCACCTCTAGATATTACTTAACGCTGTATACTCGCGCAAATATAGACCTTGCTTCTCTTCAGGCCACTTTCCATTTATTGGTTGAGAGAAAATATTCAAACAATCGGCGAAACTGACCCATTCCGTAATCATATTCAATTTTTCTTCCTGATTTGTAAGGTGCTTGTTGCCTTCACCAATAATCTTGCAAATAAAGTAAGCAGTCACATATTTGTACTCTTCGTAATATTCAGTTATCTCCACCGGTGAAGCAATAAGTTCAACAATATAACCCGTTTCTTCTTCTACTTCACGAATACAGCATTCCCTCATGGTTTCGCCGCTTTCTAGACCACCACCGGGAATCATATATTGATTATCAACTAATTCATGCACAAGCAAAATATTATTATTTAAAATAATAATACCACGTGATGCATAGCGTACTTTTGTATTTACTTCTAAACGATTATTTCCGTAAATATTCTTCCTGATCATAGACTAATTCAAGGCAGCAAGAAAAGCATTAGATTGACGAATGCCTTCATTAATCATCTCTTGAATATACTTTTTAAGTTCTTTGCTGTCTAGTTTAAAACGAGGTGTTGTACTCGTAATAACGGTATTAATATCTTTATTAATAAACATCGCATGGTGTGATTCTTTTGTAGCATTATTGGTGACTTTGCCATCTTGAACTAGCAGAATTGAATTCATCTTTTCGCCAGCAACCATTTTGACAGGATTAATCCGCAATTGGAACTCACAGTTGCCATTGCCAAAAGCCTTGTTTATGCCAAATACAGCATTGCATTTCTCAACCATGCTCTGATCATCATCATGAGCAAACTCCACCGAAACATATGATATACGGTTCATTTGGCAAGTAAATAGAGTTGCTAAATCATCAATAACAGTGCCAACATAATCCATAAATTTAGTATAATCTTCTTCTGCAACAAAACCATAATCAATATCAATACGATTAACACGCATAGTAATATTATGATTACTCTTTTTAAACGAATAAGCAGGATGAGTAGCTTCGCCAACATGCTCAGTTCCCTTTCTAAATTCATAATCATTAAATACGGATTGTAACCGTCCTTCTTTTGCTTCCATTGAAGTAAAATCGCCAAAGATTATGAACGAACTCTTAATATTTGTAATTTCCATTTTTTTCTCCTTAATTCTTTACCACTAGATTATATAACAAAGTTATCAAAGTTACAACATTTTGCAACAAGCAGATATGGGAAACCACTATCATTTTTGCGATTAATTAGGTGTACTCTGTATTCATTTGTGATTCTTTTTTTCTTATTAGATAATCCCCTTTTTAGCATCTTCACGAAGCATCTCAATTGTTCGCATCTCCCGTTGCTTGTTAGTATCAAAATGCTGACAATGAACAGTATTCTCATCATACCGAGTTTTTGGTTCTATTTTTCTATCAGGATAACCTATTTCGATAACAATCATTGGATAGACATTATCGGGAATAGTAAGTATCTCTTTCAGTTTTACTTCATCAAATCCACCAATGCAAACTGAAGCTAGACCCAGTTCCGTAGCTTCTAGCAAGATATTCTGCGCAGCCATGCCACAATCTCCTCGCCATCCTTCACCTTCCCAAGGAATATGATCAGCTATTCCACACACAACTATGGCTAATGGTGATGGATAATCGCCATTCATAGCTGTCGCAATTAATTGAGATAAAAGAGGTTCTTCATCAACAACAATAAAGGACCATGGTTGAAGATTACATGCAGATGGAGCCGCCATAGCGGCTTTAAGCAGCATTTCAATTTTCTCCCTTTCAACAGGTTATTTTTTGAACTTCCTAATACTTCTTCTCTGAAGAATTGTATCAAAAACTGGATACGACTTATTTTGATTATCCATCCTTACCTCCACTATTTATTTAATAGCTCTTATCATTGCGGTATTGTCTTCATCTTCTAGGAATCCGATTAATTCCACTTTGCTAAAGCCACTATCTCTTAAGGCCTCAAGCTCATGTTCCAAAGTTAATGGAATGTCAAAATGAACAAAGGTTTCATCGCTGATTCCATCGCGTTTACGGCGCCTAATCAACTCGTTCATCATCAAGTCTTCTATTTGTTGAGAAGTCGCAATATAATCACACTCAAGATATGTTCCGCCCTTTTTCAGCGAACGAACTATTTTTTTAAACAGTGACTTCTTTTTTTCTTTTGTAAAGTGATGCAAAGTTTCAAATGAAATAACGGCATCATACTGATTCTCCCCTAATTCTGCCAAAAAATAATCTTGCTGAATTAAAGATAATTCTTTATCACCATGTTTCAATTTCAAAGCGGCCAACATTTCAGAAGATAAATCAATTCCTGTCACATTTATCGCTGGAAATCTTTTAAAAATATAATCTAATTCCAAGCCAGTACCACAGCCTAAATCCAGGACTGTCTTGCAGTTTAGTGGTATTAGGTTAGCCATCCACTTATAATGTTCTTTCCAATAATTCATATGCTCTTCATAACTATCAATCCTCTGGTCAAAGAAAGAAGCCATTCCTTCCAATGGTATGTCTTTTGTTTCTTCAAGCCACTCTTTTAAATCTAAGTACTTTTGCTCATCAACCATAGATACTATCCTTCTTTCTTTATTTCTCTAATCCTAACTCGCTTATCAAAAATGAATAAGTTTGCGGATGAGAATCTATATAAGTATAACTATTATCAATCTCCGCTTGTAAGCAAGGCCTAGAAACAACTACTATTCTTGTATAATCCTTGTCTTTTTCGTAGATATTCAATATCGTTTTCATTTCATTTAGGGTAACTGGAAATAAGTTATTAACTTCATCAGCAGTTTTATAGCGATTAGTTCCACCCATCAAACCAGCAACCCAGTTATTATCTTGCTGCCAACAATAGACTTCTAAACCCTTAAAAGCACTTTCATGATAATAAGTATTATCAAAGCTGACTTGTTCACCATTATAGGAAGCAGAATAAGCTTCTCTGCCATACTTATAATAATCAGGCCTGTCGACCATTGGGCAGATTGATGTCCCATTATCATCTACATATACTACTGGCTCTGCTTTAGTTTTTTGGTTGCTATCTGCAAGATTAACAAGTTGAATTTGAACAAAACCATCTTCTTTTTGCACATATAGATTAATTTGATAGTAACAGTCTTCTGATTTAATTATCACATCTTTTACAACATTAGCACCCTTAGCGTTAGCATAGGTATCATAATCGATCGTTTTGATTTGTAAACTATAAATATCAGAACCACTTTCACCATAAAAATAGCCTTCAATAAAATATTGATTTTTATGATTGACACATCCTGCAAGTAGCACTAAGCATAAGCATGCGGATATTAGCGATAATACCTTTCTCATAATTCCTTCTTCCCAAGATATTGCTCAATAGACTTTATATCTTCTTGGTCTTTTTGACGATTTAGCGTTCTTTTCATTTTTAATAAACCGGTTATTGAAATAACCGGAACTTGATTATCATAGACTATCTCATCAAATAGCCAATTCTCAAACATCTCAATATCATCAGCAATTTCTACACGCCGAGTTCCATCCGGCATTATTTCTATTGGATAAGGTTTTATTAACTTGTCCACAAGCTTGGTGGTTCCACCCAAATCGATATCATGAGTTTCTTTTCTAAGCCCGTACATAACCATTGCTGATCCAGCTACAACCCAATACTCATTAGAATCCAAGTTCAAAGCCTTTAATCGTTCAATAATCTCATGCTTATTCATTTTATCATCCACCTTAATTCTTACAGATTGTTTCTCAATTACTACTTGTTATCTATCCAGTATCTTTGTTCTATAACGCCATCAGAGTTTACAAACTCATTTTCTAAGACACCGCCATTATTAATGATTGACTTTGCGGAGCCAATATTATCTTTATCACAAGTAATCAAAACTCTATCAATTCCTAACTTCTTGCATTCTATGAGTGCAAGACCAATCATTGCAGTCGCATATCCTTTTCTTCTTTCAGTAGGTCTAATCCCATCACCTATATGGCCTCCTTCTTTTAAAAGAAAATCATTCAGGTAATGACGAATGTTGACAGCGCCTAGCAAACGATTATTTTCTTCATCAAGCAAGAAAAAAACAGAATCTGGTACTTTATCTTCAGTTGCTTCTTTGTGTTCGAGATTCTTCAAATAATCATCAAAATCGTGACAATCATTGCGGAAAATAGACCAAGGAGATTGATTAGTATGGTTAACCTTTTGATCAAAAGTCCATTCATCTACCATTTCAATAAGTTGTTTTTCATATGCTTTTGTTAATTCAATCAATTTTAAGCCCATAAAATCATCCTTTCGAACATACCAATGAATATCATATCACAGTAGCGATAATTAGAAAATAATCAGTTTCCTATCAACGCATATTATCATTAATGAACTAGTCATAATAAATTAGCCTACATAGAAGCACTAAAAACCCCCCTTTTTGTTTAATCAATAAGGGGGTTAAAATAATCATCTTATCAAGTATCTATGTCTTACTATTTGATGTAGCGTAATCTCCAATAATTTTTTTTGACTTTAGAGGCTAGATTCTATTTATTTTTTAAGGTATTAATCGTTGCTTCGATTTTTGTTTTAAGCCATGCATCAAGATTTCCATAATTGTTTTCAATATAATTCTTTACATCATCGCTCATTTGGCTTAGTGCTGTTTCTTTGGCTTTTTCAAGAGCTGTAAGCTGGGCATTGGTGTCGAAGCTGTCACTGGCCTTCAATGATTCTACATATGTTTGAAAGACCGCTTGAACTGATTGCAGAACAATAGTTGACGCTGAAGTTAATAGCTTTGCTGCATTTTCATTGCTCACTTTAGCATTAATCCACTTGATCAATTTAGTACCAAGTATAGTAATTAAAGGAATAATTATTACCGTAACGAATATTGACAAAACATTTAATAAAATATCATTCATATTTGTCGCCTCCCGCATAATCAATATATGTATTTTTTATGCAGTGGTCCGTATTTTGTTATGCTATTTTAATCTACTCCAAAGATCAGTTTGTTTCTTTTTAAATATGCATCCTCACTTTCATGATTTTGCCACAATACATTGAGCATGGCTTGCAAATTAATAGCCGATAAAATTAATGCTTATTTAAAATTGCCTAAAAAAGATACTTAAGTATCTCTTTTTGATTAATTTTCTTGATAATCTTATAGATCTATCCAATAGCGTTTTATTACTTCATTATCTACTTCTACGTTCTTTTCATTGATACCACCATTATCGATAATAACTTTTTCACTTGCTTTATTTGTTGTGCTACAAGTTACCATTATTTTACTTAAGCCAGTCTTTCTTGCTTCAATTAAAACTTGAGCCAACATCGCTTTTCCGTATCCTTTGCCTCTTTCACTGGGGCGTATACTATAACCAATATGTCCTCCCCATAAGCTTAATGCAGGATGATTAATATGTAATCGCAAATCCATTACCCCTACAATTCTATTATCATCTTCGCGAACTGCAATATAATTATTTGAAGGAATACTTCCCGGCTTTATCTCTGTGACATTGCAATCATCAATCCATTCTTTTGCGGTGGCCGAGCGGCTCATATTACCGCAACCAGCAAACATATCAGAGTCCTTGGCTTGAAGAATCTCTTTCTTAAATGAATCAATATCATCTATATACTCATATAAAACTCCAAGTTCATTCTTATCATCAGCTAAATAAATGCACTTTCCTTATTCTCTTTTAAGAAAGATTTGGCATTCTTTTGCATGTCGTTTCCTAATCCCTTGCTTTGTAAGCAAGAAATTCAATAACAAATTAATCTTTGACCTAGGTATTATCTTAATTCTATATTGTACTCTTTGCATTTATCAATAGCTAAATCATGCTGCTGCAAAGCGGCTTTTTCGTACCAATACTTGATTTTATCGATGTTCTTAGCAACTCCTATTTCTTCTTCATAAATACAAGCTAAATTGTATTGAGCATCTCTATCTCCATGCTCTGCTGACCTTTCAGTCCAATACAATGCTTTTTCAATATCTTTTTTTGTGCCAATACCTTGAAGATATGCATAACCGACTTGACATTCTGCTAAAGCATAATTAGTTTCATTAGCAATCGAAAGATAACCTTTAAACCATTCTTTATAATTCTTTTCATACCAAAAATGATCTAAGGCAACACATCTGTTTAATTCTTTACAAGGTTTATAATAATTACTTGGCATAATAATTCCTCCTTAAACATTCATTTTCTTATTTATCAATTTTATTACATCCTCTAGGTGATCACTATCTATGACTCGGAAATGGATCCATCCGCCTTCACCACAAGAATATTTGTTATCAATGTATTTTTGAGCATATTTTGAAACGTTGTTATATACTTCATCAAACTCTTTATTTGTCAATCTTATCATTACTGTAAATGCATCTTTTTCCGCAAAAACATCGCATATATGCTTACCCTTAATGAAATATTTTATTCCCCAGCCATAATTATTCCCATAAGGAAACCTCAGTAATGTATCTAGCTTTAAGTCGCTAGTTAAATAATCATTAAGTTTTACTAAATCATTTTTACATTTACCAGAATAATCATAGAACTCATTGATTGTCGGCTTATTTTGCTTGCCAAGTAATCTTTCGTACATAATATCATCCTTTCATTATTTAAATTATTTTGATATCTCAATAATGCACAATGCGAGTATAGAAGCATCACACATGAAAAATCATAATAAGTACTATTTTCTTAAGCAAGTGAAGACAATCGTTTCGATAATGTAAGTAAGCATAAAATCTTCATTCATAATTCAATTATCTCCCTTCCTTTACCATTACTTTTATTTATATTCTTTATTGTTGTTTTTCAAGAATGAATACAGAAAAAGGTTGATACAATCTGTTTACTTTTTGCTAATAAGTGCTGTATTTTGTAGGTATCAAAGTTGTACATTTAAAATGGTGTAGTTAATTAGACTTGTAGTCTGTTTTCAATAAATTGTTCAAATACTAGGGCTATTGTTCATTTATAACCGAATCGCTAAAGAACTCAATTGTGTTTCATAATTTCATAAATTTTTATGAGAAATGACAAGTCAAATGATACGAAATTTGTTCTAATATGCATAAATCTGCAAAAAAATGTGAATACACTGTATCCACATCATAGTTTATTCATGGCAAAGGTTGTGTCAAAGAATACAAAATTCCGTTTAATCGTTCAATCGTGCAACCCCTCGAAAGTAATCGTTCAAAGGTGCAACCTCTGCTCTACAATCGTTCAACTATAAATGGTACAATTGCTAAAACGCTTAACAAATTTAATGGTCTTAACATTAAAGACTCATAAAAGGGTTAAATTTTCATTTTAAAACGACCTTCGCTATCACAAAGTGATCACGTTATGGCCATTTTGATTCGCTGCGCGGATTTTGATTTCCCTAAAGTGAAATCCACAAAGC
>CAYIYR010000028.1:0-16712 GCA_964367815.1 uncultured Eubacteriales bacterium
CATCTATCAGATTATTCTCCATCATTAAAAAATACTATTAACGATGTCAATATCTATGTTATCAATGGTAGTAAAAACACTGTTGCTTTAGTTACAAAAGAAAAAGTTGATTCCTATGCAGACATTAAAACAATTTCTGCTGGGGCAAATAATAACACAATCAAAGTTTATGCTGATACTACTCAGCTTGCAGTTGCCGATGCTGCGGCTATGAATTTGACAACATCTCAATATAAGAAACAAGTCAGTACCACAGAATCAATTGCTGCTGTTAAAAGTGGTGAAGCTGATGTCGCTATTGTTAGCTATGCTACGGCAAAGAATGCAGTTAATTCTGATAGTAGTTTAGCTATTGCAAAGGCAAAAGTAGAAAATGTTCCCTCATTACTAGTTCTTGGTGGAACTCACCCTAATGAGCCTTCTGGACAATTAACAGCAACCTTGTTGTTGGAAAACGCACTAGTAGATCGTGGCATCTTCTATGTTACTACCGAATTAAATAAGAGTGCTTATAGTTATTCTCAACCTCAAGAAGGTTACAGTATGTACTATCAAGTACCACTCCAAGATGGTTCCAGCAGAACATTTCAGTTTGGTTCCCGTCTTACCAATTCTATTGATCAATGGCCAGTACCTGATGTTTATACTCATTCTTCTGGTCAACAATTGTCTTCCAATGAAGTGCGTAATTTAAATCGTTCATATCCTGGTTCAGTTGATGGTTCCTATACTGAGAGAACTGCTTACGGTGTTACTCAGCTGATTTTAAAAGAAGATATCACTATTGAGATTGATTTACACGAAGCTTCCCCTGAGTATTTGACAAATAATGCGATTGTCTATCATCAAGATGCTGGCGATGTTCTCAATGCTGCTAGATCTTCATCAAATGGATTCAGATATATTAGTTCTGAAACAAATCGCAAAGTGAAAATGGACATTAAGATGGATCCATCACCAACCAATATGCATGGCTTAACTCACCGTGAATTAGGTGACAACACCAATGCCTATTGCTTCTTGTTTGAAACATCTTGCCCTGCTGAGGGAAGAGTACGTGGTGCATTTACTCCCGAACTGATCACTTACTATAACAGCAATGATAAATTCTATGAGTACTTAAGAAATCTTGATGAAACTACGGGAAGCAGTCATTTATATGCCAATGCCGATAGTATTGATACTCGTATTGCAAGACACACATTATGTATTACATCTGTTGTTGATGGTTACAACTCCATTGGTTATTCCCGTGGGACTTATGACTACACCAATCTTGATGCTAATGAGCAACATGCTTCTGCTACCTATTTAGGTCAATTGAAGCTTTCTAACATTCCAACATATGAAAAAATCGTTGCTAATGGTGTCGGATACTACTTACTAAAAGCCGATTAGTTTAGGTAAATACATTGAGCTTATCTCAATGCTTTATAAAAATATTTAAAAAGAGTTTTTTTAGGAGGAAATTAAAATGAAAAAAATCTTTACTGCAGTATTAGCCTTACTAGGTGTACTTGCTCTTACTGGAACATTAGCTGCGTGTGGTAACACACCAACTAGTAGTTCACAAAATCCTACCAGTTCTTCTTCAGCTCCTGCTAGTAGCAGCTCATCAATTGCAGCGACAAATGTCCACGTTGATGCTGAGGAAATTGTTGAAGATAGTTTGAAAAACATTGTCGGTACCGGCAAAATTTATTTAACTACTTTCGGTCAATCAGAGTGGTCTTATGCTGAATCTATCGTTAATGGTTCAACTGGTGCCAATGCTAATGCGACAAAGAACAACCTTTTAGCCGCTGCTGATGTAGAAACAGGTTCAACTGTAATCGCAGTTGTTGGTTTCACATCCAAAGGCTTAGCTGGTGGAATTACTCAAGCTTCTGAGACTGCAAGAGCAACCGCTTTTGGTAATAAAGCTGATGCTAATGAAATCAAATTAATTATTCTTCACTTAGGTGGAAAAGCACGTCGTGGTGATAGTAGTGATCCGATGATTGCTGCTGTTGCTCCAAAAGCTGATGCCGTTTTAATCTATGATGATGGCACTGCTAATGGTGGTGACTATGATAAGCAATTTGAAACATGGGTTGGTACAACTGTTCCATTATATATGTGGGCTGATGAATTAAACATGATTGACCCATTAAAGACAATTCTTGGCAAGTAATTAAATTGGTCCTTTAAATGAGAAAGTTTAGTAAGATCTGTTCCTTCCTATTCTTACTACTCTGCTTGGTAGCATGTGATGTAAGCAGCTCACATGCTACCTCAAGTAGCAGCAGTAGTTCGAGTGAGAACCCAGTTACAAGTAGCAGTTCAGTTGAAGTTCATGTTTGCGAACATGTTTGCCCATATTGTGGTAAATGTATGGATGATTCATGTACTGATTCTGTCTGTGCAACAAAGTGTACATGTGAGCCATTGGAAATTACCCATACTTCTTGGACAATACTTACTGGTACCATCTATGAAACTGCTGTTCATCAGTATGTATCTAACAAAGAGGGTCCTGGTATTGCGATTGTTGGTGGTATTCATGGTGATGAAACTGCGGGTTGGAACGCTGCGCTAGAATTAGTTGAAGTATTTGCTGATTCAGATTCTTTGCAAAAAGAACTTTTTGGCATGTGTGGAACTGTTTTGATTATTCCTCAAGCAAATATCGCCGCTGATAAAGCGGAGGAACGCTTTGTGAATTATCCGAATGCAAGTAATGGCATTGCTATAAAAGATGGAGTGAAATATAGTGATTTAAACAGATCATTTCCACTTGGCAGATATGCAACCGCAACCGCTACTACTATTTCTATTTCTAACGCGATTGTTAAAACAGTTGAAACATTTGGAAAAACTTATGGCTTTGATTATATTATCGATTTACATGAAGCTAGACGCTCATGGGAATTAGGTGAAGCTGCCGGAACTACAACATTAGGCGACACGCTCATCTATAATAATCAACCAATGTTTATGTCTAAAATGTTGAAACAATATAACAAAGCTTATCGTCCTACTGATGAACCTTATTTTACAAATGCTCCAGCAAATCAAAAGGGTAGTTATAGTTATTATTTTACTAATACCTATCCAGATAGTGTTGTTTATACTATTGAGACAAATCGTTCTTGGACTCAGTCTACCGGAAATGCCATTCCTTTGGAGAAAAGAGTCCGTCAACAACTCAATGTTTTACAGGCAATGTTTGATTTGTCCTGGAATAGAATATAGCTAAAAGCATAGATTTATCTATGCTTATATGCGTCTTGAGATACTATATATCATAATGATATAGGTTATAATTTAAAAGGAGGAAGACCAAATGAAGAGAAGATTATTGTCGATTATGTCATTGGTTTTTTGTGCCGCACTAGCATTTGCTGCTGTGTCTTGTAACAAAAATCCAAATACTTCATCGACCACAAGCAGTGATGACACTTCAAATAGTTCCACTAGCTCTGCTCCTAGTAGTAGTTCAAGTAGCTCTAATTCTAGCAGCAGCTCATCAAGCAGTTCCTCTGTTCTTACAAAAGCAGATATTAGTACGGTTATTACACAAAATAATAATACTAACGCTATTATCGAGGGAACAGTATTTGGAACAATTACTGGTGGCTATTATGTAAGCGATACAACAGGATCAATGTATATAACTGATTCTTCCACAGCCGTTGCACTTGGCGACAAAGTCAACGTTTCTGGAAAGTATGTTATCGCTAATGGAATGCCTACAATGACCTTTGTAAGCACCGAAAAAATTTCTACGGGCAATACTGCTTTATCTGCAATAGAAAGTAGCGTTGATGCAATTGCGGATATGATAACAACTAGCAAAGCTAATTATGCCAAGTATGTTACAATTTCTGGCGTTGTTGCCAAAGATGGCGCAGGACGCTATTCTTTGTCCAATACTTTGGAAACAAAAAAAGTTTATCTCCTCAGTGAGTCAAACGATGAAGCTTTTGCGAGTTGGGTTGGCAAAAATGTCGTTGCGAATGTAATAGTACACAATCACATAACTGAAGGATGGACAGTTTCTTATGTTGGTGATGCATCCGACATCACTTTGGTTCCAATTGATGTCGACTCAATTAAAGCTGCCGCTTATACCGAAATTGATGACAAGATTCCAGCAACAATATATGGAATATTGGATTTACCGACAAGTTATTCTGCTGAACCAAACCTAAATATTGCTTGGTCAGTAAAAGAAGGAACAGCCATTACTGTTACTAATAATGTTGCAATAGTAAGTGATGTATCTGCTGATGCAACTGTTAAGCTAGAGTTAAAACTAAGTTCTGGTACAAACCACGCTGAAAAAGAATATACGATTACTGTTAAAGCTATTAGAACTGTTGCTATCGCTGATTTAGCTAGCACGACATTTGCTACTGGTGAAAGTGCCTATGTCAATGGGACTGTGGTTATGAAGACTGAAAACTATAGTACAATTAATAAATACTATACTGCCGTATTAGCGGATAGTAGTAGCAACTTTATTCGAGTTGATATGCCTAAATCTGATTTAGATACCTTAAAACTAGGCGATTCTGTCAAAGTTTTAGGAAACTATACTAAGGATGCTTTTGAGATTGCAATTGTGAAATCAACTCGCACTCCTGCCGTTGTAACTGCTGCTGCAGCCAATTATTCAATTGATTATTCTGCTTTTACTTCAACAACTCTTGATGCTGATGCAGATTACACAGCGTTATTATCAACAACAGTTTCCAACACGGTAAAACTATTTAAAATTGTTGATCCTTACTTAATATTATCTGGCACTAATAGTTCCAACTATGTCCGCTTTGGCTCCAATGCTGCTGCTGCAAAAGCTGGTTATGATGTTAGTGATAGTAAGATGATTTTCTGCACACCACTTATATCATTGGATGCTAACAATCTTTCGACGTTTGCTAATGATTATGGAGTACCAACTAATTCCGCTAATGCTAAAGAATATGCTGGTTATTCATTCTATGCCTTTGCTGTTTATAGAGGCGACACAACTTGGCAATTTGCTTTCAATAATCAAGGCATTGTTGAAAACTATGAGCAAATAGCTAAAGCCGAATTGTCTTCAGCGATTCCTGCAACTAAGGATGCATCTGCTGCTGGAGTTATGGTACTTCCAACAACTTGTTCCTATGGTGCATTAACTTGGACTGCTAATCCAGCCAATGTAATTAATGCTACAACCGGAGTCTTTAGTGCACAGGCAGCTGATGTTGATGTAACTTTAACTGCCACATTCTTGGTGAATAATGTTGAACATCACGTTGACTTCAACGTAAAATTTACGGCTGCCGAGATTGATTATCTATCGGTTACTGAAGCCTTGGCCCTTGAAGATGGTGATGTATCAGCCATTGAAGGTACAGTCGTTGGTTTTGGTTCTAACGCTTCTATAGGCGCCTTTACTGGTAACTCTCAAGTAGGTATCTATCTATCTGATGGCTCTAAAATCATGTATATTAACAATGATAATCTCGGTAGAATAAAAGATGAAACTGTTACGGATAGAGATGAAAAATCTTATGCGATTGGTGATCATGTTTTAGAACCAGGTGATGTTTTAGAGATTGTTGGTGCTAGCAAGACTGGCATATTCTTAAATGTTTCAACAGCTGCTGTAAATTGTGTTGCTAAGGCAGATGTTGCTAATGAAGACAAGATTAATTGGACAGCTGCAGCCACTGTTTTGGATAGTCATGAAGATTTATCTGCTTACTTTACTGGCGCTTCAACCGAACCTTTCAAACTAGTTAAATTTGTTGCTACTCCAGAGAATCCATTGTACTTAGGAAAAGGTTCTAATACAACTTCTGCAACAACATTAAGACTATTCTTAGCTGATACTACTTCAACTGCCGCTTTAGCTAATATAAAGTATTCTGATCGTTTAATTGTTGTTAAGGCTCAGACATCCAGCTATGCTGCAGGTGATGAGTGGTGGTCTACAATTAATCCAGTATTTGGTTCATCACCATACAATTTTTCTAGTACATCATTTAAGTTTGCATATACTGGTTCCTTCTATGCACTTTGTTCAACGGTTGCAAGTGATGCATATTACATGGATATTATTTCTGAAGATTTCAGTTTAAAAGCCATGACCGAAGCTGATTGGATTGCTTATGAACTTGCGAAAAAAGTTCCATCATCTGTCAATGCTAGTGTAGCTGGTACAATTTCACTTCCAAATCCTGTTCTCCATGATGGAGTTGCTGGCGGTAATAACTTATCTGCTTCTCAAGAAATCGTTTGGACTATTGATGCTGCTCATGCTAGCTACATTAATATGGAAACTAAGGCTTTTGCCGCTGTTTCTGAAGATGTAACAGTCACTTTAACAGCTTCTTATTCAAATGGTGGAAAAGATTATAGTAAGAATTTCCAATTAACACTAGTTGCCTCAGCCAAGACTTTCAAAACAGTCACTGAGGCAAAAGCTATTGCTGACGATTCCGAAGTTTTTAACTTAACAGGCTATGTCGGAGGCATCGGTTCAATTCATGCCCAAGCCGATACTGATTGTGTTGCCCTTTACATTGTTGATAACAATAACATGGTCGCAGTCACTACCTTTGCTGGTACCATCGTTGCTACAAATGGCAATTATACATGTTCTTTCGATGGCACTAACCTCGCAATAGGTGATTTAGTAAAAATTGAGAATGTTACTATAAATGAAAAGGGTGCTGTCAGTTGTACTTCTTCTTCAAGTGGAACAATTGTTAGCTCAGGAACTGATTTATCAGGAACTTGGTTTAATCCAGATTCTTCAAGCTATACTGCAATTACTGATTATACCAGTTTAACTGATTTTAGTAAGACGATTGGCGGATCTAGCTGGACTCCAGCCAGTTCATCTATTGGTTACAAAATATTAAAAGTAACTGGTAGTGAAGCCAACTCATTATATTTAACTTCCCCAAGAGCTTATTTAATTTCGATTAACTTTGATCCAAAGCTTGAAGGCGAGAATTTTGAAGAATATACAACTAGAACACAGATTTCTTATGAATTAGGTTATGCTGGAAGCAATATGAGTGGTTCTAAGCTAGGAAGCGTTGGCTTTAGTCCAGCTTGCGGGGCTTATGTCTTTGGTTCTGATTGGATGATTGCAAACACACCAATGAATTCTGCTACAATTACTTCTTCAGCTAGTCAATATGTTACGACAACTAGTTCTTCTCAGCCAGCTGGAACTTATGAATTTACTGGTGATATCTATCTAGTATTTGAGTATACCAACACATATAATATTGTTTTATGCGGTATATTATCTGCTGGATTTAGTTTAACTGCTGTTCCTTCTGAATAAGACGAAGCATATCAGATTGCACTGACAAGTGCATAGTTTATTTGAATTTGGGGATGCCATTAATTTATGGCATCCTTTTTTAGTAAAAATAATGTAAAAATAACAGATTGTGCGGTTAGAATCAAGCACAACAACTATTTTATAATGCTTGAATAGTGTATAATAATTTCATAGAAATTAAGAGAGGAAGTAATGTTATGAGGACAATTCATGTGAAAGATATAAGCGAGCATGTGGAATCAATGCTAATTGATGCTTGTGAGAATATACCCGATAATGTATTATGCCGTTTATGTCGTGCCCAGCAAGAGGAACAATCACCTCTTGGAAAAGAAGTAATTGGAAGAATTATTTCAAATGATGAACTAGCCAGAAACAAGCACTTACCAATTTGCCAAGATACTGGAGTCGTTGTCTGCTTTTTAGAAGTCGGCTATGATGTTCATTTTGATGGTGATGTATATGAAGCGGTTAATGAGGGAGTTGCGAATGCATACACAAAAGGGTATCTAAGAAAATCCGTGGTTAAGCATCCCCTAGATCGGGAAAATACCAAAAATAATACTCCGGCGATTGTTCATATTAAATTAGTTGCTGGTGATAAAGTTAAGATTGACGTCGCTCCAAAAGGTGGCGGCAGTGAAAATATGAGCTTGGTTAAGATGTTGATTCCAGCCGATGGTGTCGAAGGAATTAAAAAACTGGTACTTGATACTGTATTTAATGGTGGTGGTAAACCATGCCCACCAATTATTGTTGGCTTAGGTATCGGAGGCAATTTAGAAAAATCAGCTTTACTAGCAAAATTGGCTTTGCTCAGAGAAATTGATGATGTCAATCCTGATCCAATTCTTTCAAATCTTGAAAAAGAAATCTATGATGAGATCAATAAACTTGGTGTTGGTCCAATGGGTTTTGGTGGTACGGTCACCTGCTTAGCAGTAAAAATTAATGCTTACCCCTGCCATATTGCTAGTTTACCTATTGCAATCAATATTCAATGTCATGCTGCAAGACACAAATCTTGCATTCTATAGGAGGAGCTATATATGAATGAAATTAAAAAGCTTCATCTTCCTTTAAAAGAAAGTGAAATAAAGAGTCTTAGGGCTGGCGATAAAGTCGAAATTAGTGGTATTATTTACACGGGACGTGATGCGGCTCACAAGAGATTAGTTGAATTGCTTGCAAATAATCAACCTTTGCCAATGGATATTAATGGGGGAGCCATCTACTACGTTGGTCCTACTCCAGCAAAACCTGGTCGGGTTATCGGATCAGCTGGTCCAACTTCAAGTTATCGAATGGACGCCTATAGTGAACCACTAATGCAAAAAGGTCTGAAACTCATGATTGGTAAAGGCCCAAGAAGTGAGAATTATCGGGATATGCTAAAAAAATATGGAGCAGTTTATATTTCCGCTATCGGAGGAGCTGCCGCATCTATCTCAGAAACTATAAAAAAATGCGATTTGATTTGTTATGAAGATTTGGGCGCAGAAGCTGTCTTTCGCCTAGAGGTCGAAGATTTCTTCGGCATTGTGACATATGATACAGAAGGGAACGATTTATTTGAGCAGGAAATCAAGAAGTATCGCAAGATCTAAAGTCTTTGCAATCATAGCAATGTTTCTTTTTGTTGTGATTGGTAGCGTTTCTTGTAAAAAACAACCTGTTAGCACCAGCGTAACTCCTGGTGATTTTAGTACGTTTCCTGAAGAGATGAAAGGACTAATTAAAGATAAGAAGATTTATCTTACTTCTATTGGTCAATCGGCCGATATGGAACACTTTATTTACATTGCTGATGAACTAAAATTGTTCTCTTATAGTAGTGATGCAACTTATGATGCAACTGATATCGAAGAAGGTTCGGTTTTATTTGCTTTCGTCGGATGCAGTATAAAAGGATTAGAAGAAAGTGGAATTACAATTGATGAAGAAAAGGCTAGAGCTAGCAAATTAGCAAAAGCGAGTAAAGAACATCATTTTACTTTGATTTCTTTTCATCTTGGTGGTGCTGCCAGACGTGGTACCACTTCCGATAAAATGATTGGAATAATGTTCGCTTCTTCCACATTTAACATTTTCGCTGTTAGTGGGAATGCCGATGCTTTCTTATCTACTACTTCCACTGACAATGCGGTTCCTTGTTACTCTTTAGAGACTTCCTATTCCTTAGAAAGTCCTTTGAAATTAATGTTAGGAGTTGAATAGTTATGGAGGCCTTAACCATTGTCATAATAGTTCTGGCATTTGGCTATTTAGCTTTTGTTGTGTTAGAAAGAATTTATGTTGACTTATTACGAAAGAAATTCAAACTAGTAGTTCACGTTAACGGAATACGTGGAAAAAGTACAACTACTAGATTAATTGAAGCGGGATTAAGAAACTGTGGATATAAGGTTTTTAGTAAAACCACTGGAACTATTCCTACAATGATTAATGTTAATAATGAAATGATCCCAATTAAGCGCTGGGGGCCAGCAAATATTCGTGAACAAATTTTGATGATGCGAAAGGCTGCAAAGCAAGGAGCTGATGCTCTAGTATTAGAATGCATGGCTGTTAATCCCAACTTGCAAAGGATTTGTGAAGAAAAGATACTTAGAGCAGATATTTGTGTGATTACCAATGTTAGATTAGATCACCTGCAGGATATGGGTAACAATCTTGATGAATTAGCAGCAGCTCTAAGTTTGACTACTCCAACAAATGGAACACTGATTGTTAATCCAAGTGAGTTCATTGAATATTTTAAACAAAAAGCTAGCATGAAAAATAGTAAGTTTATTGTAGCTGAGGAATTTCAAGAAGAAAATGTATACGATACTTTTCCGGATAATGTCGCTTTGGCATTAGAAACAGCAAAGTCTTTGAATCTCAATCTTGAAGATTTCAAAGAAGGTATGAAAGCTTACAGGCATGATGTTGGATCATATCAAGCTTATCGAATTGGCGATATGGTGTTTCTAAATGGTTTTTCAATAAATGATCCAACTTCGATTAAGATGGTCTATAACTTGATTCTTGCAACCTATGACAGTAAAGATATTTCGATTTTATTAAACAGTCGTTATGATCGTCCAACTAGAGTTATGCAGCATATGGAAATGCTTCAAAGCATGCCTTGTAAGAAACTTATCATTATGGGTTCAAACATAAATTATGAAATGAAGAGAGTGAAGAAACAATATCCAAATTATCCAATTGAAAAATATGTGGATATTGAGAAACTGAAGGATGAAAAAGTAGTCTTTGCAATTGGTAATATTGCTGGAAATGGCATGAAAATGCTAAATTATTTCAAGGAAAACGGTGAGAAAGTATGATAACAGGAGTAAGCGTTTTAGTTTTGGGAGTAATTGTTAGTATCATCTTTTATGAACTAACAGATATTTCCCCGGGGGGAATTATTGTTCCTGGTTTAATGGTGCTTTACATTAGTCAGCCAGAAAGAATGATTTATACAGTAATTGTTGCTATTGTCACATACTTTATTGTTAAATTCATTTCTCGCTATTTAATTATTTTTGGAAAAAGACGTTTTGCTGTTTTAATTATTGTGAGCTTAATTATCAACTTTTTGTTGGAGTTAGTTTTGAAAACTTCTTCTGTTAGTTTAATTAATATTTCAATTGTCGGTTTTACAATTGCTGGAATAATTGCTAATGATATTTATAAGCAAGGAATAAAGAAGACTATTCCAGCTTTAATAATAGTTGTTGGAATCGTTGAACTGATTGTTTTAGTCTGCAATCATATTGGAGTTTAGCTTATGAATAAGCAAGAACCATCTTTCATTAACCTCGTGCTGATAATTTGGTCATTATTGATGGCTGTTGCGGTGGCTTTAACGCTTACAACGCCGACTTCAGACAAAAACAAACTATATGATGAACAGATTAAAGCAACTGAATTATCGCTTTCAGCCATGAAGTCACTTAACGAATATCGTGACTCTCTGGGAATCCCCCTTTCGTTAAATGACACATATAGCTGTGGATTAATCGGTGATCGCTGGAGCACCATAACAACGACTAGTGGCTTATTGGAAGCTAAGAAAACTTCTATAAACCCAAACTTTGCTGCTGTATTTGTAGATATGTTTAGGGAAGCAGGATTGCGTGGAGGCGAACAAGTTGGATTAATTATGTCTGGATCATTTCCGGCCTTGAATATATCGGCTATGGCAGCTCTTCAAACCTATAAACTAGATCCTTGTATCATGGTCTCTATTGGCGCATCGAGCTATGGTGCAAACAATCCACAGCTTACTTACTTCGATATGGCAGAGTATCTGTGGCGAGCGGGAGTGTTTACTAATAGAATTGATTATGTTTCATTAGGTGGGTCTAATGACGCAGGAGATGATTTCTTCTCCTCAACCGACAAAGAGGCAATTATGAGTCGGATTGATACGAGTGGAATTACTTTTATTAATGAGAGTAATTATGCGGAAAACATTGCTTTGCGAACAGAAAAAATCATTAAGAAATGTCCCGATATCAAACTTTTGATTAATATCGGAGGTAATCTTGTCTCAATGGGGAAAGATGAGGATGGATTCACTGGAAAGAATGGATTGATCGTTAGCAGTTATTTGAAAGTGTCAGAAGAAAAAAGTACCGAAAACATGGGCTTATTAGATACATTTTTAAGCAAAGGAGTTAATGTCATTCAGATGCTTAATATCAAAGGTATCGCCCTAGAGTATGGATTGAAGTATAACGCTGCGGTTATTCCTGAAGTGGGTGAAGGTGATGTCTATTATGAAGAAGTTTACAATCTTGGTATTCCAATATTTGGTATTGTGATTTCAATTGGATTAGGAATATTCTATTACTACTATCGTCGAAAAATAATGCAATTAACATAGCATGGAGGAGCATATATGAAACCAATAGTATTCTTTGTTGAAGATGATGACAACGTAAATGCCTTAATTGAGGCAACTCTTGAGCAAAACAATTTTGAGCCATATGGATTTTTGGAACCATATGCATTTTTGAAAAAACTTGATGTTATTAAGCCAGATTTAATTGTCTTGGATTTGATGCTCCCCAAAATGGATGGCTTTGACATTTTAAAAATTTTAAAAGATAAGAAGGAGTATTCTGAAATTCCAGTAATTATCCTCAGCGCTAAATCTGCGGAAGAAGATATTGTAAAGGGCCTTGATATGGGTGCCTCGGACTATATAACCAAACCTTTTGGCTTGAAAGAATTTATTTCCCGAATCAATACAAATTTACGAAAAGTAAGCATGCATCAAGATAAAATTCTTCATATCAGAGATTTGAGTCTTGATATTATGCGGCACATTTGTACCATAAAGGAAGTTCCTATTGAACTAACAGCAAAAGAATTTGATATTGTTCAATTATTGATGCTTAGCCCTTCAATTGTTGTCACACGGCAGAAGCTTTTGAAGCAAATATGGGGCTTTGAGTTTTTGGCAGAAACAAGAACACTTGATATGCATATCAAGACAATTAGAGAAAAGTTTGCAGCTATTACTAGTAGTTCCTATATCGAAACAGTTCGTGGAGTAGGCTATATTATTAAAGAATAGAAGGAGAAATAATCAATGCGTGATGAATTAATAAAACGGAACATAATTATAACTATATCAAGTTTATTGATATTCTTTGTTTTGTCCTTTTTTATTAGTTCTTATACCAATCGACAGTCGTTAGAGACAGAACTAATTAATATTTCCGATGTTATCAATACTCAGATAATGGGAACAAATACTGAGGAAGAAATATATGAAGTTGTTGATGCCTTCACAAACAATCAGAAATGGCTGCGAATTTCCTTGGCAACTAGCAATGGTTATGTAGTTAAAGATAGTTCTAATGATGCGATTGGTGAGAGTGTAGAGATGTATCTGACAGAGGCTGAGATGAGCTTAACAGCAGAAGCAGAATTAGATTATAAGCGGGTTTATGTAGAAGATAATCGTATGTACTACATCACCAAGCTAACTGATGATTTGATTGTTCGAACTGGGATGGAAATTCAGACAAGTACATCTTATGTCTTAAATAGTTTGTTCTATATGCTGATTTTAGTTTTAGCTACCTTATTAATTTCAATCTATTATACTAAGCGGACATCAAAACAGATTACTGATGCTTTTGATAACATAAGCAGTCACTTGAAGAGTGTCAATGAGAGCGGAGAGTATCAGCAGATTGAGACAAAACATCGATTCAAAGAAGTTGAAGAATCTTTGAAAGAGATCAATGAGATTTATAAAAGCATTTATCAATACATAGCAAACATACGAAACGAACGTAATAAGATTAATTTCATTATTAACAACATGCAACAGGGAATTATCATTGTTGATGAGTTCTTTAAAATTCAACTTATTAATGGCTTCGCAATTAATGTTCTTAGACCTGATAGCGAGGTTAGGGATGAAATTGATGCTCGAGAAGTAATAAAAGATGAGATGCTTTTTAGCAAAATCAGTAATTCTTTGACTAAAAAGCAAGATTATTATTTTGATTATAATGATAGCGATAATGAAAAAATTTTTAGCTTTTCACTCACTTATATCAGTAAGAAACTATATAGTATCGAAAGTCCAATCGATCTGTTGATTATTCTTATCAGTGATGTAACTGAAGATCGGACTAAAGATCAAGTTAAGGCTGAGTTTATTGCTAATGCATCCCATGAATTAAAGACACCTATCACGTCTATTAGTGGTTTTGCGGAATTATTAGTTGAAAAGGATAATGATGAGAAAACACAGCGTTATCTTCAAATAATTTATGAAGAATCGATTAAAATGAAAGCGACTATTGATGATCTATTGTATTTATCCAATTTAGATTATGTTCAACCTGATTTTGAACTGAAGGAGAAAGTTGAATTCTTTCCAATTATTGAAGAGGTAATTAACGATTACAGCAAGTTAGCTAAAGCCGATAATATTTCAATAACTAGTGAGATTGATGATCTTTATATTTATGATAATTCCCAATTAGTAAAACACTTGATTAGTAATTTAGTTGAGAATGCCATTAAGTACAACAAACATGATGGTTCGGTAAAGATTGTCGTAACACGAGTAATGAGGAAAATAGTACTAAGTGTTGAAGATACAGGTATTGGCATGGAAGAGCGACATCTAAGCAGAGTATTTGATCGTTTCTATCGTGTCGATAAGAGTCATAAGCGTGGTGCCAAAGGTGGTACTGGACTAGGCTTAAATATTGTAAAGCAAATTTGTGCTATCTTGAACGCCAAGATTGAAGTCCAGAGCACGCCAGGTGTCGGTACTAAATTTACTGTTACATTTAATATGGGGGAATAAATATGAATAACTTGAAAAAAGATCCATTGCCAACTGCTTTAGTTGGCGCAATGACAACTAAATTAGATGAGAGAATTGCTTTTTTTGGGATGACTGATGAACTATCCTGTCACTTGATGAAGGTTAGATGTTTGGTAGATAGTCAAGAAACGAAAGATGAATTAGAGTGGATTGTAAAAACTTTATCCGCGATTATGGGTGAGACAGCAGGTAGTAAATTCTGTTTAGGTGATGCTGAGCTTTCTGAACTGTTGCGCATTGTTAAAAAATACGAACAAAACAATGGGATATTGACCACTTTTGTATTGCCAGGACAAAATATAAAATCGGCAGATATCCATATCGCGCGCACTGTCTCTAGAAGAGCTGAACTGGCTTATGCCGCGGTTTATGCAAAATATGGTGGTAATGATTATACCTTCGAGTTTTTTAATAAGATTTCTACTTTTCTTTATGCCCTTGCCCTGAGCTATGAAAAATAGTCTTTACATTGTAAAAAGAGAGTAAAACGAAGAGTTAATGATATTAGTTGTTGTTTTTTAGTGTATAATGTTTTTACAAGGTGTCCGCAAGGACTTAATAAGGAATCAAGTTAAAGACTTGAACTGTCCCAGCAACTGTAGTGCTGACGAATCACAAATCCATTGAGCAATCGAGAAGGAGTGTAGTAGGATGAAGCAGAGTCAGGAGACTTGCCTTGATATAATTTAATGGAGGTACTATCCTCATATGAATCAAACACTGGCGAAATGTTTGAGTTTATAGATGAGATAGCAATTTTGCATGAATAACTTAGTTTATTCAAAGATGCTTAGAATAGTTCCTGCAGAAGTTCCTTTTAGTTTTGGAACTTTTTTTGCTGCAAATCTATGCAAGCTTAAAAATGAGAGGAGAAACCAAGAATGAAAAAGTTATCAATTGTTTTATTGACAATTATAGGCATGGTTATTAATTTATCTGGATGCGGAATAAAGACACCTTCTTCATCTAGTACTGTTAATGATTCAACCAGTTCTTCAAATTCTTCTTCAAGTGTCGGTATTAGTCAAAGCAGCTTTGAAGGTGAGTATACTATTGAAGTATTTGATATTGATGGTGAAAAACTAGGAACCAAGCAGATTGGTTTGTCTAGTTATTCTTCTGTTTATGAAGCATTATCCACAGAATTTACCGTGAAGGCTTCTAACAGTAGTACAGGTCATTATATTTCTTCTATTAATGGATCTATAGTTGATCAAAATTATTATGCTGCAATTTATGAAAATAATGTTGCTTCTTCGGTAGGCGTAGATCAATTATTAGCCGATAATAACGATGTATTTACATTTAAAGTTGAGTGTTGGAATACTATCGAATCAGGCTATGGAGTCTTAGATAACTATGATCTTTTAGTCGACAAAACCATTTATAACTATGCAAAAAAAATCATGAAGACAAGTATTGGCGCAGCTAATAGTTATACTTCTTCAATTTTTTGGGAGTTAATGGCTTTGAATATGATGAAGAAGGCCGGCTATGATTTAGACTTGTTTGCGGCACCAAACTTTACTGAAGAGTATAAATCCAGTTTAAACAATGTTGATCTTTCTTCTTTGGATGGTGTTAATTGGGGAAAATATTATGTCTCTACTAGGTTGTTAGATATCAATTTAGAAGAATTTAAGACAGCTTATATCAATTGGGTCAGCAACAACATGAGTTCGACAATGAATGCTTTTGCAACACCTTTCTATCTAATTCCTGCAAAGGGATTGGAAATAGATAGTTCCAAAATAAATACTATTTGTACTAGTCCTATTTCTGATGATTTAACTTGGGGACCAGATGGCTCAGTGTGGCAATTGTGTTCGCAAGCGTTGTTTAAAAATTATGAAGTTGATGAACTAGATAGATTTGTTACTAAGTTAAATTGGGACAATGGGGCTTCTACCGCTTTGGTCCTGCAAGCTTTTGCCGCCTTAAATACTAATATTAGAGATAGCAAATATGAGATAAATGGCAAAGATTTATTAGAGACATTATTTGATGTCTATTACGATGAAGAAC
>CAYIYR010000029.1:0-16589 GCA_964367815.1 uncultured Eubacteriales bacterium
CTTTCATGATATTACTCATGCACTTAAGTGTTAACGGCACCCCCGCCAACGGCTACTCAGTTCACCGTCAGTCCTCCGAAATGTCAAGAATAAGACTGCTTCTGAGTCCTTTCACCAAACGACTCTCGCTAGAAGAAACTATCTTAATCCCTTTTCATCCATGGATTTCAGTGATATTATTACATTAAGAATGTAAATAGTCAAGAAAAATGCAAGAATATACGCGAGTATCCATTATTTGACTTGATTTTTCTAAAAATACTCAGTATAATTGCAATTGCACAAATTTTCACTACCGAAAAATATTTGTGTATGTCGAAATTTAGTGATAACTCAGTATTGCAATTGAGTCATTACTATGTTATAATTTGCCTAATCAAAGGGGGTATGAGAAATGAAAAAGAAAAAAAGAATTAGAAATTTTGATTTAACCAGAGAAAAGATTTTAAAGGAAACTATTGTTAGAGGAGCCAGATATGGTGTTGATTCTATCTCAACCTTAAAAATAGCCACTGCTTTAAGTATTTCTGAAGGTAGCATTTTCTTCCATTTTAAAACCAAGAAAAACCTTTTAATTGAAACAAGAGCCTATGTAGATGAGAACTTATATGATTCTTTCTACTTCCCTGACATCAAATCAGAGGACCCGAAAGATGGCATTTGGAAATTATGGAATTCTATGGTTGATTATTTTGGAAAGAATCAGGATGAACTACTTTTCATCATTAGTTATCGCCACTCACGTTTCTTCTATAAATCCGAAGAATATTGTGCGCCAAACAAGTATTCGTATTTGTTTGATTGGATGATCACCAGTGATCGGTTTAAAGAGTATAAGGAACTAGGAAGTATGCCATTAACCATTAGTTTTATTGATTCATCTTTTGAATTAATGAGATTGATTACAAGTAAGCATTTGGAAGATACTCCAGAAACAAGAGAATACTTGTTCAAAATTATTTGTAGCTGGTTCTAGAAATTAAAATGAAAAACAAAAATGTTGCTAATTCAGCAACATTTTTTAGTTTAGAGATAATTATTTAATTATCTCTTCAAAAGGAATGGTTGGTACATCATCAGGCGAATGATGATCATTATCATAGTGCCATCCACTTAGCTTGGTCAGATGAAAAATGATGAAATCACAATCACGACCACCAAAGTCAACGTTTTCTGAAAAGGCACCAGGAAATTTCTCTTCATATGCTTGGCGATATGCTATATTTTTATCTAGCATCGTAGGTCCCAAGAATTCCGCTTTTGCCTGAGCAAAAAAAGTTTTGCAAGCAAGACAACAATTAGTATTTTGTTTTAGTTGTAAATACTTCTTCGAATGAGAACTAGTGAAAATAAGTATTCCCCCATCATATTCTACAGGGCTGACAACGCGCATAGTCACTTCATTGTTCGCACAAGTGGCTAGCATGATTGTCATTTCTTTTTCAACCAATTGTTTAAATTCAGTAATTGTATCCATACACTTCTCCTTCAATTAGTTCTTGCTATATCTAGCGACTTCAAAGATTCCCGGAATCGTACTTTGGATAGAATTGCAGACTTCTTGTAAGTGCTCCTTATCATTCACTTGAATGCAAAGTGAAAGAGTCACTGACAAAGTAGCTGGATTCTTTATCTGATTAATGGAGGTTACATTAATTTTTAATACCGATAATTGATTGATAACTTCCGATAATAATTGTGGACGATCATGAGCTTTAATCTGCATATCAACATAGTGAGGAGTAGGATGCTCTTTAAAGAAATCATAATCCCAATAAACATCGATTAAACGGGATGAATTTTCATTCACGTTATGACAATCTTTGCGGTGTATTTTAATGCCTTTCCCTTTGGAAATATAGCCGACTATATCATCACCAGGAATGGGTGAACAGCATTGAGAAAAACTAATAGCAACACTGTCAATACCAGGAACAATAACGCCATTTATACTAGTGACAGCCCGCTTACGCGTAAATGGAGCAATACTGGCTTTCTTCTTATCTTCAAACTTTAAGCGCGACATGATATTGCCCGTATTGGTATTCTTATTGGCCAGGGCTATATACAAAGCAGTCAGGCTATCAACATTCATAGCAGCCAGAAATTTCTTATCTTCTATTCTTTTCATGACAGTCTTTAAATCATAATCCTTATCATTCCGAATAGCAGTTTCAAGCAAGTCTTTTCCTGCTTGAATTATCTCATCTTTTCTTTGCTCATTGTTATATTTCTGAACGGCTTTTCTAATGGCATTTTTTGCCCCGTTAGTTTTGACAAATTTTAACCAGTCTTCATTAGGCATTGGATTGAGAACTTTACTGGTCTTGATGTCTACGACATCACCAGTCTTCAAAACGGTGCTTAATGGAACAAGAATATTGTTAACCGTGGCTCCGATTGTGCTATGGCCAACTTGCGTATGAATCTTATAGGCAAAATCGACAGGAGTTGAACCTTTTGGCAGATCAATTACTCGGCCTTTTGGAGTCAAGATATAAATATTTGCTTCAAAGATATCCTTCTGCAATGATTCCATGTATTCTTTCGCATCATTGCTATTTTGATCATCACTGATAGAGACCAATTCTCTAAACCAGTGTAGCTTCTCTTCAATCTCTTTTTGTTCAGCTTTAAAGCTATATTCGGTATTCTCTTTATAACGCCAGTGCGCAGCGACACCAGTTTCCGCAATATCATCCATTTCTTCTGTTCTAATTTGGATCTCAAAAATATTGCCATCTTCAGCAACAATAGTGGTATGCAAGGATTGATATAGGTTAGGTTTAGGCATCGCAACATAATCTTTAAATCTTCCAGGGATTGGCCGATAAGTGGCATGAATGTAGCCTAATATTTCGTAACACTGAGTAACAGTCCCAGTAATAATCCGCAAAGCCTGTAAATCATATATCTCATCAAACATCCGGTTACCGACATACATCTTTTTGTAAATACTATAAATGCTCTTAACCCGGCCAGAAATCTTATGTGGTATGTTATATAAATCGAGCAAAGAAACAATGCGATCAGCCATCACTTGAAGTGTGGCTTTTCTTTCGGCTTCTTTCTTGGCTAATAAAGCTTTAATATGCCGATATTTCTCCGGTTCCAAATACTTTAGTGACAAGTCTTCCAATTCACTTTTAACTGTATTGATACCAAGTCGATGAGCGATTGGTGCATATACCTTTAATGTTTCTTGAGCAATACGTTTCTCTTGCTCTTCATTTTGATGAGCATACAGGGTCCGCATATTATGCAATCTATCAGCTAATTTAATTAGAATAACACGAATGTCCTTCGCCATCGCTATAAATATTTTCCGATGGTTTTCCGCTTCGAAATCCTCTTTATTAACAGATGAAGTTAGCCGACCAATCTTGGTGACTCCTTCAACAAGATTTGCTACTTCTTCACCAAATAATTCTTTTACTTCATCATAAGTTACATTACAATCTTCAATTGTATCATGCAATAAACCACCGGCAATCGTCTGAGGTCCTGATTGTAAGCTAGTGAGAATATAGGCAACATTAATCAAGTGGGAAATATAAGGCTCCCCACTCTTTCTTAACTGACCCGCATGTTTTTCATTAGCAAAATCATAGGCTTTTTGAATCAAGTTCAAACTCTCAGGTCTAGTCAAATAGGTCTTAGCAAGGTTCATCACCTCACTAAAGTCTTTAATATTCTTATCCAAGGTGAATCCCCTCCTTTCAAAAGATAACAAAAACGCACTCCATACAAGTGGGGTGCGTTTAGCTTTAATTAATCATTGATTCCGAAGAAAACGTATTCTTCTGATTCACCGCTATCCACTTTCGCATGAGTTTTGGAGGCAGCACGCTTTTTGTGTTTATCTTTGCTACTAGCGAAAGCACCATCAAGGTAAACCCACAAGTGAGGCATGACTAGATAACTGCCATAAGTTGAAGCAATAATGCCTAGGACTAACATGATGCCTAGAGGAATAATCGATACACCGCTGATAGCTAATACAGCAATCGCACCGACTAAGGTAGCAATTGTGGTGAACAAATGACCATACATTGTTTGTTGTAATGATTTGTTAATGTATTCTCTACGTGTTTCTTTATTCCAAATGACATTGCCAGCTTCAGAGACATTTTCTCTTAAGCGGTCAAAAGTAATTACCAAGTTGTTAATTGTGAAGATTACCACGGCTAAGCAAGCAGCAATAGCTTCGACACTGAATGGTATCCTCGTAAAGGCTAGAACCGCCAATGTAATTACCACGTTATGAATAATCGTCGCAACAGCAGTTAAGGAATAAGATAAGGTAAATCTAATAGTTAAGTAAATGATGCTGAAGCCTAATAAAACGGCTAAGGCAATTAAAGCATTAAGTGAACTCTCGCCACCAGAATATGACTCGTAATTATTCAAAGAATAATTGGTCTTTAATAGTTTAATATCATTATCTTCATCATAGAATTTTGCTTCTTCTGCTTCAAAGATAGTGTTAATGGTCTCAACAGACTGAGCGTCCAACTTCCGATTAAATGTCGCAGTCACATTATAAACAGTAACCTTATTGCGGCTGACAGATGTGGAATCCACACCATATTCACTAAATAATTCATAATACTCAAATAAGTCATTATCGGAAACGGTAATTGTATCAGTACCAATAACTACTTCATTTGGTTTTAATCCCGCTTTGCTTTCATCGGCAAAGTAGGCTTGAACTTTTTCCACAGTTGCGAACTCTGGATTGACAGTTTGGAAATAAATTCTCGTACCAGAAGACATTTGACTGTTGAAATTGAAGAATGATCCAGAAACAAATTGGAAAATCAAAGCAACAACCACACCGACAGCAACGATACCGCCAGAAATGATTCCAAGTTTCTTTGGTGATTTCACAAAATTCACTTTCTTGAATTTTTCTTTGCTTGTATGTTCTTCTAAATTGTTAACATCACTGATTTCATCAGCTTTGACACCGAACCAATTAGCATGACCTTGAGCTTTACTGCTCTTGCAGAGCAAGGAGAACATCAAACGGGTTAATAAGACGACAATTACCATAATGGCAACTTCAGAAATAATCATAATAGCAGCGAAACTCTTCACTACTTGATTGCCAAATAGATAGAGGGCAAAAGCAGCAACAATAACAAGAACGTTTGCATCAAGCACCGTTGAAACTGATTTCTTGCTACCTTCTTGATAGGAACGACGAATGCTCTTACCTTTACGAATTTCATCTTTTATTCTTTCAAGGAACACAACATTTGCATCGACAGCTAAGCCAATTCCAATTAGCATAGCAACAATAGTCTCTGTTCCAAATAATCCACCAAATAAGTTATATAACAAGAGGACGACAACAGCGTAGACAAATAATGATAAGACCGAAGCAATACCAGCAAAGTGATAAGCAATCACCATAAAGATGGCAATAATTGCAATGGCCACGATACCAGCAATAATCGCTCTAGTAGGAACATTTTCTCCTAAAAGGCTTCCAACTGGTGAAGTGTATTCTTCTTGGATGACATAATTAACAGGGTCAGAAGAAATAATCTTGTTCATAATGGCAACATTATTTGCACTAACCGCTGCTTGTGCACCAAAGTCTTCCGTAATTGCCCCTTCTAGAGTTATAGCTGTTAGAACCTTCCAAGCAGCATAACCATTAGTTTGGGCTTCAGCGTATTTATCGCCTTTAAAACCTGTACTATCGGCTGTTGTTTCCGAATAAGTCTCCTCAAAGCCAGTCCAAAGAACAAGAGCTACAGCAGCTTGTTGCTCTCCTGATTGATTAGTAGTTGTTGATGCACTAGCCTTTTCCGCAGCCGCTTTTGTTATTTCTTCAAATTTATCATAATCAGAAATTTTGACAGAAATATAAACGACTCCTTCTGACATGGTTAATGTGAGTTTAGAAAAAACATCCTCACCTTTAGCCAATAGATTGTCATCAGCATCTCTAACCGTAATTTTAGAATTGTTTGCTAGAGCATAACGAATTGTACTTAGTTGAGATTCCTCAGACTTAGGAACGGTAACTCTGATGTAATCATTACCTTCAGTGGATACCTCAGGATAGGATATATTCAAAGCATTTAATCTCGTATTAATGTTTTTGGTCGCTTTTGCCATGTTGTTTTTCAAAGCGTTACCGCGATAGCTTAAGCCATCGATGTCGGTTACATGATAAAGGATGCTATATCCTCCATCAAACTCTGTACCAGACTTTGTGGTATCTTTAATGGTTGGAATTCCCACTACTGCAACACCAATTAGTGTGATAGCTAGAGTAATAAAAGCAAATAGTCTACGCATCTTAACCCTCCGTTTTTCATAAATGATACATACGCTTAATCCTAATCTCATAAATTATAGAAATCGGATGATTTTATTTTGTTGTAAACAAAAAGAAAACCTTTCGCGAATATGTCGCCTTAATACTTTACCACTAAATTGGGAACAATTCAATAAAAAGGAGCAAAATGGAGAAAAAAAGATTACTGAAATCTACTATCCTCTTAATAGTGTTCGGTTTTGTTGCTAAATTACTATCAGTAATTGCCAAGGTAATAACCACAAGAATTATCGGGGTCCAAGGTATGGGATATTTTGCTCTTGCAGCACCCGTAATGATCCTCTTGTTCACCTTGGGCCAAGCCGGTCTACCTATGGCCATTGCAAAACTAGTATCAACAAATTATCAAAAAAGAGGTCGCACTATCATTGCAGCCTTTTGTTTTGCTATTGTCTTAAATGTTATTTTATTAACTTTGTTAATAATTCTTGCTCCATACATTGCAAACGATGTCTTAAAAAACCCTTCTACACTTCCAACAATTTATATATTAGCTCTTCTTACTCCATTAACATGTATTAGCGGAATGCTAAAAGGTTATTGTATGGGGGTCAATCGTATATCCATTACTTCATTCAGTCAAATTGTGGAAGAGCTCGGTCGTATCATATTTATTACTCTCTGCGCTTCCTTCTTCACCAATCTTGGTCCAGCTTATGGATCCATGGGAGCGATGCTTGGCTTAGTAGTTGGTGAGATATGTCAAAGCCTAACCCTTATCATTGGCAACTTGCGCTCAGTAAAACGTAATTATCAGGATTTTTGGTTTGAAAGGAAAAAGCTAGACTCACTGATTATTAAGGATATCTTATCGGTTGCTGTTCCTGTGACTTCTAACCGCTTTCTCACCTCATTTACTTACTTTCTTGAGCCGATAATAATGACTTCAATTCTCTTAAAAGCCGGACTTACTTCCGATCAAATAGCCTATGACTATGCACTTCTTTCTTCCTACGCTATGTCTTTGTTGTTATTACCCGGATTCTTCGCTACGGCTTTCAGCACGGTCTTGCTACCAAACATGTCTGAAGCCATTGCTAAAAACAAGGTTAAAAGAGCTCAGAAATTATTTTTAGCTTTAACCTTTTCTTCTCTTTGTATTGGTACGGTGGCGGCGACTATTTTCTTCAGTATGCCTGAGTTCTTGTTGAATTTATTTTATCGTAACACTGAAGGTGCTATCTATGTAAAATACTTAGCTTTCCCTTTCATCATCTTTTACATCGAAGCACCCATTAGTTCAGCGATGTATGCTCTATCCATGAATAAGCAAAGCTTATTAACCTGTTTAATTGCTAGTGTTTTTCGCACAGTTGCCTTGTATGCCTTCATCCCAAAACTCGGCATGATGGGAGTCGCTATTTCCACGATTGTAGAAGTGATTGTGTTAGTCCTTCTCAATCTCATCTTGGTTCTGCGCAAGCTCTTTGGTAATAACACGCAATCCATTAACCTCATAAATAGCTAGAAAGACTTCATCTAAAGATTTTATCCCCCGCATTTTCAATTGTTCATCAAGCCATTTCTCATTCATTTTGGCTTCTTGTAATGCCTGCTTATCAATCTTACCATCTTTAACAAATGGCATTGGCCATTGAGTTAGTTTTTCCTGCTTCTTTATTACTGTTAATGTGCCGGTTGATTCTAAAATAGCGTATTCAATATCACTGATAGAGTCCGTTCCTTGCTGTCGTAATTGCGTAAATAAATCATCAATGTTATAACGCTGTTTTTTCATCTGTTTTTGATTGATTTTCCCTTTATGAATAATGATTACAGGTTTCCCGTCAACAAGATTTCGTACTTTCTCAAACTTCAAAGCCAAATAAGAAGTTAAAATCTGTAAAGCAACAATGATGGCAATCGGTATCAATGCATGCAAAATTGTAATGAAATCATCCGCCCCTTCGCCATTTAATGAAAGGGAAAACAGCTCAGAGATGATGAAAAATACTACCACATCAAAAATGCTTAACTCTCCAACTTCACGCTTACCCATTATTCTGAGAATAATGATAAGAATTACATAGAATAAAATTGTCTTGATAGAAATTACTAAATATCCCATGATGCACATCTCCTGCACATATTTTCAAATGATTCACATATCTATTAAATAAGGAGTGATATAATGAAGAAAATATTGACTACTTATAGTATTACCTTCCTAGCCTTAATTATTTCTTGTTTCCTGCTTTCATTGATAATTGGACTGTTTTACAATTTAGAATTGCTTGACCTAAAGAGTTACAATCTCATCACTGGCATTGCCTCCGCCGGAATCTTCCTTCTTATGGGTCTATTTTTGGGATTAAAAATGAAAGAAAAAGGTCTTCATTATGGTGGAGTTGCCGCCTGTGTTTACTTATTAGTTGCCGGAATAATAACCTATGGTATTTTAAGCAAAGACTTTGAAATCATGGCTCTAATAAATATGCTTTTACGGGCCTTGTTACTTCCAGTAGGATCAGTAATCGGTGTCAATTTGCGCAAATAAAAAGAGAACTCTAAACTAGAGTTCCCTGATAAGGTATTTTTAGATGAGCGTAGGCCGCTTCGGTTGCAATTCTTCCCCTTGCCGTGCGGTTAATTAAACCGATTTGCAATAAATAAGGTTCGCATACATCTTCAAGGGTCATGACTTCTTCACCGATGGCAGCACTAATTGCCTCTAGGCCAACAGGACCACCTTTGAAACGAGTAATAATACCATTAAGATAGCGAATATCAATCGTGTCGAGACCTAAAGAATCTACCTGCAAGGCTTGTAGAGCCTGCTTAGTGACATCTAAAGAAATCTTGCCGGAATTATGAACAGTTGCAAAATCTCTAATTCTTCTAAATAATCGATTAGCTACCCGAGGAGTTCCTCTTGAACGCTTGGCAATCTCAACAACAGCTGAGGATTCAATCGGGCAAGAAAATACCTTGCTAGTTCTCAGAATAATCTGAGATATTTCTGCTTGGGTATAATAATCGAGCTTTAAAACAATGCCAAAACGATCTCTTAATGGTGAGGATAAATCACCAGTTCTTGTTGTTGCTCCCACTAAAGTGAATGGTGGTAGACTTAAACTAATCGAGCGAGCACCGCTATCTTTTCCAATCACTACACTTAAAGTGTAGTCTTCCATCGCTGAATATAATACTTCCTCAACCACTCTTGGCAAACGATGAATCTCATCAATAAATAAAATATCGCCTGCTGCTAGAGTTGATAGAATGGCAGCTAAATCACCAGTACGTTCGATACTGGGACCACTAACGACTTTAATATTCCCCTGCATTTCATTAGCAATTACGTGTGCTAATGTTGTTTTTCCTAGACCTGGAGGTCCATAAAGTAAAACATGATCTAAACTTTCATTTCGAGCTAAAGCCGCTTGGATAAAAACACTGAGGTTGCCTTTATTCTTTTCTTGACCAACATATTCTGCTAGAGATTGTGGTCTTAAAGACAATTCTTCGTTGTCATCAGCAGCATTAAATACACCACTTACTAATCTATCTTCCACTTAATATCCTCCTTCTCTGCTAAATACAAAAAGTTATCAATATGCAACTTAAATTCTAACCTTTACGAAGCATCTTGAGCGCTTGTCGCAAATACTCTTCGCTGCTTGCTTTCGTATTTCCTATCTTTGATAGGACATTATCAATCTCACCACTCTTGAATCCCAAGGACTTCAAAGCTTCCTTAGTATCGAGTAATTCTTGATTAGTTTTCATAACATCAGACTTATCGTTGACATCTAACACTAATTTCCCCTTTAAATCAAGAATAATCTGCTGTGCGGCTTTGGGTCCAATTCCAGGTAATTTTTTAAGGAATGAAGTGTTGCTGGTTTCAATGGCTTGAATTAATTGGGCAGCATTTACGTTAGCAAACATACCACTAACTGTCTTGGGACCGAGACCACTGACACCGATTAGTTTCAAGAATAACTCGCGTTCATCCTTTGCCTTAAAGCCAAAAAGAACGAAAGCATCTTCCTTAACTTGCAAGAAGGTATAAACTTTCTTGATTTCTCCAACATTAAAACCACTGGGATTTGATATTACCAAAGTATATCCAATGCCATTTGCTTCAACTATTAAAGAATCATAGGATACTTCCTTAATTGTTCCATAGATATAATCTATCATGATATTACCCTCCATTATCCGCTTGAATTATTGTAGCACAAAAAAAGTGCCTTGCATATTGCAAAGCACAAATTTAGCGAATGTATTCTTTAGGAGTAACAGCAGGATTTCGCTTATGCTCACTATTGCGATGTAATCTCTCAATAGTCTCGACTTGCTTATCAGCTATTTTGCCACCTAACAAGTAGGTATCTAATTCTTCATAAGTAACGCCCATTTCAAGCTCATCATAGACGCCTTCAATCAATCCGGCACTTGGACGGCGCTGAACAATGCGTTCATCGATGCCTAATATTCTAGCAGCTCTTCTAACCTCACCCTTGGTCAAATAACGCAAAGGAAGAATGTCAGCTGCACCATCACCATGCTTTGTAAAATAGCCGGTGTAAGTCTCAGGAAGATTATCCGTTCCCACCACTAATAGATTCTTCATTTGCCCGACAGCATAGATAGTAGTCATCCGCAATCTAACCTTGGTATTAGCAAGCGCCAATTCATAACTCTTAGTTGTATTGTCTACTTTAAAACTACTAATTATCGACTGCTTGATTTCTACATAAGTCTTGTTAAGACTTATGACCGAATAATCAATTCCAGCGCCTTGTGCAACTATTTTCGCATCATTCTCATCATCAGGATTGGAGAAGCACGGTAAGATCAAGCCATAACAGTGGTCCTTTCCCACCGCTTCTTTCATTAAATAAGCACAAACGGCTGAATCGATTCCACCCGACAAACCAATGATATAACCAGAGGCATGTGCCTTATTCATATAATCTTTTAAAAACGTTTTAAGATAATCTAAGTATTCCTCTAATTCCATGTTTCCACTCCTCACTGCTTAAAGTATTTCATTGCTATCCTCATAATAAATGGCAGCCACATCTTTCTTTAAGCAAATTTTCATTCCTACTTTTAGTTTAGTAAAATCCACATTGGGATTCAACCTTTTTAGTTCTTTATACGAAATAACAAACTTATTAATAATCTTATCAAGGGTGTCACCCTTTTGAATGATATATGTTTGCATAATTGTCCTCCGAAAGTGTTTCTATCAATATTGTATGATTAAAACCGCAATCTAATTACTAGGACAAAAAGTTCATTTCCTTCATTTTATCTTCAACAAATTGATTTGTGTATAGCTTGTAATAATAGCCTTTCAAATCCAACAATTGCTGATGGGTTCCTTGCTCAGTTATTTCACCATTCCTAACTACGAGTATCAAATCAGAATTCGTAATCGTTGATAAGCGGTGTGCGATAATGAAACTAGTTCTTCCTTTTAACAAGTTATGAATAGCTTTTTGAATAACCATTTCTGTTTCCGTATCAATGGAACTTGTAGCTTCATCAAGAACAAGAATCTTTGGATTTGCCACAATTGCTCTAGCAAAAGAAATCAACTGTTTCTGACCTTGAGATAATCTGTTACCGCCTTCGCCAACTTGCGTATCATAGCCATTTTCTAATTTCTCAATGAAATCATGCGCATTGGCCGCCTTAGCCGCAGCATAGATCTCTGCATCACTAGCATTACGGTTGCCATAACGGATATTATCCATTACGCTGCCGGAAAATAAGTGTGGTGTCTGCATAACGTATCCAAGGTTAGCATGCAACCAGCCTACTGATCTTTCTTTATAATCGCGACCATCAATGAATATTTGACCTTCGGTCGGTTGATAGAAACGACAAAGTAGATTTACTATTGTTGATTTGCCAGCACCAGTCTCACCGACTAATGCGATGCTCATACCTCTTTTAACTTTTAGATTAAAGTTCTTTAGAACTTTCTGACCACTGCCCGTGCTATAAGCAAAGGATACATCATCAAATTCGACATCGCCTTCTAACGGTTCCCAGTTTTCTTTCTTTGGATGCTCATAATCGCCATATTTTTCTAACACTTCGGGAGTATCAAGAATCTCGCTCTTAACATCTAATAAGTTGAAAACACGACTAGCTGCTACTTGAGCTTGTTTCATTTCATTAGTAATTCTCGCAATGTTTAGAACTGGTTCAAAGAACATAGTTGTATAAGAGATAAACATAAAGAGAATACCGACTTCAATCCGCCTAGTAACAACTTCAAGACCACCATAGTAACACATAAACGCGATACTAGAAGCGGATAGAACAGAAATTGTTTGATAATAGAAGGTTGTGATTGCTGTCGCTCTTATGGAAGTGCGACGGAATTTATCGGCAGTCTTCGAAAACATATTTAAGTTTTTTTCTTCTAGGACTAAACTCTTAGAGGTTTTTGCCCCCATAATTCCTTCGTTCAAGGCACTGGTAACTTGAGAATTTAATCTTCTAACTCGCCAGAAGTACTTAACAATAATCCGGCGGAAGAAAATACTGATAGTAATTACGACAGGGACAATAATCAACATGATTAGTGATAAGCGCCAACTGTAACGCAACATTGTAATTAAAATGAATATTAGTTTGAATATTGCCCAAACAATATCACTCATACCCCAAGAGATAATTTCACCTACTCTAGAAGTGTCACTCGTAGTTCTAGCAATCAACCAGCCTACGGAATACTTATCATAAAACGAATAGGACAGGCCCTGTAAGTGTTCAAAGACCTTAGTAGTCAATTCCCTATACATATTCATTTCAAGCCGTGAGCAGCTCCAAATAAAGGTTTTTACGCCTGTAGCTTCAATAACAACAAGTGCGAACATACCAATACAGAACCAAATGAACTCAGAACCAAGTGGAGCACCGTTTTGCACAAATTTTTCAATACCGGCTTGAGAAACATATTCAATAATCAATGTTTCCATCATTGCCGTTAAGATAACAGCAATAACGCCGAGAATTAGGATGCCTTTATGCGGAATAATATAGCGGAAGATTTTCTTCCAAAGCGAAAAGTCAAGTTTACTTTTCAGATCAATATCATCAAATTCTTCATTATTCATCTGTCTTCACCTCTTTTTCTGCATCGAAATAGTTTTGGATATCCCAAATATTCTTATAGAGGCCCTCACGATGAATTAGTTCTTCATGAGTTCCGACTTCCGAAATCATTCCATCCTCAAGTACAACAATCTTATCAGCATCCATTGCCGTTGTAATACGATGCGTGATAATGATCGTTGTCGTAATTGTTTTTCTTTCTTTTAATGCTTGTCTAATTTTGACATCGGTTTCGGTATCAACCGCGCTTAAAGAATCATCAAAAACAAGAATAGGTTTATTTTCAACTAGTGTTCTCGCAATAGATATTCTTTGCTTTTGTCCGCCTGATAACGTAACGCCTCTTTCACCAACTAAGGTATCATAACCATGATCAAATCTTTCAATATCAGAATCGACAGCTGCTATCTCTGATACATATTTGATTTTTTGCATATCGTTCTTATCCAAAATAACGCCGATATTGTCAGCGATAGTTCTTGAAAACAAGAATGGTTCTTGCAATACTATACCGACATTCTTACGTAAATATTTCTTGTTGATATCTCTGATATTAACGCCATCAATCATGATGGTACCACCGGTACTATCAAGCATCCGGTTGAGCATACTAACCAAGGTCGATTTACCACTACCAGTCCGACCAATTAAAGCCACGGTTTCTCCTTGCTTAATCTCAAGGTTGATATCTTTTAAGGTTGCAAACTTACTATCATTGAATTGGAAACTAACATCTTTGAATTCAATATTTCCCTTGATTTCTGGCTCTAAATTACCAACATCGTGGGTGAATTCAGTCGGCATATCAACAATTTCTAGAATACGACTGCTAGCGATATTAGTTCTGCCCATTTCACCGATAAGTCTCCCTAAGTTTCTCGTCGGCCACATAATGTATTGAACATATAAGAAAATAGAAATAACCTTTGGTAAGGTAATAGTACCGCTAGGAGTTATTGTTCCATTCTTAATAAAAACTGTTCCCAAAATGAAAGCTAGAAGCATAAATAGATAGGACATGAAATCACCGGAAGCCCAGTAAGTGGACATTCTATTCATCAGCTTTTTCCAAACACCGACGAAACCTTTCATGCTCTTATTGCACTTCTCAACTTCAAGATCTTCATTAGCGAAAGCCTTAACAACTCTGATGCCCGTTAAATTCTCTTGAATAACGGTCGTCAGTTTGCCTTCTTTTTCTTCAATATCCGTAAAGACTGGTGCCATCCAGCGGAAATATACTACCGCAATGATTAAAATAATTGGTAACATGCATAATAGTATTCCCCCTAATTTAACATCAATAATCAGCATTTGAATCGAATAAATACTGATTTGAACAATCGAAGATAACATCTGTGGTAAAGAACCACCGATGAAACGTTTGACTCTACTAATATCTGAGGTACTTCTTTGAATTAAATCACCTGTTTCAGCGTGATTTAAATAGGAATATGGTAATTCTTGAACATGATTATAGAAATCAGTTTGAATATTATAACCAATACCTTCAGATGTAAAGCCAATCATATAGTCTGATCCAACATTCAGCAAGTCTCTTACAAACGCGGTACAGATAACGCAAACAAAGACCATGATTAATTGTTGAATTATTGTTTTGTCATTAAATAGATTGTTAATAAAGCCCGGCAAAGTTGATTCTTGTTCTTGACCAAGTATAGCAAACACTTTACCAATTAACAGTGGTATCAAACTACGAACATAGTTTAGTACTAGGGTTAATACTACGACTAAAATAACAGCCCACAGCAATTTTTTAGTGTATCTTGCAAAAATTTTTAGAATTTTCACGTTATAGCCTCCCCTTGTATCGACACAGTTTTATTCAAAGTATTCGAATTCAAAATCGCACAATTGTACTGTGTCGCCCTCTTTTATTCCGCGACGAACCAGCTCTTCTTCGATGCCCATTTTGCGAATTATCCTCATCAGATACATAACGCCTTGGTCATCCGAGATGTTCGTCATTTTATATAATTTCTCAATCCTTTCACCTTTGATCACCCATAATCCTTCTTGCGGATGAGTGACTTCAAAGCCAGGATCTTTTTCCTTAAACTTATAAACAAATTTCTCGTCATTTAAATCTTCTTGAGCCATCAAAGATGTTTCTGGTGTTTCTTTCACCAATTTGGCAGCCCGATATATCAAACTATCCATACCCTCTTTTGTTAATGAGCTGATAGGATATATCTCATATTCTGGATAGGCTTTTTTGAAAGCTGCAAGATTATCTTGAGCTCCCTCAAGGTCCATTTTATTGGCGGCTACTATCATTGGCTTTTCTAACAAACGTAGTTTGTATTCGCCAAGTTCCTTATTAATCGCCTTAAAATCTTCCACTGGGTCTCTTCCTTCGCTTGAACCCATGTCGACAACGTGAATTAGCACACGACACCTCTCCACATGTTTCAAGAATTGAAGTCCCAATCCTTTACCTTCATGAGCGCCTTCGATTAAACCTGGTAAATCCGCCATGACGAAGCTTTGATTGCCGTCTGGTGTTCTTACCATGCCTAAATTTGGTATCAGTGTTGTAAAGTGATAAGCTGCGATTTCCGGCTTAGCTGCGCTGACAACACTAATAATCGTCGATTTGCCAACTGAAGGCAAACCAACCAAGCCGACATCAGCCAATAGTTTCAACTCGATAACCGCTTGAATATCTTCGCCCGGTTCGCCATTCTCCGCTATCCGCGGAACTTGGTTTACTGAAGTTACGAACTTTGCATTGCCACGACCGCCACGACCGCCACGAGCAATGAGTTCTTCTTGACCAGGCTTTTTGAAATCAGCTACGATTCTCTGTGTCTTTTCATCAGTGATGACGGCACCAACTGGCACTTTAACATAAATATCTTCTGCTGACTTACCATACATGTTGTTGCGTTGACCGTTCTGGCCACAACGTGCTTCAATAAGTCTGCGATATTTAAAGTCTAATAAAGTAGTTAGACCGGAATCTGCAACAAAAAAGATGCTTCCACCCCGACCACCATCGCCACCGGCAGGACCACCTTTGTCTACATACTTTTCACGATGAAAAGAAATAGCTCCGTTGCCGCCGTTTCCTGCTTTAATAGTAATTTTTACACGATCAACAAACATAGTTATTCCTCCTCCCAATAAT
>CAYIYR010000030.1:0-15911 GCA_964367815.1 uncultured Eubacteriales bacterium
TAAAACAAAAAAAGTCTAGGATAATGCCTAGACTTTAATTTTTGTTTGGTGGAGCTTACGAGACTCGAACTCGCTACCTCTTCCATGCCATGGAAGCGCTCTCCCAGGTGAGCTAAAGCCCCAAATCGGTCTATTTCGTATTTTACACTACAACTGTTGCAAATTCAAGTGTTTTTTATTGTTCTCGTTTGGACACCAATGAAAAAAATTTTCACTGTGCAAGTTATTCACCAAATTTCGCCAAAGCATTTTCCTATAATTAAAGCTAATAGTAGCAATAAAGGAGGGGAAAAGAGAGGAAATTAGCTACATTATATTCCAGCTTTCTTCTTAATTCACACTCACAACTGAAAAAAAGAAAGGAAAAACTATAATTGCCAAAAAAGGACTCTAGAGTCCTTTTTTAGAATAATTTAAATGCTAACTGATTATCTTCATCCAATTCATCAAGAACATGCATTTCTTCAAATATCTTGATTTGACTGGTATTAATCTGTGTTCGATTAATAAAGTCTTGTTTAGAAATGAATGGTTGCTTGTTGCGAGCTTCAACAATAGAATTCGCTACTGCTCCCCCAAGGCCATCTATGACTGTATATGGTGGAATCAAAGCATTATTATCATGGTCAACAACAAACTTCTTGGCTTCCGATTTATCTAAAGATATATTACTAAATGAATAACCTCTAGCAGTCATCTCTAGCGCTACTTCCATAACTTCTTCGAGATCTTTTTCTTTGTTAGTTAAATCTCTACTTCTTTCTTTAATCATGGTCCTGATTCTTTCAAGTCTTTCTTTGATGGCATCATGCCCCTCGATCATCGCCTGAATATCATAAGCATCACAACGAACGGTGAAATAAGTTGCATAATACTCTAATGGATAATGAACTTTAAACCACGCTATACGCAATGCCATTACAACATATGCTGTTGCGTGAGCCTTAGGAAATAGATATTTAATCTTCTTACAAGAGGTGATATACCATTTGGGAATATTATGTTCAACCATTAGGCCTTCCATTTCTTTGGTTAAACCTTTTCCCTTACGAACAGCTTCCATGATTTTAAAAGACATTAGTTTATCGATACCCATTCCGGCAAGATAACCCATAATATCATCACGGCAACCAATAACATTCATCAAACCGCAAGTCCCCTGTCTTATCAAGTCTTGGGCATTGCCTCTCCACACATCGGTACCATGCGTTAATCCCGATATTTGAACTAATTCTGAGAAACGAACTGGCTTAGCGTCCTCTAAAACGCCCTTGACAAAGGTCGTCCCAAATTCCGGAACTCCAGCCGATCCAATATGGTTAAGAACATCGTATTCATTAACACCTAATTCTTTGACCGAGGTAAATAAGGAAAGCACGCGCTTATCGTTCATAGGAACATCCTCAGGGTTAATTCCTGTTAAATCTTGCAACATTCTCAAAGCAGCAGGATCAACGTGGCCTAGGATATCTAGTTTTAATATTTCATCGTGAATCGCTTCGAATTTAAAGTGGGTAGTCTTCCAAGCGGCTCCTACTTCATCAGCGGGATATTGAATTGGTGTGAAGTCATAGACTTCCATATCATCAGGGACAACAATAATTCCAGCAGGATGCTGGCCTGTAGTCCGCTTAACATCGGTGCATTTCAAAGCGAGGCGGCGGAGTTCTGCTTCTCTAAAAGCTGTCCGACCATGCGTTTCAAAATAGTTTCTAGCATAACCAAAAGCGGTCTTAGTCGCCACAGTAGAAATTGTTCCCGCTCTAAACACATTATTTTCGCCCAACAATACCTTAGTATAGTTATGCGCTGTAGCTTGATAATCACGTGAGAAGTTTAAATCAATATCCGGCACTTTATCGCCTTTCAAACCCAAGAAAGTTTCAAATGGAATGTTTTGACCATTTGAATTCATCAAATGACCACATTCAGGACAAGATTTATCATCTAAGTCAAAACCACTCTTAACACTACCATCCATGAAGAATTCCACATGGTGACAGTTAGGACATAAATAATGTGGTGGCAAAGGATTTACTTCAGTGATGCCGCATAAGGCAGCCACAAAAGAAGAACCAACTGATCCTCGAGAACCAACTAGATAACCATCACTTTTTGATTTGGCTACCAATCGATATGCCAAATAATAAATAACTGCATAACCATTGTCACAAATATTTGATAACTCATGCTCCATTCGTTCTTCAACTAATGGTGGTAAAGTCTCACCATAGAGTTCATGAGCTTTCTGATGACACATCCGCTTGATTTCTTCATCAGCATTAATGCCTTTTAATTCTGGCGTAAATAGTTTATCTTTAATTGGATAAACTTGTTCAATCATATCAGCAATTTTATTGGTATTAGTAACAACTAATTCTTTTTGAAGCTCAATATCATCTAAATATGAAAGCCCCTCAATCATTTCATTAGTTGTCCGGAAATGCTGATTAGGATTGTCTTTACAGCGCCTATCATTGAGCGGATGTAAACGCGCTCCGATGGCTTGGGCAACAACATAAACATCACGATAGATCTTATCGCGGGGATCAAGATAGTGACAATCACCTGTGGCTACCACAATCTTGCCCATTTCTTTGGCAGCTTTAACTATATCTTTTAAGATCATTACTAATCTTTCTTCATTGATTATCCGATGCGTATCAACTAACCAGGAATAGTTTGCTAAAGGCTGAACTTCAATATAATCATAATATTTGATTGCTTCCTTTAGTTCTTCATAACTGCCAGTTTGAGCAATATCAAAAATCTCGCCATTGAAACAAGCTGAGCCAATCAGCAACCCCTCGCGGAATTGTTCAATCTTATCGCGAGGAATCAAAGGGATAGAAGTAATGTATTCAATATGAGACATACTGACCATTTTATATAAGTTCTTTAATCCGACAGCATTTTTAACAAGGAAAGTCATATGGTAAGGACGCTTGGACTTATAACCATTTACTGGTGTTAATTCATTCAATTTGCTATGAATAGAAACTCCTAAATCCATGGTTTTGCTAAGCATTATTTCAAAGACATCGCCCAAAACACGAGCATCATAATCAGCCCGGTGAGCAACTTCTTCATTGTACTCGACATTAACATAGCGACAAACATAGCCCAAACTATATCGTTTTAAATCCGGGAAAATACAATGCGCCAAGTCAAGAGTATCAATAATCGGATTAGTTAATTCGTTCTTGCCCATTCTTGCTAAAGCAGCATTGATAAAGCCGACATCAAACATACCATTATGGGCAACTAAAATTGAATCGCCAAAGAAAGATAATATCCGTGGCATAATTGCATTAATTGTCGGTGCACTAATCAACATCTCATCAGTAATATTAGTTATTTTTGAAATATATTTATCAATTCTTCGCTGAGGATTAACTAGAGTTTGGAACTGGTCTACTACCATTCCATTCTCCATTTTAACAGCACCAATTTCAATTATTGAATCGTAATGGGATGATAAACCGGTGGTCTCCAAATCAAAGATGACATAACTGGCGCTATTTAATTCAATATCTTTTAAATTATGCGCTGGTTTATATTCATTATCGACGATATAACCTTCCATACCATAAATCATCTTGATATCTTTTCCCTTAGTAGCTTTTTGAGCTTCGGGATAAGCTTGCAATACACCATGATCAGTTAGAGCAATCGCTTTATGTCCCCAGGCAATCGCTTGGTTAACATATTCTTCAATGGAAGCTACACCATCCATTGCTGACATCTTTGTATGAAGATGTAACTCAACTCTCTTATCTTTGGCATCATCATAGCGTTTGTCATCTATCTCAACTAAATCTATTTGAGCGGGCTCAAAAGTAAAGTCACGGGCAAATGAATCATAAATCATTCCGCCCTTAACATTTATATACATACCGACTTTTAAAGATTCAAGAAATTTCAAACTCATCTTTTTGGTCTCGCGAGCTTTTATCATAACAGAATCAGTGTCATCAGTAATAAACAAGGAGAAAATCTTCCGATTATTACTGCGAGTTAATTCCTTAACTTCTATATCAAAAATGCGTCCCAAAAATTCAACCATATTGTCCTCGTTGGTTAACTGATTTAATTGAATCTTTTCATATCCACGCTTTATATATTCCGTATTAGGCTTTGTTTCTTCGACAACTCTTATGGTCGACATCGTCCCCTGCTGTTCAATTCTACTTACTTCTTGCTCGACTAGGGTTTGAAAAACATCATCTTTTGGTACAACCAAAACAATATCCAAAGGATAATTAATGCCAATTTTGGCGAAATCATCTATCAGTCGATCTTTCACACTCTCTAGACAATCTTTTAGCATTTGAGAATTAATCGTAAAAACCATCTTCTCATTCACTAAATCAATTTTTAACTTCTTTAGATTATCAAAAAAAGGTCCATCTTTATACTGCTCATTGATGAACATTCCATAATAAGTGTTAACTGCAATACTATCAGCAAAATTACGCAGGGAAAAAGTAACATTCACAGGAGCTGGAAAGTTGACTAGATTACTGATAAACACTTTATAAATTCGACAGTCTAATATATAGTCCAAAGTAATAACTACTTCAAATTTTCGCTTAGCGGGATCATATTCTGCACGAGTTATTATTGCTTCTTCAAAAGGAGTGCGGAGTGTTTTATCTAATTTTATTAAATCTAAAAACGAAACTAGTTCTTTTTGCATACTCACACCTCCACTATGTTCCATTATACCTATTCCCCCAACTAAAAAAAAGGCATAAAGCCATAAATGTCGAAAAAAAAGAACTTCTTTCGAAGTTCAATTAATTAGAATGAAGGAAAAAACACATCCTTGAAGGTTACCACCAACATCAGACCTATGAGCAGTGCAAAACCGATTAAATTCAATACTCCTTCTATCTTTGCTGGCATTTTCTTCCGCGTTATCATTTCACAGACCGTTATTACAATCTTCCCACCATCTAAAGCTGGGAAAGGTAATAAATTCATAATTCCAAGGTTAACGCTTATCATCGCCAGGAAGTAGACAAAATACATAAATCCTTCTTCCATATAAGTTTTAGCAATACTATACATTCCAACGGGACCAGCAACATTGCTGATACCTTCCTTGGTAAAAAGACTTCCCAAACTCTTATAAATGAGGGTAGCCATCTCTCCTTCTGTTGCCCCTGCCCGTCCTAGAGCTTGGAAAAATGGTAGTTTTGCATTGGCAGAAGATATGCCTAATTCAGACAATTTAGGATAAGAGGTTGGATCGACAGCAGTCTTGTCCTCATTAATTACTACATGATAATCTCTAGTGGCAGAATAAGTTTTACCATCGGCCATTTCAAATCTAAATCTTTGTGTCAATTCAGTAGGAAAACCACTGAATTCTGGATACTTTTCTTTAATTCTATCATAAAGGTAATCATAGCCTCCATCATAGACAATATCAATGTTTCGATAAGTGGAAATATCTTCTAGATATACTGTAAGGTGCAACTCTTCTTTGTCATCTTTGTCATAAGTGTCGCCTTCATAGAATTCCACATACATCTTGCGAATTTCTTCACCGCTCCGAAGCTCATTATTATAGAAAAATGAATTTTCCTTAACATTAATCTTAGAAGTAGGAATGGTGCAAAAGTAAGCAACCATTAAGACATAGCAGAGAACAATATTTAGAAAAGCTCCCGCAGCCATTATGATTAACTTCTTCCAGTTCTTGATACCTAGAAGAGTTCTCTCAAAGGGAACATCAGGTAATGGCTCTTCCACTTTCTTCTTTTTCTTTTCAACTATTTCTTGATTATCTTCTATATCGATAATCTCATTTTCTTGTTTAATTTCGTTCTCATTACGTTCAGCTTGACTATCCTGCTCTCCAGCCATTGAACAGTAACCACCGATTGGTAAACAGCGCAGAGTATATTTTGTTTCCCCAATCTTGAACTGGAATAGTTTTGGTCCCATGAACAAGGAAAATTCATAGACATAAACGCCAAAGATTTTAGCGGCAATAAAATGACCTAATTCATGAATAAATATGAGAACCGAAAGCCCAATTATAAAATACAATATGGTTAATAATGTCATTCTATTTCTCCCATCTGCTGGCATACTTGCCAAGCCTTAACTTTAATCTTATCAACTATAGCAGAAAGCTCTTCAAAAGTAAACTCTTCTACTATTTTATGCTCTTTAACTACTTTATTAATTACTTTTACAATATCTAAATAACCAATCTTTTTCTCGAGGAATGCTTGAACAGCAACCTCGTTAGCGACGCTAAAAGCTGCTGGCGCGCTTCCACCTAAACGACCGACAGAAAATGCCAAGTCAATAGCGGGAAACTTTTTTCTATCCAATGTGGTAAAATGCAAGTCTATTCCACTCAACAAATCCAATTGTTGATCAGACTTGGGAAGTCTTCTTCCCTGACTGATTGCATAGAGAATTGGTGTTTCCATTGATGGCTTTCCTAACTGTGCTTTAATCGAACCATCGACATACTCAACTAATGAGTGCACGATGCTCTCATAATGCAGGACCGGAATAATCCTATCATATTCAATATCAAACAAATAGTGTGCTTCGATTATCTCTAAACCCTTATTGACCAAGGTAGCACAATCGATAGTAATCTTTTTACCCATTTGCCAATTAGGATGCTTAAGAGCTTGCTCAACGGTAACGTTCTTTAAGTCTTCTATAGCGTAATCTCTAAAAGGACCGCCACTAGCCGTAATAATCAGACGCTTAACCGCTTGCTTATTTTCTCCGACTAAGCATTGATAAATCGCACTATGCTCACTATCAATGGGATAGAACTTAACTGGATGTTCTGCTAAGGCTTGTTTAATAAGTTGCCCACCGCACACTAAAGACTCTTTATTGGCCGTGGCAATGTCTTTTCCTGATGCGATTGCCAATAGGGTTGGTTCTAATCCAGCAAAACCCGAAATAGCATTAACAACCATATCAACATCTTCTTTAGTAACTAAATCTTTTAAGCCCGCTTTACCATATTGAATAATTGAACGATTTTCCAACTCATTAATCTTATTCACAACACAAGCATATTTCATCCGAGGATGATTCTTGATTACATCCAATAAAAAACCTTCGCTATCATTTACGCTAGCGCCGATTAAATTAAATTCATTAGGATAATCATCGATTAATTTCAAAGTTTGACGACCTATCGATCCACTAACTCCTAATATAACGATATTTTTTACACTCATTGAAACATCCCCATGGTGATTAGTCCATAGAAAGAAATAAAGATTAATAGATTCAATAATAAACTATCAACTCGATCGAGCATGCCACCATGACCAGGGAAGATTGTTCCAAAGTCTTTAATTCGGCACTGCCGCTTGATTGATGAGAAAATAAGATCGCCCCAGACTGCACCTATGCCCAGAATCAACGCTAGAATTGCCGCTATCCAATAACCATTCGGATTAGTTGAATAGGGGAATATGGCATAGAATGCTGTTCCCAAAATTGTTGCCATTGCAACACCGCCAATTACGCCTTCCCAAGTTTTCTTAGGCGAAGTAATTGGAGCAAATTTATGCTTACCAAAAAGCATGCCGCATACAAGCGCAAAGGTATCACAACAATAAGTAGTAAACACCACATAACCAATCGCCTTAATGCCTAAAGTCTCTCTAATAAAGACAATTCCTTGTGAAGCGACACAAATCAAAAAAGTCATAGTAAATAGGTAGAAAACATCATTGACCATAAATTCTTTGGTGGTCACTTCCACCGCAAGTAACATGATTAAGAATATTGCTAACACAACAATGTTAACACGAACAATATACGGAGAAGGAATAGTGCCAAAAGATGCTGTTCCATCAATATAACTGATTATAAAATACCATAGAAAAATAATTAGAGCGGCTAGCATTGTAATGATATATACGGCAGGATTCCAATGCTGACCTTTACCAGTTTTTAATATCTCGATAACTCCACCAATTGCAACAACGGCTGAAAAGACAACCGTACACCAACCGCCAAAATATAGTAAAGGAACGGCAATTGCAATTAGAATAGCAGCAGTAATGATTCTTTTCTTCATAGGCACTCCTCTTAGACCGATTAGATGGTCATGATTTCTTTTTCTTTAGCTTTAGCTGCTTCATCAATTTTCTTGATGAAAGTATCAGTAGTCTTTTGAACTTCTGTTTCAAGGTGACGAACTCTGTCTTCAGATACCGTCTTATCCTTCTTTAAACTCTCATTAGCATTACGGCGAATATTACGAATAGAAACACGAGCGTTCTCAGCATATTTGTTTAATAGCTTGGTGTATTCTTTTCTTCTTTCTTCGCTTAATGCGGGAATATTTAATCTAATGCAACTACCATCATTGTTTGGAACTAAGCCTAAATTTGAAGTAATAATTGCTTTCTCAATTAGCTTTAAAGAATCTTTTTCGTAAGGACGAATCATGATTTGTCTTGGCTCAGGAATACTAACTTGAGCAATTTCAACTAATGGAGTAGGAAATCCATAGTATTCTACTTTAACCAAGTCGAGGATAGAAGAATTTGCTCTACCCGTTCTGAGTGTAGAAATTTCTTTAGAAAACGAATCGACTGATTTTTGCATACCTGCAGATAGATTGTCAATAAATTGATCGGCCATATTATTTCTCCTTTCCGATATAAGTACCAATGGTACTTCCATTTATTACTCTATCAATGTTGTTTAAATCATTGATATTGAAAACATGAATCTTAATGTCATTATTCTGACATATTTTGATGGATTGAATGTCCATCAATTGTAAATTCTTATCAATTATCTCTTGATAAGACAAATGCTTATAGAATTCGGCTTGAGGATTAGTGTCGGGATCATCACTATAATATCCATCAACACCATTCTTTCCCGATAACAAGACTTCCGCCTTGATTTCCTCCGCCCGCATTGCTGCCGCAGTGTCGGTTGAAAGGAATGGTTTTCCGGTTCCGCCACCAAAGATAATTACATATCCTTCGTCCAATAGTTTGTTAGCTCTAGTAGCATCACATTTTTCTATTACGCCCGGCATTTCCAAAGCGCTCATTGCCATAGCTTTGACACCAGCAATTTGTAAAACATCTTTTAGAACCAAAGCATTGATAATAGTTGCTGTCATGCCCATGTAATCAGCATTAGCGCGATCAAGGCCAAAATCCTTGGATACTTTGCCCCGCCAGATATTACCGCCACCAACAACAATTCCCATCGCTACACCTTGATTGTGAACTTTTTTGATAACTGTTGCAAATTCATGTAAGACTTGACTGTCTAGAATATCATCAGTTTTGTCACCTTTCAAAGCCTCACCGCTTAGTTTTAACAGAACTCGTTTATACTCTGCCATTGGGATCCTCCTTAAAAAATATGGCACTTTTAAAAAGCGCCATACTTGTTTTATTCTATTTTCGACTACTTATTTATTTGCGACATAACTTCATCAGCAAAATTATCTTCTCTGTGTTGCATACCTTCGCCTACGCCATAGCGGATGAAAGTAACAACGGCACTGCCGGCTTCTTTAACGTATTGACCGACTTTCTTACCTGGTTCTTTAACAAATTCTTGTTCAAGTAAGCAGATCTCTGATAAATTCTTTCTAACTTTACCTTCCAAAATCTTTTGGAGAGCAACTTCTGGTTTACCAGCTAGTTTTGGATCATTCTTCGCTGATTCCATTTGAACGTGTTGTTCATGTTCAACAACATCAGCTGGAACATTTTCAATTGCGACATAGGTTGGAGCTAAAGCAGCAACATGCATTGCAATATCCTTGGCCATTGTCTCATTGCCAGCACCTTTGATAACAGTTAGAACAGCAATTTTACCACCCATGTGGATATAACTGCCAAAGCTCTCATCATCGGTCTTATTTAAGACATCATAACGACGGAAGCTAATCTTCTCACCAATGGTAGCTGTGGTATTAACGACCATATCAGCAAGAGTAGTACCATTGACCACAAGGGCATTGGCTTCTTCCATTGATTTTGGTTGCTTATTGCAAACACATTCAGCAATAACTTGAACCAAGTTTTGAAATTTATCGTTTTTAGCAACGAAATCAGTTTCTGAGTTAACTTCAACAACAGCAGCAGCATTGCCATTAATATAAATTTGTGTTAAGCCTTCAGCAGCAATTCTAGTTGCTTTCTTCGCGGCTTTGGCAATACCTTTTTCTCTTAGCCAGTCGGCAGCGGCATTAACATCATCATTGCAAGCAGCTAAAGCGTTGCGGCAATCAACGATACCGGCACCAGTGGCAGCACGTAAATTCTTAACATTCTCCATTGAAACAGCCATAGTTATTTATTCCTCCTAATTATTCAGCGGTTTTTGTTTCCGCTTCGTCTTTCTTCACAGTCTTTTTGACCGGAGCCTTTTTGACTGGTTTGACTTCCTCTGCTGTTTTGACTTCACTAGCGACTGGAGCTTCAACTGGTTTGACAGTTGCGGCTACTGGGACGGAAGTGACTGGGGTCTTCTCAGCTTCTGGTCTTGGGGTATAACTTCTTGGTCCTTTATTGAATGGACGACGATAATTGTTATTTTGTTGACGTCTTTGATTGAAAGTATTTTGTCTTGCTAATTGTTTTGCTTCTTCGACTTTATCAGCATTAGCAATGGCATCGGTCATGGTAGCAGCTTCGCCTTCATCCTTGGTGTAAGCGATAAGGGTTTGTCCACCCTTGGCTTCAACAATGGCATCAGCCATAACTGCTAAGATTAACTTGACAGCTTTGGTGGCGTCATCATTACCAGGAATGACATAATCAACTAAATCTGGATCAGAGTTGGTATCAACGATTCCGAAGACTGGGATATGGAGTTTACGAGCTTCCATAACTGCATTTAACTCAATGCGTGGGTCGATGACGAAAACTGCTTGTGGTAGTTTTCTCATTTCCTTAATTCCACCAAGAACTTTTTCTAGTTTCTCTTTTTCTTTGTAGTAACCAGCAACCTCTTTCTTTGGTAGAACAGTGAATGTTCCATCTTCTTCCATCTTCTCAATATCCTTTAGATACTTGATTCTCTTTTGGATAGTTCTGAAGTTTGTTAATGTTCCGCCTAACCAACGAGCGGTAGCATAGAAGGAACCAGAACGTAAGGCTTCTTCTTTAACTAAATCTTGGCATTGTTTCTTGGTGCCAACAAAAATAATTTTGCCGCCATCTTCAACAATTTTCTTTAAAGCTTTGTAGGCTTCAGTAATTTTATCGACACTCTTTTGTAGGTCAATAATGTAAATACCGTTTCTAGCAGTATAGATGTAAGGTTTCATCTTTGGATTCCAACGTCTTGTTTGATGACCAAAGTGGACGCCAGCTTCCAATAATTTCTTCATCGTAATAATTGGTGCGCCTTCTTCTGGCAACACATTCTTCATCTCGTCTTTGACTTCTTCGACAACTGGAGCAGTTTCAGTAACTACTGGTTGTTCGACAACATTTTTTTCTTCACTCATAGTTGAGCCTCCTTTTAGTTTTTTCCTCCATTAGTTCCAAACTCTTAAACTGGTTAATTGGCACTATTGCCGACCAGAACAACTAAGAGCAATCCCTAATGTGTGTGATGTTGTGCTTTTTATAGCCATATAATTTTATCATAAATGATAATAGATTTTCAACTATTTTATTTTATCTTCAGCCTAAAGGATGATAGAAAAACGAAATTATAATGAAAAGCCGGGAAAATCCCGGCTTTATCATCTATTATCGTCTAGGCAGCATTTGGTGTCAATTCAACGGTCGGATTAGATGCTATTGGATAGTGCCAAACAAACAGTGAGAATCTAAAGGTATATTTTGCAACATTTTGGCTTCCACGACATTCTACCAATGTTGTTCCATTAGTATCTCCTTGATCATAGTATAATCCACTATCATTGAAACCATCGACCATCGCAAAGTATGTAACTGTTTCACTTAAATTGTTTGAGAGATTGGCGTAAGTACTCTTTATTGGAGTTTCTCTTGCACCTTGATTATAATTTAACGCAAGTACTACTTCGCCTAATACACAGCCAACTGAACTATCCTCAATGAATGCATTCTTGTACTCTGTACTAGCAATATTAGTAGAATTTCCTCCACATGCTTTTTGATAAGCTGAAACAATCGTCATTTCCTCAGAAGTAAAGTCAGTTGGGTAAGTTGAAATATTTGCTTGATATTTTGTTATTGTCGCTGCTACACCCAGACTACTGAATTGATGCCTTTGAATTGCATAGGCGTCAACAAATTGCTCAGCTCCAGCTAAGCTCGCAGCATATGTTTCACCTTGTATTCCAGCTAGCAATTGATTAATTATCACCCATTGCTCGGTTGAATATGTACCGGTAATGCTTCCATTATCAAGATAATCAGTTAGAGCAGCTGAAACAGTATTCTTAATATCTACTCCCACATATCTCTTGAAGTTTTCTGTTGATGACCACTTGCCAGCTGGAGATAAGAACATTCCGCTGCTGACTCTTGGATCGTTTAACATAATATTGTCATGTCCTTCTCTTGAACAATCGTATACATGAACATTTCCTGAATTATCAGTAGTTTCTATCGTAATATTGTACCGATCGTATTTAGTGTCAGAATCCGTGGTAAAACCAAGGATTGCAAAGTTGAAGAATTCTACTGGAGAAGCTCCCCCCATATCTTCTTCTATTACCACTTTTCTCGCTCCTCCAGAGAGCCGAGTAACTTTATCATCTAGTGTCGCTTTAATCAGTGTTGCCGCTTGAGAGAGATTGTATAGTTTAAACCAAGTCTCTGTACCAGCAACCCAGTTGCTAACAAAAGTATCATGTAGTTCAAGAACTTGCCCGAAATATTTGGATTCAGGACCATATAAACAATCTGTCTCTTCAGAAACATTTAGATATGACTGTAATCCAATAGCTGCGCCTCCAGAATAGCCTACATAACTGTCTTCCAAGCGAATGACAGAACGCAACGTGGTATAAATATTCCAGTCAAATGTGTTGTATAACAATGAACTATTTACATTGAGATGAGCATTTTGAACGTGTATATTAGTCAACGCTTGTTTCATCAAACAGTTATCAACTGTCAATCTTGCTTTATCTAGACGAATTGATTGATAACCTTTATCAGCATAATACTCTAATCCTTCGACTGGATTACCAGCATCATCATAACCATCAGGACGAGCATCATTTGCCAAAATGGTTAAATCTTTCATTGATACTCTTAATCCATCATTATTCCAACTAAATGATGTGTAATCATTAGAATAGGCAATATCTGCGTTAAGCTTACCATAAATGCCAAACATTCCTTCAAAGGTTAAGTGCATTGCTGCGCCAGCACTTTTGGCAACATTATTAACATAACTGTTATATAACTTATCAACCTCTCTACCTTCGCCTACTGACTCAGTATAGGTTGCATAAACATGGAATTTCGGTAAAGTACTTCCATCAATGATAAAGTAGTTACCATTGACTAATAATTCCGAATTATAGAGAGGATTTTTTGATGTTACCATAAAGTTAGTACGGACAAATAATTCATCGAAATCTGCTTCGTCTGTTCGAGCAATAACAGCTCTTCCGCTAACCGGGACCAGTCCGCTATTGAACGCTGCTATATCTGCTGTAGTATATCCATTTTCATACAGTGCAATATCTGTATTTTCAAGTTTATGATTTCCATTCACACTTGCAACTGCATCTGTAATATCATTTCCTAAAATATCATAGAGAACTCCACTGGCTCTACTTTCTGCACCATTACTGAATTCATAATTAATTCTTAATGCGCCAGCACGCCAGTTACTTTCATCGCCTGATCCGGATGAATCTCCTCTACACACTGAATAGAATAATCTTCTCAACTCAGTGATGGTAACCCTAGTAGTTTCTGTGTTTTTGTATAATTCATAGGCTTTAGGAGTGTTTACAGAATCAATAGCATAGAAATCCATTGCTGCAGCAGCTCCATCAGTGCCACCATTTAGCCATTTGGCTGCTTCATAAGAGGTTTCGGTACCGTACAGAGATGAGAAGTCAGTTTGAGTAATCAATGTCGCATATCCATGTTCATCCCATTCAACATTATCTACATTATTATCTTCCAATATTCTTCCTAGTACGCAACCAGCATGGCTGTAATATTCCTCTGGTGCATAATTCGCAGTATCAGTTGGATCTGGCGAACCATATTCAAGGGTACCATCAGAATCTCTACGATAACTGTAGTAATATTTATCGGCGTTATATGGAATCTCCAATTTGATATTACGAAGAACATTAATGGTATTGACGGTTAGATCACTAAAATATTTTGCTAAATCACTCTGTGTATAAACATTCATTCCACTATTAACGGTAGCAACGAAGTATATCGGTGTTAATGATCTTCTATAACGACTTGTAACCTTGATTTCAAAACGATAACCAACGGCTGCTGATTTGAATTTGAGGTTGCCTTTTTCTTCTTCAGCATAATCTTGAATATCAACATTCTCCCAAGTGGAAGTTCCACTATTATATTTTCTTAGAGAATAAGAGTAAACAAAACCAGTATTTGATAAAACATTTGGTATAAAGGCATTACCCGAACCAATTGTATAATCCTTCACAGTCTTATCAAGATATGTAACTTTAGTTGAATCATTTAGGTTCGCAATGGTATTACCTCTTAACCCGTAATCGACACCGGTTGTAAAGACTAAAGTATTAGCAGAGATACGGAAGATCCGTGTTTCAGTTCCTCCAGCCGCTAAAGTTCCTCTAACAACAATTACACCCTCTTGATTACCAAAATTAATTGCGTTCAAGTTTGCAGTAGCTAAACCGCTCTTACTTTGATAGAGAATCTCAATATTTGAGGCAGAGCTGAAAGAATTGAAAGTAATATTTAATCCAGTAACAACTACGTAAATATTGCTGTACCACTTGTTGGAAGCAGCACTAATAGTTCCATTATTGATATATAAGGCACCATAGGCAGTTCCCTGGAAATTGATATCTTGAATCGTCAAATCTTTATCATATGGTCTTTCGACTAAAACATCTGCTGATTTAGCTGAATCTAATAAGCCATATTGATGTAAGGCCTTAATGGCTACGGTAGCAGTATCGCCTTGAGCAATCATCGGAACTAGTAAGCAGTTGGAAGTAGCTTCATATTCTACACCATCGAAGTAAACAGTGTAACCTACTGCTCCAGTAACTGGCTGCCAATATAATACTCCTTCACCATATACCAAATCTGTTAGATCAGGTGTTGATAACTTAGCAACATCCGGATTCAACCAGTAGGCATATAGCGTAATAGAATCGTTGTCATATGACCAAACGTCGGTGGAGAATCCATCTTCATCAGCATAGCAATTGCCTTGACCATTAGCTTGATCATACCAGCCGGCAAACACTTGTTCATTCTTGATGGGTTTACCTAAACTATATGCCTCACCATACGTTACTGCATTTGGATGATTAGCTCCTGTTGAACCGCCAGCAAAGTCATAAGTAATATCTGTTACTCTTTTGGACCAGTGAGCATATAACGTGATTGGACTTGCTGTATTCCAAACAGTTACAATTCCATTTGCACCGGTATAGGCATTGCCGGCACTTGGTGCATCATACCAACCATTAAACTTATAGCCTGTACGAGTTGGAACTGATAACTGAACATTAGTAGAACCAAAGGTCACAATCTTATATAAGTATTCATTTCCACCAGTAATATTGTCACCATAAGAATAGTCTATCCGATAATCATTAGCTGAGTATACGGCATGGACTACTACGCTTACGGTAATGTTTGTAGTAATCTTGTTTTCCCATGCCACACTATAGCCCGTTCTTGCAACTGGTGTATAGGAACTCTTATCGACTGTTCCGCCATAATTAA
>CAYIYR010000031.1:0-14824 GCA_964367815.1 uncultured Eubacteriales bacterium
GACGGTTCAGTAGTTGAAACCAAAAAAGACAGCTCAGGTGATATCACCGAAACCACTGTAACACAGCCGGACGGCAGTTCTGTTAAAACCGAGAACAAATCGGACGGTTCCACATTGGTAATCAAAACGGATGAAGATGGCGCTGTGACCGAAACAACCGTGATTGCTGCTGATGGCTCAAAAACAATTACTATTCATAACGCTGACGGCACAAAGATAGTAACAAAATATGATTCGGATGGGAAGGTTATAAACGATAAAGACACTGACAACTCAACTGCACCGCATACAGTAGAAAGTAATAATATGATTCTTTGGATTACACTGCTGTTGATTTCGTGTGGCATAATCTTTGCACTCGCTATCGCAAGGAAACATAGGAATCATATAAGAACTAAATAACGGTGTTACGAAAGTAATGGTGGGCTCCTAAACTTCCCCGGATACAATCACCATCGAATTTGGCCTTTTCTCTGTTTACACACTGGCTTATAAAGCTGAAGAACAGAAATCACCCGATAGCGGAGAACGCAGAGAATGGCATATGCTGTAATCATGCTTATATCTGGCGGTGTAATGCTTGTCACGCTTAGAAATAAGAGAAGAAAAAGTGCGGATATGTAATAAAAATGCACCCCCCTTACGAAAAATACACCCCCCATAAAACTGTTTTGTACCCCCCTTGTTTAGCGAAAAAGACCCGCTTTTTGCGAGTTAGGCATTGTATTGAAATAAGGGTTATTTGCCATATTGAAACTATAGGATTGATACAATTAACTAATTATTCATTCATTGATTTTAATCGTTGCCTTATTCATAGTGATCAAGGCGTTCATTATACTTCTAGCGCTTTCACTTCATTATTATCAGAGCTTAATATGCTAGATCAATGTCTAGAAGAGGTAACTGTTGGGATAATGCTCCTCAAGAATCATTTTTTGGACACATGAAAGATGAACTTCATCTGAAAGAATGTGAATCTTATGAAGCTGTTTGTAATGAATTAGATGATTATTTTAATTATTACAATAATAATCGTTGTCAATGGGGGTTAAACAAAATGACACCAGTTCAATATCGTAATTGTTTACTTAGTCAACCTGGAACGAGTTTGATTCTTTATAACGCAAAAGGACCTGTTGTTACACAGATTCTTCTATAAAACTTTGATTTTTTTAGATATCCCTAGGTATATCATTGATTGTTTTATTAATATATACCTTTTTTTATTTACTGTCCTTGACACAGGGTACACTGTACTCTGCCTAATTATTCAGGAATAGTAATAACAAATTCAGTGTATTTATCAACAATGCTATTGCAACTAATTGTACCATCGAGGCTTTCTACAATAGCTTTCGCGATGCTTAGACCTAAGCCAAAGCTTTTGGGACTAGAATCTAGATTTCGCGCTTCATCTTCTTTATAGAAACGTTCAAACACCCGAGTTAGATTATCAGGTGAAATACCTTTACCAGTATTTCGTAATGATATCACAGCTTTTTTACCATTAGAAGTTAAATTTACAGTTATAGTGCCATCCTCATCAGTGTACTTTAAGGCATTGTCGAAAAGAATTCCACATAGTTTTTGGAGCAACTGTGAATTGCTGTTCACAATAACATTTTCAGCTACTGATGATTCAATATTAACTTTTTTCTCAAAGAAAGAAGCATCAAAAGATAGTAACGCCCCATTGATTAAATCTGTTAGATTAACATTTTCTTTAATGATGGTCTGACCAATGCTTTCCAGCCGCGACAGCTCTAACATTTCCAAAATAAGTTTATCCATTCGACCAACCAGCGAATTAATATTATCAAACCATTTCTTATTCTCCCCAATTGTCTTATCGGGATCAGCTTCAATAACATCAAGATTAGTACTAATAATCGTTAAGGGGGTTTTCAGTTCATGCGACGCATTGGCAACTAGTTCTTTCTGTTTTTCAAATGCTTCCTCAACTGGCTCAACATTAAGTTCCGATATTTTCCATCCCACTAAAGCGGCCATCAGCAAACCAAAAACATAAACAGCAATGAGCGTCTGAGCCTGGGTTAAGGATGATGCGTGGTCTAAACTACGATCATAGACAGCATAGATAGTATCATGATCTCTATCAGCACTCTTAACAGCGAAAAAATAAGAATCAACGCGATAATAACCTTCTTTGACACTTATGGCGCCATCAACGATATCATCAATAATCTCTTCATCACTATAAATAGTAAATCCCTCAGTTGCCACATTTTCGCCAGCAACACTAATAATCATGCAGCGCGATGGCTCGCCAATACCGCTAGGTCTAGAAGGCACACTATCTATTCTTGTGCTAATCAAAGCATTATCAAGAATTCTGTCAATGGAACGGCTGCTAGCGATTCTGGCAGTGGCAAAAACCACAGCAAAAAGAATGGCCAAAAAAATGCCACAAATTATGATACAGCCGACAGTAAATCTTTTTCTTAAGTTAAATAATGCTTCATTCATCTTTCGCGATTTCTCCTAATCGATAGCCAATTCCCCGAATTGATTCGATACCGTAATTAGCTTTTATATGTAATAATTTTTTTCTTAAAAAAGAAATATATACTTCAAGATTGTTTGATTCAAAATCATTGTCAAATCCCCATACCTTAGAGATCAAGGCTTCTTTTTCCGCCACAAAAGTCGGATTTTCAAAGAAATAACGCATGATTTCGAATTCTTTAACCGATAATTTTATACTGGTTTGTAATGAGTATAATTGATAACTAGATAGATTTAAAGTTGTATTTCCATAGGTCATGGTATTGTCGGTAACCAATTGGCCTTTCCTTCTCATAATCGCTCGTAATCTGGCTAGCAACTCGGGAGTTGAAAAAGGTTTAGATAAATAATCATCCGCTCCTGAATCAAGACCATGAATCTTATCTGCGGTTTCTGATAATGCGGTCAGCATTAAGACTGGGGTCGTTATTTTTTTAGCACGAATATTCTGGAGAACTTCCCAACCATTCATCTTCGGCATCATGACATCAAGGATAATCGCATCATAAATATTGGTAAGAGCATAGTAAAGACCATCTTCACCATCATAAGTAGCATCGACTTCATATTTTTCTCTCTTCAAAATATTCACTAAAGCATCCGAGAGTTTCACTTCATCTTCAACTAACAATATTCGCATAATCTCTCCTCCAACGATTTTATTATAAACCATTTTCCTTAAAAGTTCATTAAATGAAGAAAAGTCAAATAAATTAGGGTTTTTCTATTTTGAAGACAATGTTAAGAGTAAAGGAGGCATATTATGCTTAAAAAAATATTATCCGGCTTTGCATTATTAGTAAGCGTTCTACTAATTATTCTATCTTTTTTATTTGGGCGGACTCCAAAAAACCTTATCTTTGCTACTGATACACCAAAACTTACTATTAACTCACAAGAATATGATCTACCAGTAAACCTTTTCTTCGCCACATACAATCCCCAATCAGATACGGCGACAATCTATCGTGATCAATGGGGATATCTAAATGGAATTCCCCGTGAAGAAAACAAAGTCTGGATTTCTCATTATTATTCTATCTATGATCAATCTAGTCTAAATGAAGTCATTCAAATTCTGAATCTATTTATTTTCAGCGTTGAACAAGAAGCTTATGATCTGTATGAAGCTGATGCTCTATGTGCAGACTTTATAATAATCGCTGACAATCCCGATGCTTTTTCTGAAGGAGAAGTTCTCAATGATTCAACTATCAGTGGTTTAAAGCTTCACAATGAAGACATAATTGATATCCCAATACCCATTAATGATTCATTCACAATGAGCATTGCCGATCTCTTGCAGCCTGTCATCAGTGGATATGAAGGAGTGTATATAACAAATGTCGATGATCCCATTTCGATTGAAAACATCAAAAGTCACATTCGCGTTATCGATGATGTAGATGGCGACATCAGTAATCGCATTATTATTACAAGTGATACCTATACTGATAACATGCATGTTGTTGGAATTCATCCCATAATCATGTCAGCGACCGACACGGCTGGAAACACTTCTTCCATCACTATCAACGTCAGCGTTGTTGATGCAACTTTACCGACATTCAGCGGAGTAGAGTCCATAAACTCTCCTCTTTCCGCCCCATTAACTATTAATGACATCAAAGAGACCCAAACTGCAAATGACAACTATGATGGCGTATTAACCAGTTCAATTACCATTCACCAAGATCAGTTCAGTGCTAACAAAAGTCTGGTCGGAAACTATGCTGTTACCCTAAAAGTCAGTGATTCATCAGGAAATATCGCTTTTAAAACTATTAATGTTGCAGTTATTGATGATATTAAACCTTTAATCAGTGGTAGTAGTAGTTATACGAAAGCGACTAGTGCCGTTCTTACTATGACAAATATTATGGATAACCTAGTTGCTACCGATAATGTTGATGGTAATCTAAACAGTCAAATTCATCTTATCAGTGATACTTACTCTGCTCATAAGAATGTTGTCGGAACCTATTCGATTATCTTTGATGTAACAGATGCGGCGAATAATACCTCAGATCAATTCACTGTCACCATCATAGTTAAAGACTTGAGTTCCCCTGTCTTCTATATCGATGATAGTATAATTAATACTAGCAGTTATAACACCTTATCCCATGAAAACATCATCACGTTTCTTTCGCAAAGCGGACAAATAGATTCTGCTAGAAATCCAACTGTCACTTTTATCTCTGATGAATATAGCGAAAATGCCTCAAATCCAGGAATCTATCGCTTATCAGCAAAAGTTTCTTATGATAATGGTGAGAGCAAAGTAATTAATCTCTCCATAAAAGTAAATGATGGAGAAAAGAAAACCGAAGAGTTAATCGAAGAACCAGTTGTCATTGAAAAGATTAGTTTTTTTAAAAAAGTTATCAATTGGTTTTCAAAAGTTGGTGAAATTATGAGTAGTTTCTTCATTAATGCTTGGGTGTGGATTAAAACTAAACTATTTGCAAAAGCTGGTCAATAAACATTAATTATTAAAAATAAAAAATACTAGATATTTAGGAGAATTCCTTTGTATCTAGTATTCAACTTTTTCTAAGTATAATCCCTCACTTGGAGCGTTGTAGGAGGTTGTATTAATTTGCTTGCTATCTAAGCGAGAAGTAATTATTTCGACACCTTTTCGCCGAGCGCCTATCTCAATTAAATTACCGACCATCATCCTAACCATATAGCGAAGAAATCCACTTCCGTTAGTTCTAAAGCAGATAATATCATCCTTAATTGTCACTTCAAAACTATTGATAGTTTTAATAAAATCTTTGACTTCACTCTCTTTATTAGAGCAAAAGTTAAGATAGTTATGAGTGCCAACAAACAACTGAGCTGCCGAATTCATTGCCTCAACATTTAAAGGGCGATTATATTGGTAGACATATTGTCTTTGCAAAGGATTGTACTCGCCAGCATTTAAATAGTAAGCATATATTTTGCCTTTTGCATCGAAGCGAGAATGGAAACTATCACTGACAAACTCGGCACTTATAATATGAATATCATTTGGTAGATTGCTGTTCAAGGCTTTCTTCCATTCATCTTCGCTTAATGTAAGGAACGTATCAAAATGAAAGACTTGACCTAAAGCATGGACACCACGATCGGTCCGTCCAGTTGCAGCGATGATTACCTTCTCTTGATGTATTTTAAACAAGGCCAATTGAATCTCTTCTTGAACAGTTCTCGCCTCATTTTGAATTTGAAAACCATTGAAGTTGCTCCCATCATAGGAAACAACACACTTTACTCTAGTCATTATCGCCAAAACTCCAAACTTTGGACAATTTGGGGATTATAGACCGAATAGATAACCGCAAAGACAATGACCGCACAAATAATTGTCGCTATCAAATCGCAGAGATGAAAATTCAATTTCCGATATCTTGTTCTTTTTCCACTAGGATTATAACCCCTAGCTTCCATCGCATTAGCTAATTCTTCTGACCGTTGGAACGAAGAGATAAATAAAGGAATAATCAATGACAAAACACCCGATATTTTTTCTTTTAGTTTTCCGCTAACCATGTCTATACCACGGCTTGCCTGAGCTTTCATTATCTTCTCAGTCTCTTCTAACAAGGTGGGAATGAAACGAAGAGCGATGGAAATAGTCATAGCAATCTCATGTGATGGAAATTTCACTACCTTCAAGGGAGCAAAATAAAACTCGATCGCATAGGTTAATTCCAAAGGCTTGGTTGTTGAAGTAAGTATTGTTGTTAATGAAATCATCAAAAATAAGCGAAAAACAATATTCAAAGTTTGAAGTAAGGAGCCACTGTACATGGTAAACTTGCCAATGGTGAACAATGGATCACCAGTTTTAACAACGATAACATTTATAATCATCAAGAAGATCATCATAACCCACATTGGTTTCAAAGAGCGAAAAATTGATAGAATGCTTAGCTTAGCAATGGCGACCATTACAAGAGTAACAAGAATTAAAACGGCATACTCCCAATAAGTCAGAGGGAAGAAAACAGCAACTAACATTGCAATCATCAGTAACAACTTAGTTCTTGGATCCATCCTATGAATGATCGTATCGTAAGGAATGTAGCGACCTAATGCGATGTTTTTCATTTGGTGCTCACCCCTTTTGCTTTGGCGATAGCATCAACCAAAGTTGTCGTATTCTTAATCATTTCCCAATCAATTTTGAGACCCTTTTCTTCGAGTTTCTTAGCAAAACTAATAACCATTGGTGGCTCAATATTGACATCTTTTAATAATTGATCATTAGTAAAGATATCAATTGGTCGCTTTTGGGCCACCACTTGACCATCTTTTAAAACAACTACTTCTTCACAGTAGCCCAATACATATTCCATTTCATGGGTAACCATAATAATCGTCGTGCCATTTTGATAGATTCGTCGAAATAGGCGCATCATGTCATGAGCACCTTGAGGATCTAAACCAGCTGTTGGTTCATCAAGAATCAAAATATCTGGTTCCATCGCTAGTATGCCGGCGATAGCAACCCTTCTTTTTTGACCGCCCGAAAGTTCAAAGGGAGAGCGCTCAAGAAAGCTCTCATCTAAGCCAACCATTTTCATAATCTCAATAATCTTTGGTTTCAATTCTTCTTCATTCGCACCAAAGTTCTTGGGTCCAAAGGCAATATCTTTAAATACTGTTTCCTCAAACAATTGATACTCGGGAAATTGAAAGACCATTCCTGCATGCTTTCTTAAAAGCTTCAGGCCTTTAATCTTTGCGTTGGGGGTAATCTTATATTCATTAACCTCTACTTCGCCCTCAGTGGGCAATAAAAGGGCATTTATGTGCTGTACCAAGGTGGACTTTCCACTACCCGTATGACCAACAATTGCAATGAAACGCTTATCTTCTAAGGTCAGATTAATTCCTTTAAGTGCCGTGTACTCATAAGGAGACTTAGGATAATATGTGTAATAGAGGTTTCTAAAACTTATTGGCATATTTCCTTCACCATCTCTTCCAAATCAGTGCTATCACATTTAACGCCAACTTGTTGCAACCGTTGTTGCAGTTTGTAGTTAAAAGGCACATCTAAATCAATATCTATCAACTTCTGTTGATTAGAAAACACTTCTGACGGAATTCCTTGTAAATAAATCTCACCTTTATTGAGAATGACTATCTCATCAGCAAGACAAGCTTCTTCGACATCATGAGTTATAGAGATAATTGTTATCTCCGGATATATTTCTTTTGTTTTTCTGATTAAATCTTTAATTTCCCTTTTACCCTTGGGATCTAGCATACTCGTAGCTTCATCAAAAATAAGAATTTTTGGTTTCATCGCTAGCACACCCGCAATAGCGACTCTTTGTTTTTGACCTCCAGATAAATGAGATGGTTCTTTGTCTAAATACTGATCCATACCAACTTTGGTTGCAAACTCATTGATAATTGGCTCCATGTCATCATGAGGAACACAATGGTTTTCAAGCCCAAAAGCTATATCATCACGAACAGTTGAACCAATAAATTGATTATCAGGGTTTTGAAAAACAATGCCGACCTTATTACGAATCTCATATACAGTGTCCACGCTCAAATTGACGCCATCAACAATGATGTCGCCTTCATTAGCTTCTAACAAGCCAAGAACTAGCTTAGCAAAAGTAGATTTACCGGAGCCATTATGTCCTAAAAGAACTGTATAGGTTCCCGCTTTAATCCCAAAAGTTAGATTGTTCAAGACTTTCTCTTCATTATCATATGAAAAAGATAAGTTTCGAACTTCAACCGCATATTTATCGGCCATATTTTCCTCCCAAAAAGCAAAAGGCAGGTGTTGTTACCTGCCTCTTAATTTTTAATTAATCAACGAATTCGACTAAACACATTGGGGAATTGTCACCAGTACGATTTACTAGTTTCAAAGCTCTAGTATATCCACCATTACGTTCCGCAAAGCGTGGTCCGATTTCATTAAATAGTTTTTGTAAAACGGTAACTGTATTATCTTTATCAGTATAAATCTTGCGAAGATAACTGGCAGCAATTCTGCGGGAATTTAAATCCCCTTTCTTTGCCAATGTAACCATCTTATCAGCAGAGACCTTTAGATCAGCTGCAACTTTTTCCGTGACTTCAACACGACCATATTTGATAAGTTCAGATGTTAAGTTACGCATCATATTCTTTTCTTTACTTGCGGTAAAGCCAGCTTTAAATTTTACGCCAACTTTTCCATGCATATTTTTACGTGCCATAAAACGTTTTTCCTCCTATTCGTAGCTCTTGAATCCTAAGTTGTTCTTTTGGAGCATATCCTTAACTTCTTTCAAGGATTTTTTGCCCAAATTACGAACTTTCATCATATCTTCCTCAGTTTTCTGAGTAAGTTCTTCTACAGTTTGGATACCAGCACGTTTCAAGCAATTGTAGGAACGGACAGATAATTCCAATTCTTCGATAGTCTTATTTTGATATGTATTAACTGGTTCTTCAATCGTCTCAGCCATTACATCAATCATCTTAGTGTGATTGCCTAAATCAATGATTGGCTCAAAGTGAGCGACAAGAATGCGAGCAGCAAGAGCGATGGATTCTTGTGGTGTAATTCCATCATTAGTCCAAATCTCAACAGTCAATTTATCATAGGTTGCATCATGACCAACTCTAGTTGGTTCAATTTCATAAGCAACTTTGACAACTGGTGAATACTTGCTATCGGTTGGAATAACACCAACGCTAAAGCGAGCGTTCTTATTGTGCTCAGCTGTTACATATCCTCTACCATTTCTAGCATAAAGAGTAGCAGAGAAAGTGCCACCTTCAGAAATGTTAGCAATATGAACATCCTTGTTAATAACTTCTACACCGGTTGGGCAGACAATGTCAGCACCAGTGATTTCACATGGTCCACTTACATCAATTGTAAGTTTCTTTGTAATATCGGCTTCATCATCAATAGTTAGCACTAAATCCTTTAAGTTTAGGATGATGGATGTAACGTCTTCTTCGACGCCATCTAGAGCAGAAAATTCATGACGGGCCTTAGCAATTTCTACAGAATAAACGGAAGCTCCTGGTAAAGATGATAATAATACTCTTCTTAACGCGTTACCTAAAGTTGTTCCAAATCCTCTTTCAAGAGGTTCAATGACAAACTTTCCGTAATTTGTATTTTCTGACAAATCTACAATCGTGTAATTTGGTTTTTCGAATTTTTTCATGCATTTGCCTCCTTATATTTGAAAATATTAGACTAAATAACTCTTACTACTATCCACGTGGACGTTTTGGTGGACGGCAGCCATTGTGTGGGATTGGTGTCACATCAACGATAGTCTGAATTTCCAAACCAGCAGCTTGTAATGAACGAACAGCAGCTTCACGGCCTGGACCCGGTCCCTTAACGTTAACATCAATAGTCTTCATACCAAAATCTAAAGCAACTTTTGCAGCAGCTTCAGCAGCCTGTTGTGCAGCAAATGGAGTAGACTTCTTACTACCTTTAAATCCTAATCCGCCAGTACTAGCCCAGCAGACGGCGTTACCATTCTCATCGGTAATGGTAACAATAGTATTATTGAAAGAGGAATGAATATGTGCAATACCTCTGACAATAACCTTCTTAACACGACGTTTGCGTGTTGTTGCAGCTTTCTTTTGTGCCATAATTCTATTAACCTCCTATTAACCTTTTGAGGCAACTTTCTTATTAGCAATTGTCTTTCTAGGACCTTTACAGGTTCTAGCGTTAGTCTTAGTACGTTGTCCACGAACTGGTAGACCCTTCCGGTGTCTTTGACCACGATAACTGCCAATTTCTTGTAATCTCTTAATATTCAAAGCGACTTCTCTTCTGAGATCGCCTTCGACTTTGTAATGATTAATTTCATTACGAATAGAAGTTAATTCCTCTTCAGTGAGGTCCTTAACTCTCTTGCTTTCGGTGACATTAGCTTTAGCTAAAATCTCTGAAGATAATGTTCTACCGATTCCATAAATGTAAGTTAATGAGATGACAACCTGTTTATCATTTGGAATGTCAACTCCAGCAATACGTGCCATAAATTCTAATCCTCCCTATTAACCTTGTCTTTGCTTATGCTTTGGGTTTTCGCAGATGACCATAACACGGCCCTTACGGCGAATAACTCTGCACTTGTCGCAAATTGGTTTGACTGAAGGTCTGACTTTCATAATAGTTTTTCCTCCTTACGCTATTTAAAGCGATATGTAATACGCCCACATGTTAAATCATAAGGCGAGATTTCGACGGTTACTCTATCGCCTGGTAAAATGCGAATGTAGTTCAAACGGATTTTACCAGAAATGTGAGCTAAAAGAACCGCTCCGTTTTCTAAACGGACATTGAACATTGCGTTGGGCAACGATTCAATAACTGTAGCTTCGACTTCAATTACATCTTGTTTTGCCATTTCGTGTCCTCCTTTTAGAGTTTCGTGAAAATTTCACAGTCGCCATCAGGGGTAATCGCTACCGTATGTTCGAAGTGAGCACACAACTTACCATCTGCTGTAACAACTGTCCAATCGTCTGCCAAGGTAACGGTCTTATTGCGACCAACATTAACCATTGGCTCGACGGCGATAACCATGCCTGGTTTTAGTAGAGGTCCCTTTCCCGGGGCACCATAATTTGGTACGATGGGATCTTCATGAACTTCTCTGCCAACACCATGTCCCGTATAGTCACGAGGTAAGGAAAATCCATACTTCTCAACATAGGTTTGGATAGCATTGGAAATATCGCTAATGCGATTGCCTGCTTTTGCCATCTTGAGTCCAACATAGAGGGACTCTTCCGTGACTTTCATCAATAATTTGACTTCTTCGCTGACCTCACCAATGGCATATGTCCAAGCCGAATCGCCATGGTAGCCCTGATAGCAGGCGCCGATGTCAATTGAGATAATATCGCCGTTCTTAAGAACTTGTTTCCGACTAGGAATTCCATGAACAAGAACATTATTTACTGAGGTACACACACTCGCCGGGAACCCATACAATCCTTTGAAGGATGGGGTTGCTCCCTGTGACCTAATAAACTTTTCAGCGATTTCATCAATTTGTTTGGTAGTCGTACCAGGAACTAAGTGTTTTTTTAGTTCCTGATGCGTAAGGGCAACTATCCTGCCCGCTTGTCTAAGCTTAGCTAACTCTGACTCATCTTTTAAAGTAATCATTAGCTATTTCTCCAAAGTATCTTTGATATCTTCGGTAACTTTATCAATATCTTGTAAGGCATCAATCTCTCTTAACAAGCCTTTGGCTTGATAATAATGAATTAGAGGAGCGGTTTCGCTCTCATAGGCCTTTATCCGTGTCTTCATAGCTTCAGGAGTATCATCCTTACGAATAATTAATTCTGCTCCACAGAAATCACAAATTCCGTCAACTTTTGATGGATTGTTCTCGTTGTGGAATGAAGCACCACATTTTGGGCAAACACGACGACCAGCAATTCTTTTTAGAAGAACTTTCTTATCGACGACAAGATAGATAACTAAATCAATCGGCAATTTGAGTTTTTTGGTTAAGTGATCCAAAGCTTCGGCTTGAGCAATGGTTCTAGGAAAGCCATCGAATAAGAAACCTTTTTGACAATCTTTTTGTTGCAAACGTTCCTCAACAATAGCGATAGTCACATCATCTGGGACTAATTGTCCCTTGTCCATATAAGTCTTAGCAAGTAGTCCAGAAGGAGTTCCTTGAGCTACCGCAGCTCTAAACATGTCTCCGGTAGAAATGTGTGGAATTCCGAATTCATCTTCAATCCACTTGGACTGGGTACCTTTACCGCTTCCGGGAGGTCCCAAAAAGATAATATGCATATAACTTCATCCCCCTTTTATATTAACCAACAAATCCTTGATATTCTTTACCGGCTAATAATCCATCAACTTGTTTTGCTGTTTCTGAAGCAACGCCAGCCACAATGATTAAGCCTGTTCCACCAAAAGCAATAGCGCTTGAAAGGTTGAGAACCATGGTTAGAAACATTGGGACACCGGCCAAGAAAACAAGGAAGATGGCACCGATTAAAGTAACACGGTTGATGATTTTCTTCAAATATTTTGCGGTTTCTTTACCAGGTCTAACGCCAGGAATATAAGCTCCGGACTTTTGGAAGTTCTCAGACATCTGAGTAGGATCCATTTGTAACATGGTATAGAAGAAAGCAAAGACGAAAATCAATATAACGTAGAAGATTGTTCCCCAAGGTACTCCATCATTTGCTAAAGTACCAATGGCGAAGAGTTTATAGAGCCAGTGCGTAGATTTTATTCCGGCAAAGCTCATAATAATGGATGGAGCAGTTAGAATAGAAGAAGCAAAGATAACTGGGATAACTCCAGCAGAGTTAACCTTAATCGGAAGGAAGGAAACATCCTTCGTTCTAGCTCTTGAACTAGTTCCCGCGTATTGCATTGGAACTTTTCTGACCGCCGTCTCCATAAAGACAACAAAGATAATCAGTGCTAAATAGCAGAGAAGATAAATGGAAAAGTTAATAATTCCATTGAAAATTGCGTTGCCGCTTGCTGCGGTTGGTACAAAACTGTTGTAAGCTTGACCAATCTGATAAGGCATCTGCATAATGATACCCGCAAAGATAATCATTGAGAGTCCATTACCAACACCTTTAGCAGTAATTTGATCAGCCATCCACATTAATAGGAAAGTACCAGCAACAATTACGATAATTAGATAAACGTAATCTAAGAAAGTAAAGGCAGCACCAGTAACCGATGTCAAACCATAGTTGTTCTCCATCGTCACTATAATACCATAAGCCTGAACGCCTGCTAACAACAATGTCAGCATACGTGTAGCAGTATCAATTTTCTTTTTACCCTGTTCACCTTGTTTAGATAATTCTTCTAGTTTTGGTAGAACGCCTTTAGATAAAAGGCTGATAACGATACTAGCGGTGATGTAAGGAGAGACACTCAAAGCAAAAATCGAGAAATTTGAAAGAGCGCCACCGCCAAACATATTCATTAGTTCGAAAATACCACCAGTTGCCCCATAGTTAATGCTGCTAGCATCAACACGAGGAATAGTAATAGAAGAACCAATCTTAAAAACAAAGATAATAACTAAAGTAAACAGGATACGATTGAATACTTCACGGTTCTTAACAATAGATTGGATCTTTTTGAACATATTAGATCACCTCAATTGTTCCGCCAGCAGCTTCAATAGCAGCTTGCGCGCTCTTGGAGAACTTGCTTGCTTTAACAGTAAGTTTCTTCTCGAGTTTGCCGTTGCCAAGAATCTTGACGCCGTCGTATTCTTTCTTCACTAACCCCTTTTCTTTCATGCAGGTTGGGCAAACACTTGCGCCATCCTCAAAAACATTTAAACTTGAAACATTGACAATTGCGTAAACAGTTTTAACCTCGTTAGTGAAACCTCTTTTGGAAACACGACGATAGATTGGGTTTTGTCCACCTTCAAAGCCAGGACGGACACCGCCACCGGTACGAGATTTTTGTCCCTTAACACCGCTACCGCCATTTTTGCCAAGTCCAGAACCTAGACCACGGCCTTGACGGACACGTTCTTTGCGGGAACCTTCTTTATAGGTAAGAGTATGTAATTTCACAATCATTTACCTCCTAATACTTAATTTCTTTAGGTGATTTTCCACGTAAATTTGCAACTTTGGTAACAGTCTTTAGACTTGTTAAACCACCGATTGTTGCCCTGACAATATTAATGGCAGTACGGGAACCATAAACTTTAGAATAGATATTCTTGATACCTGCAAGCTCTAAAACTGCTCTAACTGGACCACCGGCAATAACTCCGGCACCAACAGGGGCTGGTTTTAAGAAAACTTTACAAGCGCCATATTTTCCCTCAATTGTATGAGGAATTGTATCACCTTTAACGATGGAAATACGTTTAACATTCTTACGTGCAGCTTCGGTAGCTTTCTTGATGGCATCTGGTACTTCATTAGCCTTACCAGTTCCAAAACCGACCTGACCTTTTCCATCTCCAACAGCGACTAAGACACTGAAGCGCATTCTTCTACCACCTTTAACGGTTTTAGAAACACGGTTGATAGAAACAACGGTATCTTTGAATTGCTTATCTCTGTCTCCGCCTCTTCTTGGTCCACGTCCGCCTGGACGTCTGTCATCACGACGGTGGAAGTTCTTCTTATCGTGAGAATTATTGGCAGGTTTTTCTGCAGCTCCGGTAGAAACTGCTTGTTCAACTACTGGTTGAACGACTTTTTCTTCATTAATTTCCATGACCTAACCTCCTAGAAAACCAAGCCGCCGGCTCTGGCA
>CAYIYR010000032.1:0-12906 GCA_964367815.1 uncultured Eubacteriales bacterium
CGTGTAGGAAGATTAATAATATTAAAAGAGTGTTTAAAACATAACATCACTCCAATTCTAATCACTGATGAATATAAAACTTTTTATTATCGTGGCCTAAAAGAATATAATAACGAAAAAGTTTTTTTTATTGAAACGTGTCTAAATGGACAAGATATTATGAAAAGTTATTTACATTACTTTAAAATAAAACATGAGGATTAACAAAGATAAATTAATAGTGGACTGAACCCCAAAAGTTAGACTTTTCATCTTAAACCACATTTTGTTGATATTATCTATACTCGGCGGAGTTCATTCGATTAAATTTTTCTTTAATTCAATGATAATTGTAATATTTGATGTAGTAATGGATTTCTTCTATTAATTCGGGAAGAGATTTCATTTTGTAAAGATATATTGTTTCTATTTTGAACATGCGCTTTCTAGACAAAACAATAGTATTTGTTTTTACATTAGTAAAAAAGTCTAGTATAATAAACTTGGGTGATTATGAATGAAAATTATTACAAAACAAGCTGTAGAAATACTAGACAATATTGAGAAATATAACCGGATTGTGGTTTTTCGCCATGAATCGCCGGATTTTGATGCTTTAGGCAGTCAATTCGGTTTGGTTTATTGGTTACAAGATAACTTTCCCAACAAAGAGATTTTTGCTCCTGGCTACAGTTTCACAGAAGTTGGGAAAAATTTGTTTCCAAAGAATGATGAGATAAGTGATGAGAAGCTTAAGGAAAAACCCTTTTTAGCATTGATACTTGATACTTCTGATAGCAAAAGAATTAGTGACAAAAGATATGTATTAGCGGATAAGATTATTAAAATTGATCATCATCCTTTTGGTGAGAATTATGGTGATATAAATTTAGTTAGAACGGATGCTGGTGCAGCCGCAGAACTTATTTATGCCTTGTTACGGACAAAACCATTTAGAAAGTATCCAATAACGGACAGAAGTGCACGCTATCTTTATGTAGGTATTGTTGGCGACACTGGACGTTTTCAATATTCTAATGCCACAAGTTTTACTATGAAGTGTGCATCAGAATTAGTCAAATATAAGTTTAATCCACAAAAAGAGGTTTATTATCCCATCTACAATAAACCAATTGAGGATTTTGAAGCAATTAGAACGGTCATGAATAACTTTCATGTCAGTCCAAAAGGGGTGGCTTATTATCATTTATCAATTGATGATTTGAAACGTCTAGGTATTGATTCTGATGATGGTAAGGCTTATCTATATCTTTTCAATTATTGCGATAAGATTCTTGTGTGGTGTGCTTTCTGTCAAGATGAGCGGACCGGAAACTGGCGGGCAAGTTTGCGCTCAAGAGATATCACAGTCAATGCCGTTGCAGCTAAGCATAATGGTGGTGGTCATCGGGTAGCATCAGGTGCTAGGCCGAAAAATTATGAGGAAACATTAGAAGTAGTTAAAGAATTAGATGAAGTTATCACAAACTTGGGTTTGTAAGGAGAACTAAATGAATTTTGTTTATCTAAACATTAAGAGCGGTTATTCTTTCTTTGAAAGTACGCTCAAGATTGAGGATATAGTGAATTGCGGCATTAAAAATGGATGCCGTAGTTTATGCTTGACTGATCACAACGGAATGTTTGGAATTGTAGAATTCATTAATGCTTGTAAGAACAATAACATTAAGCCAATCTATGGCATGGAAGTAAATATCGGCGAAGACAATGGACGCAATTATCCTTTAGTATTAATTGCTAAGAATATCCAAGGTTATCATAGCCTTTGTGGCCTTACCAATTTAGTATCTAAAGGCGATTTGAACGTTGAACTAGCGCCGAGCCAATTAGAAGATTATAAAGACGGCTTGATAGCAATCTTACCAAGTTCTCGTAGTTATTATAAAGATTTGAATGATCAAGAGAAACACGATTATTTGCAGCGCTTTGCTAGTATCTATGATGACTTTTATTTTGGACTTGAATATTATAATGAATTTGATGAACCAGTGCTAGCTTCAGCTAGGAAAATTGCTGGTGAATTAAAGATAAAGACAACGGTTTTGGTGGAGGTCATTGCGGCTAGTAAGAAGGATTTGTATTATTACGATGTTTTACAAGCGATTAAGCAAGGAACCACTTATGAAAAGCTAGAAAAAAGAGATAATGAATTGCATTATTTCCGCTCGGAAGAAGAATTATTGCAGCATTTTACTATTGAAGAGGTTGAGTCAACAGTGGAGATTGCTAATCTTTGCGACTTCGATATTCACGCTATGCAAGGACAACTAGTCCAATATCCTTTACCAGATGATGTAAATGCCAGTGATTATTTGCGGGCCTTATGCAATAAGGGTTTAGTGAAGAGATTGAAGGGCAAAGTTGGCGAGGATTATAAAAATCGTCTAGATTATGAATTAGATATTATTACCAAGATGAATTTTACTAATTATTTTTTAGTGGTTTGGGATTATACTCGTTTCGCTAAACAGAATGGAATATTAGTGGGACCGGGAAGAGGAAGTGCCGCTGGCAGTTTAGTTTCCTATGTTTTGGGAATTACCAATGTTGATCCAATCAAGTACAACTTACTATTTGAAAGATTTTTGAATCCTGAAAGAATTACGATGCCGGATATTGATTTAGATTTCATTGATTCCAGAAGAGAAGAAGTTGTTAATTATTTGTGTGAGAAATATTCACTTAATCGGGTTGTCCGTGTCATCGCTTTCCAAACATTTAAAGCTCGTAGTTGTTTGCGCGATGTTGGTAAAGCTCTTGGACTTACTTTGGGTGAAGTTAATGATATATCCAAGCGTGTTCCTAGTCTGTATCATGATTATGAACTTGTTAAACTTATAGATAAGTCACCTTCATTCAAGGCCTTAATGAATGCAAAAAAAATCTATCGGGATATTTATGATGTGTCTTTGCACATTGAAGGATTGCCTCGTCAAACAACACTCCATGCCGCTGGTATTGTGGTGACTGACAGCAATTACTATGAAGTCGCACCAATCTATCATCCAACAAGCGAAGTTGCAACCACTCAATATGATATGCATTATCTAGAAGAATTTGGGCTTCTCAAGATGGATATTTTAGGCTTAACAAACTTAAGCATTCTTGATGACTGTATTAAGATGGTTAAGGATATATATAAAGAAGAGATAAATCTAAACACAATGCCTCTTCATGAAGAGGGAATATATCGTATGATTGCCAGTCAGAAAACCGCGGGAGTTTTCCAAATGGAGAGTCCTGGTATGAATCGAGCAATTAAGATAGTTCGGCCATCTTCTTTCGAGGATATTGTTGCTTTGTTAGCACTGTTTAGACCAGGTCCAATGGGCTTTATCAAGAATTATGCTGATCGAAAACACGGGATAGAGAAAGTCGATTATCCTTCACCAGTGCTAGAATCGATTCTTGAACCCACTTATGGTATTATCGTTTATCAGGAACAGATTATGCAGATTCTAGTTAAAATGGCATCGTTTAGTTTTGGCAAGGCTGATATTGTGCGAAGAGCGATTTCCAAGCGTCAGGAAGATAAACTAGCAAGTATCAAGGCTGACTTTATTTCTGGCTGTCTGAGAAATGGTCATCGCAGTGAGGAAGCTGAACGGGTTTATGATATGATTCTGCGTTTTGCTAATTATGGTTTCAACCGGGCTCACTCTGTTTCATATGCGATGATTGTCGCCCAAATGGCATCTATTAAACTTCATTATCCCGAAGTATTTTATACTGCGATTATGAATGTTTTTGGCGAAGAAAGAAAGATTATCGATTACTATAATGAAATTAAAAAAACTAAGATCAAAGTTTTATTACCATCAGTTAATAAGTCTGGTGATTGCTTTAAGGTTGAAGCTAGGGGAATACGTTTTTCACTAGCAAATATTAAAGATGTTCCTCCAGGAGCGGTGCGGACAATATTACAGGAAAGAGAAAAAGGTCCCTATAAGGACTTTATCGATTTTGTTGTTCGCTGTTATCCTCGTGGTTTGAATGAAAGTCAAATTAATGCTCTAATTTCCGCCGGTGCTTTTGATGAGTTTAAAGATAATCGGACGACCTTAATTGAAAACCTTGCTAATGTTATTCAATATACCCAGATAACAAATTCGGTGGTTGATGGTCAAATAACCTTTGATGTGACGATGAGCGATCGGCCAATTATTGTTAAAAAGGAAAGAGATGCCTTAGGCGAGATTGAAAAAGAAAAACAGAAACTTGGTGTTTTCATCAGTGCATTCCCCTTGGAATATGATCGTTTGCGACTTGCTAATGCGGGATTTGTAACAATTGATGAAGCATTACAGGATGATGGTCAAGTTAAAATAGTAGCCTATGTTGCGTATTCTAGAGCAATCAGGACCAAAAAAGGGGATTATATGGCCCACCTTAAAGGAATAGATGAGACCGGAGAAATTAATATCACAGTATTTCCAAAAGAATATTTAAAATATGAGCAAATTATTCGGCGCGGAAATTATCTGCAAATCCTTGGGAATGTGGAAACAAGAGATGATTTGACATCCTTAATTGTCAAACAAGTTAAGATATACAATCTTACGGGGGAAAATGGTAAATGAAACTAATCTTAGTAGATGGTAACTCGATGCTATTTAGAGCCTATTATGCAACGGCATATAGCGGTGCTTTAATGCGGTCTAAAGATGGCACGGTGACCAATGCGATTTATGCACTCGCCAATATTATGTCCAAGATTATTCAAGATCAAAACCCCGATTATGTGTTGGTAGCTTTTGATACGGGCAAGCCAACTTTTAGACATCTTCAGTATCCTGAATATAAGGCAGGGAGAAAAGAAACGCCGCCAGAATTAAAATCTCAATTCGCTCTTGCAAAAGAATTATTAAAGAATCTAGGCATTTTTACTTACGAGAAAGATGGCTTTGAAGCTGATGATATAATCGGTACTGTTTCTAAACTTGGCGAAAGCCAAGGAATGGAAGTTCAAGTCTATTCAGGCGACCGGGATTTATTACAATTAATCAGTTCGTTAACTCATGTTTGTTTAACTAAAAAAGGTGTCACTGAATTGAAGATTATGACCGAAGAGGTCTTGATGGAAGAACTGGGCCTGAAACCCGATCAAATTAGAGATTTAAAAGGCTTAATGGGTGATGCTAGCGATAACATTCCTGGTATTGCTGGCGTGGGCGAGAAGACAGCTTTGAAACTTCTAACCGAGCACAAAACATTAGAAAATATTTTGGATGCTGATATCAGTGGTAAACTTGGCGAGAAAATCAAAGAGCAGAAAGAAGTTGCTAAGATGTCAAAAGAACTAGCAACTATCAATCGTGATTTACCGGTTGATTTTGCAATTGAAGATATGAAATATTTAGGGCCTCATTATGATGATTTGACAAAGTTTTATACTCGCTATGATATGCATACTTTATTGAAAAAAATACCGCAAGTTAATAAAAAAGAAGAAATCCCATATGAGATAGTAGAGAAGATTCCTGAAGAATGCCTAACAAAGTATTCATCAGTAATTGTTGAGATAAATGGTTCTAATTATCATGTTGATGAAGTTATAGGTTGTGCTATCAGTTTTGGCGATAAGAGTTATTTTATAAATCTCGCTAATCTATTAAATGATGATCAGTTAAAGCATTATCTAGAAAACGAGAAAATAGTAAAGTATGGCTATGATATTAAAAAGGAAATTGTGGCACTTCATCGCTATGGAATTGAAGCTAAAGGGTTTGTGTTTGATTTATTGTTAGGTGCTTATTTGCTTCAACCTTCTTTGAAGGAAGAACCAGCGATTATTTATGATTATTTTGATAAATCTCTACCGTATTTAAGCCAAATCTTTCAACGTGGTAAATATGTCTTAAATGAGCTTGCGCATTTTTCTTGTTTAGAGGCCAAGTATCTTTTTGATATCAAAGATGAGATTGTCAAAAAGATGAAGGATGAGGGCGTAGATAAACTTTTTGCTGATATTGAACTTCCTTTGGCTAAGATATTAGCGAAAATGGAAATTAATGGTATCACTTTAGATTTGAAATTATTGAAAGAGAAGAGTGATTTAATTAGTGGGAAGTTGGATGAAATTGCTAAAGATATCTATGCTTTAGCAGGTCAAGAATATAATATTAATTCGCCAGTTCAAACAGCGAAAGTTTTGTTTGATGATTTGCAATTGCCAGCCAATCGCAAACGGTCAACCTCTGCTGATGAGTTGACTTTGCTCATTGATCGTCACCCCATTATTCGGAAGATTTTGGAATATCGTCAGTATTATAAACTTAAGAGTGTTTATTTGGATGGATTACCACTTTATGTTTTAGATGATGGTAAGATTCATACCATCTATAATCAAGCGTTAACACAAACTGGTCGCTTATCTTCAAGAGAACCAAATTTGCAGAATATTGCTGTTCGCAGTGCTGAAGGAAAAGAAGTACGCAAAGCCTTTGTGGTAGAAAAAGATGGCTGGTATCTGTTGTCTTTTGATTACTCACAAATAGAGTTACGCGTTTTGGCGCATATGGCAAATGCCAAATCTTTAATTGATGCCTTTAATTCGGGAATTGATGTTCATGCTGATACAGCGATGAAGGTTTTTGGCGTTAGTAAAGAAGAAGTTACACCCAAGATGAGAAGACAAGCCAAGATTGTTAACTTCGGCATTGTTTATGGAATGTCAGATTGGGGATTAGCGGAGGAATTAGGGATTGATGTTCGCTCAGCCAAAGAGTTCATCCGTCGTTACTTTGATCACTATCCTGAAATCCAAGATTACTTTAAAAATGTTATCGAGGCCTGCCAAAATTCTGGCTATGTTAAGACTCTGTTTGGGCGCAAACGCTATGTAAATGAAATTAAAGATCCGAATTATAACATTCGGGAATTTGGTAAGCGAATTGCGATGAATACACCAATTCAAGGTACTGCTGCTGATGTGATGAAAATGGCGATGATTAAAGTCGATTGCGCGCTCAAGAAAGAAAAGCTTCAGACTAAAATGCTTTTGCAAGTACATGATGAATTGGTCTTTGAAGTACCATATGAGGAATTAATGTCGGTTATCCCTCTAATCCAAGCCGCTCTAGAAGATTTTTCTGAATTCAAGGTTAAGTTGAAAGCAGAATATCATTATGGCTATAGTTGGTATGAAGAATAGGAGTGAAAATTTATGCCTGAATTACCGGAAGTTGAAACAGTCCGCAAAGTATTAGTTGGCTGGACTGTTGGAAAAACAATTAAGAAAATAACTAGTTCATATCCAAGGATTCTTAGCAATGTCACAATTGATGAGTTGAATGAACGTCTTGATAATAAACAGATTACTGATGTTAAACGTTATGGTAAATTCCTGATGATTTGTTTTGATGATGATATTCTCTTATCTCATCTACGAATGGAAGGTAAGTATTATTTGGCACATTATCCCGATGGTGCTAACCAAGAGGTGGGAGTTGTCTATGATACCACATTAGGTGACAAAGATAAAATAGTCAAACATACGCATCTAGTTTTTGAATTTACTGATGGTTCTTTATTGCTCTATCATGATGTTCGTAAATTTGGTCGCTTTTATCTGACTGATTGCACAAATTGCTATCAGCAAGGACCCTTGGCTTCATTGGGTCATGAGCCGTTTTCGATGCCTGATGGTAGCGAATTATTAGCGAAAACTAAAAATAGTCGCAAGAGCTTAAAAGAAGTTCTGCTCGATCAAAGCCTCATTGTTGGATTGGGCAATATTTATTGTGATGAAGTATGTTTTCTATCTAATCTAAGTCCAGATAAAATTGCCTCAACTTTGACAAAACAGCAATGGGACAAAATTGTTGAAAACAGTGTGAAAGTTCTTAATCGAGCAATAGAATTAGGTGGATCGACTGTTCGTAGTTATCATTTCGCTGGTGATGCGGATGGGAAATTTCAAAATGAATTATATGTTTATGGTCGGGCCGGTGAAGAATGTAAAGTATGTCATTCACCGATAAGTAAAACGAGAATTGGTGGGCGCGGAACTCATTTCTGTCCTAACTGCCAGCAAGAACTTCCTAATCATAAGATTAGAGTGGTGGGAATAACAGGTCTTATCGGTAGTGGAAAGAGTACAGTCAGCAAAGAATTTATTGATGATGGTTATCAATTATTAGATGCTGATTATCTGGCTCGTCATGCTTTAGATAAAGATAGCCCTGGTTATTATGAAGCCATCAAAACCTTTGGCAAACAGATTGTCGGTACTGATGGTAATATCAATCGTCAGGTTCTACGTGAGATGGTTGCCGGTGACCGTCAGAAGTTAACTATGCTGGAAAATATTATTCATCCTGAAGTTATTCGTAAGAGTGCTGAAGCAATCAATAAAGAACCAAATGGTAAGTTCTTACTAGATGTCCCTTTATTATTTGAGTCAGGAATGGATAAATTATGTGATTTGACCGTGTTTGTTAACACCTTAGAGAAAATCAGAATTCAACGCTTAAAAATCAGAGATACAATGCCAATTAAGGATGCAAATCAGTTAAATGAACAAGTTTGGGATGCTGTGAAGAAGATTTCCTTATCCGATGTTGTAATTGATAATTCTGCCACGATGGCTTCTACAAAATGGCAAGTAGAACAATTGATTAAACGCATTGATAAACAGAATTCGATACTATAATATTTTTTCTATAAAAAATATGATATAATTAACAATTACTTAGGGAGTGAGCGTAATGGAAAAATTAAATTTACAAGTCAGCGATAATTATGAGGTTTTGCAAAAGTCCTCTTTGAGCGATTATGATCGCAAGATTTTAATTCGTCTCTATCAACCAATTTGTGGCTATGGAGCAATTGCTCTGTATTTTACGCTTTGGTCAGAATTGGAAGCTGATAAAACTATTACCAACTACTGTCGTCCTCATTCCGCTCTCTTAAGTCTCCTTCAGTGTGAACTATCCGAGTTTGTTAATTGTCGGAAGAAATTAGAGGCCCTTGGCTTAATCAAAACATTGAGACATCCTGATGGTCACTACATATTTTTGCTGTATGCTCCCAAGAAACCCAAAGAGTTTTATGATTATGAATTATTTGATGCCATGCTGCAAAGCAGTTTAGGGAAAGTCGAATATGAGCGCGGTAAAACTTATTTTTCCTTGGCTAAGTATAATGATGAAGACTGTGTTGACATCTCCCAAACATTTAATGAAGTCTACCATGTTAATGGTAACAACTATGAATACAAGAAAGTGGATAGTGAGATTAGTCGTGTAAGTGGCACTCCTGTTTTAAGCTTTGATTTTGTCGCTTTTTATCTTTCATTGAAAGATTATTATATTAAGAAAAGTATAATTACCAAGGAAATTGAAGAAGAAATTAGTTTATTAGCAACTACTTACAATATTTCTGCCAAAGAGATGGTTAATGTAGTTTATAAGTCTTTAGACAATCAAGGTAAGATAAATGTTTTGCGATTGCAGAAGAATGCGAGAATGCAAGGCGATGCTCCTCGTTTTGAAGAGGAACCAGTTAAGAAAGCAGAACATGTTGATACTGGTAGTTTGAATCTTGATAAGAAGGTCGAACTATATAATACAGTTAAGCCACTCGAATTTCTTGAATTGAAGAATAATGGCATTCCTGCTATGGAAAGAGATGCCCGATTAATTAACGAATTATGTGTCGCTACCCAATTACCTCATCCAGTGATTAATGTTTTAATCGATTACTGTTTGCAAAGCAATAATAACAGTTTAAATAGAGCATATATGCAGACAATTGCTGGCGTTTTGTTGCGCAGCAAAATAATGGATGCCTATGATGCCATGATATTTTTGACTAGCAAGGGCAAAAAAACTTATACAAAAAAAGAGATGTCAGTTCAAAAGAATTATGTGCCAGTAGAAGAGGAAGTCAGTGATGAAGAAATCCAAGAATCACTGCGAAAGCTCAAAGAATTAAAAGAAAAGAGGAAGAATCATGCAAAAGGCTAAGTTTATGATTAATGGCATAAAGATGCCACCAAAAGAGCAGATGGATAGTTATCGCTCTGCCATTACTGATGAACTGTTAGCTGATGCGAGTGTGCGAAAGTTCATTGATGATAATAAGCTTGATGAAAGTTTTATTAGTAAGCATTTAGTTTTGCTATTACAAATGCAAGAGGAAAACCGTCCTTGTAAAGAATGTGATGGTTATCTAAAATGCAAGAAAGTACCTCAGGGATATTCAACAACTTTAGTTAAGAATGAATATGATGATTGGGAGCTTAGTTATAGCAAATGTTCCTATCATGAAGACTTAGCACCCTTATTATCTAATTATTATTACCGTGATTTTACTGATAGTTGGTTATTCAACTCTCTTGATCAAGTGAGTATTAATGCGGGCAAGAAAAAAACCATTAGTGGTTGTTTGAATATTCTTTCTAATGATTCTAAACATGGGCTCTATATCCAAGGGAAAAGTGGAACTGGCAAGACTTACCTAGCGGTAGCTCTTTGCAATGATTTAATCAGAGTTTATAATTATCGTGTTGCTTATGTTAATGTTCGTAATTTCATCCAAGATTGTGTGGCTTCCTTTGGCTCAAAAGAAGATTACACAGCTAAACAAGTGGATATTCTTCAGCATATTGATGTTGTAGTATTTGATGATATAGGGGCCGAAAAGGTTACCGAATGGTCGATTCAGAATGTTTTGTTTTCAATTATTGATTATCGCTCACAAGCAAATATGTTAACTTTATTTACTTCAATGTATTCCTTAGCGGATCTGCAGAAACTATATGGTGGAAATAATCCCAAGAGTGAACGAATAATTAATCGAATTATGGCGCTAGCTGACCCAGTCGAACTACGCGGAATAGACTTAATAAGGATGAGTAATAAATAGGAGGAGTGAATCATGCATAGAATTGGTATTTTGACATCTGGTGGCGATGCCCCCGGAATGAATGCTGCTATTAGAGCGGTTGTTAGAGCGGCCACAGAAGAAGGTTGTGAAACTTATGCAATCTATGATGGCTTTTATGGTCTTGTTAACAATGAGATAGAAAGAATAGATCGTCACACCGTAAGTGGCATCATTAATCGTGGTGGAACAATGCTACGAACTGCAAGATTAAAGGAATTTATTGAGAAAGATGTGCAGAAAAAAGCTGCTGAAAATCTAAATGATTGGGGCATTGATGCCTTAGTCGCAATTGGTGGTGATGGAACCTATCATGGAGCTTTAGATTTATCTAAACTTGGTATCAACTGTATGTGCTTACCTGGCACTATCGATAATGATTTATTCTACACCGATTTCACTTTAGGCTTTGATACAGCAGTAAATACAGTTTTGAATGCTATTAATAATCTTCGTGATACTATGACTTCTCATGGAAGAGTAAGTATTGTGGAAGTAATGGGCCGTCACTGTGGTGATATTGCCTTATATTCAGGATTAGCTGGTGGAGCAGAAGTAATACTGATTCCTGAAGAACCAGTTGATATTGATGAAGTAGTAAAAAGAATAAGAGCTGATTATAAACGTGGTAAAAAATCTGATATTATCGTTTTGGCTGAAGGCGCGGGTAATAGCGAAGATATAAAGAAACAGTTACAAGAGAAATTAGGCGTTTCGCTGAGAGCAACCGTATTAGGACACGTTCAACGGGGAGGAACTCCATCCATGTTTGATCGAGTCTTAGCAGCTAAAGTTGGCGTGAAAGCTGTTGAATTGATTTGCGCTGATGTTAGAAATAAAGCTATTGGTATCAGAGACAACAAGATTATTGCTGATGATATTGATGTGGCATTAAAACATGAGAAAAGAGTTAATGAAGAATTATATAAAATTGCCGAAGTAATTAGCAAATAGGAGGAAAGAAGACAATGACCAAGAAATTAATAGGTGCCTGTGTTTTTGCTCAATCTGGCGGTCCTACTGCCGTAATTAATGCTAGTGCGGCAGGTGTATTTGCCGAAGCCCTGAACAATCCTTGCATCACTAAAGTCTATGGTGCTGCCCATGGAATTGTGGGTATTTTGGAAGAGGATTTATTTGATATTGGTCAAGAAGATATGGCTGAAATTATGCTATTAAAATATACTCCGTCTTCGGCATTAGGGTCTTCTAGACACAAGCTAAAAGATTTTAGCAATGATGCGCGAGAATATTACCGAATTTTAGAGGTATTCAGAAAATACAATATACGTTATTTCTATTATAACGGTGGCAACGATTCCATGGATACTTGTAACAAGATTAGTAAGTTTATGGAATCAGAGGGCTATGAGTGTAGTATCATTGGCATTCCTAAGACGGTTGACAATGATTTATATGGAACCGATCACTGTCCAGGCTATGGCAGTGCAGCCAAGTATATAGCAACTACCATGATGGAATTAGGACTCGATACAAGAGTATACGATATTCCAACAATCACAATTATTGAGATAATGGGCCGCAATTCGGGTTGGTTAACTGCCGCTTCTTCCTTAGCAGGAGAACTAGGTCCCGATTTAATCTATTTACCCGAGGTTCCATTCAGTATCACCAAGTTTCTTAATGACATTCATGAAGTTTGTGAGCGTAAGAATAATAAATGTGTGATTGCAATTTCTGAAGGATTGCGAACAAGTGAAGGTCAATATGTTACCGATGCCGACCATGGCAAAGATACTTTTGGTCATATTCAATTAGGTGGCGCTGCTGCTTATCTTGAAGATTTAGTTAGAAGAGAGCTAGGCGTAAAAACTAGAGCTATTGAGTTCAGCTTAATGCAGAGATGTGCGGCACATATCGCTTCAGATACAGATATTCAAGAATCATTTGAAGCGGGAAGAGCTGCTGTCAGATATTCAACAGAAGGAGCAACAGATAAGATGGTTGCTTTTGAAAGAGAATATGATGAAAATGGAGCATATATTTGTAAAACTAAGC
>CAYIYR010000033.1:0-12825 GCA_964367815.1 uncultured Eubacteriales bacterium
AGCAAAAGTTGCTATAGCTTGTAAGGCATACCAAATTGATGCAATAGATACCCCCTTTACGGATGTCAACGACATGGAAGGTTTGAAAATTGATGCTTTAAATGCGCAAAGTTTAATTATGAATGCCAAAGCAGCGATTCATCCTAATCAAATTGATGTTATTAATGAGGTCTTTTTACCATCTCAAAAATTGATTACTTGGGCTCAAAGAGTAAAGGCCGCTTCTGATGAGGCTTTATCAAAAGGAATTGGTGTTTTTAGCTTGGATGGTAAAATGGTTGATAAGCCAGTTATGGAACGAGCAAATAAGATTCTAATTAAAGCAAAGAAATTTAATGCTTTATAGGTGCGAATATGAAAAATAAATTGAATAGAATGGTTCCCGATGGCTACAAACCATTTGGATCTAGCGATGATTATACTAAAAACGTTCGAAAAGTAGTTTCAGAAAAGAAGATAAATAACAAAGTAATTTTTTTGGATAGTATATCCGCTGCTTTTGATGCGACAATGATTGCTGATAAGCAGACAATTTCTTTCCATCACCATCTTCGCAATGGCGATTATGTTCAGAATATGGTCAGCGAAGAGATTATGAAGCGCAACTTAAAGGGCTTGCATTATGCTCCAAGTTCAATTTTCCCAAGTAATGCAATTCTCTGTCAATTGATTGAAAATGGCAATGTTACAGATATTGATACTAACTATCTAAATGGTCCTGTTTCTGTGACTATTGATGAGGGTTATCTTAAGGGAATGCTAGTAATGAATACTCATGGTGGACGTCCACGAAAAATTGAGTCTGGCGAACTTCCTATTAATGTCGTTTTTATTGCTTGCCCAGTGGTTGATAAAGAAGGCAATGGCTATGGCGGTGAAGGCAAAGCAGCCTGTGGAAGTTTAGGCTATGCTATCAGTGACTTAAAGTATGCTGATAAAGTAGTTTTGGTTACTGATACTATTGTTGATAGTTTAGATAGAGTCGAATTGGATAAAAAGTATGTTGATTATGTTGTTAAAGTTGATTCTATTGGCGATGCCAAAGGAATAGTGTCGGGAACAACTAAGATAACAAGAGATCCAATTGGTTTAAAGATTGCTTCATTGACAGCAAAACTGCTTAATGAATTAGGAATGATAAAAGAGGAAATGTCCATGCAAACTGGTGCTGGTGGCACTTCTTTAGCAGTTGCTTCCTACGTTAGGGATATAATGATTGCCCAACGTGTCAAAGGTTCATTTGCATCAGGTGGAATTACTAGTTATTTTGTTAAAATGCAGGAAGAGGGTTTATTTAAAAATCTAAAAGATGTTCAATGCTTCGATTTAGAAGCTGTTGAATCTTATAATCATAATCCAAACCACTTAGGTATGAGTGCCTCTAAATATGCTAATCCATATGACAAACCAGTTGTCGATGATTTGGATTTCGTTATTTTGGGAGCTACTGAGATTGATAAGGACTTTAATGTGAATGTAACGACTGATTCTTATGGTCATATTATTGGTGGTAGTGGTGGCCATTCTGATACAGCTCATGGAGCAAAAGTAAGTATAATCACTACTAATTTAATCAAGTCAAGAATGCCAATTATAAAAGAGCATGTTACAACCGTAACCACTCCTGGTGAAGATATAGATGTATTGGTAACTGAAAGAGGTATTGCGATTAATCCACGCCGAGTAGACTTGCTGGATAAACTTAAAAACTCGAAATTACCTGTAAAAAGTATAACCGAGTTATATGACATTGCTTTGCAAATTACAGGAGTACCAAAGAAATATCACATTACTGACAAAGTTGTTGGTGTTGTTCAATACCGCGATGGTACCATTATTGACACTCTATATCGTAGCAAATAAAGGAAGGAGTACCTTCATATGGAAATTAAAGAAGTTATCTTAGCCGAAGAAAAAGAGCGCGTTATTTCTTTTTTGGCTGGTTTTGATTTGGCTTTGGATTCCGATGTAGATACTACTTTTTATATTGAAGAAAACGCTGAAATTATAGGTACAATATCAAAGAGTGGACATATAATAAAGGATGTTGCTGTAGCTGATAGTTTTCAAGATGAAAACTTAACGGGGATGCTTGTTAGTAAGATGTTAGAGAAGATGTCTTCTGAGCAAATCTATGACTATCAAGTGTTTACTAAACCGGCAAATGAACAGTTTTTTACTAGCTTAGGATTTCATAAATTAATTAGAACAGATAGAGTAATAATGTTGGAAGGTGGAGCACCTTCAATTTCAGCTACTTTAGAGAGATTAAAAAAAATAATTGAGATAAGTTTCTCTTCAATTGATGCGACAAGTGATATTGGCTGTGTAGTTATTAATGGCAATCCTTTAACTATTGGTCATCAATACTTGATTGAGCAAGTATCTTTGCGTCACAAAATAGCGCTGGTATTTGTTGTTGAAGAAGATCGTTCTGAATTTAGCTTTCTTGAAAGATTATCAATGGCCTATTTGTCTTCTAAGTCAATGAATAATGTTTTAGTACTTCCTTCAACAAAATATGTTGTTTCTCAATTGACTTTTCCTGCCTATTTTTTAAGAGATTCTGGAGAAGTGAATGAAGAAACAGCAAAAGTAGATGCTTTAGTGTTTCAAGAATATTTTATGAAATATTTATTTATTAAAAAACGTTATGTGGGAACCGAAAGCAGTTTAATGATGCAGCATTACAATGATTTGTTAAAACAAATTCTTGATGACAAGTTGGAAATCATTCCTAGATTGGATTTTGATGGGGAGACTGTAAGTGCTTCAAAGGTTCGTCAGTTGTTAAAAGAAAAGAAATTAGATGAAGCCTTGAAATATGTTCCAAGAGAAATTACGAGCATTTTATCTACCATTGCTAAGGATCGTTATGGATGCTAGACAGGCAATTCTCTTTGATCGAGAGCAAAAACACTTATTTGTTCAAAAGTATGTTAATGATTATCAAGTCGTTGTTATAAAAGCTAATATTCCTGGACTAAAAAAACAATGTAAAGAGTCCTATATGCTAGTCAATCTTTATCATGGATTAATATGTAAAATGATTACTCCTGAAGAGACTTTTTTCTTAGATGGAGAAGATGGGCCAGCTTTTGTTCTTTTGTATTGCTTTGATACAATACTAAAAAAAGATATGCAAGTGCTTGAAGAAGAGACTTCTTTGGGTCGTTTCGTTGATATTGATGTTTTTTATAAAAAAAGTAATAGTTGTAACCGAGCTCAACCTAGAAAATGTTTTATATGCGATCAACCAGCTTTTGTTTGTAATCGTTTAGGTCGTCATAGTCTAGATGATTTACAACAAATTGTTGCCGCAAAGTGTTTTGAGTATCTCAAGCATAATATTTTTGAACTTGTAAACGATTCAATGCTTCGTGAATTAAATCTTGTTCCGAAGTTTGGCTTAGTTACCCCCACTTCATCGGGCTCTCATAAAGATATGGATTATTCGCTTATGGTGAAGGCAAAAGATAAAATTTTACCCTATTTTGTTGCTATGTTTATGCTAGGATATCAAATGTCCGAGTTTTCTTTAGACGAGATTTTTATTGAGGCTCAAAGAATTGGCTTGCTGGCCGAAAAAGAAATGTTTCTTGCTACAAAAGGTGTGAACGCTTATAAAGGCTTAATTTTCAATCTTGGACTTCTACTAATAAATTGTGGTGTTGCTCTTGCGAGAAACTTGCCAATTGAACAGATTTATGGTAATGTGCAACAAATGGTAAAGAATTTACCATCTACTATTGGAGCAGTAAATGAAGCGAAGCACGGATACGAAAATGTTTCATACATTTGCCGCAATTATAAATTAAATGATGACCACTCATTGTTGCCGGCTTTAGTTGATTTAATTAGACGAGTTGATGATAGTATTATGATGAAACGAAGTGGCAGTGTGGAAAAGTATTACCAAATTAAGGATAGTTTTGCTGCATTAAGCTTTGACGCTGAGTCATTGAAAGCTCAAACAAAAATGTGTATTGAGAATAATTTGAGTTTTGGTGGTTGTGCTGACCTTTTAGTTCTTGCGATTTTTATGCAGAAATTTTGTGATGAATTTAGAAGATAGAGGTATGTAAATGAATGCAATTGATTTTAAAACTAGAGAAAAGCAAAATAGACTAAATGCCAATTCTTTTGGCTGCTTTTGTGTGGTTTTGATATTTTTAAGTGATGGTGATAATAAATGGATGCAATGACAATTGTTACTATTTGTTTAGCCGTTGCCTATATTGCTTTTATTTTTATTCAGCATTTTTATACTGAAAGCAAGCGAAAAACCATTAAAACCGTCATTCATGTAAATGGAATTCGTGGAAAGAGTACTGTTACTAGATTAATTATTGCTGGATTGAAGAATTGTAATTTAAAAGTTTTTGGCAAAACAACAGGCACTATCCCGACTATAATTGATACTAATAATGTTTGTATTCCAATCAAGCGCAAAGGTCCTGCAAATATTCGCGAACAACTAAAGATGATTTCTCTTGCAGCAAAACAGAATGCTGATGTTTTGGTTTTGGAATGTATGGCCGTAAATCCCGAACTCCAATTTATGTGTGAACATCGAATTCTTCATTCCGACATCACTGTTATTACTAATGTTAGAGCAGACCACCTCGATCAGATGGGTAACAGTTTGGAAAGCATCGCTTACTCCCTAGCTAATACGATTCCTGATAATCGGAAATTAATCTTAGGAGAAGATAAGTGTCTTTCAATTTTTCAAAGATGTGCTGATAAGTGCAAAGCTAAAGTAATTGTTGCTAAACCATATGATGGTGAAGAACTGCTAGATACTTTTTCTGAAAATATTGCTGTCGCATTAGAAGTATGCCGTCAATTGGGTGTTAATGAGGAAGCTTTCTTTGAGGGGATGTGTGAATACATTCCCGATCCAGGCGCTTTGGCGACTATTGTTAAGGAAAATTCTGTTTTTATTAATGGCTTTTCAATTAATGATCCCGAGTCTATTTTGAGAATATATATGATGATTTGCCAGAAATATGATGCCAGCAAGATTACAATTCTTCTTAACGAGAGAGCTGATCGCCCATTTAGACTCGAGCAACATATTGAAATGTTAAAGCAAATGAAATATAAGAAAGTAATAATTGTTGGTTCAAATTTATCTTACACTATGAATAAATTGTCAAAGATTGGAATTGTTGCAACGACAATCAATGATACAAAAGATCTATTGCAGGAAGAAATTATTTTTGGTTGTGGAAATATTGCTGATAATGGACTGAAAATAATCGACTTTTTCACAAAAGGCAAGTGATATTAATGAGCAACATTTTATTAATTGGTGTTCTTGTAAGCATCATCTTTTATGAAATAACTGATATTACACCGGGAGGAATTATCATCCCAGGACTATTAGTCCTCTACTTATCTAGTCCTTTGCGAATGGGCTATACTGTTTTTATTGCAATTTTAGCGTATTTTATTGTCAAATTACTTTCGAAGAAGTTTCTTATTTTTGGCAAGAGAAGATTTGCTCTTCTCATAATTGTTAGTCTTTTTCTGCATTATGGTATTAACCTAGGTGTTGGCTTATTTACAAATAATTTATCAACTTTTGCTGTTTCACTCATTGGCTATACCGCGGCTGGTATTATTGCTAATAACATGTCAAAACAAGGTGTTATAAAAACCAGCATTTCCTTAGCAATTGTAATAGGAATTATTGAACTTATTATAGTTTTTATTAATGGAATTGGGGTGCTAGTATGATTGATAGAATTAAGAAATCAGCATATAGCATTCTCATTCTTTGGCTGCTGATTATTGCGGCGGCTGTGTCCATTACTCTATGTACTCCTAAGAAGACACAAAATGTGAATTATGAACAAATGCTTGAAGCATCTAAGCTCGCCCAGACAGCTATGGGAACAATCAAACAATATAAGATAGATAATAATATTGGAATAAGTGAGGCTGATGTATTATCAACAGGAATGATTGGCAGTGGAATGCGAACTTCTATAACCACCACTGAGGGCGTTTTGGAAGCGAAAAGAACAAGTTGTAATCCAAACTGGTCAGCTGTCATTATTCAGATGTTTATGCGAGCAAAATTAAAAGCTGGTGACGAAGTTGGAATGATGTTTTCTGGTTCTTTCCCAGCTATGAATATTTGTGCTCTTGCTGCCGCCCAAGTATATGGGCTAAAGACATGCGTAATGGCAGGCATTGGTGCCTCTTACTACGGAGCAAATCAACCCGATTTTACTTTTTTTGATATGTCTGAATATTTATGTGATAAAGACATTCTTACTGTCGGCATAGATTATGTTTCCCTTGGTGGTAACGATGATATTGGCTCTGATTTTCGCAATGCTTCTGAAAAAAATGCGATTCTAAATCGCATCAATCAATCTGATGCAACTTATATTTATGAAGAAGACTTTAAAGCCAATATTGACTTGAGATTGAGTTATTTTGATCGTGATATACCAGATATGAAATTCTTCTTAAATGTTGGCGGCACAATGGTAAGCTTCGGTAAAGGACTATCAGCTTTAAATGGAAATTATTCTGGCTTTTATTCAGCCACGACAATAAAACAATTTGAAAAACGAAAAGATGATTATGGATTGCTCCAATGTCTGCAACTTAAAGGCTTGCCTGTTGCAAGTTTAATTAACATTAAAAACTTAGCAGTTACATACGGAATTCCATATGATTCTTCTTCTATACCATCTATCGGATCAGGACCAGAATACTACGTGGACTCATATAGTGTTGTCTATCCAATAATCGCCCTTGTTTTGTCAATTGGATTCTGTGGCTTTTTCTTCTATTTAAGACGAAAAGGCTACTATGAGATAGATGATGAAAAAAGGTTCTATTTTAATAAGAAAAAATAAAGGAGATTAGGCAAATAATTCTCCTTTTCTTTATACATAAAGCTGTATGAAATATGGATTAAATATCTTATCTGTAAAGAATATGTAAAAACTGGCTCAGCAACAAGAATTTCTCCCACGCTTATGGTAAAATGCTAGTTGTCAAAAAAGATTATCAAAAACGAAAATAAGGAGAATGTAAAATGATTAACAATAATGGAACTAATGCCCAAACCGCCACTTCAAAGTCGAAAGCAAAAAAAATGTTTTTTACTGGACTAATGGCAATCATTACTGCTTGCTCGGTAGCTTGTGGAAAGAACAGCAATTCTTCATCAAGCAGTGATTCTTCTGCACCTAGTACTTCAAGTTCAAGTGTTATCGACTATACAGACTTGAGTATGAGAACGGCTAGTGGTAAGAATGGCGCGGTAACTTCTGCAAATATATATGCAAGTAAAATTGGTCTAGATATTCTTGAGGCTGGGGGCAATGCTTATGATGCTGCTGTTGCTATGGCCTTTGGCTTGGGTGTAGTTGAACCTAATGCTTCTGGTATCGGCGGTGGTGGTGTTATGGTTGGCTATGATAAGACCAGCAGTAGTTTTAAGTTTTATAATTTCCGTGAATTTGCCCCAGCAGCTGCTACAACAACGGCAATTGGTTCGGAGGGCAATTTGAAAGTAGGAGCTAAAGCAATGGCCGTTCCAACTGAAGTTGCTGGCTTGATTACAATTCTTGATGATTTAGGATCAGACACTCTATCATTGTCCGACATTCTTGCACCTTCAATTAAATATGCTGAAGATGGATATGCGATATCAGAGAGATTTTCCACTAATATCTTCTATACGAATTTTGTTGAAAATAATTGCACGGAAGCCAAGTCAATTTATGGCAATGGCATGCGGGCTTTAAGAACTGGTGAGACAGTAAAGAATCCGAATTACGCAAAGGTGCTTAAAGAGATAGCAAGAAGCGGTAAAGATGGTTTCTATAAAGGATGGGTCGCTGAGGCAATTGTTGCTGCTAGTGATTTAATTACTGCTGACGATTTAGCTTATGCATCAGCAAAGTATCCAAAGGTCAGTACACCAATCAATACAACCTATAATGGCTACGATGTATATACAGCTGATATTCCATCTACTGGTGGTGTAATTCTTGCGGAAGCTCTAAATATGTTAGAAGCCTATACTAGTGAGAACCATACAACTCTATCAACCATTGGTCACAATACTGCTGAGTATATTCACTTGGTCGGTACTGCTCTCCAATTAGCTTATGCTGATAAGCGCTATTATGTCGCTGATAACAGCATTAACCCTGCTGATAGAAAAGTTTTTGCTGAAGTTCCTCTTACTGGATTATTAAGCAAGGAATATGCAAAAGATCGTATTGAAGCTTCTTTTGATGCAACTAAAGCATTCAACGCTGATGCTGAACACGATTATGGTGAAGCCTGTGGAGTTGATCCATGGGATTATCAAGAGATAAAAAAGACAACCACATATTATGATGAAAAGACCATATCAGACAAAGGTACTACATCATTCTCTGTAGTTGATAAAGATGGAAATGTTGTTACTTTTACTCAGACTATTAATTTCTATTGGGGCTCATATGTGATGCCAACTAATACTGGATTTTTCTTAAATAACCAAATGGCTGACTTCTCATTCTCAGAGAACAGCGTTAATTCAATTGAACCATATAAACAACCGGCCTCTTCAATGGCACCAACCATTATCTTAAAAGATGGGAAACCAGTCTTAACTCTTGGTTGTCCAGGCAGCGCAGTTATTCCAACGGCCTTGACCCAAGTTGTTCTCAATGTTTTAGATTTCGGAATGGATATCCAAACCGCTATTGATAGTGCAAGACTACAAAATCTATATGTTGATGATAGTGATAACGCTAAGATGAGTGATGGTGCAACAACTTCTACCCACAAGTTATTACTATTGGAAGGTGCAGGAAATTGGTCTGAAAGTACCAAGACTGCCTTGGCTAATAAAGGATATTATGTCTTCGCAGAAGGGGATGTTACCCATGTATATGGAATTACCTTCAAATATGGTACCGATGGAAAATTAAGCAAATTCATTGGTGGAGCCGATACACGTCGTGATGGTAAATCATTAGCTTATTAGCTAATTGTTTATATATGAGATAAAGGAGGAAGAAATATGAAAAAGTTTGTTAACAAGTTTGCGACAATCTTGGCAGCGCTAGTAGTGATAGTTGGCGTTGCAAGTTTGGCTGGCTGTAAAAAGAATCCGAGTTCTTCGACTGATCCGAATTCATCATCCCAACAAACTAGCAGTAGTTTAGATGGTAACAGTAGTAGCAGTTCATCAAGTGGAACTGATTTTACTGATATCACAGTTCGTTCGGCTTCAAGCAAAGATGGTGTAGTGACTTCTGGAAGTCCTTTTGCCAGTAAAGCGGGATTAGATGTTTTAGCCGCTGGTGGCAATGCTTATGATGCTGCGGTTGCTGTAGCTTTTGCTCTTGGAATCGTTGAGCCTTATGCCTCTGGCTTAGGTGGTGGCGGTTCGATGGTGGCCTATGATGCAAAAAGTGGTGAGGTAGTTTATTATAACTTCCCAGCTCTTGCTCCAGGCGCAGCTGAACCCGGAATAGCATTGACCAATTATGAAACAGAAATGAAAAGGGGAATTAAATCAATTGGTATTCCAATGGAAACAACTGGTTTACTAAGTATTAAAGAAGATTTAGGCTCAAGTACTTTAACTCTTTCTCAGGTTATGCAGCCAGCAATTACTTTGGCGGAAGATGGATTTATTGTTCCATCAACTGTCGCGGGTAATATTGACTTTGATAACTTCAAGAAGAGACCAGATGAATGTGGAGAAGCCTTGACAACCTATGGCAATGGTCTTCGTGCTTATCGTACTGGCGACACAATGAAAAATGCCAATTATGCGAAAGTTTTGAAAGAAATTGCCTCCAAGGGCAAAGCTGGATTCTATAGTGGCTGGGTTAGTGAAGCAGTTGTTAATGCAATTAATACCCAAGGCGCGGATAATATCAAAGGATTGCTGAGTGCTGCAGATATGACTTATGCTATGAATTTTGAACCAAAGTATGAGACTTTACATACTACCTATTCTGTTTATGGCACTTCCGATAAATATGATCTTTACACCTGCTCGTTAGGCGGTGGTGGCATTGTTGTCGCTGAGATGCTTAACATGCTCGAGCACTATGCTGAGACACTAGAGAAACCATTGTCCTCTCTAGGACATAATTCTGTTGAATATGTACATGCAGTTTGTGAATCAATGCATTTATCCTATAATGACAAACGTCACTATGCGGGAGACAGAAGAACTGTTGATATGCCATATGAAGGATTGATTAGCAAAGCTTATGCTGCTGATCGCTTCGATTATGCTTTCAAGGCTGATGATACCTATAGAAAGACCAGCTCTTATAATTATGGTGGAGCTTATAAAGCTTCTGACCCTAATGATCCTGATCCATACAATTATCAAAGTGCTGTTCAAAGACTTTCCTATGTTGATGATGAAATAAATGAAGAAACAGGAACAACATCATTATCTGTTGCTGATAGCGAAGGTAATGTTGTTACCTTGACCCAAACATTGAATTCCTATTGGGGATCATATGTTATGCCAAAGGGAACAGGTTTCTTCTTAAACAACTCTCTTACCAACTTTGGTCTAACTGAAACAAGCAAGAATAGAGTTGGACCATATAAGTTAGCTTGCGCCTATATTTCACCAATGATCGTTATGAAAAATGGTTCGCCAGTAATGAGTATTGGTTCTCCAGGTAGTGAAAAAATCCCTGTTGCAATTGCACAGACCTTCTTAAATATTGTGGAATTTAATATGGGCATTCAAGAAGCCATTGCCGCATCCCGTGTCTTCAGCTATTATGTTTCAACTAACGATACTCAAGAAATGGCTGATGGAGCTAGCTATTCTACTCATAAATTGATGTATATGGAAACTACCGATATTGCTGATGGCGTTTTGGCTGGATTAGCGAATAAACACTATTATGTGCATGAATACGCTTCGAAAACTTCTTCTATGGGCGGCGTTGCTGGTATTATTGTTAACTATGATGCCAGAGGAAATGTAACAAGCTATGATGCTGGAGCCGATCCTAGACGTGGCGGAAAAGCTCTAGGCTTATAGGAGTAATTTTATGATTTGGCAAATTGAACTACTATATTTTGTACTAATGATCGGAACGTTTATAGCACTACTGTTGATTGCTAAAATTCCATCAGGTCTCTGCCTAATGGTCGCAGCCGTTGTGGGAGCAATTGCTTCTTGCATCGGTTCAGGAACAACGTTTGAATTACGCTACTTTACTGAAGGCGCCTTAGGATATTTTGATACGATACTAGTAATTACAACGGCAATGATTTTTATGGGAGCAATGCAAGCGAGTGGTGCTTTAGAATACATAAGTGTCCTTTTGATTAAAGCTTTCCGTAAATATCCAACAATTCTCTTGATTGCCTTTATGATTATCATTATGTTCCCAGCCATGGTTACAGGTTCATCCTTAGCCTCAGCGGTAACTTCTGGCGCTTTATTGGCACCAATCATGATTAAATGGGGAATACCCAAGGCTAAGGCGGGGGCAATTGTTGCGCTCGGATCAATTCTTGGTATGGTGGCTCCTCCAGTAAATATTCCTGCGATGGTTATTTGTGATGCAGTTGATATTGCTTATACGAATTTTACCCTTCCATTATTAATACTTTCGATTCCTGTGGCAATAATCTGTGTGTTGCTCATTGGAAGAAAATATGTTAAGCCGTTATCTGAAGATGAAGTTGAGTTTGTAGCTGATACAACAATTATGAAAGAATTGAACTGGACAGTATGTCTTCCGTTAATCATTTTAGTTCTTCTAATTGTTGGCGAGATTTTCTTACCGTTGATCTTTGGAAGTTTAGGTATGTCTGCAATGTTTGTTATTGCAACAGTAATTTGTTTCTTCCTTGGTAGAAAACTTCCGTTTTGGAAGAAACATGGTGAAAATTATGATCCCAACAAACCAGATTCTATTATTGAAGTTCTTCGTCACAGCGTTGGTAGAGCTCTTCCTGCAATGGGATTATTAATGGGCGTTGGCATGTTCATGGAAATTATCACCTTAAATGGTGTTCGTGGTTTCTTTGTTGTTAATGCCATTACCTTACCAACGACATGGCGCTATATTGCAATGATTATCTTGATGCCGGTCATTGGTGGCGTTTCTTCATTTGGCTCTGTTTCAATTCTTGGTGGACCATTTGTAATGGCACTTTATACATCGTATGACAGTATAATGCTGACTTGTGGCTTGTCCTTAATGGCCGCAACGGGTGAGTTCTTACCACCAACTGCTATGTCTGCTACCTTTGCTTCGCAAATGGTTGGCGAAAAACACTGGACAAAAATTACCAAAGCGGCTTTACCGGCTGTTGGTGTTTTGCTGGGCTACAGTATATTATATACATTATTATTTGGCCGCTTGGTTTTCAAAGACATTAGTGACTCAATCACTCCATTATATCTAATTCTATTAGGTGTAACAATGGCAGTGGCAATTATCTTTGCTATTGCTTGGAGCATTCTTTCCAAAAAATTAAAATGCTTAAATAAATCAGCTTATCAAGTTGGTACAAGTGTTGAAGGGATTGAGGTGAAGTAATTATGCAAACATATTACACAATTCTTACAGTATTCTATTATATTTTTGCAGTTGTTATTGCTATCTTCATCGCCTGGAATTTTTACAAAGACAGAAAGATTTCTAATAAAATCATTGGAGCTATCGCTTTACTTATGTTTCTATATAGAATCTTTATGATTAGATAGGAGGTAACAAATATGAAATTCAAAATTGATATGACTAATAAGAAAACAAATATTATTGTTACTGCTATCATTGCTGTTTTAATGATCATTGC
>CAYIYR010000034.1:0-9683 GCA_964367815.1 uncultured Eubacteriales bacterium
AGTCGTGATCCAGTAGCCCTGAAAAAGCAGATTAAGCGGGATCTCGATATTTTGGATGATGTAGCCAAACAGGTTGAAGCAAGTCTATATCACTACAATCCAGAACGTCTGGCGACCTATACCAAGAAAGGTTTTGTCTACTCGGAAATGTGTAATCTGCTTGGTTTCTTAACTAATGGAGTTTGGGAAGAAATCCCTTTAAGACAGGCTAATCTTGATCAATATATTCCAAGTAGTCGCTTGTTCTTTGGTGACAAAAACGGCTATTTACAGATCAAACATCCTGAAGCGCAAAAATATGTAGGCTTTCTGGATATTCAAGAATTTCCACGTTTATCAGAATCAGGAATGTGCAATTCCATCCTGTATGGAAACTATGAATACATTGAAACTCAAAGTTTCACGGTTTATGGCAAGCGTGATGCTGTAGATAAATTAAAAACAATTAAAGGCCAACTAAATTCTGTAGAGGACGTTTCAGATCAAGAGATTCGTGATATTGATCTGGCTATGAGTGAAGCTAATAGCGGGAATTTTCAGTTAGGCGAATATCACTATACGCTTGCGATTTTTGGCGATTCACCAAATCAAGTTGCTCTAAATATTTCGAGTGCCAGAACTGCTTTATCAGATGAAGCAGGGTTCAAAATGGCTGTAATTGATACTGTTCCTGAATGTGCATGGTTCTCGCAATTAGCAGGTAACTTTAATATGCGTCCAAGAGAAGCATATCTCACAAGCCTAAATTTTTCTGCTTTAAGCCCTTTTCATAACTTCGCAAGAGGTAAGCGGGACGGCAATCCTTGGGGTGAAGCACTAGCTTTATTTAAAACTCCAAGTGGCCAACCATTTTACTTTAATCATCATGTTAGCCCAGATAAGCAAGATTCTACAGATGACAAGATGCCAGGTAATACGTGTGTCATTGGAACAACTGGTGTGGGTAAAACAACCCTAGTCATGGCCATGATGATGTTTGCTTGTAAGTATAAAAATCTGAAGGGTGTTTTCTTTGATAAAGATAGGGGCGCAGAGATTGGTATTAGACGGATAGGGGGTCAATACTATGCTTTAGAGCGTGGTGTACCAACTGGCTTTAATCCGTTGCAGCTACCGCCCACAGAAACAAATATTCAGTTTGTAGAAAAGCTTGTAAAAATTCTGGTAGGTGGTGTTCGTAATGCTGCCGAAGATCTGGAAATCAGTCAGGCTGTCCGTACCATTATGCGTGATGATATGCCGTTAGAACTTCGCAGACTTTCAGCTTTATATATGAATTTAAGGGTGACTGGTGGCGGTGATTCATTACAAGACCGCTTAACTAAATGGTGTAAGTCTGGTGATCATGAAGGGAATTTATCGTGGGTATTCGATAACCCTTATGACACTCAAGACTTTTCTCAAGCCAAAATGCCAATTTTCGGTTATGACTACACGGAATTTTTGGATGATCCAGAAGTCCGTACACCAATCATGGCCTATCTATTGCACATCACAGATTCCTTGATTGATGGTAATCCGTTCATTTACTGGATGGACGAGTTTTGGAAGCCATTAACAGATGAATATTTCAAAGACTTTGCCAAAGATAAGCAAAAAACTATTCGTAAATTGAATGGTCTAGGTGTGTTTATGACGCAATCGCCAAGTGACGTTTTAGATTCTGACATTGGTAAAACAATGGTTGAGCAAAGCGTTACTCAAATCTTTTTACCGAACCCTCGCGCTGATTACGATGACTATGTAAAAGGCTTTAAAGTCACTCCGCAAGAATTTGAAATTATTAAAGAGCTAGAAGAAAACTCACGCATGTTCCTAGTTAAACAAGGTAGCCGATCCGCACTTTGTAAGATGGATCTAGGCGAAATGCGTGACGTTTTACAGATCATTTCTGGATCAAAAGATAATGTTGAATTACTCGAAAATATCATAAGTGAAGTTGGTGAAGATCCTGATATTTGGGGTGATATTTTCTTACAACGTGTTGCAGACCGTAAAAAATTAATTTCAGAAAAAGGAGTGTCTTAGTCATGACTAAGTTTTTAGTAGTTTCAAGCTTGTTAGTTATTTCTACTTTAACAACTGCATGTTCCGATGATAAGGAACAGGTTAAACAGCTAAAAGAAGAAGTGAAGGCTGAACAACAATTGAAACATCAAGATTTAACTGCTGCACAGCAAGAAGAATTGAAAGAGCGCAAAGCAAGAGCATCACAAAAGGGGAATATCCTTGATGGATATGATCCTTCTGTACCCCCAAAACCAACAAAACCAGATACTAAAAAGGGTTCGGGAAATATCCTCGATGGATATAACCCAGATTCAAAATAATTAAGGATTTATAGGGGATTGCAATGGCAATTATTACTACATTAGAAACAAAAATTGATTCTTTATTAGCAAGTTACGTTACAGGTGTTAGTAGTAATATTGCTTCTGCAATTGTTCCTATAGCTTTGACTGCTGCAACAATTTATATCCTGATTATTGGCTACAACATTGCGACTGGCGCACAAGAGGATTCCATTTATACCGCTTTATGGAAGTTTTTTAAGATAGCTTTTGTTGGTGGAATTGCTTTAAGTGCAGGGGTTTATCAGTCCTTTGTAGTTGAAGCCATTAACGGACTGACCATAGGTTTAATTCAGATTGTTAGTCCAGGTGGTGAAACTTCGCTAGGTGCTTTACTGGATCAGGTAAGTGTGCCGTGGGGTGAATTAATCCAGAAATTAGGTGAAGAAGCTCAATCAGCTTCTGGTGTTTTCCCTGATATTGGCTTGTATTTATCTGCTGGTATTGTTTCTGCTGCTCAATTCTTATTGTTCTTTATTGGTACTGGTCTATATCTACTGGCAAAAATTAGTTTGCAACTTTGTTTAGGCGTTGGTCCCATATTCATTCTGTGTGCGATGTTCCCTGCTACACAAAAATATTTTGAAAGTTGGCTTTCCCAGACACTTAGCTATGTTTTCACAATAGGCTTTATCACAGCAATTATCAGTATGCTCTTTGCCTTCGTTTCAGGCATGTGTACGCAAATCACAAATAACTTTGATGCGGGTGACATTCTTACTTCAGTAGTTTCTCTCTGTATTGTTGCGGGAATTCTTGTAGTGATTATGTGGAACATTCCAACAATGGCTTCAGCCATAACAGGTGGGGCGGGTGTTCAAGGTGTTGGTCGTGCTGTAGCTCAAGCTATGACTAAAGGCAGTGGAGGAAGTAACTCTAAATCTGATAGCTCATCAGCTACTTCTACGACTGGTGGAAGTGTTCAAGGGAATTCTAGCAGCTCTAATAATTCCAATAGCTCCACTACGGGAGGATCTAAGCCGTTATATCAACGACACACTCTTTCTAACCTCAAAAGAAACAAATAGGAATTTTTCTAATGAAAAAACAATTGTTAGCTTTGGGTTTAGGTTCATCTTTATTCATTAGTGGTCAAGCCAATGCTACAGGTATTCCTGTCATTGACGGTGCTAACCTTGTTCAAGCCGTTCAAAATGTGGTGGCTTGGGGTGAGCAATACAATCAGATGGTGAACCAGATCCAACAGGCAAAACAGCAATACGATTCAATCACTGGTATTCGTGGTTTCGGTGATGCTGTTAATAATCCATATCTTAATGATGTGATTCCAAGTGATGTTGCTGACATTTATAGAGGCATCCAAGAAGGTGGTGTCAATGGAATGACTTCAGCAGCTAGAAACATTCGTGATGCCACAATGGTTTATGACTGTACTTCTAGAACTGGCCAGAACTATAAAGCCTGTCAAGCTGCATTGAATAACAATGCACAAACACAGGCTTTAAATCAGAAAGCGTTAGGGGTTGCAGATCTGCGTACTGAGCAGATTGATAATCTGCGTAAACAGATCAATAACACTACTGATGCTAAAGCTATTGCTGAATTACAAGCTAGGATTCAAGCAGAACAGACACAAGTTGCTAATGATGCAAACCGAATTGCTTTGATGCAGGCACAAGCGCAAGCTCAAAAAGATGCAGCACAGCAACTTGAAATCGAAGGCCGTTTAAAACGTGCTGCTCAAAAGGGCAACATTCTTGACGGCTATACTGGTAACTAATCTTTTAAAAAAAAACCCATTTCTTTTGAAATGGGTATTTTTTTTGCAATTTTTCAGAAAATATTGAATTATTAAAACCAAAATATATTATTTTGGTTTACGGTTTTTATATTTTTTGGCATACTTAGAGAAATAACTCTAATAGGGTCTATCGGGTCTATCATGAACAAACTTAAAAAAGTATCTGCTGCTGAAGAATCAAAAAGTTATGAAAAAGCTATGGATTGGGAAGCAGATATTAATGCGATACGTGCTAAGTCAGAACGTAAAGCTTGGACTGTTGCAAAAGTAGCGGTGGGCGTGGCTGTTTTAGAAGCTATAGGATTAGTCACATTAGCTCCGATGCGCCAAACTGTACCTGTTGTTTTTACAGTAGATAAAGCTCACGGAAATGTTGAATACGTGGGGGTTGTTGATGATCAGCAAGTGAAAGGCAAACAAGAATTAATTGATAAAAATAACATTACTCGCTATGTAACGGCTCGTGAGAGTTATTTCTATCCGTTATTGCAGCCAGACTATGATTTAGTCATGACTATGAGTAGTAATCAGGTAGGCAATGATTTTACTTCACTTTATGAAGGTGACAGTGCCAGAGATAAAAAATACGGCAAGCAATATGAATTAAAGGTCGATGTGATTTCTGTCCAGACTAATCAGGATGAAACAGGCTTTACCGCTAGTGTTCGCTTCACTAAGACTTTACATTCAGTCGAAGCTAATCGTGATGAACAGCCACAATATTATATTGCAAGTATTCGATATGAATATGCTCCGAACAATCTAAATAAACTGGTAGAAAAAGATCTAATTAAAAATCCATTCGGCTTTAAGGTCGTGGGCTATCGTGTCGATCCTGAATTATCTCCTAGCAAACCTGTAGCACAAGCTACGGTTGTTGAACCTAATCAGCGAGTTTATGTACCGATCCAACAAGGCGGGGCGGGTTCACAAGCTCAACAAGGCGGGGCGGCTGTTCAACAACAAGCTCCACAAGCTCAACAAGGAATGTAATAAAAGGATCATTACATGAAAAAATTAATTCTTGCTTTGGGCTTGGCTGTTAATGGAATCTCTTATGCAGCCATTACGCCTAAAGCTTTACCTACCGATTCACGCATTAGAACAATTAATTATGTTCCCAATGATGTTTATCGAATTACTGTTAAAAAAGGCACTGTAACCCGCATTGTATTGAGTGAAGGCGAAAGAATTTTAGAACGTGGTGCTGCTACTGGATACCCTTCAGATTGTGAAAAGGATGACACTAATTGGTGTATTTTTGCGGATACTGGATCAAATTTAGTATGGGTAAAGCCAAAGGATAAGGCTACTCGGAATAACTTAGAATTACGCACTAATAAGCGTGATTATAGTTTTGATTTTCAAGTTCTAAATAATGCAAAAGAAAAACCGATGTACCGTGTCGTTTTTAAATATCCACAAGAAGAAGAAGAAAAACGGAAACAGGAAGAAGCTCAACGCTATAACGCCTATGCAGCACAATTAAAAGAAGAAAACCAACTGACTGAATTTTTGGTTTTACAGCATCGTTTGGCCAATGCCGCACCAATTCCTAAAAACTGGAATTACCGTCAATCTGCAAACAGCAAAGGAAAGCATTTTGTTCCAGAAATGCTATTTGATGACGGACGTTTTACTTATATGCGATTCAAAGGAAATACAGATATTCCAGTCGTATTTATTGAAGGTACAGAAGGGGAAGAAAAAGTTAATTTCCACATCAGTAAAGAAGATCCAAAACTCTTAATTGTTGAAGCTCTAGCTAAAAAATTTGTTTTACGTCAAGGGAAAGGCGTAGTGAGCATTTTCAATGAATCTTATGATCCTGTGGGTGTCGCTCCTCAAGATGGCACTACTGTAGATGGTGTTAAGCGTGTCATTACTGGGGATATGAACTAATGAATATTAATGATGAAAAACCATTAAATGATCAACAAGCTCCTGATCAACAATTTGACGATTCAGAAAATGGCATTGTGTCTGTAAATGAGCGTGGGGATCAGGAAGATGGAAAAGGTAAAAAAATAGCGTTTATTGCAGTTATGGCGGTGCTTTTTACGGTTCTAGCTGTCTTTGCCTATAACTTTTTTTCAGATAGTAGTGATGCTGAAGAAGCAGCCCAATTAAAAGATAATCAGATAGATCCAAGCTTAGATGCTTCAACTAAAAGACGGGATTTTACTAATACTGATCCTGTTCCCATGGATGCAAATCAAAATGCTCAATTTCAAAGCCTAGACACATGCCAAGATCAAAGTATTCCTAGACAGCTAACGGACAATAACGGCAATGCTTTAACCTATAACGGTATGTTGGTTTTTCAATGCCAGAATGGTCAGCAGATTTTAAGACAATCTGAAGCTGCGCCAGTAGTTGAGCAACAAGTAAATCAACAACCTGTAGTGATTCAGCCACAGCCACAACAACAAGCTCAATATGTACCTTTAAACAACGGTAGCCGTTACGGTGGCGGGATCTTCGTGAATCCTTCGCAACAGGGCGGGGCGGTTGGCCAACCATCTAGCACGAATCATCAATCAGCTTATAACCAAGTCACAGGCATGATGCGTCAGTATGAACAGGATCAGAACAATAATAGCCGTTCTGGTAGCTTCTCTGGATCTGGTCTGATGTCTTTAGCGCATGATGATGAACCTATGCAGCAGCAACAACCACAACAAGCCACTACTAACATGGCTAGTCCTTCCTCTAATAAAGTTCAGGCTCGTTTTATCGGGGATCGAAATTACTTAATTGCTAAAGGTCGTGTAATACGTTGCAACCTGTCAGTTAAAGTCGTTTCAGAAATTGGCGGGATGGCTTCGTGTGTTCTTCCACAACCTGTTTATTCCGACAATGGTCGTGTAGTCCTTGCTGAAGCAGGATCTGAAGTCATTGGAGAATATAAAAGTATTGCAGCACAAGGGCAAAGACGTTTAGGGATCATTTGGTCACGCTTAAAAACTCCGCATGGTGTTGTTGTCGATATTGATTCTCCAGCAGCAGACCATTTAGGAACAGGCGGTTTAAGTGGTCGAGTGGATAACCGTTGGGGCGCACGTATCGGTGCAGCGTTTATGCTTTCTTTAGTTCAAGACGCTATTGCTTACGGTATTTCTAAAGAAACAGGCGGGAACAATAGCACTCCTTACATGCTTCAAAACACTTCAGACATGGGTAAATCAATGGCTGAAACAGTGTTGAATGAAACAATCAATATCAAGCCAACAATTTATAAAAATCAGGGTGATGTAGCTTCAATTTACGTGGCCAAAGATATTGATTTCAGAGGTGTGTATGAACTCCGCGCAAAATAATGTTTTAAGCAAGGATGTAATGGTTAGACAGCTATTACTTCCATTAGAAAAATTCTTAAAAACTAAAGGGGTGACTGAAATTGCAATTAACGCACCTAACGAAGTCTGGACGGAATCTAATAAAGGATGGGAAAAGCATTCTGTAAATCTGGAAATGGGGCAAATAACAGCTTTAGCTAATGTTATTGCTACCTATACCAATCAACGGATTGGCCAAGAAAACCCTATATTGTCTGCTCAATTGCCTGATGGAGAGCGTATTCAGATTGTTCTACCGCCAGCCATTGAAAATGGAACGGTATCAATGACAATCCGTATTCCTGACGAGTCAAACCGATCATTTCAGGAATATAAAGATCAAGGTTTCTTTGATCACTTCAGATATGGAAAATCTAAAGAATTTGATCAGTTTAAACCTGTACTACGTGCTGAAGATATTAAGCTAGTCCAGTTATTAGAAAACAAAGATCTTGAAGGGTTTTTTAAATTCGCTGTTCAATGTAAGAAAAATATTGCCGTTGTTGGCGATACTGGATCTGGTAAAACTACTTTCATGAAAGCAATTTGTCAGTACATTCCTAAAGATGAACGTCTTGTCACTATTGAAGATGTACGTGAACTTTTTGTTCCTCATGAGAATAAGGTTCACTTATTGTATTCCAAAGGCGGGCAAGGTAAAGCTAAGGTAACTCCATCTGATCTGATCGCTAGTAATATGCGTATGAAGCCAGACCGTGTACTACTTGCGGAATTACGAGGTGGAGAAGCTTTTGACTTCCTAAAATTGCTTACAACTGGCCACAGTGGATCTATCACAAGTTATCACGCTGAAAGCTGTTCACTGGCCTATGATCGCTATGTTTTTATGTGCAAAGAACATGAGCAAGCAAATATTTATGATGCCACTACACTGAAGGAATTAGTTGCTTTAACAATTGATATTATTGTTCATGTTGAAGTGAAGAAAAAATATGATGATGAAAGCAATTTAATAGGTAAAGAACGCTTTATCTCTGAAATCAAATTTAATCCTGTGTCTAAAGTTAAAGCTCAATTTGGAGATGCAGAAATCATTGTCGGGGATCGGGCATGAATAAAAAAATCCTGATTGTTCTCCTTGCTCTTTTTTTAGCGGTTATTGGTTTCTTTATAGCTAAGTATTTGGCCGGTGTTCTTTATTACTTATCCAATAAAACCAATCCATTTCCTGAAGTAAACCTTTCGACTTGGGGCTATTATTGGGATTTATATGCACAGAATGCCCCTGCACAAAAGAAAAAGCTGCAAGGTGGCTTGGTCACTGCAATATTTATTACCTTTGTTCTCCCTGCCTTAATCATTGCTAGTCTGTTTAATAAAAAACAGTCACTACACGGTGATGCTCGATTTGCCACAACGAAAGAAATTCAAAAATCTGGATTAATGGGAAATAAGGGAATCTTAGTAGGGAAATATCACAATAAGTATTTGATGCTTGGCGGTCAGCAATTTGTACTTCTCGCTGCTCCGACACGAAGCGGTAAAGGTGTGGCGATTGTTATTCCTAACCTATTGAACTATTCGGATAGTGTAGTTGTACTGGATCTGAAGCTTGAAAACTTCCTTTTGACTTCTAAATTTCGAGCTAAAAATGGTCAGAAAGTTTATCTATTCAGCCCATTTTCTGAAGATCTGAAATCTCATAAGTGGAATCCATTCGATACAGTTAGTCATGACGAAAATTTTAGAGTAGGTGAAATTCTTGCTATCGGGCGAAGTTTTTACCCTGTGACTGGTGATGCTAAAACCGATTTCTGGAATGACAATGCTAATAACTTATTTCTTGGACTAGCTTTATATCTATTTGAAACTAAAGATCTACCTGTAACTGTAGGCGAAATTTTAAGACAGAGTTCAGGTAAAGGTAAGCCAATTCAGGATCATATTAGATCTATTATTGATGAAAGAGCGCAAAATGATAAACCGCTTAGTGATACTTGCCTAGATGCTTTAAACCGTTTTTTAAGTTCACCAGACAATACGCTTGGTAACATCATTTCTACTTTTACCTCACCTTTAACGATTTTTGCGAACCCGATTGTGGACGCTGCAACTTCATCAAGTGACTTTAAACTTGAAGATGTACGCAGACAAAGAATGTCTATTTATTTTGGTGTCCAACCAAACCGCTTAGGGGATGCTAAGAACTTAATTAACCTGTTCTATTCACTATTAATTGATGTGAATTTAAAAACACTGCCACAACAAGAT
>CAYIYR010000035.1:0-9453 GCA_964367815.1 uncultured Eubacteriales bacterium
TTAACATATATTTAGTATAATGAGTTATCATTCAACTATCAACAAAAAAGTTAAAAAAAAGAGATTTTTTCAAATCTCTTAAAAGTTTGTTTAAACTAAATTACTTACTTTTTGCTAAAGCTTTATTAGCTGTATCAACTAAAGAAGCGAAGGTCTTGCTATCATGAATTGCAAGTTCGGAAAGCATCTTACGGTTAATCTCAATCTTAGATAACTTTAATCCATGCATGAAGCGACTATAGGAAATTCCTAGTTGGTTGCAGGCTGCATTGATTCTAGTAATCCATAATTTCCGGAAATCACGTTTTTTGTTTCTACGATCTCTGTAAGCATAATTCCAAGCATGCATAACGGATTCATTAGCAGTCTTATAGATCCGATGTCTGGAGCCAAAATATCCTCTGGATAATTTTAGGATTTTGTTGCGATAACGACGTGTGGTAAATCCACCTTTTACTCTTGCCATACTATTTCTTCCTCCCTATTAAAGTTGACCTGGGAACAAGGTTTTTGATCTCTTTAGATCTGTTTCATGTAATGTTACTTGTTTCGCTAATTGTCTTCTTTGTTTCTTTGTCTTTCCCCATGCATCATGTTGACGATAGGATTGTTTTCTCATTAATTTTCCGGTACCAGTGATTTTAAAGCGCTTGGCAGCGGCCTTTTTCGTTTTCATCTTTGGCATAAAATTTCCTCCTAAATGCTATTTGTTTTCTTTCTTTGGAGCGATAACGGCAAACATCCGATATCCTTCCATCGCTGGATTCTTCTCGACAGTGGAAAAATCTTGTACTAAAGCAATAAAGCTTTCTAATGTTTCTTTGCCTATCTCAGGGTGTGACATTTGTCTTCCTCTGAAACGGACAGTTACCTTTACCTTATTACCGTCTTTTAACCACTCGATGGCAGCCTTGGCCTTAACTTCCAAATCATGTTTATCTGTCTGCGGCGTAAAGCGTACTTCTTTTGTCTCAACTATTTTTTGCTTTTTCTTCATCTCTTTAGACTTCTTCTGTTGTTCATAACGATATTTTCCATAGTTAAGAATCTTACAGACTGGTGGTCTTCCCATTGGGGCGACACAAAGTAAGTCTAAGTTGGCTTCTTCAGCTAAGCGTAAAGCATCATAGCGGCTTTTTACTCCCAATGAATTGCCATTTTGATCAATGACTAATACTTCGGGAAAGCGGATCAAGTTATTTACTAAATCTTCACTCTCTTTGACGGGTTTTTGGTTATATGGACCAAAATCTGCTGAAACTATAAGCGACACCTCCATTTTCACTTACAAAAAAACGAGTGCTGTGCACCCGTTAATCATTTTTTACCATTAATTGGTTATGACCATTTACCCAAAGCTTTTCGCAATCAGGTGAGAAGCGGGTGCCTCTACTTTTCACAACTATTCGTTTTCTGCTTTATAACTATAGCATTCATCTATTACCTTGTCAAGGTTTTTCAGCGCAATTTCCAAGCTATAATTAACTGTACCGACTTTGAGATTAAATGCTGCAAAGTCAAAGGATAAAGGCAATTAATCACACTCATTGTCTATGGCCATATGCCTTAGATGCATGAAGCTTTTGCAGAATCATAAAATATATATTTGATTACCCCCACTCTTTTTGCACAACAAATTAATAAATGTACTGAGACTGGGCTTTATATAAGGACCTTGTATAGATTCCTTTCGATGTAATGACATTCCAAGAATTGCAAGTAAATACAGGACCATCAAACTCATCTTTATCCATTTTTATTGATGCAGTTTGATATGATTGTGGAGTAGCCCCTTGATGCTGATATAACTCAATTAATTCAAAATGTGCAGTCTTGGTATCCTCGTCATAGCCGCAAACATAATAATCAAATAGACTTGTTGAAGAACGTATTGAATACTCATTTGTACTCTTTCTGAGATATAAAGCATCATCCGTTGAACGTCTTGGTTCCGTTACACCAGTCTGTTCGTTTCTAATTAGCGGGTATTTATAGGTGTCGCGGTGAATTGTTTTCGTAAAAGAAACTGGTTGTGATCCCGTATAACCACCTGTATTAACATCGGCTCCATATCCAGCGTAAAACATAGATGGCAAGACAGTATATTTAGCTGTATCTTTATCTAGTGATAGAAGATAAGGGACACCTAATCTTACATACCATGAAACAGATAAATTATATCTTGATGAGGGAGTAATGTAATCAACGGTTTCAATAACCCCTTGCTTCCAAGCATAAACCAATACTTTGGTGGAAGTATATTTTGGAATATTGAAAATATCACTTACGGTCCCCATTTTTATAGCACAACGTGGTGAATCATTTCCATCAATCATATCCGCTGTGTAATAGACATCCGTAAAATATTGATTATTATCTGTTGATGTATATTCCTCGATTATGGAATAATCTTCATCATAGACACCATAATACGGATGATTATTTTTCTTTCCTAAAACAGTCAGATAATTAACCACCATCTCTGGATATTTGGCATTTGCTACTTCAATACCATTTATAATCTTTTTTGAAACATAAGCACCATCAGTGAAACGATATTTTAGAAAGATAGAATCAATAGTTCCATCGTTCCTTAGAAGATTGCCAAATACAATATAACAAAAGTCCTCCGCTGGAGTTGTATCATTGTTTTCTGTAATTCCCAACAAATTCATTTTCTGATAGCTTTCATCAACTTCTATTTTTGTATCAAAATCTCTTTCCGATGAAATATTATCTTCAGTTTGTGAATTTTTAATGATTATTCTTGACAGATAAAAATCATCATTTTTCTTTTGAAGTATGGTAAAGCGCGACTTATATAATACTGGATCAATTGCTACTAGTTCCCTAGAAGTATCATATCCACGGTTAAGACTTTCACTTGTCGTTAAATAAATAGATGACATTTTCTTTGAACAGCCAGTTGAACCGACAAGCAACAAACAAAAGAACAAATAAATTAACACACTTCTATTATTTTTCATGTTATCCCTTCCCACATAGAAAATTACTAAGCTTGCTGAAAAAGCGAATTATTCATATAGAATATGATGTTTTAGCATAGTTCATTACAATAAGAGCAAAATTACTTAATGCTCCTTTCATACTAATGAAATGCAATGAATTTATATTCAAATTATCTCATAAGGGGGGAAAGCAAGGAAATTATCGCATTTTTGCAATAACCGCTTAAAGAAAGCTTCTTAATTAGTCTTCATCTTCATCTTTGATAATTTCGTGAATTTCTACTTTAATCTTTTCGACTCGCTTATCATCAATTTTTAGGACAGTCACCGTAATATTCTTGTAGTTGATAGTATCTCCAACTTCTGGAAATTTCTCTAAGACTTCGGTTACCCAACCGCCAACAGTTGAATACTCTGAATCTAGATCTTTATCACTTATCTCTAATAGTTCAAACATATCATAGAGATTCATATCCCCATCAATCACATATGTACCATCAGGATTTTCAATATATTCATATTCTATTTTATCCATCTCATCCCAAATATCGCCCACTAATTCTTCTAAAATATCTTCACTCGTTAATATGCCATCTGTTCCACCAAATTCATCAACAACTACTGCCATATGAATTTTACTAGTATGCATTTCTTTCAAAATATCAGAAATAGCCTTTGTTTCATGAACATATAGAGGTTCTTGCAGTAACGATTTGACATCAATCTTTTCGTGATTCAAGGTTTTCTTAATAACTTGTTTGGTACTTATGACACCTAAAATATTATCTAAATTATCTTCATAGACCGGTATGAAAGCATAATTCAATAATTCTTTCTCATTGATAAAATCTTCGATATCATCTTCAATATCAAAAGCAAGAACATCAACCCGTGGTATCATTATATCGTAGGCATCAACATCGCTAAACTTAATAGCCGACTTAATTAAATCGCTTTTCTGTTCATCAATAATTCCATCATCTTCAATTGAATCAACGATACTTACTAGTTCATCATCAGTGACTGTTGGTTCTTGAGTTTTTGGAGTCCAAATTGGTGCCAACCAATTAATCATTTTAGTTACTACATAAGCAATTGGTTTAAAGATAATTACAAATATTTTTAATGGCCAAGCTAAAGTATAAATAAGTTTATTTGCTTTGGCAGTCCCATATAACTTAGGGATAATCTCGCCCAAAGTCAAAATAATACAGGCAATACCAATAGTTGCTATTGTCGGACCAATATCCTCGCCCCAATAATGAATCCCGATTACAGTTGCAATGGAAGAAGCAGCAATATTCACAAGGTTGTTACCAACTAATACAATTGAAATCGTGTTTGGGAAATTCTCACTGATTTCATAAGCTAGTTTAGCTTTCTCAGGATTTTTCTCATATTCCTTTTTAAGTTTAATCTTGTTGCAAGTTCCAAAAGCAATTTCACAGCCTGAAAAGAACGCCGATAAAATAACCAGAATTGCTAATAAAGCAATCAAAATACCATCTAGCATTTCTGATCACCTTCTTCATTGTCTTCTTCAACGAAATCACCAATAAGCTCTTCGAGAACATCGTCCATTGTAATGACCCCAATGGTTTTATTCTTATCTACGACAATCGCCATGTGAGTTCGATTATGGCTGAAGCCCTCTAAAATTAGATCTAGCTTTGTACCCAAAGCCACAAAATATGGCTTATTCATGACTGATTTCAAAGAAACATTCTTATTATATAAGAATTCCTTCAAACACTTACGAACTGGTAGAATACCAACTATGTTATCAATGGTGCCATCATATACTGGTAAACGCGAATACTTTTCCTCATCTAACAATTGCTGAATTATTTCTTTTCTGCTCAGTTGAATGTTGATTGCAACAATCTGATTAACCGGTGTATAAACTTCTTTTACTGATATATCATCAAACTCAATAGCTGATTGAATTAGATTGCTCTCATCCTCATCAAGAACTCCTTCTTCTTCAATGGTTTCAACTATGGTCTGCAAGTCTTCTTCGGTGATATCTGGTTCCTCTTTTGGCTTGCGAAATTTTTTGGCCAAGAAATTAAAAGGCGTGCTAAAAATCCAAACCAATGGCATAAACAAATACATTAAACCAATAATTGGTATGGAACATAACTGAGCAATTTTATCAGCATTAACTCTTGCAATGTTCTTCGGTAAAGTCTCACAAAAGATAAAAACAAATAAAGTAATAACAACCGTAGAAACTAATGAGCCGATATCGCCCAATAAAGAAATCGCAAAAATAGTCGCCAATGATGCCATTAAAATATGGGCAATATTGGTGCCAATTAATACCGTTATAATTGTATTATCAAAATGGTCCAAAATGTATTGGACACGTTTGGCTTTCTTATCTCCATCCTCACTACGAGATTTAAATCTAGTCTTATTACAATAAGAGTAGGCCGTTTCAGAACCAGCGAAAAAGGCAGCTGCTATCATTAATAGCACTATTATTAAGATATATATCCATCGTATACCTCCATCGCCATCCATTTACGGCACCAACACCTTTCTTTTATAGATTTCAACGTTAAATATTATAGCAAATACTTAATCATATGGCAAATCAAACTGTAAAAAACCACAAAAAATGCTTCGAAACCTTTTAGGTTAGGAAGCATTAATCTTTTTAATTCTTGGCAACTACTCTGTCATTAATGAGTTTAACGAATTCATCGTAGCTAACTGTAATCTGTTCTTGACTACCATGCAGACGATAAGTAATTAAATTATTGCTTAATTCATTATCACCTATGACAACGGTATATGGAACTTTCTTGACTTGCGCAGCTCTCATTCGATAGCCAAGTTTCTCCGCACTATCATCAACCTTGGAGCGGATACCTAATTCCAAGAGCTTTCTGGAAATATCATGAGAGTATTCTTTATGGAATTCATTGTTGACTGGTAGGATGCAGACTTGGACTGGCGCAAGCCATAATGGGAAAGCACCAGCATAGTGTTCAATTAAAATACCAATGAAACGTTCTAGTGAGCCAAAGATTGCTCTATGAACCATGACCGGACGTTTCTTGCTACCATCAGCATCAACATAAGTTAAGTCAAATCTTTCGGGTAAGTTCATATCTAATTGAACAGTTCCGCATTGCCAAACTCTGTTTAAAGAATCTCTAATTTTGAAGTCTAATTTTGGGCCATAGAAAGCGCCATCACCCGGATTGATCTTGAAAGGAATACCTAGTGATTGCATTGCTGATGCAAGAGCAGCCTCTGCTTTATCCCAAACTTCAATGGAACCAATATACTTATCTTCCGGTCTAGTTGATAATTCAATACTATATTTTAGATTGAAAGTATTGTAAATACGACCCATAAACTTGATTAGGCGAGTAATTTCACTTTCAATCTGATCTTCTCTCATAAAAATGTGAGCATCATCTTGGGTAAAGTTTCTCACTCTAAACAAACCATTTAAAGCTCCACTAGCTTCATGTCTATGAACTAATCCAAGTTCACCAACTCTCAATGGTAAATCACGATATGAATGTAAAGAGTTCTTATAAACCAACATACCACCTGGGCAGTTCATTGGCTTAATCGCATACATTTTATCATCAATTGTTGAAGTATACATATTCTCTCGATAATTATACCAGTGACCAGAGATTTGCCATAATTCTTGATTTAGCATTACTGGAGTTTGAATAAATTCATATCCTTCTAAAGTATGTTCATGATACCAGAAGTTCTCCAACTGTCTTTTTAGAATCAAACCATTAGGTAACCAGAAAGGAAAACCCGGTCCATATTCACTGAGCATAAATAACTCTAATTCTTTACCTAAACGTTTATGATCTCTTTTTTTGGCTTCTTCAAGGAAAGTTAAATGATCTTTTAATTGTTGTTCATCAGCAAAACAAACGCCATAAACTCTTTGAAGCATCTTATTCTTGGAATCGCCCTTGAAATAAGCACCGCTTACCTTGAGAATCTTGAAGTGTTTTAATTCACTTGTGCTCGCAACGTGAGGACCACGGCATAAATCAGTAAAATCACCTTGAGAGTAGGTGGTAATCACTTCATCATCAGGAAAGTTTTCAATCAAATCCACTTTATAGGGATCATCCTTAAATTCTTTTAAAGCTTGCTTCTTAGAAATGGTTTTTCTAACAAGTTTCTCCCCGCTCTTAGCAATCTTCTTCATCTCATTCTCAATTCTTGTGACATCAACATCTCTTAGAACTTCATCGCCAATGTCAATGTCATAATAAAACCCTTCTTCAATGGCAGGTCCAACCCAGAATAAAGCCTTATGATAGAGATTCTTAACAGCTTGTGCCAACAAGTGAGCACAAGAATGGTTTAAAATCTCATAAGCCTCAGGATCTGTTAATGTTACAAAATCAACATTAACTTCGCCCTCTACCTCCCGACTCAAGTCTTCCAGGACCCCATTTACCTTAACCGCTAGAACTTTCTTGCGGAAAGATGGAGAAATCATTACTGCTACATCGCTGTAATTCTTTCCTGGTTCAATCTCAATAACTTTACCATCTTTTAATGCTACTTTTGCCATCGCTATTTCCTCCATTCCAATAAAAAAAGCGTCCTCTAAGGACGCCTTATTTGCGTGGTACCACCTTAGTTCAAAGCATTTGCTTTGCACTCAATCTGTTAACGCCAGTGACGTCGCTGTTCGCAGCGCCCAATTAAGTGGTATCTTCCTATAAATTCGGAAACTTCCACCAGCCATTTCCTCTCTAAATCCTTCATAGAAAAACGTGTCTTAACTAAAGTTTATATTAATATATTACGATATTATTTTCGTTTGTCAACTAAAATACTAGTTAACTTCAACTATTTTCATAAAGTTTGTATTTCCCGCTCCATCACCACCGGTGATAACAACGGTTTCCCCTTTATTTAGGCCATATTCTTTAGCGACACGACTAGCGATTTTCTCAAAATCTACTAACGTATCATTATATTTTTCTAAATAATAACCATAGACTCCCCAAGTAAGGCAAAGAGAACGTTTGACCTCTTTACGATTTGAAATTGAAACAATTGGACACTTTGGACGATAATAGGATATTCTTCTCGCTGTTGCTCCTGATTTGCTGAAACAAATAATTAGTTTCGCATCACTTAATAAAACGGTATTAGCCACCGAAAAGGCAATCGAATCATTATGATCAGCATGAGAATTAGTAAAGCCTCTTTCAGCCAACTTATGATAGTTTAAAACCTCTTCGACCCTGCTAGCAATTCTGCGTTCCATCTGAACCGATTCTACAGGAAAATGTCCCGAGGCGGATTCACCAGAAAGCATTACAGAATCTGTACTTTCAAATACAGCATTTGCAACATCGCTAACTTCCGCTCTCGTCGGGGTAGGATTATATTGCATACTATCTAGCATATGAGTAGCAACCACAACTACTTTACCTTTTTGGCGAGCCTTTTTGACTAACTCTTTTTGCATGATTGGGACTTCTTCAGGATCAACTTCAACTCCCAAATCTCCTCTAGCTACCATGATTCCATCAGCAACTTCAAGGATGCTATCAACATTGTTGAACCCTTCACGATTCTCAATTTTCGCAATAATCTGAATATGCTCATGATGATGCTCATTCAAAATATTCCGAATCTGTAAGACATCCTCAGCCGTTCTCGTAAAGGAAGCGGCAATAAAATCGACATCATTTTTACAGCCAAAAACTAAGTCGGCTTCATCCTTAGCAGAAATATAAGGCATACTTAAGCGTGAAAACGGTGCAACTAAACTCTTTTTATTACTCAATACATGCTCATTTAATGCTTTCATCACTAATTCGTGGGCAGCATCATCCTTTTCAATCACTTGTAAGGACAGCCGACCATCATCTAGTCGAACTATATCTTTTAATTTCAAATCATCATAAAGACCAGGATATGAAACAGAAAACTTCTGATTATTACCTAGCATAGGCTTCATACTAATTCTTACTATTGAATCCTTAGTGACACATGCTGAGCCATTAATAAACTCCCCAGTACGAACTTCTGGACCCTTCGTATCTAACATAATAGCAATGTTGGCTCCTTCAGCAATCAACTCTTTCAACGTGTTTATTTTTTCAAGATGAGTTTCATGATTGCCATGGGAGAAATTCAACCTAGCAACATTCATGCCAGCAGAAATAAGCCTCGTTATTACTTCCTTTGATTCGGAAACAGGCCCAATCGTCGCTACAATTTTAGTTTTCTTATCTTTCTTTAGCATACTGTCACCTCCATTACTTCTCAACTTTTACTTTCTTTAACTTAGCATATTTTGGCAAACCATTTTCCATTTGCGAAGCTGGTGTTCCTTGAATCAATGGCATAGCATAGTCAAAGAATTTTTGACTAACACCGGTCCAATTTTCAGTAATCCAATCCATGGGAAATTGATTCTCTGCATTCGCAGCAAAAGCCAATTCTACCAGCTTAGTTTTACAAATAT
>CAYIYR010000036.1:0-8865 GCA_964367815.1 uncultured Eubacteriales bacterium
TTTATGTGGTGATTTATTTCAGGATTTAGGTGGGCGCAAGGCCCGGATTTTCCAATTTTTTTATCATGGGGGTATATTAGCATGTTTTAAGTGATAAAAAAAGGATTTGGCGTAATATTAGGCATTAGGCAAAATTTTTGGTGATTGAGATTTCTCTCCTTCTGGTAGTATTATAACGCATGTTTAAACTAATATTTGAACCTGCTAGCTTAAAAAGTAGGATAACTAGGTTCTTCATATTTCTCTTAGTCCTTCTACTAAGTGTCGTCGCTTATAGCCAGTACTTCTCTTACAAGACCCTCTCTCGCTATGAGAAGACCTTTACTGGTTATGACCAACTCCTCTCTTTTTATGAGAATGTTGAGTTGATGAACGTTGGGATGACCAACTATATCTACACCAGTAATGAGGCAGAACTCTTAAACTACCAAACCTTTAGAGAGGCTGCTATTGCAAACTTAGAAGATTTGGGAGAGAAGGCTAACGACGAACTGCTCTTTAGGTTCTCTCGGCTTAACAACATGCTTAAAACCTATGATGAGCATGTAGAGACCCTCTTAGAAGGGGGAGAGCAACGCTTAAACCAAAAGGCCTACGACTCCTTCGTTCGCCTAAAGGAGTTGATTCAAGACACCTATCCGGCCTATACGCGAATGTTAACGAGTGAGATGAAAGCTACCAGTAGCCTCCTTGCTAAAAATTGGCATAACCAGTTAGTCATAACCCTCGCAATTTCAGCCTTACTCTTGGTAGTTTCAGGGATGTTTGTCGTAAGACTTATTCAGAGTATTACCAGACCCATAGATGCTCTTATTAAGAATATGGACCTTATAAAAATGGGGGAGTTCGGTATTAAAACTTATAGCAGTACCTGTAGAGAAATAGATACCCTCCTCACCTCCTTTGGAGAGATGGCTTTGAAAGTCGATTCCAATATTAAACAAATTCATGAAAAAACCCAGATGGAGCGCCATATTATCGAGGTGGAGAATGAAAACTTAAGGATTTCACAACTCTTAACCGAGGCCCAGTTGGTAGCTTTACAATACCAGATGAACCCCCACTTCATCTTTAACACCTTGAGTACCATCAGTAAACTAGCTTACATGGAGGGGGCCCAAAAGAGCTACGACCTCATGATTAGAACCTCGCGGGTGCTCCGCTATGGCTTAGAAATGGGTAATCGCAACAGTACCCTTACGCTGGAACTTAACAGCGTTGAAGACTATTTTGAGATTCAACGTATAAGGATGGGGGAACGTATCAAGTTCAATGTTGAGGTGGAGGAGAACTTCTCCAATGTCCCCATGCCGGGGATGATTATCCAGCCCCTAATAGAGAACTGCATTATCCATGGGGTGAGTGAACTAATTGGCCCTGCCTATATCACCGTCAGTGCAACGAAACGTGACAACCGAGCCATAGTGACTATCGAAGATAATGGGGTGGGCATTGAAGAGACTCTATTAGAGAAACTTAACCACATCAATGGAGAAGATGAGGTGACTTTTAATGAAGTTGAGAACCAAAATGGAAACAAGCGGATGAGTCTTGGAATCCAAAACGTGCGTAAAAGGCTGACCCTCTTTTTCAAAGAGGATTATCGCCTTTTCTTTGAGAGTGAGATTGGGTGTGGAACTGTTCTTACCTTAGATCTACCAATAGGGGGGAAAGGGTGATTAAGCTCCTAATAGTTGATGACGAGCCGGTAGAACGCGACTCAATACGCCTCATGGTAAATACCTCACTTCCCAATATAGAGGTGGTGGGGGAGGCTAATAACGGCTTTGATGCTGTTAAACTCTTCAACCAACTCTCCCCCGATATTGTAATTATCGACATCCAGATGCCTGGGATGAATGGCTTAGAGGCTATCCAAGAGATGCGAAAAGGGGGAAGCGGGGTCAAGTTTATTGTTATAACCTCTTATAGCAAGTTTGAGTATGCCCAAAGTGCCGTTAAACTGGGAGTTAAAGACTTCCTCCTAAAACCAACTAGTGTCGATGAATTGGTCTCTACCTTAACTAAAGTGACAGAAGAGATAGAGCAACTTAGAAGAGAAGACGACTCAAAAAAGAACTTTGAAGAGAAGATTTTTGATATCCAAAAGCTCCTCAATAAAGAGTTCTTTGCCACCATCAAAGAGGGAATATACAACGAAGAAATTAATCGAACTCTCAACCTTATGCAAACCCCTTTCCTTGAGGGGTGTGTTTATATTCTAAGAGGGAAGGGGGTTAATCGATTGGTCGTAGACCGCGCCCTTCTTCAGATCAAAAGGATGGGGTTCAAAGAGTTTAACGACTTTAGTGGTAACGAATCCACCTTGGTTATAATCAACAGTGACCCCAATAAAAAATTAGTGCATACAACCTTAGGTAACTACCTTGAGAGCTATTTACGAAGTTTAGGTATCTACGACTGTTCCATCGCTGTGGGTTCGCTGGAGGAAGATGGAGCGGCACTCCCCCTCTCCTATAAACATGCCCTCCGGCTCTCTCAGCAGAGTGACAACGGCTACCTCTACGAAGATTTGAAAATTGAAGAGGGGGGAAATAACCGTGAGCTACTCCCATTCCTCGATAAAATAGTCCCCGTTATTCTAGCTCTCGACTGGGATTCAGCCCAACGCATTTTAAGAGAGTACCATACCAACCTCAGTGTTCTAACAAATGATGATCCCCTTCTCCTCTCTCTCCACTACCATCAATTGGGGGTGATGATAAAACAGAGGATTTCTCAAGACTTGAGACCCTTTACCCTCCAACAAGAAGAACTCCTCTACAAGATGCCCCCAAAGGGGAGCTTAAGTGGAGAGGAGGTCTTTGAGAAAACCCTTGCAGCCCTCGAAGAGATTATTGGACGAGTAAGTGCCATTAAGAGAGAGCTGGAGAATCCTCTCAACTCAAACGTGGTCAACTTTTTAGAGGAGAATTACCACCGTAACCTCTCTCTCGAGGACCTAGCAAACCATTTTGAAATGTCGATATACCAAGTTGGAAGAGTAGTAAAAGAGATTACAAACTCTACCTTTAGTGAATATCTCACCCATCTCAGAATAGAGAGGGCGAAAGAACTTCTCAAAGAGAGGCGCTTGACTGTTAAAGAGATCTCCTGGGAGGTTGGATTTAATAGCCAACACTACTTTTCACGGGTCTTTAAGAAGTATGTAGGGCTCACTCCCAGTGAGTATGAACGGGGAGTTTAGTTTAAATATAGTGCAAATGGTGCAAAATAGTACAACCCAAAATTAAGAAAGTATAAAAATTGACAAAGATGTTCAAAGGATAGCGCTTTCATTCCCTCTAATCGCTCTTTACCATCAGAGATAGGTAAATATTAAAGAGCGGAGGATATTTTGAAAACATCAAATAAAGGTATTGCCAGCAAGATTAAATCCTACTGGAAGCGGTTCCTGAACAAACAAGAAAGTAGTATCATAATTGTATTGGTCATCTATATAATTTTTGTCTCTATTGTCAACAGCAGATTTATCTCCAGTGGGAATATCTTTAATATCCTCCGCTCAAGTGGATTTGCCCTCATTACAATTGTTGGAATGTCACTTGTATTAATAACAGGAGGTTTAGACCTCTCGGTGGGCTCCGTTTTAGCTCTTGGAGGGGTAATTGCTGGCCTAGTAGCCAAAAATGGTGGTGGAACTCTATTGGCAGTTTTAGCTGGAATTGGGGTAGGCGCCATTATCGGTGCACTCAACGGTTTTATTGTCGTTAAAGTTAAAATTCCACCACTTATTGTCACCCTTGGGATGCAGTACATAGTGCGTGGGATGGTTTCGGTAATCACCAAAGGGGTTCCCGTCTATCCTCTTCCTAAGACTTTCACGCGGATTGAACAATTTAAACTCTTTGGGGCAATCCCCTTTGTTGTAAATGTAGCTTTGGTGATTGCCATTATCTTTCACATTGTCCTCAACCACACCTCCTACGGAAGGGCAGTCTATGCTGTTGGGGGAAACGAAGAGGCTGCTAAAATATCGGGAATTGATACTGGCCAAACAAAATTCTTTGTCTATTTTATTACCTCTACATTGGCCGCTGTTTCAGGCGTTTTAATGGCGATGCGACTCGGCTCAGGAGAGGCTGCTGTAGGCACCGGTTTTGAGTTGACTGTTATCTGTGGTGCCGTTATTGGAGGTATCTCAATTATGGGAGGGACCGGGACAATCCTTGGGGCAATTCTGGGAGGTCTATTCATGGAGGTCTTAACCAATAGCCTCACCCTTATGCGTATTTCGGTCTATTGGCAACAGCTGGTGGTAGGAACAATCCTAATTCTTGCCGTCGTCTTAGACCAATACAAACGGGAGATGATGCTTAGAAGCTCCTACACAACTAAACAAGAGGCTTTTGAAGAGGCCGAAGGGTCGCTTGGGGGTAGCCTTGTATGAATGGGAGAAATGTGATTCTAAGAGTTGAGAATGTGACTAAACGATTTACCGGAGTTACTGCCCTAAAATCGGTGAGTCTCAACCTCTATGAGGATGAAATTCTAGCCATAATGGGAGAGAATGGGGCGGGTAAGTCGACCCTTATGAAGATTCTTTCGGGGCTTTACCCCTCTTCTGAGATGGAAGGAACCATCCTTCTCAAAGGGAAAGAAGTTACCTTTCAAACCCCTCACGACGCTGAACAACAAGGGATAGCGATGATCTACCAAGAATTGAACCTTGAGTTGGATCTAACGGTAGCCGAAAACATCTGCTTAGGGATTCTTCCTCGTAAGAAGTTTGGTCTAATTGATTGGAAAGAGACCCATCGTATAGCGAAAGAGGCCCTTGATAAACTCCATATAGATATCGACCTCTCCTTAACGGTGAGGAACTTGAGCCCTTCGCTCCAACAGCTAGTTTCGATTGCCCGAGCTTTAGTACGTAATCCCTCGATACTTATCTTAGATGAACCCACTTCGGTGCTCACCACTAGCGAGACTGACCAATTGATGGGGATTATCAAAGATTTAAAGCGGCAGGGAATCAGTTGTATCTACATCTCCCATAAAATAGACGAGGTCTTTAAATTGTGTGACCGGCTAGTTATTTTGAGAGATGGGTACTACATAAGTGAACACCTCCAAAAAGAGGGGTACAATAGTGACCAAATAATCCATGACATGATTGGTCGCAGTCTCGACGTGATGTACCCCACCTTGACCCACACAGTGGGGGAGGAAGTTTTTAGAGTTGAAAATTTAGCCGTTCCCCATCCCTTTGCTCCGGGGAAGAATATTATTGAAAACGTCTCATTCTCCCTCAACAAAGGGGAGATTTTAGGGCTAACGGGTCTTGTTGGCTCAGGGCGATCGGAGACCTTAAATGCCATCTTCGGGATCATCCCCCACTCAAAGGGATCAATCTATCTCAACGGAAAGAAGATTGAGATTAAGGCTCCCAAAGATGCCAAGCGCCATGGAATAGGGCTCTTAACCGAAGATCGTAAGCGCAATGGGATTATTGCTTGTCTCAATATTACCCACAACATGACCCTCACCATTTTGAAATCGCTTCACAAGGGGCTCTTCATTGATAGCAAAGAGGAGCATAAACGGGCTAGTACTTACTTCAAAAAACTTCAAATTAAAGCCCCCTCGATGAAGACATTAGTAGCTAACCTCTCAGGAGGTAACCAGCAGAAAGTAATCCTCTCAAAGTGGCTGATGACTGACTTAAAAATTTTATTCTTAGATGAACCGACACGAGGCATTGATGTCGGGACCAAGGCAGAAATCTACCGAATAATTGGAGACTTAGCCGCTGCAGGCGTCAGTATTGTGATGATTAGTAGTGAACTCCCTGAAATTTTAGCTATGTGTGACCGCTTTGTCGTTCTCGGTAAGGGGGTCGTTCAAGCTGAAATGGACCGTGAAGAGGCATCGGAGGTTGCAATCTTAAGGGCTTCCTCAAGCCTCTTGTAGTTTTTAAATTAAACGGCTAGCCGTTATAAAAATTAAAAGGAGAAAAAGATGAAAAAATTTTTCTACGTTCTGTTGATTTTAGTTCTTTTAACCCCTGCTCTCTTTGCAGGTGGAGCAAAAGAGGCTAAAGGTGGAAGTGATCAACTCCACTTTGTCTACGTCTCACCTCTTTTGGCACACCCCGTATGGTTGATTGCCAAAGATGGTTTTGAGCAAGCTTGTAATGAGCTCGGAGTTCGTGGCGACTGGGTTGGTCCCCAAGGAATTTCACCTGAAGAGATGGCCAAACTAGTTGAGACCTCAACTGCCCAAAAAGTTGATGCCATTATCACCCAAGGGTTGGTCCCAGCTGCCCCTGTTCAGGCTGCTATTGATGCCGGAATTCCTGTTCTAATTGTCGACTCCCCAATCGACTTAGAGGGAGAACTAGCCTACTTTGGTAAAGATGTTGATGTACAAGCTAAAGCTATCTACGATGACATCGTTAAAGCTTTAGGCAACAATGCCAACCTCTACGCCTCAATTCAAGTTGCAGCTCTCAACTACAAAATTGCAACTGACCAAATTGACGCTCTCAAGAACGTTTTTGCCAACTATGGTGGGTCTTTTAAGGTTGTCAACATTTCCGAGAGTAAGTCGGACCGTATGCGAGCCACAACTGAGTGGGAGAACACCTTTAAAGCCTATCCTGAGATTAATATTGCCATCAACTTCGCTGCCGAAGCTGGCCCTGCCGCCGCCTCTGTTGCCCAAGAGCTAGGAATTAAGAACAAGGTTAGAATCTATGGTGTTGACGATATTGACGAAACCCTCGACCTAGTTAGATCGGGTGGAATTGATGGTACAGTAGCCACCAGCTTCTTTAACTACGGTTACCAAGCTGCCTACTGGCTCTACCAAAACATCACCGAAGGGAAAGTTCCTGCTAAGGTCTTTAACGACGCCGGAACTATCCTTATTGATAAAAACAACATTGATACCTACAAAGAGTTAATGATGGTCAAAGTCGACCTATAATAGTGCAGTGGTGCTCCCCGTAAGGGGGGCACATTAAAGGAGTGAACGACAATGAACGGCTACGAAAGATTGATGCGAGCCCTCTCATTTGAGAGTGTAATGCCCCCACCTAAGATGTTACACAATTTCATTATTGCTACCGAGTATGCTGGCTATTCGATGAAGGAGTACCGTAACGACCCTCGCGTTATAGCTGATGCCCATATAAAGTTTGCCCGCGAGTTTAAGATGGATGGTATTTTACTCGATATCGACACCTGCCTCGAAGCTGATGCCATTGGGGTGAAGGTTGACTACCCCGATGATGAACCAGCTAGGGTAATAGGGGGAATCGAGGGGGGACTAGATGCCTGTTTAGAGGCGATGGACAAGTCGAAACTCCTGCAAAATAGACGCATCAATATTGCCCTTGAAGCGATGGAGATAATGCGAAGAGAGGTTGGTGGCGAGATTCTATTAAGGGGAAATGCTGACCAAGGTCCCTTCTCATTAGCGATGTTGGCCATGGGGATTACTGAGTTTATGATGAGCCTCTATGACGACCCAGAAGGATCTATTGCCCTAATGGAACGTGCCTATGAAGTTCACATGGAATTTCACCGCCTTATGAAGCAAGCCGGAGCCGATATCACCAGCTTTGGTGACAGTTCGTGTGGCCCAGACCTTATTAGCCGGGAGATGTACCGGGAGTTCTCCCTCCCATTCCATAAGAGGATGGCTAAAGAGTTGAGAGAAGAGGGGATTACCACCATTTGCCACATTTGCGGCAATCTAGATTTAATCCTCGAAGATTTGGCAGAAGCAGGTTTTCCTGCCATTGAAGCAGACTACAAAACCGACGTTGTGAGAGCTCAAAAGATCTTGGATGGCAAGGCTGTAATGTTTGGCCCAATTGACCCCTCAGGCCTCTTCTACTACGGCAATCCAGACTCTATTAAAGCCGAAACACAACGAGTTATCTCTATCTTTAACAACAAAGGATTAGTCGTTGGGGCAGGGTGCGCTCTCCCCCATGGAATCCCCAAAGAGAATATAAGAGCTTTTGTTGAAGGTGTTGAGAACTGGTCTAATTAGAATCACTCCCTTATTTTGAAAGTCTCTCCAATCCTCCTGGGGAGACTTTCTTCTGTGGGGATAATTGGATAAGGACCTCCACTTCTCTTGATTAATTAAGGCTTTTATTATAATGTAGCGCCTTAGTAGCTAACGATTATTATAAAAAGTTTTTGTTATAATGGAAGGTAGGGAGGGCTATGGGGAGAAGGTTGTTCTTCCATTCAAATAAATATCGCCACCGTCGTTTTATACTTCTTATCGCCATTTTTCTCCTCCCTTGGACTACACTATTTGCAGCTCAGCTCCTCTACCAACCAACTGGTAGTGGCAGATTATCTGGTTTTGATATCGAGCGCCACCTTTGGCCTCACAAGCATAAAGCCTCTTATTGGCACGATATAAAAGAGGAGGCTTGGGATTATGATAATTCTAGTTTTTACGTTGGTAGAATCATCTTTGTAGGGGAACCGGGGACAACTTTTACTGCCACCAATTTAGGGCCGCTACCCACCAGTGGTGACTACGACTCTAATAAATTTTACTTTACCCAGATGGCTGGCAGTAGAACTGACTGGAGCGAGGTCTTTATTGTCCTCCGTCCTAAAGGGTACACCCATAAAGAGAAACAAGTAGACTATTTAAAGAAGAATACTGTCATTGAGGAGTCGGGGAAATCTATAACTCTTGACAGGGGTGCCGGGCCATCGACAGAATTGGTGGGGGTGAATGAGCAAGGTTTTGATGAGAATGGGAATGCAGGAACCTACGACGGCTCCAACGGGTTTAAATATAAGTATCAATACAACGTGACTTTTGCACACGTTTCTACTATTAACTCTCAACCACAGGTTTTCTTGG
>CAYIYR010000037.1:0-7745 GCA_964367815.1 uncultured Eubacteriales bacterium
ATCATAAATTATTTTACTCTTTTGATGTATTCTATTTTACTCTTTTGATGTATTCTATTTTACACATTATTATTTTAATCAACTATCATTGCCTCATAATCAGAATAACCTAAGAATATGCATTGAACACTTTTAGCATTAATGTAATAACTGTTCAATGAGATTTCTACCATCAAATCCAAAGTGTATCATTATTGTTTGCACGAAAAATTAGCCTTTTCGATTCCCGCAACCAATCCACTTTTAGTGTGCCAATCTCTACTTAAAACAACTAAATAGATACAAATTGCAAAAACATCAGTAGGATCAAATACTCCAAATCAACAAAAAAGAGGGTTTTAACCCCCCCTAAATAATAAAAAAAGCCTTGATATTTACTATCAAAGCAATTGTTTCATAATGGAGCAGATGACGGGAATCGAACCCGCATAGCAACCTTGGCAAGGTTGTGTTCTACCACTGAACTACATCTGCAACTCTAAAGGCAAGACATATTATACTTTAAAATGTCTTGCCTTTCAATACTTTTTATATGTTTTTATTAATAATTTGTTCAAAATGTTGCTTTGGCCGATATCCAACTAGTTTTTCTACTAATTCACCATTTTTGAATACCAATACCGTAGGAACACTATAGATTCCATAACGGGTTGCAATATCACCAACTTTATCAACATCTAGTTTGGCGATGGTAACTTGTTTTCCCTCATAGTCATTTGCAAGTTCTTCGATGATTGGTCCAAGCATTCTGCAAGGTCCGCACCAAGTGGCAAAAAAGTCTACTACTACAAGTCCCTTATTGTATAATTCATCAAATTCTTTAACATTTTCAATGTGCTTTAACATGTTTATTCCTCCAATACAATAGTATTTTATGCTATAGAGCTCAATATTACAAATAATATGCATAAGAAAGGCTTTCACTTTTTGAAAGCCACTATTAACTCTTCTTATAAATTGTCTTAGCCTATCTCCATTTAATTGGCATAATTCCCGCCATAAAGATCTTCTTCATAATACTTTATGTTGTTTTCTTTGAGAAATGCTTTGATGACATCGCTATGAATGCAATGACCTAATAAAGCAAATGGTGAAGTTGTCTGAATAGTTTGTTTATTGTCAACAATCACATTAAAAGGAATGGGGTTATTAGCATCAGGAACAATATTGATTTGAAATTGCATACCATAAACAATTCCATATTGATCAAATAAAGGAGCTCCCGCTAATCCTTTATATCCAGGAGTACTCATTTCGATAGCAAATAAAGTGTTATCATCTTGTACATTTCTGGTAACCATACCCTCAACGGGGAAAGATGGAGAAAGGCCTCGCCCCTCATTAGTCCACATCATCTCGCCAGTTTCTTGATCATATTTAAAATTGTTGAATTCCGGAAAGGGGAAACCAAGACGACACATGAATTTTCCCGGTTGAACGGGACCACTGGCTTTTGAAAATACAGCATAGCCATGATAGTTCAATTCCTGATAATTCTTGAAACGAATAACTGCTAAATCGTATTTTGGATGACGGAACCAATCGAACCCAGCAAATGGATTAATACAGGCAATAAAACTGTTCTTCATGTCACAAATGCTTTGAGAATTAAGATGATATTTTTCTTCAAGTTCCTCTAACATTGAATCATGACGATAGTCATCGGGCAATTGTTTCTTCTCTTCCAAGAACATACGATAATTCTTAAAAATTTGTTCTCCTGCTAATAGTCTTTCTAAGGTAGATTTAGTAGTAACCGCGCATCCTTCCTCATTAACGAAGAATATAGTTGATGTTGATGGAACAATTTTATCACTCTTGTACATTCTTTGAATCGTATGAATACTACGTGTATATTCGGCGACTTTTTTAACGGCGTTGCTAAACATATATTTCCTCCTTTTCCCTATCGGGGATCGAATTTCTCAAAAATAATATTATCAAAGCTCTTATTTGCTAACTCTTGATCTTGCTTTGAACGAACAGTCCAACAGATGATAGGAACACCTCTTGCATGCATTCTTTGCATCTTATGAGGATAATAATGTAACTCAGTATTTACAAAATCCGGTTTAGATAAAATATTAGTCCACATGTTCCGCAGCAGAAACTTCTTGACGCTAGATAATGACTCCTCGCCTTTGAAATCTGAAACCAATTGACCACGAATAAATTCTGGAGCTTGCTTCTTAAACTTAGACATTAAAGTAGGATCAAATGATTGAACAACAAAACTACCATGATAGTTCTTTAGAATATCGATTGCCTTTTGAGCTAGAAGCTCGTTGTCAGGACCATAACTCTTTAGTTCGATAACTAAGCCAACCTGCCCATCAACTAACGATAATACTTCAGCAAATGTTGGAATTGTTTCTTCGCTTTCAAGTATTTTAATTGATTTTAATTCACTACAATCATAATCGTGAATTGTACCTGTTTTTCCTGTAACTCTTTTTAGTTCGGAATCATGAAAAACCATAACTTCTTTATCCTTTGATAACTGAATATCTAACTCGATGGAAAAGTTATTTTCAATTGCTAATTTAAACGCTCCTAAGGTGTTTTCTGGATGAGTGGGATTATGATAACCACGATGAGCGATAAACGCCTTAGTTAATAAAGATGTATCCCTCATATCTAGCCTCTAGCAACAGCATATGTTTCTATTTCTTCTTCAGCGTAATCGGTGGAAGAAGAGTTAGCTGCACTTTTATATTTATAACTGATTACTATTTTATAAGTGGTTCCCGTTGTTAGATTATCAAACACTAAATCCTGATAATCTTCTTGATTTACATTCATATTCGCCACGACACCAGTTTCATCTTTTAACTCAATACTAACAATAGTTACATCGGATGCTGTATTAGGATTCAAAGTAAATGTAATGGCTGTATCCTGCGTTGAAACATTAGTAATCTTCAATGGCATATTCTGAATAGAAATCAGCATGACTACTGTAACAACCGTGTTATATATCATATGAGCAAAAATTGATACCGATAGTTTCTGAGTCTTATAGTAAACAAAGCAGAAACAAAGACCAGCAATAATGTATGCGGGTAAACTTCTTAGATCGTTAAGTAGAGCCACCTTATCACCATTGGTAGCAAATGAACTAACTGTTGACATCATATGAATGGCACCAAAAGCTACTCCACTAACGACAAACGCTAAGACAACATTCTTCTTAGATAATGGCTTAAATAAATAATAGCGAAAAATTACTTCCTCAATAATTGGGGCAACAATACAGGTAAAAACAGCTCCAAGTACTGGTGCGGCAATCATCAAATCTTCGATGCTAGATTGGTTCGCATTAGTATCAGATTCACCGAAAAGGAATATATCTAATAAGCTAACTGCAATAGCAATCAAATACACTAATACAGCATATTTCAATCCTTGTCCAAAGGCCTTTAATGTAAAACCTTGGCGAATGGTTTTGAGTACTCTGCGTGATACAAAAAACATTCCGATTAACACACCAACAGCGCAAATCAATTGGGCACTGCTAGAAAAAATGCTTTCTTGAGCCGAGGTAGTAGGATTTCCGAAAATAAAAATAATAATGTAAAGAGGAATAATTGCTAAGAAAGTAACATATCCTAGCCCCAACAGCAAACCGATAAAAGTTTCTTTCGAATTGGGTGTTTCATCTTTCTTATCTTCCTGAAAATCTGGTTGATTAGATGGTTGTTCTAACTTATCTAAATCAATGTAATCGTATCTACCGTCTTGTAAAGGCATAAATATCACTCCTATTCCTATTATGTCATAAAAGCCATGCTTTTACAAACCATATTCATATAATAATATTAGTCCTAATGTGTTAAAATTATGTTAAAGGAGAATCAATATGAATAAAACAATTGGATTATTACCTCGTTTTGAAAAAAATACCTTTTCGCCTAAAGTGACTTATTCGACATCTTATATTGAAGCTTTGAATAGCTATGACTACAACATTATTTTTCTTAGTTACTTGCCAAATATACTTGAAAAACAAATAGTTTGCTGCGATGGCTTTCTCATCCCCGGTGGCGATGATATCGATCCATCCCTATATCATCAGGAATTGGGACCTAAAACAAAGATTTGCAATCCTTTAGAGACCTATGCTGAAAAGACAGTAATCGATTATGCTGTTAGCAACAAACTGCCAATTTTAGGAATCTGTAAAGGGCTGCAAGTTCTAAATGTTTTCTTCGGTGGCACGCTGCACCAAGACATAAACAATCATTGGAGTACAAAACACTTGGTCAAAATCGGTGTGAATGAATATACAGTAAATTCATTTCACCACCAATGCATTGATGAGCTAGCTCCCACTTTTAAAGTAATTGGTAGAAGTACCGATAATATTATCGAAGCCATCAAGCATGATACTCTGCCAATTCTAGCGGTTCAATGGCATCCAGAACAAGACTTAAGTTTAGAAATAAATCGTCATGTCTTTGATGACTTCCAAACTTTACTTATGCGTTAATGCATGTTAGAATGTTAACATTCTAGGGGGCGTATTTTTGAAGCACGCATATCGAGCTGTTATCGCAACATGGTCAATCGCTACATTTATCTTGGTATTATTTATCTCCTTAATTCCAATGGTTTTTAATAATGGCTTTTTTCAGAAAGTTTGGCGTTCGGCTGGTGTCTATGAAGATATGAACATCAGTGAGCAAGAACTAACAAAAGTCATCGACCATACTATGGACTATATGTGGGATCGGAATGATGATTTACAAATACAAGTAACCTTAAATGATGGAACAGTTCGTGATTTCTATACCAACTGGGGCAGCGATTATGATGGAAAAGAAATGGATGAACTAGCCCATATGGCTGATTGTAAAGTCTTGTTCATGTCCGGTAAAAGCATTGCTGTCCTGTCTCTAATTGTATGGATTATGTGCTCAGCTGCTCTTATCATGGAAAGACGAAATCTTGAAAGAGAAATGATTAACACTAGTTATATTACCTATGGTGTCATCGTCGGATTGATGGCCATTCTAGCCATTTGCGTATTAGTCGATTTTGATGCTGCTTTCAACACTTTCCATAAAATATTCTTCTCTAATAGTAATGTTAGTTGGTTATATCCATCAAGTTCATTTATGATTCTAATGCTACCAGAAGATGAATTGTTTGCTGCCGTTGTCTATAAGACCTTAATTCACTTCTTTAGTTTCTTTGCAATTATTATAGCGGGAACAATCGTCTTACAAAAAAAGGCTTTTAAGAAAAAGCCTATTCAAATCGCCACTGATCAACAATCTTAAAATCATTGCTCTTATAAAAATCTAATAATTTATGAACCTCTATCGTTAATAGGAGGTTCTTTTCTTTTGCTTTCGCTAAGATCTTCAAACTATTCAGCAAAACCTTACTTGTTTCACCCTTCCGATAAGTTTTCTTAACGGCCAGATAGGAAACATACATAAAAGTAATAGCTTCTTTTTCTACGCAAGCATAGGCAACCACTTCTTCATCTTTCACTAACAAGTAGAAATGTCCACCCATAGAAGCAACCGGTGCTAACTCAGCAATTGCGGTAGGATAGTCAAACTCAGTAATCTCTTTAATGTTTTCCACAAAAGTAAAATAATCTGTCTCGATCAATTTACTCTCACCAACCATTTTTCTTCTAGGCCACATCAATAGAGGCTTTTCAAAATGCAAGCCTGGAACATACTTCCAGCTTCCAAGATAAAATTCTTCTGAACTAATATAATCGCCGATTAACGCGGATTTTTGAGCTTCCTTAACAACAAAATTATCGTTATGAATCTCGCGGCCACAAAAGTAAAAGCGAATAATTTCACTAATTGCATTCAATGGTTTCTTAGAATAAACCTCTTTAATTCCATTACTGCCAACAATCATATCGAGAAGAGGCTTATAATCACCAGAAAACTCAAATAGGTACAATTTATCCTCCGATAATATATATTCAATGTAGGTCTCGGAATTGCCAAAATAAATTAAGTAACCATTCTGAGTTAAGTAGTAATCATTGCTAATTGGCTTTGATAGGTTTTCATAATCAATTTCTAAGTATTTCGCTGGTAAATAAAAGACATCATAATTAGAATCATAAAAAGCAATTCGGCCATTTGCTTGTTGATAAGACAAAAAGTTTTGAACTGTTGTCTCTTCAGTTGCTGTTAAAGGGGCTTTCCCTCTTGATGTCACATAATATTCATCGTTTTTTCGTGGCTTTAAACCATCGGCAAGCCATAAGAGGTATAATTGATTACTCATGGCTAGTTCCTCGCTTAAAAAGGCTAATTAAGCCCTTTGAGTCCAAAGCACAACTAATCCCAAAGGATAATGGATAACCATAAACGGCTAATGGACAAATCATCCATAATAATGGCCAATACTTGGTCTGGCCGCCAAAGTCATAATTATCACCAAGCTTAGAACTATAATAGGTGAAACCATTAGGAATCGTCTTCATAAAGTTTGGAACTAGTTTGCTTAAAAAGCCAAGTTCTTCCTTGCCGGTCGCATCAAAATATGGTCCATAAATAAAAGAGGTGTTGTGCCACTCGTAGACTAAGAAGTCTTCTCGTTGAGGATAAACACCAATTTCCATTAATAGATAGTTATTCAAAAGAATTCCCGCTTCTTCTGCGAAGAAGAAAAGGGGAAGTTTCCAAAAAGATTTAAAATCATATTTATGAAGTTTTAAAGATAAAACTAATGTTGGCACAATAATTAAGATCATATGGCAGAAATAGAAGCGTAAAACCTCTAGTAATGGTAAGCCAGAAGTAAACATGTCAACTGGGTAGACAATGGCGGCAATACCGCCAACGATCGATAGGAGCAAAACAGAATCGGTAAACCATTGCTTCTTACTAAGAATAGCAAAAGGCAAAAGTATTGTATTCACCGCACAAATATTTTCAAAAGTAATATTAGTTATTGAATAAGGCCAAGTATTCGCAGCACCACTTACTATAGCTGCTGAATAGGGTGGAAATAAAAGCTTAAGAAAATGAACAGCAAAGTTTGCAAAAGCAATACTTAGCAAAATGGTTTTGCATTTTCTAGCTGAACTATCCTTCAAAAGATACCATAAAAGGAAAAGAATTAATAAAGTAACAGCAATAGTAGAAAAGTATAAAGCATTTCCAACTCTGATGTACATAATTCCACCCCCTTTAGTGTCTGTGTATCATTATAACAAACAATGGAAGTGCTTACAATGTCAAAAAAAGCAAAAAAAGGCAAAAAAAAAGACCTGGCAACGTGCTATTCTTGCTGGAAACCAACTACATTCGCCGCTGAGGTGCTTAACTTCTGTGTTCGGGATGGGAACAGGTGTGACCACCTCGCCATCGCCGCCAGATCTTTTTTTCTGAAAGATAAATCTTTCAAAACTAGAAAAGTAAACATGATTCATAATAAGTATATTCTTTAAAAAGTTTTGTATGAGCGTTGTTGTTTTTGATAAAATCATAAGCTAAGTCTACGATCTATTAGTATTGCTCGGCTTAACATATCGCTATGCTTACACCTGCAACCTATCAACCTTGTAACCTACAAGGGATCTTATCTATTTAGCAAGCTAAATAGAAGGGAAATCTCATCTTAAGGTCGATTTCACGCTTAGATGCTTTCAGCGTTTATTCGTTCCATACGTAGCTACCCAGCGATGCTCTTGGCAGAACAACTGGTACACCAGAGGTATGTCCATCCCGGTCCTCTCGTACTAAGGACAGATCCTTTCAAAT
>CAYIYR010000038.1:0-7478 GCA_964367815.1 uncultured Eubacteriales bacterium
CATTATTTGATGTCTATTACGATGAAGAACTTAATTTAGTAAAATATAATCCATCTGATACACAAATCAATATGTCGACAAATCAAATTTATGCTAGTTTAATGGCCTATAAAGTATGCCGAGATTTTAAAAAAGTAGCTAATATTTTTGCGTAATGAAGAAAACAGCTAGAAACACATTAATATCTATTATCGTAGTAGTCGTTTGCCTTGGCATAATGATTGCGATGGTAAGATTAATTAAAACAGGGGTAATATCTTCCTCGAAAGGGAGCAGCGAAAACGAGTCTTATTCGGTCACAATTAAGGTGTATGACTCTTCATCAGTTTTGGCTATCAATGATACTTTTAAATATAATGAAGGCGACACTTTGTTAAAATTGATGAATGAAAAATACACCTTGGTATTAAAAAAAGATACTAGTGGGACAATGGTTTTGGGCATCAATGATTATGTCACTGACTGGCAAACCAGTTATTTTGCTTTATATGTCAATGGGGTTTATGCGATTAGCGGCTCTGAAACTTTGCGCTTAACTGCTGATTCTATTTATGAATGGAAGTGGATGACAATATGAACACAACCAAGAGATTAGTTAGGATTGCTATTTTTGCGGCCATTCTATTCATTCAAGAAGAGGCTTTATCTTTCTTGCCAAATATTCAGTTAACTCAGTGTTTGATTGCAGTATACTATTATGCTTTTGGTTTAGTCGATAGCATTTTTATAGTACTTATCCATGTATTGCTAGATAATTTAGTTATGGGAAGTTTTAACTTATTATACACTCCAGCAATGATTATTGGCTGGATCACATTGCCGCTTTTGTTACATGCTTTCCGCTTCACAAGAAAGAAATGGCTTAGTGCTACAATCGTTGCTGCTCATGGAATTGTGTATAGTCTTGGTTTTACATGTGTCTCAGTTTATCTTTATCAGGTCCCTTTTTTGGCTTATTGGATTGCAGATATTCCTTGGGAAGTACTCTTAGTTGTTAATGGTTTCTTGACCACTTTTCTCCTTTTAGAACCATTAACTAGGATATTGAAAAAGAATTTTCACAAAGAAAAAGAGGAGAAAATAATTCATTACTCCTCTGATGATACAACCAAAACAAACGATTGTGTTGAAAACAAGAGGTGAGATTAGTTAATAATTGCCTTATTCTCTCTAATATTGCTGAATTTTTGCCTAATGTAAAGATTGTGTAAAATGACGCTTTTGATTGTTCGATAGGCTATCCTATAGACTAAAAAAAGTTATAATTAGGGCATATTTATCTAAAGATAATTTTTTGCAAAGGAGAGAATAAAATGAATTTAAAAAAAGTAGTTGGAACTAGTTTTCTATTGCTTGGATTTTTTTTCGTAGTTGGGTGTGGAAAAACTAGTATTTCTTCAAATATTGATAGCAGTAGTAACATAACATCTTCTTCAAGTGACTCAAATAGTAGCACAAATAGTTCTAGCAATAACAGTTCTAATTCTTCAATTGTTACTGAGACAGGTATTGAGGTTTCGACACAGCCAACCAAAACAACCTATTATGTTGGCGAAGTCTTTGATAAAACCGGAATGATAGTAAAGGTTATAAATAGTGATAATACACAAGCTGAGATTACTAATTATACGGTAACAAGCACGCCTTTAGTTGTAAATAATTCCTTTATCACTGTAACATATAAAGATTTTACAGCAAAGGTGGACATCATTGTTACGCCAATAACTCCAGTTGACATGGAAATTAGTAGTCTTCCCGTGAAAAGAATTTATTCTAGTGGCGAGAGTTTTGATTCTACCGGTATGATTGTAAGAGTAATCAACAATAATGATAGCAAGGTTGCAATAACGAATTATTCTATTGATAAAACTGTTTTATCAGCCTCAGACAATAAAGTGGTTGTCTCTTATGAAACTTTTACAAAGGAAGTTGCAATTTTTGTTCAAAGCAAGGTCGTTTCTAATGTTGAGATTAGTGTTGATGAAGATATGATTTCAGCGGGCAACTTAACTCTGTCAGCCATTTCTTATCGTGCAATTTATTCAGATGGAACCAAAGATACTGAGTGGGACAAAGTTACAAATGAAGACTATGTCAATTATGCAATTGAAGGATCGGAATTAAAGATTAATCTTTCCTTATTAGTAAAAAACCGTGAATTTGAGAGACAAATAACAATAAATATGGGATCGCCTATTCAAACTGTAAGTACATTATTGGAGAAGAATCCGGGCGAAACATATATGTTAGAAGGCACCTTAGTGGCTATCACAACTACTATATCAAGAGCCGAATACATTATAATTGATGATAACGGGAAGATGATTGGCATCGCTGGTCTTAATGGCAGTGGCGCAATCAATGATTATACTTTAGATACTAATGGATATGCTATTGGCGATAAAATTAGAGTTCCTGTTCAATTAGTTGCGACGGCAACTCTTTCACAAAATTCAGATTCTAATAAAGTTTATGCCCAAATAGTGAGTAATGGTGTTATCGAACCAGAAATATTGTCACATGATAATATCTATGCCATCAACAAATCCGAAGCAGTGACAATTTCTAATCAGGCTGAATTGACCAATTTCTTATCGGCGGCGAATAGAAACGATAATTTTTATAAAGTAGTCAGACTAACTGGTAAGCTTAATTATGTCTGCTACTCTGGCAAGCAATATCGTTTCTTCTTTGATGATTCAATAACAAGCTTAGCAGCACAAAAAATTGATAATTGTTCTCCCTGCTTCTGTAATGGTAGCCAATACTATACTACTGATTGTATGTTTGGAGAGCTAATTGGTAAATCCTCCGATTTTAACCCGACTTCTTGGACAAATCCAGAAAAGTCATTTAAAGACATATATGCTGTGTTTATTGGCGGAAACACCTATTATCATGAATTTGTAATTCTTTCTTCTTTAGATGTTACTGATGCTGAATTGAAGTTAGATTGTATAGCGTTAAATAATCCTGACACATTGACATATTCAATTGGATCTTCTTTTGATCTAACTGGTGCTTATTTAAATTGCTCTTATGAATATGGCGTTAAGAAAACGGTACCAGTTACGATGAGTATGTTAGATGCTGCTACTATTCCAACAATGAATTTGGCAGGGAACTATACTATTAAAGGTTCCTATCTTGGAAAAGATTTTAGCTTTTCAATTCTGATAACCAATAAAGTTGCTGAGTCAATAGTCTTAAAGTCAAACTTACTCAAAGCAGAATATCATGTAAGAGATTGGCAAGCTGCTGTTGCAACTGAGTTAGAAAAAATGCAGATTGATGTTACATACACTGATTTGAGTACTGAGTCAATTGATATTCTCAATACAATGATTAATTGTGATAAGACATATTCCTTAGGACTGCATAATGTTGAAGTATCATATCTTGGCGCTACTGTTATTGTTCCAATTACCTTGGTTAATCAAGCTCTATCAGTTTCTGACATTAAAGTTAAGGAAGCAGGTAGTACTGTTTATGAATTAACGGGAATTGTTGTTTCCTCAGCTTTTATTAGTGGAACTGCATCAGAACCGTTAAATGGTGAATTACTAATTAAAGAAAAGAACAGCAATGCTGTCATTGGCATTAAAAACACTGGTATTTCTAAAAGTAACAAGCTTGCAAGTTTGAATGTTGGCGATGAAATTGTTGTTAGTGTTTCGATGATCGTTACTTGTACATCTGCTAATTATTCAGAATACAATAAAGTTGCACCAAGCCTTGTTTCTGGAAGCGAAATTCTCGTTGTAAGTTCGGATAATTCTATAAATCTTGACAAGTCACAAGCCATTTCAATAACTAATCAAACTGAACTCGCAGCTTTATTAACCAATGATGAAGATAGATTAAATAACTTATATAAGTTAATTAAAATCAGTTCTGATGCTAAATTAGTCAATTTTAATTCAACAAATAACAGTTTATATATTACTTTTTCTGCAACCGCATTATCAGGAGTTAAGATTGATGGCTTATCACCATATCTTCATGTTATGAATGAGTCAATGACCTTAGGCGAAAGCACTTATTTAGATACTATTTTTGGAGAAGATGCTACTAATAATACTTCGTTTTCAACCCCTAATGTCTTAAGAGGCGATTTATACTTGATGTATATTGGCGGACAAGGTGCGTATTATCATCAATTCATCTTACTTGGTGCAGATTACGTTACTATCGATGCTTAGAAAGGAGAAACTAGATATGAAAAAGATTATTAATTTATTGAGCGTATTGTTTACAAGTGCAATCTTATGTGGTTGTGCAACTAGTACCAACTCTAATCAGGCGGTAATTGTAGATAATTTGACTGAAGCTATAGTTTCAGAAACTGAACTTAGCGCTGTTGGAACTCAAACAAACCCACAGAACGAAATAGGAAGAACTAATAAACATCTTATTTTAAATAAAGATGGAAGTTATGGTGGCACTCTTGATGAAAATAAGTATGGTATTGGTGCTCCTTTGAATGGTCAATATGATCAGACAAATTCAGGATATTATACTGCAAACGATTATTATAATATGCAATCAACAACGACAAGAACAATTTTTTCTAGATTTGCTCCTTATCAACAAACTATGGCAAAGAGTAGTGGACTAGCGTGTGCTCTAATGATTATGAACTATTGTTTAGAAGATGTTCAGTCCGAATGCAGCGAATTAGCGCTAGTGGAGAAGTATCAAGAGTTAAACAACAAGAACGTATATGAAAATGATACTACTGTTGCGGGATTAGAGAAGCTTTTCAACAATTATGGCTATGTCACTAGAACAACAGATTATAACGAGACTGGTAATGATACCACATCCAAAATTGCTGCTTTTAATGCTTGGGTTTATAAGCATTTGAGAAATGGTCGCTTCATTATGGTTCGCTTTCAGGATGGTATGGACTTTGGTTGGCATATTATCATTGGTATGGATACTATGGGAACAGATTATGCAAAAAACAATGTTTTAATTATGGCTGATCCTTTTGATAATCTTGATCATTGTCAAGATGGTTATTCTATCTCTCCGTCTGGTCGCTTTTATAGATGGTGGTTAAATGCCGAAAAATCCGGCAGTATTTCTAATGAATTCGATTATATAGTTGTTGCTCCAAAAATGTTAATAGAACCTGTTAGAGCAAACGAAGAAACGGTACCAACAAAAGATGTTCCAGATTTACATCTGCTATTAAATAAGGATGGAAGTTATGGTGGCACAACTAACGCAGAACTATATGGGGCGATTCCTGAAAAGAATGGTGAAACTGATATTCTGAATTCAATTTATTATGAGTTTCCTGATTATTACAATATGACCAGTTCTACCTCAAGAACTATTTTGCCTCATTATCGGGCTTATCAGCAAACTATGGCTTCATCTTGTGGCATTTCGTCTGTTCTTTCTGTGCTAAATTTCTATGGGGAAGATGTCGTGAATGAAAAAAATGAAGTTGCTTTGGTCAATAAATACGAAACAATAAATGGTACAACAGTCAAGGGTAGTGGTATAGGAAGTTCTGGAATAAAGAAGATGGTTGAAAGTTATAACTATACTGGTACTGCATCCTACTATGCTTCTTCGAAATATGTGGATGAAAAATCTATGACTTATCCAACTTATGCAAGCTTTTTATCTTGGGTAAAAGACAATCTAAGTCAAGGAGTTCCTATGCCAGTTTCAATGAGACCAATGAATGGGCACTGGGAAACAATCATCGGCATTGATACAATGGGAACTGATTATTGCTACGATGATGTTTTGATATTAGCAGATTCTCATGATACTTGGGATCATTATCAAGATGGCTATAATACTTACTCTGCCACATTATTTTATCGGCAATGGTACAATGGTGGTTTTACTTATAATCAGCAAAATGCACCCTTTTATAAAAAGACAGCATAAATCAAGATAAATCCTTATAAAAATCTATTAAAAACAATTGACTTAAACTGATGGATAAGCTACAATAAATAAGCGCGAATGATAGCAGCATGTAAATACAACCTGTCCGTAGTTAGTAACGTTGGCTTAAAGTAACCGAGCTGAAAGGTGAAATAAATTGTACTAACAACCGAGTGTTTGGGATTTATACCAAGTTATTGTTTTAGCAAGTAAAACGTACTTAGGAGGAAATAATTATGTCACGTTACACAGGATCATCCTGGAAAGTATCACGTCGCTTAGGCTTCTCAATCTTAGAGACCGGCCGTGAACTAGCCAAAAGACCGTATGCCCCTGGTCAACATGGACCAGACAAAAGAAAGAAGTTAACTGAATACGGCAAACAACTTCAAGAAAAGCAAAAAGTTAGATGTATGTATGGAGTTAATGAACGTCAATTCCAAAGATTGTTCATTGCTGCTAAAAAAGCAAAAGGTGTTACTGGTGTTGAGTTCTTAAGAATTCTAGAATCCAGATTAGACAATGTTTGCTACCGTATGGGTTTAGCAAGAACTCGTGATGGTGCTAGACAACTAGTCTGTCATGGTCACGTTACCGTTGATGGACAAAAGGTCGATATTCCATCATACTTAGTCCAACCAGGCCAAAAGATTTCATTGAAAGAGAAATCAATTAACCTAAAAGTTGTTAAGGAAGCTTTAGAAGTTGCACCAGCTTTAGCACCATTCGTTACCTTTGATAAGGAAAAGATGGTTGGTACATTTGTTAGAGTTCCAGAGAGAAACGAACTCAATCAAGAAATCAACGAAAATCTAATCGTCGAATTCTACAATAGAAAAGTTTAATTTAAGAAGGAGGGCAACCTCCTTTTTTTGTTATGTCTATATAGTTGAATAAAACAATTTTTATCATTCTAATTGTAGGAAAAGGATTGTTTTTTTTGCTTACTTTGTTTCGCTTTGTAAAGTTTGTGTAAAAGATGTGTAAAATGCCACAATAATGCAAGCATTAAATTAAAAAAGGCGCTATAATTTAGTCACATTTTGTCGAATGAAATGAATTTAATTTAAAGGAGAAAATAGAATGAAAAGTTTCAAAAGAATTTTTGGAACTGGTCTGCTACTATTGAGTGCAATTTTAATAGTGGGTTGTGGAACAACAAGCAATTCTTCCCAACAAAGTAGCAATACTGAGCCACCAGTTTCAACATCTTCTCAAACACCGGATTCTAGCGGCTCGAGTTCAGCCGTTGTAACTGAAACTGGTATTGAGATTTCGACACAACCAACAAAAAATGCGTATTTTGTTGGCGAAACATTCGATGCTACTGGTATGGTAGTCAAGGTTATAAAGAGTGATAATTCGAAGACAGAAGTCACCGATTATACCGTTCCTACTACACCATTAGTCGCAACTGATACCAAAGTTACTGTTACTTATAAGACATTTACTGCCGATGTCACACTTACAGTTACTGCAGTTGCACAAACAGGTATCGAGATTGCTACTAAGCCAACAAAGGTTACCTATTATGAGGGCGAAACCTTTGATGTTACTGGTATGGT
>CAYIYR010000039.1:0-7271 GCA_964367815.1 uncultured Eubacteriales bacterium
TTCATAAGTTCTATTTATTCGTATAAAGAAGTTTTCCATCCTGATAAATATATGTCCGATGACATACAGATGTCGTAACCCCATGAGAACACTCATCCCCACAAGATAGAAAGTATTATATCATTTTTGATTCATCAAGTGAAGACGAGCAAAATGAGATTTCATTGCGGAAAATTCTTAAATCGTAAACTGTTTACTTGCCGCATGCGCGGCAGACGACTTGGAACGACGCTTATGTGCGACAGATATACGGTCGGCATTACGCCGCGTCCCGGACTTGTCGCCTATGGCGACGGACGCGTCGTAAACACCGATCCGTTCCGTATATCCGTCGCACTATCACAAGCAGTAATTTACTCCTATACGAGCGGAGGAAGAAGGAAGGATAAGGCGCTTACGACGATGCCGTAAAATTTTGGCACAACAAGACCTATTTGTGCCACTTTGACACCTTCTATTTTTGCTCTACGGATAATTAAGTTCTTTGTTTCCATTATTTTTTCCTCCAGTTAATCATGATTATAGCATACTTCAAAACGGTTTTTTCGCGATTTATCTTAAAAATAATTATTTTTGTATCTATTTTGTTTGTCTTGTGATATAGTTAATCAGTCCGCAAAAAAAGATATCAAAAAATGTCGGGGACAAGTCCAGAAAATGGCAGAAAAGGAAAGAAAAATGAATTTAAAAGAAGTTTTAAGCAAGGCGAGTGCGAACATTGTCGAGGATTTATCAAGTTATGATGAACTGTTAGACCAACAATTAGCAAAATTAAAAGAAAATGGCGTCGAAACAACAAAGGACAAACTATTACTAGCAGTTTTGAAATATGTTGAAGATTTAGAGGCTATGAAAAGAGACGAGAAGAAAGAAAGAATCAGTTTTGCAAAGATTAAAGATACCAAGCGTTTCTTTATCAACATTGGTTCCATTGATGGAATTGATGAGAAATCATTAATGCAATTCTTGATGGATAATGTTGTAGGCTTAACGATTGAGAATTTCGCTGATGCTTTTGTTAGACCAGCTTACTCATTCTTTGAGACCAACAGTGAATTACAAACAACTATTTTGGAAAGCGTGAATAATGTTAAGTACAAAGATAGAGAGGTTCATGTTGAGCTGAGTGAACAAAAACAGAAGGGTCAAAGAGATTTCAAAGGCGGTTCTCGTGGAGGATCACGCGGTGGGTCTTCTCGCGGTGGCTTCCGTAGTGAGTCAAGAGGCGGTTTCCACAGTGAATCCAGAGGCGGATTCCGTGGTGAATCTAGAGGTGGATTCCATGGCGAATCTAGAGGTTCATCCCGTGGTGGTTCAAGAGAATCATTTGGGGGAAGACGTGAGTCATCAAGAGGAGATCGCGATAACAGATCTAGAGACAATGGTGAAAAACCACGCTACCGTTATTCTGATGCTGAAAGAGATAGTCGGAAGTTCTTCGATTAATTAAAAAATAAAATGCAAACTTTATTGGTTTGCATTTTTTTGTGCCTTGTCTTTTTACAATGTGGAGCAGGCGACGGGAATCGAACCCGCATGACTAGCTTGGGAAGCTAGAGTTCTACCACTGAACTACGCCTGCAGAAGCATAGAAATAATAGCATTAATTTGTTTAAATGACAATTATTAGTATGCTAAAAGACATTATTTTGCTGTTATAATCTCTACTCCAGTTAGCTTCATTCGTGGCGTTGTACCATAGATAACTAGGGTATAGCGAGCAGAGACATCGGGTGTATTTGTTGTATAAGTCATTGATTCATTAGCAGCAAAGCTGCCAGAAGAAGCTAGAGTATATGTGTTGCCTCCATCTACTGACTTGCAAATATACCAGCCAGAAATTGCGCCAAAATTGCCAACATTTTTAAATTCTATTCCCAACACTTTTTGAGAATCCCAATTCATTTGAAGGGTAGAGCCCTCAGTCGTAGCTCCTGAAGGAGCAATCGAACTATACTTGGTACTGATTGTTTTTGCACTATTGCTGCCCATTCTAAAATCTTCACCATTCTTATATGTAGAAGATATTGTCCAACTTTTTTCACTCCAATTAAAAGTAACATTATCGGAATATCCACAATTTGCCAAGCTAAGATTATTTAGTGTAGCCGAATATGCAGCATTACCATCAATTTCAGATGATAACTGATTATATGTTGCTCTGGCACTTTGCAAAGTAGCATAGTTAGTAACTCGTGTTTTGTCAGCAACTGATAATGATTCATAAATTGTCTCTGCAGCAACAATCGCTGCTCTTGAGTCAAGGCTGACAGTTCCAATGGCATTAATTTTTGTAATTAGGTCGCTGATTTTAGCAGTGGTGTCAATCTCATTATAGGCTTCTTGGGCATTCAATAAAGTTTGATAATTAGTAACTGCATTCTTTGAAATAGTGTTGAGTTGGTTATAAGCATTACTTGCAGCAACAATTGCTGATTGTGAATCAACGGTAACCGTACCAATAGCATTAATTAAACTTATTACATTGTTGACTTTTGCTTGATCAAGTATCTCACTATTTCCCATACCTGTTGGGTCATTTAGGGCTCCAGAACCATTATAATCTTTGTCATATATCATGATGATAAACTCTGGATGATCAATAAAGGGATTTCTGTTTCCTTGATAATTACTATAAATTACATTATTGCGATGAACTTCAAAATCATCCACAGGGTCTTGACCAGAAGTTGCCCACTTATATAGAGCATCAAAGTTGCCATGGGTTCCCCTGGCACCGGCGGTGAAATCATTGTATCTAGTAGTATTGCTTGGTCTGCTAAGTTCAAGATCGACATCAGTTAGATAAGTTTCTCTTCCTTCATAACGAGTAGCCATATAAAATATTGTTCTTGCAACATCACCCTTGAAATCATTACGTGGCTCAAAAGTAGAAGAAATATAGTTTCCCGCATAGCCGGATATCTCTCTTCCGCCTTCTGCAAAATCCAAATTGCCACGCGTACTATTCAAATTGCTGTCACAGGGATGAAGATTGTGTAAATCTGATCCTGCGCCATTGGAAGTTTCAAAGCTGCCATGACTTTTAGCCCATACGTGTTCTTTGTTGAAACCAGAAGTAGAAACGCTAGTTCCAGTGTAGATCAATGAAAGTTTATGGGTATTAGGATCGACATCAATATCTCTAGACATATAAGTATTCATTGTACTGTTATAGCCATAAGTCTTGTGACCTTTAATAATTTGATAGAGTGCTTCTTTTAATTGCGCACCTTTTAATCCCCGCGTAGATTCATAATAATTTGTTGGTGCATTAGATTCATAATCTGCATTATATAGGGGACCCGTTGGTTGAATGGATGAGGAACTACTGGAGGAACTAGAACTGCTTGAAGAACTAGAACTGCTTGAAGAAACAGAACTATTCGAAGAACTAGAACTGTCATTAGAGTCAGAGGACACAGAAGTGGAAGAAGTCGAACTATCACTCGTTTGCGACCCTGATGAAGTTGTTGAAGAAGGCGTGACACCACAACTTACGATAAGTACTGATAATAAGCATAATATTGCTAAATTGATTTTTTTAATTCCCATACTAATTTCTCCATTACTCGGCATTAATATAATAATGCAGAATAAGAATTATCACAACCATTATTAACTTTTTGCTACCACAAGTTGCTTGCATTTACTTGTAGTATGGGCTAAAGTTATTGTTAGTGCGTAAAGGAGAGGGTATCCATGAAAATAATTAACCAATACAAAGGTTTAAAAAAAGAAATATATATCTTGGTAATTGGTAAGACAGTCACGGCCATGGGATCGTTTGTTTGGCCGATACTTTCGTTCTTTATGACTTTAAGATTGGGCTTTACCGATTCAACAGCTTCATTGATTATGGCTGTATTTATGATTTTCACCTTACCTGCAAGTATTATTGGAGGAAAGTTAACTGATAAAATTGGCAGAAAAAAAGTAATCGTATTCTTCGACTTTGCGACCGTTATTCTATATGTTTTGACGGCTTTGTTACCAAAAGGAATAGCTAGTATTATCTTGATTTTCTTTGCCGGTTTATTCCAAACCATGGAAAGTCCCGCATATGATGCTTTGACCGCTGATAATTCAGAGTCCAACAATCGTGATAAAGCTTATTCACTTACATATTTAGGCTTTAATTTAGGCTTTATCCTTGGAGCTTCTTTGGCTGGCATATTGTTCAATATCAATGTTTCATTGTGCTTTTTGCTGAATGCGGTTAGTATTTTGATTTCAACTATATTGATTATGATTTTTATTAAAGATAAGTATCATATCATCAAAGATGATAGTGAATTGGATGTTGCGGTTAGCAATGAATATGAGAAGCCAGTTCCGAATAATACCTCAGTCTGGACGATTCTAAAATCGATGCGAGTAGTTCTGCTTTACATCATATTAGCGTGTTTTATTGGTTTAACTTATAATGCGGTTGGAACCTTGGTGCCACTGCAATTAAAGACTAATCTCGGCGGTTATGGTGCTACTATCTATGGATATCTATCTAGCACCAATGGTGTTGTAGTTATTTTTTTCACACCCATTTTAACTTTGATTCTCAAGAAATTTCCTGAAGTATGGAAAATTATGCTTTCAATCCTATTCTTCATGGGCGGCATGATTCTGTTTGGATTTACCACTAGCATTATATGTGCTTTTATAGCGATGGTTGTTCATACATTAGGTGAGGTCACTAACTCGATTGGTTCACAGCCATATATTGGTCGGAGAATTCCCTTATCTCATCGGGGAAGAATTAATGGTATTGTCAGCGCTTGTTACTCTGTGATGGGCTTTTTATCACAATTACTTATCAGTGGCATTCTTTTTTGGACAAACAATAATTATCAAATTATTTGGATTGTTTATCTATCCATCGCAGCTGTCTGCTTTATATGCTTTATTATTGTTAAGAAGAAGGATCAGCAAAGATTTCCGCTTTTGTACGTAAAAAGCGAGAAAAAATCATTATAAACTCTTTACTTTTCGAATTATTTCTAAGATAATGTATTAGAAAAGAGGGGAAAACATGAAAAAGAAATTATTTTTATCACTATTATTAGTCTTAGGCCTATCCTTCGCCGTTGGTTGTAATAAGACACCAGCAAGTTCTTCATCCGAAGCACCAGCTAGTAGCGGTTCGTCACAAGCACCAGCTAGCAGCAGTTCATCACAAGCACCAGCTAGCAGCAGTTCGTCACAAACACCAGCTAGCAGCAGTTCGTCACAAGCACCAGCAGCGACATACTTGTCAGCTTATGATTTTACTACTAGTACTCATACGTCAAATGGAAAAGATCTTGATACAGCAGGAGTTAAAACTCTATTTACCGATTCTTATAAAGCAGGAACTGCTGCAGCAAGCGTAGTAACTGATGTTACAACTGCAACAAAAGTTTATGATGGTAATGGATCAGGCGGAGCCTATCCAAATACTGCACAATTAATCAAGTTAGGTACTGGTTCAGTTGATGCCGAACTAGTCTTAACAGTATCTGAAAATGTTGGATACGTCGTTATTAAGTGCCATGATTGGTACACTGCTAGCGATTCCTATCCAACAGGATCTAACAAACTAGAAGTAAACGGTACCGAAAAAGCTTTTCCATATACATCTGGTCCAACCGCCACTGCTGTGGAATTTGAATTTACGGCATCTACAACAATTACGATTAAAACTTCCAACAGTACTTCTACAGAGTCAAAAGTAGTTGGCGGTCGTGGATTTCTTTTAAGTATTGAATTTTATACTAGCAAACCAGCAGCCTAAAACTTAGGCAGATAAATATAACGCTTTTGTTTAGAGGTCCTTCTTGGACCTCTTTTATTTGTATTCTTTACTTTACATTACTATAGGAAGCATTCATAATTACAATGTGTGAAAGAGGGGAAGAGAGAATGAAGAAGATTTTTTTATCTATTCTATTTATTTTGGGCCTAGTTTCAGTTGTAAGTTGTGAGAAGGCACCAGTTAGTAGTTCTGAAGGACCAGTAAGTACTAGTTCATCACAAGCTTCGACCAGCAGTAGTTCCTCGCAAAGCTCAACTAGTAATAGTAGCAGCAGTTCATCTAGCGCGTCTGCTCCAATAGTAGTAACAATTGCACAAGCAATTGAAGTTGCGAAAACTGTTACTGTTCCAAGTGGTGAGACTAGCGCATATACTACACAACTGTACTCAGTTACCGGAAAAATATCAGCTACATATGGTCAATATTGGACTAGTTATGGCAGTTTTGTTATTAAGGAAGGAACTGATGAACTAGTTATCTACAAGTTGTATTCTGCAGATGGTTCGAAAGCTTATAAATCTATGGCTACAAAGCCCCAAGTTAATGATGTTATTACGGTTATTGGCGGTCTAGGCTATTTTTCTGGCGGCAGTACACCAGTTTATCAAATGGGAACAGCAAACATGACAAATCTGGTCATTGATGAAGCAAATAAAGTACCAGATGCTGGTGATGTAGAAAATGCCAATCATGTTATTATTTATGAAGCCTGCGGTGGCGGTGGCAATAATGGTAGCGTTTATACAAACGATTACATTATTCTCTATAATCCAACTGATGCTTCAGTCAGTTTAACTGGTTGGTCATTACAATATGCTGCAAAAGATGGCGTATTTGCTGCTCAAAACGCTTATGGTAGCATTACTGCACTAGCATTATCAGGATCGATTGCTGCTGGAAAGTATTATGCTATCCAACTAGCTGCTGGGTCCTCAAACAAAAATTCGCCACTTCCAGTAACGGCGAACATTGTCGGTGCAATCAATATGAGTGCCACAGATTTCAAAGTCGCAATAGTGAATTCTACCGAATACATCACAAGTGCTACTGATAGCACAGTTGTTGACTTTTTGGGTGTTGGCGCTGCTAATATGTACGAAGGCGTGGGAAGCGCTGAGAAATTAAGCAGCGGTCTTGCTACCCAAAGAAAGAACTTTGGCGATACAAATGACAATAAAGCTGATTTCAAGACAGTCGAATGTAATTTAGACTATTTAGTCGGCTAATTAATTGAATTATATTCAAAAGAGGCATTTCGGTGCCTCTTTTCTTTTTAAACAAAAAAATCTCGATTTCTCGAGATTAATTCTATAATGGTGCCCGGAGCGGGAATTGAACCCGCATGAATGTCACCACTCGCAGGATTTTAAGTCCTGTGCGTCTACCTATTCCGCCATCTGGGCACTTTTTATAAATGGTGACCCGCTGGAGATTCGAACTCCAGACCCCTTGATTAAAAGTCAAGTGCTCTACCGACTGA
>CAYIYR010000040.1:0-7244 GCA_964367815.1 uncultured Eubacteriales bacterium
TCCATTTTATGGGATTTCAACATTTTGATTTGTCCATTTTACGGGGTATAGTTTAAACAGGTAAGCGTTACAATTAATAGAGCGACAGCAGTAATTACTGTTGATCAAACAGCAATTGTGAAAACCTACGGTGATACTTGGACTTTACCTATCGCAACAAGCAATGTTGGCACAGTAGTTTGTGACAAGACGCTTGCAGATCTAGCAAACGTAAACACTTACACTGTTACATATTCCATTGCTGAAACAGATAATTACAGCGGTGATAGCAAGCAACTTAGCGTTACAATTAATAGAGCAACAGCAGTAATTACTGTTGATCAAACAGCAATTGTGAAAACATATGGTGATACTTGGACTTTACCTGTCGCAACAAGCAATGTTGGCACGGTAGTCTGTAACAAATCACTTGCAGATCTAGCAAACGTAAACACTTACACTGTTACATTTTCCATTGCTGAAACAGATAATTACAGCGGTGATAGCAAGCAAGTTAGTGTTACAATTCACAAAGCAACCTACGATATGAGCGGTATTACTTTTGCTGACAAAACAGTCAAGGCAAACAAAACCGCACAAAGCATTACAATCGGCGGAACACTTCCTAGTGGAGTAACTGTCGCATATACGGGCAATGGTCAAACAACCTATGGTGTTTATACCGTTACAGCTGTCTTTACGGGCGATGCAAATAATTACAATTCTATCGCAAACAAGACTGCGACATTAAAGATTTTGATTGACGAGTTCAGTAAGAATGTTGATGACAACACATCTGAAGTATCCGAAGTGGTTGTATCAAGCGAAAGTGGTTTTGAACCTGACCTCAAACTTATTATTAAGTCTGCTTCAAAAGATGATTCGACGATAGCTCTTTCTAAATCAGAAAGTGTAGAAAAGGTTTACAATATCAGCCTCGTTCGTGGTGAAGAAGCGGTTGCATTAAGCAATACAGTTACAGTAAAATTGCTTGTTCCCGCTAAACTTGAAGGTTCGAACTTTGCAATCTACAGTGGTAATGAAAGTGTAGCCTATACGCTTGAAAATGGTTATGCCGTATTCACTATTGATACACTTGACGACTTAGTTATTGTGAAGACATCGAACTCAGGCTCACTAGCCTGGCTGATTATCCTATGTTGCGCCGTTATTCCTACTGCAATTTTGCTTGGTACATATAAGATATACCAAACAAGAACTGCCAAAAAGAATAAACAGGCCTAATCATAGTCTCTTAAATCTCTATTAGAAGAGACATTAATTGTTGATGTTGATTTATATCCTTAAAAAAGTATTCGCATTCATTTATTCTTTGCCGGCTAGTGTATTTTGCTTTTCTTTCTCTTTATAAATAATGTTGAAGGATCAATTATTTATGGATAATTGAGCTTCCCAGTAATAAATATTGTTATTTAGTAGCTATTTGTGGTTAAATATAATAGGTGTTCAACTGTTAGTTAGGAGAGAATTATGAAGATAAGTAAAGTTCAATACGAGACATTGGAGAATGTCGAATCATTTGTACCTTTCGATATGAAGAAGAAACCAGGTAAACAGAAGATATATCTGAGACCAGTTACTTGGTTACTAAGCTTCCCCGAGATAAAGAAATGTAATTTGAAGATAAACTATCATAATATGGAAGGCATTAAAGGGCCTTATATAATTTTGTGTAATCATAATAGTTTTATCGATTTTAAAGTACTTACGAAAGCTATCTATCCCCAACCAGCCAACTATATTGTGGCGATAGATGGCTTTATTAATCGTGAGAATTTATTAAGAAATGTTGGCTGTATTTGCAAAAGAAAATTTCTTAATGAGATGAATATTGTTTATCAGATAAAGTATTCTTTAGAAAAGAACAAGTATATCTGTGCTTTGTATCCCGAAGCTAGATATTCTCATGTTGGTACAACGGCGGTTCTGCCAAAAAGTCTCGGTAAAATGGCAAAATTATTTCATTATCCTGTTGTAACCCTAATATGTCATGGTAATCACTTAAGACAACCAGTTTGGAATTTAGGCAACAAGCGGAAAGTTGATATTACCGCTGACATGACTTATTTGATATCAAAGGAAGATACGACTAATCTATCAGTGGAAGAAATAAACAAGCGGATAAATGATGCTTTCGTTTATGATGATTATAAATATCAACAAGAGAATCATATTTTGATTACTGAGCCTAATCGGGCCGAAGGGTTGGAACGTGTTCTTTATAAATGCCCGCATTGTTTGTGCGAAGAGGAAATGAGAACCGAAGGTAGTAAACTTATTTGTGATCATTGCCACGCTGAATACGAATTACAAGAACAAGGGTCATTAAAGTGCTTGAACAATGAAACCAAGTTTGATCAGATACCATCTTGGTATGAGTGGGAACGGCAATGTGTCAGGAAAGAAATTGAACAGGGTACTTATAACACTAATATCGAAGTAGACATTGATGATTTACGTAATAGTAAAGGCTTCTATCGACTTGGTCGTGGGCGCTTACTTCATACAAAAGAGGGATTACAAGTAGTTGCAGATTTTAATGGCAAAGAATTTAAGATTTCTAAGTCACCTTTAGAGAATTATTCAGTACATGTGGAGTACGCCTATTTTGGTCGCGGCGACTCAGTGAGTGTTAGCAATTCCGATGATACATATTATATGTTCCCAACTAACAACAAGAATATAGTCACAAAAATTCACTTTGCAGTTGAGGAAATATTTAAACTCAATCAGGAATAGAAAGTAAATAAATAGGTTAAATAGACTGGCACTGCTGCTAGTCTTTTTTTTGCTTTTTGTCAACGCTTTATTGGCTTTATTGCTGCTAATTTGAGAGTCGTAGCTTACAATTGTATGGTAAAATCAAGACAATAAGAGAGTCACTCTTTTTGATTCTCTTACATATAATATATTGATTTCAAATTACTTATGTAGTAATATGAAATTGTTGTGGAGGATTCGAATGGAATATGTTTATGAACCGAGTAAACTGCAAAAGATATACGAAAACGAGAGTTTATTAAAGAAAAAATACAATAAGGAGATTGCTGAAAATATGATGAAATTCTTGGGCACATTAATGGCGGCAGAAAATGCTTATGATATCAAAAGTATGCCTCAGTTTTATTTGGAGCACAAAAAAGGCAATTTAAAGAAGCATTATTCTGTCTCGCTTGATAAAAAGAAAAAAATGGCGATTAATGTTGCAGATGATAGATGAGAAGGGAAAAGTATGTGTGCCTAGTGAAGATGAGATTAGGTTTTTAAGAGGAATAAGGATAATTGCAGTGGGGGGAGATTAGTGAACATTATGGAGAATATTAAAAGATTTCATCCGGGAGTATATCTTAAGGATGCTTTAGATGCCATGAATATGACAGCAAATGAGTTTTCTATTAGAAGTGGAATTACTGAGAGGACAATTTCATCAATAATTAATGGCAAAGTATCAATCACTTTTGATACTGCATATAAGCTGGCTTCCTTTTTTAATAATTCGGTTAATTATTGGACAAATCTTCAAAATGCCTATGAGATGTACGTCCGCAGTGAAAGAGAAGCCTTGGAATTAGCAACTGATGGGAGGTTAATTGATAATGATTTGCGTAAATATTTACGTAAGGTTGGCGTAATTACCAAGAGTGATAACAATGAGACTATTGTACGCAAAACAAGATCATTTGCAGGTGTAAACCTATTATCATCTTTAAAAGGTGATGATGCTTTGGTGTGCTTTAAGCAACAGCAAACAAAGCAAGATAAAGATTCCTTTATGCAAAACCTTTGGGTTGCAATTGCCTTGAATGAAGCCCGAAAAAAACAATGTCAAAAATTTGATAAAGTTAAACTTATGAATTCAATTGCTGAAATTAGGAACATGACCAAACAAAAACCCGAGGAATTTTCTGAAAGATTACAAAAGATTATGGCTGATAGTGGTATAGCATTTGTTTATATTCCCCATCTTTCAAGATCGCGTATTTATGGTGCGACTAAATGGTTAAACAGTCAAAATGTAATGCTGGCTATTTCTAGTATGAGTACCAAGGCAGACACATTTTGGTTCACTTTATTTCACGAGATTTCCCATGTCTTGATGGAGCATAAACGCGAAATGCTAATCAATGTTGAGGGAGTAGAAGATGATGAGGCCAATTCAATGGCCGCTGATATGCTTATCCCTAAAGATCAATGGAAAAGGTTTATTTCAGCTCATGATTTTTCTGAAACAGCCATTTTTGCCTTTGCGCAGAAAGTCGATATCCTTCCTTGCATTGTTCTCTGTAGATTGCATAAAGAAAAGTATTTGCAATATAATGTCCTAAACAAATCAATTAATTTGTCTTATAATAATTTAGGAAGTTTAGAATATCATTTTGAGAGCAGTATTGGTGGTAATGAAGTTTAAGAAGTGAGAGAATACTAATCTCCCTTTAATTGTTGTTTGTTAAAACTTATATAGAATATATTCAGGAGTAAATTATGTGTACAGGAATTTTTAGAAAAGGCAAAGATATTATTTATGGTTTCAATTTGGATATTGACCCCAATGTATGGAATTATTCAGTTTACAAAGCTGAAGATTATTTCACTGTTGGTATAAGAGTTGGCAAGACCTTGTATTTTACTCATGGAGTTAATAAAGAGGGACATTTTAGTAACTTACCATATATGAATGATTATACTGAAACCAAAGGCAGAAATAGCAAGAATCGAGAAAGAATCGATCTATTAACGGACAGATATATCAGAAATAAATATTCATTTGCTGATGTTTTAGAAATTCTTGCAACAAAAGAAGTTGTTAATATTCCCAAGGGATCTATGCATTCTCTGATAGGAAATGGACAAGGCCGCGTTATCATTGTCGAACCAGGCTATGGCTATAAAGAGGTAACTGATAACTATGCTGTAATTACAAACTATCCTTTATTAGGAAAATGTACAAAGTTTGATCCGTGGTTTGGTAAAGAACGCTTTGACATTGCAAGTGAAATGTTGAAGAATACTACTGAAGATTTTTCTGCTTTAGATGCCTTGAAGATATTACGAGAAGTTAAACAAGAGGGTATCTGGGCTACAAGAGTATCGTTTGTTTATTCTCGTAATGAGAACTGTGTCTATTATGTTATGAACAACGATTATGATCATGTAAGTAAGCATGAGCTAGGAGGCAAAAATGAAGATAGAGTTTAATACCAGTACAATTCAGCCAATGTTTGATTGGCTATTGAAGGCAAAAGAAGAAAATATCCGTGATGAAGATAAATTGCGGCAAATTTTAAAAATGGATGATTATGGTATCGAGTTTGCACGTTATGGTGACAAGAACTTACCAGTTTGTACCATTAGTTTTGAGGAAGCCGTTGATTTCTTTATGAATTTTGATCGAAAAACTTTCACCAATGTTCGTCTAGATTATAAGCAAAAATATTTTGAAAAGTTTTATGCTAACCTAGAGGAGAATATGAAACTTGTTGATATCTTTAATAATATCAGCGAGGAAGATAAAGAAAAAGTGGGCTATTTATTAGAGAATGGTTTGCCTGATAAAGTGTTAGGAGCCGAAACCACCTTTACGATTCTCTTAACGATTTCAATTGGCAATTCGATGGGCTGGCCATATAAGAACTATATTCATTTTGATGTCGCTAATTTAAGCTTGATGGAAGATAAGGAATCTTTTCTTCATGTTATTGCTCATGAAATACATCATACAAAATTTGGTGAATTAATTAGTGATAATATGACACCAAAAGAAATGTTTTTCACAAACTTTGCTTTTGAGGGACTAGCAGTTTATTACAATAACAATGCTAAGACTAAGTATGTTCCCAGCAAGTATTTAGAGAAATCATATTTGATGGATCAACACGATTGGGCGATATATGATAATGAATTCGATGAATTATTCAATGAGATAAAAACGGATGCTTTAGCTTGTGAGAAGATGACCGAAGATGAAGTAATGGAATTAATTAGCAATCATTATGAACAATTTGATTATGTTTCGTTAAAAACGGGCAAAGCGATTCGGATATCACAATTTCCTACCTATTATATGGGTTGCTATATGTGGGGAATTATTGACTTAACTTGTGGGAAGGAAGACTTATATGATGTCTTAGCTAATCCTTCAAAATTTATTGAGACATATAATTTCGCTGTTAAATTAATTGGTAATCGCCATTATTACTTATAGATAGCAAAAATAGTCGAGATTTATAGTGCGCTTTTTCCTATAATGTCAGCGAGATGAAAAAGTGATAGATAAAATAGATGTGGTTAGAAACATGCAAGATTATATTGAGAATCATTACTTAGAGAATATTACGATGGCTGACCTAGCTAGGGCTTCTTTCTATTCTCCTTGGTATTCTTATCGCCTGTTTTTGGAACTGACTAATCTATCACCTGCTGAGTATATTAGGCTTTTGAAACTTTCTAAATCAGCATTAGAATTTCGTGATACTAAAATCAAGACTATCGATATCGCATTTAAGTATGGATATAATAGTGTTGATGGTTATCAACGGGCATTTTTTCAAGAATTTGGGATAAATCCCAAAGAGTATTCTAAAAATCCTCAGCCTATTCAGCTTTTCATTCCTTACAAAGTAATGAACAATAAAGGAGAAACAAAAACAATAGCGAAAGAAGTTAAGAACGTCTTTATTACGATTATCGAAAAACCCGCACATAAAGTTATTATCAAGCGGGGTGTGAAGTCAGACAACTACATGGATTATTGTTATGAAGTTGGGTGTGATGTTTGGGGAGTTTTAAAAAGCATGAAATCTCTTTGCGGTGAGCCGGTCTGCTTATGGCTTCCAAAGAAATTTATTAAGCCTAATACTTCTATCTATGTGCAAGGAGTGGAAGTGTCATCGGATTACTATGGTTCAATCCCTGAGGGATTCGATATCATTGATCTACCAAAGTGCAAGTATATTATGTTCCAAGGTGAACCTTTTAAAGAGGATGATTATTGCGTAGCCATCAATGAATTATGGGGGGCTATCGATCGCTATAATCCCATTATTCTTGGTTATAGCTGGGATGAAGAGAATCTGCGCATTCAGTTAGAACCTGTCGGAAACAGGGGCTATATCGAATTAATGCCAATAAAATAAAAGATACTCTCCAAAAGAAGCGTTTAATTAGGGATTATTCTAATTAGGCTTCAAAAGGCGAAAGAAAACCTCATCCAAGAGTTAATAGCTCAAGGGTGAGGTGTTTTTTAT
>CAYIYR010000041.1:0-6940 GCA_964367815.1 uncultured Eubacteriales bacterium
CAAGCCGCCGTCACGAGCACCGTCTGCGAGCTCTTGAACACGACCGTGATAGATATAACCACTACGATCGAAGACGACTTTAGTAACACCTTTGGCAACAGCGGCAGCGGCTAAAGCCTCGCCGACTTTTTTGGCAGCTTCAATGTTACTACCATTTTCTAACTTCAAGGCAACTGAAGAAGCAGCAGCGATGGTTACGCCTTTGACATCATCAATGACTTGAGCCTGAATATGTGCATTAGAGCGAAATACACTCAGGCGTGGGCAATCAGTAGTTCCACTGATCTTATTGCGAATGCGAGCATGACGATGTAGTCTAACAGCATTCTTGTCTTTTAAGTTTAACATAATTTAATTTCTCCTTTCCTGAGTTCTATTTCTTACCGGCTTTTTTGCCTTCCTTACGACGGATGTGTTCATCCGAGTAAGCGATGCCCTTGCCTAAGTATGGCTCTGGGGCTCTTACGGCTCTAACTTGTGCAGATAGTTGACCAACTACTTGTTTGTTAACACCACTAATAGTGATAACAGTTGAGTTGTTTCCACTGCAGACTACTTTGATTCCTTCTGGAATAGCAACATGAATTGGGTTGGAATAGCCGACATATAAGACGACATCCTTTCCCTCGACCGCTGATTTGTAACCTGTTCCCTTCAAAACTAATGTTTTGGAGAATTCTTTGTGAACGCCTTCAACCATATTGTGGATGTTGGCACGAACAGTTCCGTGTAATTGTTTAGAAATCTTTTCATCATTTGGACGACTTACATGTACTTCGTTACCTTCAACCTTAACAGTAATGATTTCAGGAACATCATAACTTAAGCTTCCTTTTGGTCCCTTGACAGAGACGATGGTCTTGTCAACGGTAACACTGACACCTTCAGGAATTGCAACGGGCATTTTACCAATACGTGACATAAATACCCTCCTACCAGATGTAAGCGACGACTTCGCCGCCTAAACCATTCTTGCGAGCTACTTTATCAGTAACCATTCCATTCGAGGTGGAAACGATTGCGATGCCTAAGCCATTTAGAACTTTTGGCATTTCTTTTGCACTTGCATAAACGCGTAGGCCTGGTTTAGAAATTCTCTTTAATCCAGTGATAACGCGATCATTACCCACATATTTTAATGTTAATGTGAGTTCTTTATTAACATCACCAGCAATAGCATAATCAACAATGTATCCTTCATCTTTCAAAATCTTAGCGATTTCTACTTTGACTTTGGAGTTGGGCATAACTACTGTGGCATTCTTCATCTGATTTGCATTACGAATTCTTGTAAGCATATCAGCAATTGGATCTGTCATAACCATGTGTATTTTCCTCCTTCTAACCCAGTTCTACCAACTAGACTTCTTCATGCCAGGAATTTGACCTTTATAAGCTAATTCTCTAACACAAATACGGCATAGTTTAAATTTACTTAACACAGCGTGAGGGCGGCCACAACGTTCGCAACGTGTGTACTCTCTAACGGCATATTTCTTTGGACGTGAATAACGTACTTTTTGTGATGTTTTTGCCATATATTTCCCTCCTACTTAGCAAACGGCATTCCCATGAAGGTAAGAAGTGATTTCGCTTCTTCATCATTTTTCGCCGTTGTTACAATAACAACATCCATTCCTCTGACTCTATTAACTTGTTCATAGTTAATTTCTGGGAAAATGGTTTGTTCCTTGACACCTAAGGTGTAGTTTCCTCTGCCATCAAAAGCGGTTTTAGAAACGCCTCTGAAGTCACGAACACGGGGAAGAGTAATATTAATTAACTTATCTAAGAATTCATACATTCTCTCGCCACGTAAGGTGACCTTGCAACCAATTTCCATTCCTTCTCTTAATTTAAAGGTAGCAATTGATTTCTTGGCTTTAGTGATAATTGGTTTCTGACCAGTAATCTGTGTTAATTCTTTTACGGAATCTTCAAGCATTTTTGCATTAGTTGTCGCATCACCGACACCGACGTTGATAACAACTTTAACTAATTTTGGAGTTTCCATAATTGAAGAGTAGTTGTATTGCTTGTTTAGGGCAGGAACGACTTCTGTCTTATATTTTTCTAATAAACGATTCATATCTTACCCTCCTACTCTTTCACTTCAGCTGCGGCTTTCTTCTTAGGAGCAGCTTTCTTTTTTGCTGGTTTCTCAGCAACTTCTTCAACTGGTTTTTCCTTGACAACTTTGGCAGCCTTCTTGGCAGCTTTCTTTTCAAGTGGTAAACCGGTTTCTTTGTTAACTCTTACTTTTTTACCATCGATTACAGCATAGCCGATTTTCACGGTTTTCTTTGCCTTGGTATCATAGTAAGCAACGTTGGAAACGTGGATTGGGGCCTCTTTGGTCTCAATGTTTCCATCAGGATTCTTCTGAGTTGGTTTGTTATGCTTTACAACAATGTTAACTCCACTAACAAGAACAGTTTCATTCTTGACATTAACGCCAATTACTTCGCCTGTTTTCCCTTTGTCCTGATTTCTTTTGGAATTGCCACCGGCAATGATTTTAACGGTATCGCCCTTTTTAATTTTCATGTGCGAATTCCTCCTTATAAGACTTCAGGTGCTAAGGAAACAATCTTCATGAATCCTTCACCTTTTTCTCTTAATTCACGAGCAACTGGTCCGAAAACACGGGTGCCCACTGGTGTCATGTCATCTTTAATTAAGACAACAGCATTGTCATCAAAGCGAATTCTTGCACCATCAGCACGACGAATTTCTTTGGCGACTCTGACAATAACACACTTGACGACTTGACCTTTTTTAACGCCACCATTTGGTGTTGCATCTTTAACCGCACAGGTTACGATGTCACCGATGGAAGCAGACTTGCGGAATGATCCGCCCTTGAGGTTGAAAACTCTTACGCTTTTCGCACCGGAGTTATCAGCGACCACAAGATTAGTTTCTCTTTGTATCATTAATAATCCCCTCCTATGCTATTAAGCCAGCCTTGGCAACCACATTGACTAAGCGGAAATGCTTGTCAGCGGATAATGGACGGCATTCCATGATTTCAACAGTATCACCAATGTGGGCGATGCCTTCTTCATCATGAGCCTTGTACTTCTTTGTATAAATAGTCTTTTTACTGTATAGTGAGTGTTTCTTCTCAGTACGAACCAAAACGGTAATGGTTTTGCTCATTTTGTCAGAAACTACAACACCGACTAGAGTTCTGCGATTCTTTCTTTCCATGTTTCAAAACCTCCTACTCTTTGGCGAGCGCACGCTCTTGCAGAATTGTCAAGATGCGAGCGATATCTTTTCTAATGTTCTTACATTTAGCTACGCCTTCAGTTTTACCAGTTGCTTGTTGGAACTTAAGCATAAATAATTCTTCTTTTAAATCTTGGACCTTCTTTTGAAGATCTGGAGTTTTCATTTCTCTGATTTCATTAACTTTCATGCTTACTCACCACTCTTTTCTCTAGTAACAATCTTGCATTTGATTGGTAGCTTATTAGAAGCGAGTCTTAATGCTTCGCGGCATTGATCCTCGGGAACTCCCCCAATTTCGAACATAATGCGTCCGGTTTTTACAACGGCGACCCAAGAATCTGGAGCACCTTTACCAGAACCCATACGTACTTCTAATGGTTTCTTAGTTTTAGCTAAGTGAGGGAAGATTCTGATCCAAATTTGACCAGATCTCTTTGTATAACGTGACAAGGCAATACGGGCAGCCTCAATTTGGTTATTGGTTACATACGCACCCTCTTGGGCTTGTAGACCGAATTCACCAAAGGCTACAGTTGTGCCGGCTTTTGATTTGCCTTCATAGCTGACCCGATGAGGTCTTCTGTATTTTGTTCTCTTTGGCATTAACATAAAATACTACTCTCCTTTCGGGGCCGTTTCATCTTTGACGACTTGTTTTCTCTGTGGGAGAATTTCTCCACGGCAGATCCAAACTTTGACGCCTAAGCGACCGTATGTGGTTGCAGCTTCTGCAACTGCGAAGTCAATATCAGCTCTTAAGGTATGTAGAGGAACAACGCCCTCGGAATAACCTTCGCTACGAGCGATATCAGCACCAGCTAAACGTCCAGAGACTAATGTTTTAATTCCCTTTGCGCCAGCCTTCATAACTCTTTGAATAGCTTTCTTCTGTGCAGTTCTAAAGGAAGCACGTTGTTCTAGTTGGAGAGCGATTGATTTAGCGACGATAACGGCATCTAAATCAGGGTTCTTAACTTCAACAGCGGTGAGCTTAACCTTAGCACCATGACAGAGTTGGCTAATCTTTTTCGTTAATACTTCAACGTTTTTGCCATCTTGTCCGACGACAACGCCTGGACGAGCGACATTAACAACTATTTCAACATTTTCTTTGATTCTCATAATTTCTGCTTTTGAAAGCATCGCTTCTTTTAATTCTTTTTCAAGAAGATTACGGATAGCGATATCTTCATGTAAGAATTTAGAGAAATCTTTATCAGTTGCGTACCATTTGGAATCCCAATCACGGTTAATTCCAACACGCATACCTACAGGATTAACTTTTTGACCCATATATTTCTCTTTCCTCCTTACTCTTTCTCAGCCACGATTGCAGTAATGTGGCTGGATCTTTTAATTAAGCCGCTGGAGCTACCTTTAGCTCTGGGCAAAAATCTCTTCATTCTCATTCCTTCGTTGGCATAGATTTCTTTGACATATAACTTCTCAGGATCCATGTTATTGTTATTAACAGCATTAGCTGCTGCTGAATTAATAACTTTTGCCACGATTGGAGCGACAGCTTTATCAGTATTTACTAGAATTGCATTAGCTTCTTTAATGGTCTTCCCTCTGACCAAATCAATTACGAGACGAACTTTTCTTGGAGTGACTCGGATAGTTTTGGCAATTGCTTTCGCTTGATTTTCCATAATTTCCTATCTCCTCTTACTGGGCATTGGCCGCTTTATCTTCAGCGGTATGTCCGGTATGTCCTCTATAAGTTCTTGTTGGAGCAAACTCACCGAGTTTGTGTCCAATCATATCTTCGGTAACATATACTGGGATATGCTCACGTCCGTTATAAACGGCGAAGGTATGTTCAACAAATTGGGGGAAAATTGTTGATCTACGTGACCAAGTCTTAATAACTTCTTTTTTGTGGTTCTTATTAAGTTCTTCGACCTTTTTCATTAGATGTTCATCTACGAAAGGTCCTTTTTTAATACTACGTGCCATTTTTCAATTTCCTCCTTCTCTATTTACCATTACGTCTTCTGACGATTAATTTGGTAGAAGCTTGCTTAGTATTTCTAGTTTTGACGCCTAAGGCTCTCTTGCCCCAAGGAGTACGTGGTGCATCACGTCCAACAGGACATTTTCCTTCACCACCACCATGAGGGTGATCATTTGGGTTCATTGCCGAACCACGAACGGTTGGGCGAACACCAAGGTGACGAGTCTTTCCAGCTTTGCCGACACTCACTAGGGAGTGATCTTCATTGCCGACTTCGCCGATTGTAGCTCTGCAAGTAGCTAAGATCTTACGAACCTCACCACTAGCGAGTCTAACGATAATGTATTTTTCTTCTTTACCTAGCACCTGTGCGCTCACGCCCGCACTACGTACGAGTTGACCGCCAGCACCTGGCTTCAATTCAATGTTGTGAATGAATGTACCTTCAGGAATGTTTGCTAATGGTAAGCAGTTGCCAGTTTTGATATCAACTTTATCACCGGAAACAACTTCCATACCAACTTTTAATCCCTTAGGAGCAAGAATGTAACGTTTCTCACCATCAACATATCCGATTAAAGCGATGTTGCTGGTACGGTTTGGATCATACTCAATTGTTTGAACCTTTCCGACGATACCATCTTTATTTCTCTTGAAATCAATTACACGGTACTTCTTTTTATTGCCACCGCCCATATGACGGCAGGTAATCATACCAGTATTATTTCTTCCGCCGGTTTTCTTACCATGAACTACTAGAGATTTCTCTGGTTTAACTTTGCTTAATCCTGAGTTATCTAAGGTGCTCATATTACGGCGACCATTAGAGGTTGGTTTATATTTTTTGATTGCCATACTCACTTACCTCCTATTTCTCTTCGGTGAAGAGGTCGAGTGTTTCGCCTGGAGCTAATTTGATAATGGCTTTCTTATAAGGACTTGTTAAGCCTTCATAACGACCCATTTTTTTATCTTTTGCTCTAACGTTGACGGTATTGACCTTTTCAACTTTACGATTGAAGATTGCTTCAAAAGCTTTCTTAATGTCAGTGGCATTGGCTTCTTTAGCAACTTTAATGACAATTTTGTTACCCGCTTGCATTAACTGCATGCTTTTTTCGGTAACTAGTGGTGACTTGACGACTTCATAATCATGAACGGTTGGAAGTGGGAACTTTCTAACTTCCGCAGTCTTCTTAGCCTTCCTTGCCATCTTCAAGCACCTCCTCGATAATTTCAATAGCATCCTTTGTCATAATGACTTGATTGCAATTGATGACATCATATACGTTAATTTCAAAGAAATATAACATACCGACTGTTGGAATGTTGAGTGCTGATAAAACAGCATTATCATTCATAGAATCTTCACTCATAACGATTAAGGTTTTGCCCTCACTCTTGAGTGCTTTTAAACTTGCGACCATATTCTTGGTTTTGGCTTCCTCGAAGTCGAACTTATCGACAACGACTAATTCCTTATCTGCAAGTTTCTTAGATAGAATAGATTTTAGAGCTAGAACTCTTACTTTCTTATTCATCTTTAGGCTATGGTTTTGGTCACCAGTTGGTCCAAATACGATACCACCGTGTCTCCATTGTGGAGATCTGGTAGATCCTTGTCTGGCACGACCAGTACCTTTTTGACGCCATGGTTTTTTGCCGCCGCCGCTAACTTCATCCCGCTTTTTGGTTTTGGAAGTATCTTGACGTTTGTTTGCTTGTGCAAGTAGCACGGCATCGAAC
>CAYIYR010000042.1:0-6607 GCA_964367815.1 uncultured Eubacteriales bacterium
AAAGAAAATTGTAATTGGTTCATTAGCCTTAGCTCTTGCATTAGGATTAACAGCTTGTGGAACAAACAATTCTTCGCAAGAACCGAATTCTAGTGTCAACAGTTCCGATAGTGGGTCGACAAGCTCAACGGTGGATGAGACAGAATATAGTGATACACAATTATATTCAGTATCATTTTATTGTGATGATCAGTTATATGGTGCCGTTAAGAATTATGAAGAAGGAGCGACAATTGTCGTACCAACTAATCCTACTAAAGAAGGATACGAGTTTTCCGGTTGGAATGAAACTATTCCTGAGAAAATGGGAACAAGTAATTTAGTTTTTACAGCAACTTGGACTGCTAAACAATATACCATTACTTATAAGGTCGATGGTACAGACTATACTACCCAAACTTATGATTGTGGATCAGAAATAACAGCTGCCGCTTATCCAGCGACAAGAGAAGGTTATCTTTTCACGGGTTGGAGTAACTTACCACTAACAATGCCAGCTGGTAATTATGAGGTTAGTGGAACATTTTTAAGCGTTTCAGCTAATTATGATATTGCAAGTATTACCTCAGGAGGCAATGTAACGTTAACGGAAGCAGGGGCTTATGCCTTTACTGGCACCAATAGTAATGCTCAGATTGTTCTCAACAATAGCGCAGCGGACTTTGTTGTTGTCTTAGACGGTACAAATCTAACCTATGCTGGAGCAAATGCAGCTATCAACTGCAAAGCTGCTAATAGTTTAAAGATTGTTCTTAAGAATGCTAACACGGTTTCTGATAGTAGTAATAATACCGATGATGCGGCTATCCAAATTAAGAAGTGTGAGAACACAATCATTGAAGGTGAAGGAAGCTTAACAATTACGGGTTTAGCAAGTGCTAGTTTATATACAAGTAAAAATCTGACTATTAATGGTGGTAGTTATGATATAAGTTCCTTAGATCATGGCTTTTCCGCTAAAACGGGTCTAACCATTAATAATGCTACAATCAAAGCTGATGTTGCAAAAGATGCTCTTAAGAGTGGCGATGCTGCTATTATCATTAAAGATGGTAACTTTGATTTAGAAGCAGGCTCTGATGGTATGGAAGCTGGTACAACTATTAATATTGCAAAGGGAACCTTCAAAATTGATGCTGAAGGTGATGGAATTAAAGCTGCTAATAGTATAACTATTAGTAATGGCGATTTTGATATCACTACCTTAGAAGATGGAATAAAAGTAAATGGCGATGATACTGGTGCGGATTTAACAATTGGTTGGTTAAGTATTACAACAGGTAAATTTGTTATCGAAGCTGGACAAGATGGAATCCAAGCGGAAACTGAACTTACAATTTCGGGCGGAGAGTTCAGTATTAAAGCCGGTGGCGGTTATCTAGGAACAATGAAGTATGATACAACTACCGGTGAAGAGATTAGTTGCAAAGGTGTAAAAGCCACTACTATCGTGCTAACTGGTGTAACGATGGAAGTTAATTCATTAGAAGATTGTATTCACGCCAATGGCGCAGCTCAGATTAATGATGGTAGTTATAAACTAACTAGTGGTCGTGATGGTGTCAGTGCTGATTTGACCCTAACAATTACGGGCGCCAGCATGGATATCCAAACTAGTAATGGAGCGATTGGCAAAGTCAATGATTCAATCAGCACAAAAGGGATTAAAGCAGATGGAATTCTCACCATTAACAGCGGCAATTTCATAATTAACAGTTTAGATGATGCTATTCACAGCAATAATAATGTAACTATCAATGGTGGAACTTACACTATTACTACTTGCGATGATGGTATTCATTCCGATGCTACTTTAACAATTACTAATGGATCAATAAATATTACGAAGAGTTATGAAGGAATCGAGGGTAGCGATATCAATATCTCTGGCGGTTACATTCATGTGGTTGCTAGTGATGATGGAATCAATGCTGCTGGTGGTGTCGATTCTAGCGGTACTAGTTTTTGGGATCAGTTCAGTTCCAGTTCTTCTTCTCATACAATCAATATTACTGGTGGTTATATCTTCGTTAATGCCAGCGGTGATGGAGTCGATTCCAATGGCAACATCAAAATGAGCGCCGGAACATTAATTATTCTCGGACCAACCGATAATGGTAATGGCTCCTTAGATTATGATGGCAGTTTCCAACTAACTGGCGGGACATTAATTGCCGCTGGTAGCTCAGGCATGGCCCAAGCGCCAACAAGTAGTGGTACAACACAGTATTGCTTATCGATTACTACCTCTGTAAATGCTGGACAGTTGATTAGTATTAGTGCTGGCGATTATAACTTCATTTTCAGCTCAAATAAGAGCTATAGTAATATTGTTATCTCAACGCCACAGATTACTAATGGAACAACCTATACTGTAAAAGTTGGGGGAACGGTCACTGGTGGAACAAATACTGACGGTGTTTATACCGATGGAACCTATAGTGGGGGTACTCAAGTTACCACAATGAAAGTCTCATCTATTCTTACTTCTTACGGCTCAATTAACCAGGGTGGAAGTGGAATGATGCCAGGCGGTGGCAAATCACCAAGATAATGTTTCTTTATTAAGAACAGTCAATACTTTCGAAAGCTTAGGTATTAATTACTTAAGCTTTTTAAATATCATTATTCGAATAAATTCAAAAGACCTATTAGATGATTAAGCAATAAATAGGAAGAAAAATGCTGATTTTTCAAAAGTTATTGACTATTACTGAAGTCATGCTATAATTTTTGCATAGCGTTGAATAGAAGGAGTAAATCCCTGCTAGCTTGAAGAGAATTGTCGGTTGGTGAAAGGCAATAACTAGCGTGATTGAAGGTCGTCTAGGAGCTTGATTTATGAAAGATAGTAGTAAATCACGTATGTCTGCGTTAAAGATTTGAGAGTATATCCACTATGGATATAAATTAAGGTGGTACCGCGTTATTAACGTCCTTTTGTAGGACGTTTTTTTATTTATTAGGTATCAGAGGAGGAAAAATATGCGTAAAGAAATGGCAACACGTTATGACCACAATCAAGTGGAAAATGGTCGCTATCAGTTCTGGTTAGACCAAAATTGTTTTACATCAGGCGACAAGAGTAAACCACCATTTTGTGTGGTTATACCGCCACCAAATGTTACTGGTAAACTCCATTTAGGTCATGCTTGGGATGGAACATTGCAGGATATGATTATTAGATATAAACACTTAAAGGGTTTTGATACTCTTTGGGTTCCTGGCTGTGATCATGCTGGTATTGCAACCCAAGCGAAAGTGGAAGAAAAACTAAGATCTCAAGGAATTTCCCGCTATGATCTCGGTCGTGAAAAATTCTTACAGACAACTTGGCAATGGAAAAAAGAATATCATGGCTTTATTCATGAACAATGGGCAAAACTGGGATTATCTTTAGACTACAGCAAAGAAAGATTTACGTTGGATGAAGGTTTATCTGAAGCCGTCAAGGAAGTATTTGTTTCTTTGTATAATAAAGGTTTGATTTATCAAGGCTATCGTATTATCAACTGGGATCCAGTTCAAAGAACTGCCTTATCAAATATAGAAGTAATCTATGAAGAAACTGAAAGCCATATGTACTATTTCAAGTATTGTTTGGAAGATGATGCTAGCAAGTTCTTAGAAGTTGCAACAACCAGACCTGAAACCATGTTTGGTGATGTTTGCGTGGTTGTGAATCCTAAAGATGAGCGTTATCAAAGCTGGGTTGGTAAGAAAGTAATCAATCCGGCGAATGGTGATGTGTTACCAATTATCGCTGATGAATATGTCGATATTGAATTTGGAACAGGGGCGATGAAATGTACGCCAGCTCATGACCCCAATGATTTTATCATTGGTGAACGTTATGGTTTTCCGAAGATTATTTGTATGAATCCCGATGGAACGATGAATGAAGTTTGCGGTAAGTATAATACAATGGATCGTTTCGCCTGTCGTGAACAATTACTAAAGGATATCGAAGCAAAAGGCTTGCTAATCAAGATTGAGAAGCATATTAATCAAGTTGGTTATTCTGAGAGATCACATGCGATAGTGGAGCCATATTTATCGAAACAATGGTTTGTTAAGATGCGTCCACTAGCAACTCAAGCTCTTGAATTCCAAAAAACTAGTGAGAAAGTTCAATTCTATCCCGATCGTTTCGAAAAGATTTTTACAAACTGGATGTCCAATATCGAAGACTGGTGTATTTCTCGTCAATTATGGTGGGGACATCGAATTCCCGCTTGGTATCATAATGAAACTGGGGAGGTTTATGTTGGAATTAACCCACCACAGCATCCGGAACAATATCATCAAGATGAAGACGTCTTAGATACTTGGTTCTCAAGTGCTCTTTGGCCATTCTCAACCCTAGGTTGGCCGCAAGATACCGAGGACTATAAGCGCTATTTCCCAACTGATGCTTTGGTAACTGGCTATGATATAATTTTCTTCTGGGTTTCTAGAATGATATTCCAATCGCTAGAATTCACCAAAACAAAGCCATTCAAACACTGCTTAATCCACGGATTAATTCGTGATGATAAGGGTCGTAAGATGTCAAAATCTTTAGGCAATGGGGTCGATCCAATTGCTGTTATTGATCAGTATGGAGCCGATTCCTTGCGCTACTTCTTAACAACTAATTCCGCTCCTGGTCAAGACTTACGCTATAGTGAAGAAAAAGTTAATGCTGCTTGGAACTTTATCAACAAAATTTGGAATGCTTCGCGCTTCTGTATGATGAATTTCCCTGAAGGTTTTAAACCAAGTTCAATCGACTATAAGAACGGTTCAATATATGATCATCAAATTCTTCGTGAATTGAATAAGACAATTAGAGCGATGAATGAATCGATGGATAAATATGAGTTTGTTGTGGCGGGAACTAGTCTGTACAACTTCATTTGGGATGATTTCTGTTCATCCTATGTTGAGATGGCTAAACTCGCTTTACAAAGTGATGATGAGAAACTCCAAGCCACAACCAGAAACACGATGTTCTATGTGCTCGATTCCATCCTTAAACTGGCGCATCCATTTATACCCTTTGTAACGGAAGAGATCTATCAGACTTTACATGACGATAATAGCCTCTGCTTAGTTAATTCTACTTGGCCAGAAGCCAACGAGGAATATGACAATGGTTTGGATGAACCTATTGTCAATGCGATTGATGAAGTCATTAAAACGATCAGAACGATGAAAAATGATAACAATATCGCTCCTAGCAAGAAAATTATTGTTGAACTTGCAATTCCAGATGATAAATTATGTCAAGAAATTATTAGTAATCGTCAATATATTGAAAGATTCTGCTTTACTTCGGAACTAAAAATTGGTCAAAGTGTTTCACAAGACAAAGGTATGACATTTGCCTTAAGTGGTATGACAATGTTTATTCCTATGGCAGGCTTAATTGATATTAAAGAAGAGATTGCCCGTTTAAACAATGAAATAACAAAACTCGATAGCGAGATTGATAGAGGAACTAACATGTTGAATAATCCAAACTTTATTAACAAAGCTCCTGTGGCGAAAGTTGAGGCGGAGAAGAAAAAGCTTGAAGATTATAAGAACAAGAAAGCTAATGTTATCGAAACATTGCAGAAAATGCAGAGTATGTTGTAATAAGAATGAGTTATCAGGAAACTGGTAACTCTTTTTTTATAATTTTTTAGGGTTTCTTCTTCTTAATTACAATGTTATTAATGGGAGGTGAAAAAATGAGAAACCTTATTAGACCATTGAGTATTGAAGAAGAGAAGCAAATTTGTGGTGGTGAGATTATTTCTATTGCTGCCGTAGCAGCAGTGCTAGCTATTGGCATCTTAACCATTGTTGTTTGGAAAATCTATACTTCGAGTAAAGGACAAGTTGATTTGCCGGGCGGTTTTCGTTTTAAATGGGAATCAGCAAAGAATATTCTTTCGCGAATCTCACAGTTTATTAGATGAGATTAGATAATCTGCCGAATTGTGAAAAGCCACGGGAGAAAGCAATAAGAGAAGGTATTAATACTCTTTCTAACGCCGAATTATTGGCGATTATGCTTCATACGGGGACCAGAAATCAATCAGTCATTGATTTTGCCTATTCTATTCTTGCCCAATTTAACGGACTTGAAGGTCTTTCTAGGAGCTCCTACCAAGAATTAATCAAAATGAAAGGCCTAAAAGAAGCCAAAGCAATGTCATTATTGGCGATGATAGAATTCGCTAAACGAGTAAATTATCAGCCATCTAGTCAACTAGAACTGAATTCACCAGAACAAATCTATGAGTTTTTAGAACCTAAGCTTAAAAGTGAGTTTCAAGAGAAATGCTTAGTTATCTGTTTGAATAATCGTAACTGTTTGATTAGAGCCGTGGAATTATTCAAAGGTGGTCTCAGTCAGCATATCGTTCATCCACGTGATATTTTTAGAGAAGCGGTTAGAGAAAATGCAGCGCGGATTATTCTTGTTCACAATCATCCATCCGGCTGCGCAAATCCGAGTGTTGCGGATATTGAAACAACCAAGGCTTTAGCGTTATTAGGCAAGGAATTAGGAATCCCTGTTTTAGATCATATAATTATTGGAGACAATAGGTATATAAGCTTTAAGGAGAAGAAC
>CAYIYR010000043.1:0-6604 GCA_964367815.1 uncultured Eubacteriales bacterium
TTTTTAAAGCTCGCTTGAAAATCAACGGTAATCAGGAAGGGAAGGTTTTGCTTTTTCCATAGTTCGCAAAGTAGACACTTTGCTCTGATCAACCATCGAGGGATCTAGTGCAGCATTAATTTTCTTAGTCATGACTAAGGAAAAACCATTTATTCAATATGTATGATTTAAGCTCATTTTAGCGTGTTTTTTTTGGTGGCGTGGGGTAGTGGCTGTAAGGATAAAAAAGGGCTGTCATCAGCCTAAGAATCTCAAATATAAGCATTAGAAAAGCAGACCTGATAAGTATCTAAATAACTATTGTCTATAGTGTTTTATCCTTAAAAAAAATTAGTCATGACTAAGTTTTTGCTTGAATGTCCACAGGTGGACTGATATAATGATTTTATCAGGACGCAAAGGGCGACCTGAAATAAAACAGGTATTTTAGAATGAATCATTTTTCATCAGTTACATCATTAGACGAGTTAAAACTTCAGTACAAAAAACTAGCTTTTAAAAATCACCCTGATCGTGGCGGTAAAACAGAAGTTATGCAGGAGATTAACAGCGAGTATGAACAGCTATTAAACCGCATTATTAATGAAGCTTCAAAAGATCAGTATCAAGATAGTTCTGAAAACGGTCGTGGTTTTTGGTCAAGTCGTTCAGAACATTCTGAAGTTGAGAAAAAAGTAAAACAGGCTATTGATGCAATTATCAATCTGGATGGTTTAGATATTGAAATTATTGGCGTTTGGGTTTGGGTTTCTGGTGATACTAAGCAGCACAAAGACAAATTAAAAGAGGCGGGTTTTGTCTGGAATCGAGTGCAATGCAAATGGGTTTTTATTGGTAAAAAATCCAGTGGTCGGGGCAGAATGACTTTAGATCAAATGCGAGAGTTACACGGTAGTCAGAAAGTTAAAAAAACCAGAATGGCAGAAGAAAGAAAACTTTTAACAACTTAATGAAGAAGTCCCCGAAAGGGGGCTTTTTTTTATTAATATTTTTAGTCATGACTAAGTTTTTGCTTGAATGTCCACAGGTGGACTGATATAATGATTTTATCAGGACGCAAAGGGCGACCTGAAATAAAACAGGTATTAATTATGCGAAATTCAATAGTAGCGATCTTTACAAACTATCCTACAGGTAAACTGGTTCATTTTTGCGGTCATCAGGTTTTAACTGGATCTAACTATAATATTTGGTTTCCAATCTTTGATGAAAAAACACTATTCCAAGAAATTGAAAAAATCATGATTAATTGCCGAGTAGCCCACAATGTTACTCACATTGAAAAAATCAGAAGAGGTGACAATGAAAACGGTTACTTTGAAGATTATAGAATTACTTATAACCTCGCACTTTAAGCCAGACCTCCCATAATGGGAGGTTTTTTATTGGTGGCGATTTTTTTTGGTTTTTAGCTTGTCTAAAAAACATAAAACATTGTCTATCTGTTCTGCGTTATTTAGGCTTATTCTGGCCTGTTTAGTTTTGTACTATGGTAATTTAGCTTCAGATATAAAAAAGGCTGTCAGCAGCCTAAAAATCGCATATATAAGCATTCGAAAAGCGGTTTAGCCAGGTATTAAAACGGATATTTTTTATGTCAATTTTCCCTATTAAAAATTTAGTCATGACTAAGATTTTGCTTGAATGTCCACAGGTGGACTGATATAATGATTTTATCAGGACGCATCGGGCGACCTGAAATAAAACAGGTTAAAAATCATGGAACAATACATTTCAGTTTACACTCGTCAGCAAGCCATTGAAGATGGTTTTTTAGTTGCAATCAATTCACTAAGCCCTGAATTGGATAAGCTTGCAAAAGAACATTACAAGCATTCTATCTGCTTCACTTCAGCACTTTGGGCAATAGTTGATAAAGCTATAAAAAATGAAAAATGGCTTAATGACCTAGAGGGCGTTATTCATGACATTTTATGGATGAGCCGAGCTTATAAGACACACCTAAGCCCTAGTGCGGTACGCTTTACGGTGATCATCACAGGCGCAGGCCGAAAGAGAAATCATATTTTAGACTTGCACGTACACGGTGGAGATCAAGGTGAACCAATCATAACAATTGGTTATCCTGAAGATTTTTAATTTAAGTCCTCCCTTTATGGGAGGATTTTTTTATGATAAAAAACTTAGTCATGACTAAGAAAATGCTTGCAATGTCCACGGGTGGACGTTAGAATATACAGTATAAGGACGCAATAGGGCGACCCTTAATAAGCCATGAAACTAGGTGAAATATGAAAAAAGTTGTTGCTTCAAATCAAAAGGGCGGTGTGGGTAAATCTGCAATCATTTGCCAGTATGCACACTATTTAAATTCTTTGGGCTTGCGTGTATTAGTCATTGATCTAGATCACCAGAAAAACACTACAAAAGCCTTGATTACTGGCGGGGCTGTGACTGTAGCTAATGTTTCTGCATTCGACATGCTAACCAAAGAAGATCAGACTATTTCAAATCCTGAAGCCTTTACTTTGGTACAAGCAACCCCAGAATTAACTGCTATTGAAAAAAACGGCACTTTACATAATAGATTTGCCACTAATTACCAGAAGTTTTTAAAAACAGTTGATCCATTATTTGATGTTTGCCTGATTGATACCAATCCGAATCCAGACATCCGCCAAGTGGCTTCATTGATTGTTAGTGACTATGTTTTAAGTCCAATTCAGTTGAATCAGGAAGCTATTGACGGCATCGGTGGATTACTCAAGCAGATCCAAGCGATCAATCAAAAATTAAACCCAAATTTAAAATTAATCGGCATCCTTCCGAATATCGTTGAACCTACTCCATTCCAGAAAGACAACTTAAAAGCTATTGTTCAGCATTTTTCTAAGTACCTGATTAAAAACTCTGACGGCAGCTATGCTTTTGTTAAAAAAACGACTGCAATTGCTGAAGCACAAGCACAGGGCGTACCGACAAATAAATTAGGTAAAACTAGCGGTTTTACCGCATGGGCTGAATTAAAAACAGTTTTTGAAAGCATTAATAAGTTTATGGAGATTTAAGGAATGATAGATTTATCAGCTTTGGAAAATATTGATCTAGGCAATCCGACACCAGTAGCAGACGGCACACCTAAACAGATTCCACTTACAGATATTATTGAAGATCCAGATCAGCCACGTGTTGAATTTCCAGAAGACCAGATGAATAAAATGGTCGAATCAGTCAAGGCTCGTGGAGTTAAAACACCTATTAGTGTTAAACCTCACCCAATAGAACAAGGAAAGTGGATTATCAATTATGGGGCTAGACGTTTTAGGGCTTCAGTGATTGCTGGCAAGGAAACTATCCCTGCTTTTGTTGATAATGATCATGATGATTATGATCAGGTCATGGAGAATAAAGAACGCCTTAACCATTCACCTATTGAGCTTGCACTTTTCATCCAAAAGAAAATTAAGCAAGGCGAGAAGAAAAACGTAATCGCTAAAAAGTTAAATGAAGAACCTGTTTTCATTTCTACTCACTTGGCTTTAGTGGATATGCCAGAGTGCTTATCTAAGGCTTATGATGCAGGTTTTAAATCGCCAAAGACTTTATATGACTTACGCAAACTTTGGGAATCATTCCCTGAAGAAGTAAACGCTTGGGTGGATGAATCATTAGAGAATGGTCAGGACATTATCAGATCTAGAGTTCAGGCATTATCTAAAAAGTTAAAAGAACCTAAGCAAGCTGAAGCGACTGAAGTAGATCCAGAACCACAGGCGCAAGAAAGCCAAGAGCAACCTACAATTATTGATGATAATGGATCTTTCAATTTTAATGGGGATGATCAAGCTGAAGCGACTGAAGAACCTGAAGTTAAAAAACTGATGGATCAATCGAACCAGAAAGAGCAGCCAGAAGCTAAAGAAGAAGATCCAGACAAAATCAAAAAACCGCTTTTAGTTGTTATTCATGACGGCCGACAAGCAAACCTGATGCTAAATAAAAAGCCTTCTTCTTTGGGTTTTGCATGGATCAAATACGAGGATGGAACAGAAGCATCCGTAGATTGCAGCAGTCTTGAAATCGAGTATTTACAAGAAGCCTAAATCTACCAACGAAAAAAAACCTTGCTTATGCAAGGTTTTTTTTGGGCGGGTTATCCCGACCAAGCCTGATCACCCTTAGTCATGACTAAGGAGAAAAGAGGAAAAGAGGAGGTATGTATTCTAAGGCAGGATAGGCAGCAGCCGTTAAAAACCTTAATTTGTGACACAAATTAAGGTTATACTATTCTTTCAGAATAGCTATCGAAAATATTACTTTCGATAAAGGTACTGGAATCATGATGAAATCAAACTTGAATCAAGTTTTAAAATTTAGGGTTAGCAGTGACGTTTATGACTGGTGGCAAGCTAAGTGTGAGAAGCAGGGAATCAAGAAAGGTGAGCCTTTCCAGAAGTCTTTAGAAAATGCCTATAAGAAAGAAAATGATCCTGAATATTCAGGACAAGATTTTTCATTAAATCTGGAAAAAGATTTAGCCGAAAAAATCTATCAGTTAGCCAGGTATGAGGAAATAGATCCAGACGATCTGATCAAAAAAATGATCAAGGAAAAGTTATCTGAAATAGAAAAGACGCAGGACGTGATAGACGTATTTGAAAAAACGTCACGTAAAGAATTAAGACTTAAACCAAGCTTGATGAAAGCCATTAATGAAAAAGCGGCTCAGGTTGGCATGAAACCGAATCAATATATCATTTCGGTTTTAACGGCTAATGTTACAAAAGATTCAATATTCTTTAGTCAAGAAGAAGCTCTTAAACTTGGCGAATCAAATAGTCAGCTTTTGGCGATTGGTAGAAACCTAAACCAAATGGCCAAGAATATGAATCAGGGTATTCATGAATCTTACGATAGGGACTTTGTCGAGCGTGTTCATCAGCTAGTAAAAGCTCAAATTAGGCATGTTTTCTCTCTATTAGAGAGAAATAAAAAGAGGTGGGAATAATGACTAATGGAAGCAGCAAGACTACTAGAGATGTGCAAAGCACTTTGCTTGCTCACGGTGAGCAGCTACTTAACGGCTCAAAAGTTAAGCGTGTTAATCAGACCCAAAGTTTAGATACTTTTTTAAATGATCTATCCAAGCCTAAAAACAGTTCTGGCCATTCAGCTAAATCAGCCCCTAAATCGTCTCCAAATAGCGTTAAAGCCACTTTAAATAGGATCAGTAAAAAGACCCCTGAAGTAATGGTTAAGGTTACTGGCGGGGGGAATTCTATGGGGAAGGTGAAAGCCCACATGGGATATATCACAAGGAATGGACAATTAGAGGGAATTGATCAGGACGGAAATAAAGTTAATGGCAAGGATGATATAGAAGATTCTGCTGAAGATTGGCAAATGTCAGGTACGCCTATTTCAGATGAAGAATCTAAATATAAGCAGGCTTTTAATATTGTGCTATCTATGCCTCAAGGTACTAATGAAAAAGGCGTTTATGAAGCTGCAAAAGAATTTGCAGGGGAGCATTTTAAAGATCATAAATATATGATGGTGCAGCACACCTTTACCAATGACCCTTCAAAAGATCCGAGTGAAAATCCGCATGTACATATTGTTGTTAAAGCTGTTTCTGAAAAAGGGGATCGGTTAAATATCAGAAAAGCTGACCTTCAGGAATGGCGAGAAAGTTTTGCTGAAAAATTAAGATCCAGAGGGATTGAAGCTAATGCGACAAAACGTATTGCTAGGCTGCAAAAAAATAGAGGTGAAAAACATTCAGTCAAACAAATGAAAGAGCAGGGCAAACCATTTAAGCAGTATGGTAAAAATAAGGCCACTCCTGAACGTATTCAGAAAGCTAAACAGCAAGAAAAAGAAGCATTGACACATTACAAGGAAATTACTAAAGCCTTATCACAATCACCACATGCCCAAGATAGAAAACTAGCAGTCGATTTGGTGGATTATTTAAGTAAACAGGTAGAAATTAAAAAGCCTATACAGCAACCAGAGATTCAGCCGACTAATAAGCCAGATCCTCAGAAGGGGAAGGAGCAAGACCGTTAATAAGATCAGATAAGATAAGGCACAATACTGTGTCTTATTTTCTTTTAAATCGTTTTAAAAATTATCAATACTCCACCTTTGCCACACAATCAAGAAGTGCCCTTTTAAAAATCCTTAATTTTCTGATCGGGCATACCTAATTTAAACATTCTGTTAAGCTCCAAAATTGCATATTTTAAATCTTTTTCAGGAATATTCTTAACATCAAAATATTCAATTTGCCCAAACCTAGCTTTATATAACGCAATTCTTTCTATTCTGTGGCGTTGCATCTGCACTGTTGAAGACATAATTCGATCCATTAAATAGAATAAGTAATACGATGTGATCTGCATACTATCTTTAATCATAAAGCCTTGATTTTTTGTGCTTTTATAGTCATATAGTGTTTCATCAATACAAATATCTGCATCTATCCCACCTAGTGCAACACGAATATTTGCAGAATATCTAGGATTGTATGTGATCAGACTATCAGGCTTAATAAGACCATTCCTAATGAATACATTATCAAAATTTTTGACTAAGGAAGATATATCATCGTAAACCACTTTATCCGTTGGTTTTAGTA
>CAYIYR010000044.1:0-6232 GCA_964367815.1 uncultured Eubacteriales bacterium
GCGTACCCCCTTTCGTGCATGTCGAGGGTGTTTAATAGAACGTGGATAAAACAACCGGGATTGCCATTAAAAGCAAACAAAGCAACTTTTTTCATAGTAGAATCCTTTATTTATTATTTCGAACCACTATAACACATAAAAGAGCCTCTTTGTGGTATATCAGACGATTGGGGTGGCTAACCACTCCCCTTGCGTTAATACATCGACCTCTTGGTAGCCCACCTCTTTAAGGAGTTGGAGCGCTTCGGGGAAAAAATGGGCTATATGGGGGTAGTAGTGGGCGTCAGAGTTTAGTGTTAGGGGAATCTTCAACTCAGCACACCTTTTAACCATCTCTGGGGAGGGGTAGGTCTCCTCAATAGAGTTGCGGGCAATCCCGCCGGTGCTGATTTCAAGGCGCACACCCTTGGGAGCAATACGCTCAAGGAAGTTGAGGGTCATCTCTTGGTACCAAGGGGCTTCGGGGTCGAAGAATTGGTGGTGAGAGTTGCGTTTTTTTATCAAATCACAGTGCCCTAAAATGTCAAAACTATAGCTCTCTATCATCCTCTCTTGGAGGGAGAAATAGTGGGCTGCAAACTTTTTAATATCACCACCAAAGTTATCCTTTAGGAGGGTTTTAAACTCATCCATTGGCCCATCAATGGTGAGGTATTGGTCGCTTTTGGCGTGACGCATCATATGGAGTGAAGCGATGGTAAAATCGAGGTGCTCTAAAAATTCATTGCCAACCAACTCTTCGGTATCTTCTAGATAGTCGAGTTCAAGACCAATATAGAGCTCTATCTCTTTCCCATATAAAATTTTTAGTCTATTGATCTCTTCGATATAGTAGGGGAAATCTTCATTTTTCATGTGCCAAACATCTTGCAGTTTGCCAGGGGTGTGACACGAAAAACCGAGGGCGCTAAACCCTTGAGAAATAGCCTCTTTAACATAATCTTCTAGTTCACCCATACCATCATCCAAAGAGCAATGGGTGTGAAAGTTTGAAAATCTGTATAATTTAGCCATAGGGCGAATATACCGCAATAAGGGGGAAGGGGGAAGAGGTCAATTTTCTATATGGGAGTACAAATTCATCTATTCTATACTATCTTTTAAGGTGTGTAACAATTACAATATTAAACAGGTAATTGATCTGAGCATTCTTAAATGTGTTGTAGCCTTCTTAAAGGTAGGGATGTAATCCTTTCCAAAAGAGAGCTCTACTCGTCTAATAGAAATCGAGCTCAGACAATAGGGAGGAGATTGTGATTGAAGGTAGTAAGAGCAAAAAAGTTGGAGCAAAACTAACCTATGGAATGGTGGGAGGAGGTCCTGGTGCCTTTATTGGGGATGTCCACCGGACTGCTATTAGAATCGACAATAAAGCTGAGCTCGTATGTGGTGTTTTTTCCCGTGATGCAGCTAAAAGTAGGGCTTTTGGTCTCTCTTTAGGACTCGACCCCGACCGCCTCTATGCTTCCGTTGAGGAGATGGCACAAAAAGAGTCCAAACGGGCTGATGGCATCGATTTTGCTGTAATCGTCACCCCTAACGCTGCCCACTACAATGGCGCAAAAGTCCTTTTAGAGAATTCAATCAACGTCGTGTGTGACAAACCGCTCACCCTTGAATGGGAAGAGGCCAAAGAACTAGTTGCCCTCACCCGAGAACGTGACCTCCTTTTTGGAGTCACCTACACCTACACCGGCTACCCTGCCGCAAAACAGATTCAGCACCTAATTAAATCAGGGGAGATTGGAGAAATCCGCTTTGTTAATGCCGAGTACCCCCAAGAGTGGCTCGCTACTAGGAGCGAAGATGAGGGGAACAAACAAGCTGCTTGGAGGACTGACCCTGCCTTGAGTGGCAAGTCGAACTGTGTTGGAGATATTGGGTCCCACATAGAGAATATGGTAGCTACGGTAACGGGGCTCAAGATTAAGCGCCTCAGTGCCCGCCTCGATAAGTTTGTAGAGGGTCGCACCCTTGATGACAACGCCACCATTATGGTTGAGTATGATAACGGTGCTACCGGAGTCTACTGGTCGAGCCAGATTGCTATTGGCTACGACAACGCTCTTAGGGTCAGAATCTTCGGCTCACTAGGGACGATCGAGTGGTCACTTGAAGACCCCGACCACTTCACCCTAACCAAGATGGGTGCGCCAAAGCAACTCTTCTCGAGGGGGAGAGACCCCTTTGTAGAGGGGGCTCAAAAGTTCTCACGCCTCCCATCGGGTCACCCTGAGGGGGTCTTTGAGGCCTTTGCCAATATCTATAAGGCTTTTACTGAAACCCTTTTAAGAAGACTAAATGGAGAAAAGATAGATCGAGAGAAGCTGGAGTTTCCCACCGTTGAAAATGGAGCAGAAGGGGTTCGATTTATTGGAGCTTGTGTTGAGAGCTCCCAAAAGGATGCCACTTGGGTTACCCTATAAAGGAGGAAGCAATGGGACGTCCAGTCACACTATTTACGGGTCAATGGGCCGATTTGCCCTTTGAGGAGATGTGTGAACTAGTTAGTGAATTTGGCTACGATGGGGTAGAAGTTGCCTGTTGGGGCGACCACATGAATGTTGAAAAGGCTGCTAAAGACCCCGCCTATGTTAAAGAGAAAAAGAGGGTTTTAGCCAAATATAACTTGGGGTGTTGGGCCCTAGGCAACCACTTGGCAGGCCAGTGCGTTGGTGATCCCTTTGGAGACCCTCGCCTTGATGGGTTTGCCCCCAAAGCGCTAGCTGGCAAATCTGAGGCGATTCGTGAGTGGGGTATCCAGCAGATGAAGTATACTGCTCAGGCTGCTAAGAATATGGGGTGTTATGTGGTGACAGGTTTTATGGGCTCCCCCATCTGGAAGTACTTCTACTCATTTCCTCAAACAACGCCAGAGATGATTGAAGCTGGTTATAATGAGATTCTGGCGTTGTGGAGTCCAATCCTCGATGAATTTGATCGCTGTGATATCAAATTTGCCCTTGAGGTTCACCCCTCTGAAATCGCCTACGACTACTACAGCGCCGAAAAGTTACTTGAGGTCTTTGAGTGGCGCGACACATTAGGGTTCAACTTCGATCCAAGTCACCTAGTTTGGCAAGGGGTCGATCCAGCCATCTTCTACCACGACTTTGCCGACCGAATCTACCACCTCCACATTAAAGATTGCTACGTAAAACTAGATGGGAGAAGTGGTATTCTCGGCTCTCACCTTGAGTTTGGTGATTTGCGCCGTGGATGGAACTTTGTGAGCCCAGGTCATGGTGATGTCAATTTTGAGTTTGTTATCAGAGAGGCAAACGCTGCCGGTTACACCGGCCCCCTTTCGGTTGAGTGGGAAGATAACGGTATGGACCGGATGTTTGGGGCTAAAGAGGCCCTTGAGTTTGTCCGTAAAATAGATTTTTCCCCCTCGACAGTGAGCTTTGATGGCTCAATGGGGAATTGATAGTAAAAACTTCTAATAAACTAGCTTCTGGCGATGCCCTTCTAGCAATGAGGAGCATCGCCAATGTTTTTTCGAAAGTAACTAGCTTGTCCCCCACACTAAGAGCGAGAGCCGATCCATTTGAAATAATTATGGGGTAACTAAGAGTTGAGTGTACCCCTTTGGATAGGGCTCTAACCTTTCTAAATCGCCTCTTCTCCATTATAATAGAGGGAGGAGGCTGGGTATGAAAAATAGTACACTCCGCAGAGCGTGGTATGCCGGTTCTTGGTATGCTGATAATGAGACGGGCTTGCGCTCTACGATTATAGAGTCGATTGAAGAAGCTAATAGGGTACGCTCCAAAGAGAGCCCCAGTGGGCCTATCCGTTTTGCCCTTTTCCCTCACGCCGGACTTTTTTACAGCGGCCGAGGGATTGCCCCCCTAGTGCTTTATGCTCCCCCAAAGATTAGGCGTGTCTTAATTCTTGCCCCTTCCCACTCTGCCTATCTCCCTCCCGACACAATCTCTTTTGGTAATTTTAGTCGGTACGACACACCGCTTGGTTTCTTAGAGGGATTTGAGGTGGAAAAGGACTCTCGGCTGAACAGTGTTCTCCAAAAAGAGCACGCCGTTGAGATGGTGCTCCCCTTTTTAGCCTATTTACAAGAAAAACAAAAATCTCCCATAGCAGTGGCGATGGGACTCATTTCCCATCTGAGTGACCAAGACAAAACTACTACCCTAGTAAACCAAATAGTTGAGCTGTTGACAGAGGAGGAGTTGGAGAGGGGGGAGACCCTCGTCATCGCCTCTTCTGACTTTACCCACTATGGCCCTCGTTTCAACTACACCCCCTATGGGGCTAGAGTTACCCACGAGGTGGCTCTAAAAGTTAAAGAGGAGGACCTCAAAGTGGCGACCCTCTTAGCTAATGGTGAGTTGGGACCCCTCTTCTTGAAACAGAGGACAGAGCGGGGGACTATCTGTGGAATAGCTGGCGGGGCAATAGTGAGTGCCCTAGCTAAAAAGTTGGGTTCAAAGGGGTGGGTAAGTGATTATTACACCTCTTTAGATGTAATTAATGAGCGCTCAAACGATTTTGTCGCCTATGGGACAATCCTTTGGAGGTAGAGATGGATAAGAAGATTCTTTTGCTACTAGCCCGTGAATCGATTGAAGAGAAACTGTTGCACTGCCCCTCTAAAACCCTCAAAGAGTTGGAGAAGAATCCTCCCCCTCAACTTATGGGGGAGGAGGGGGCCTTTGTTACCCTTAAAGAGGTGCCGAGTGGCAACTTAAGGGGGTGTATTGGCAATATATTTGGAGAGGGACCCCTCTACAAAACAGTCTACCGCCTAGCTAAGGAGAGTGCCTTTCACGACCCACGCTTTCGTCCCTTAACCGCTAAAGAGCTCAGTAAGATTAAGATAGAGGTCTCAATCTTGACCCCTCCTAAGAGGGTTGAAGGGCCCCAAGAGATTAATGTTGGGCGCGATGGGGTTATCTTAACCCTGGGGCGCCGAAGGGCCCTCTTCCTTCCCCAAGTTGCCCAAGAAGAGGGGTGGGACCGCGAGACCCTCTTGCGCCACCTCTCCCTTAAGGCAGGACTTGCTCCCGATGGATGGCTCGCTGAAGGGGTTGTCTTTGAGACCTTCCAAGCCGAAGTGATTGGAGAAGAGTAGTGCAACTAACGTGTGACTTTTGCTACCATATGTGCTCTCTCGAAGAAGACCAAAAAGGGGTGTGTGGGATAAGGACCAATCAAAATGGACAATTAGTTACACTCGGTTATGGAGAACTAGTTGCTTCAGCCATCGACCCCATCGAGAAGAAGCCTTTCTACCACTTCTATCCCGGCTCTACCACCCTCTCGGTTGCCCTCTTTGGGTGCAACTACCGCTGTAAATTTTGCCAAAATTACCACATCAGTCAGGGGGAGAGGGTGGGGGGTAGAAGGGTGAGCCCTGAACAACTGGCCCACACTTTAAAAGGGAGTGGAACTCCCATATTAAGTTACACCTACAGCGAACCAATAGTGTGGTTAGACTATGTTGAAGCATGTGCCAAAGAGGTTAAGAGGGGAGGCGGTTACAACTGTATGATTACCAATGGCTCCTTCTCAAAGAGCTCTTTAGAGCGCATCCTTCCTTATATTGACGCCTTCAACGTCGACCTAAAGGGGGATGACCTATTTTATAGGGAGTATTGCAAAGGGCGCCTCCAACCGGTTCTCGACTCAATCGAGACCATTAGTCAAAGGGGAGACAAGGTGTTAGAGGTGACAACCCTCCTCATAGAGGGAGTTCACACTGCTGAGCACCTCAAAGAGATGGCCCAACAACTGGTGGAGCGGAAAGTGCAAGTCTGGCACCTGAGTCGTTTTTTACCCCACTACCAAATGGGCACTTATCGCCAAACATCAGAGGGGTACCTCTTAGAGCTCCTTGAGGTAGCCAGTCAATTTGAGATCCCCTACATCTATGCCGGTAACAGCAACTTAAGGGAGTGGGAGAGGACTCGGTGCCCCAATTGTAATACCACCCTCATCACCAGCCACAACCACCCCTTAAGGGCAAAAGAGGAGATTAAAACTAACCTTGATGGGAACCACTGTCGCCAGTGTGGACACCTTATTTACGGCGCCTTTCAATTAGATTAGCATCCCGCTCACTCACTTCACTAATCACATCTTGCCAACTTATGTAGAGGTTTTGCCGAGCAGCCTCGCCCACCTTTTTACACAAATTGGGATTCTCAATTAGTTCAATTAGGGCTTTAGAGTAGGCATCAAACGAGTTCTCTGTGATAAACCCATCAAC
>CAYIYR010000045.1:0-6132 GCA_964367815.1 uncultured Eubacteriales bacterium
TAATTCCATTTGCTTAAAAATTCATTAAAAGAAAGAAAATTATTCAGAATCTGCTGCTAATAATTTTTGCATCTCATTCGCATTCTTAAAATGAGAAATGCTGCGCGTGATGTTGACAATTGCATCAATATCTTTGCAACTATTTAAAATAGTAAAATTGAAATTCGGGATAAGAAGCAAGGCCATCAGCCATTCCTTCTCATATTCTAATAAAAGAAACTTACTCATGTATTCTTTCAAAAAACTAGTTATGTCTAAAGCCCCAATATAAGAATAATCAAAAAGGTGTTTTAGATCATAGATGGGAGGAGCGATAGCCAATCGCTGTGTCCCAATGATTTTATCTTGTTTTAACAAGATATGACTATAATCAAAGTTTTGATAGATAAGAGAAACTCGCAACTGCGGTAATTCCTTAGTTAATTCTTTAAATTTGTCGAGATGTTCTTTCGCATCATTAATTGCTTTATAGAATAGTTGATTATTTAATAGTAGCAACCACTGAGATGGCGATTTATAATCCAAAGCTTCCACCTTTAAAAGATAATCATTTAGTCCGCGTTTCGCAATCTCTAATTGGTCATCGATAAAATCATAGGATTCACTAAAAAAGCCTTCATTAACGCGCATTTGATATTGGGTCTGTTGATGAAGCGATGCCAAGCGAATGAGAAAATGTCGCAGCCGCAAGTCTTTAGCCGCAATCATTTCATCCTGATAATAAGGCGTAATTTCAAAATAGCCATCCGCACATTCACTGATAAAATTCCCGTAAATATTTTTAAGAGGATAAACAAAGCTGGTAACATTTAACATGCTTAAACGAGCGTAGGCGCTCTCTACTTCGTTATTTTCCAAATACTTAAAGATATATTCCCCATTGTGACATTTTAAGCGATAGACAGTGGGACTTAGTTTAATTATTATTTGAACCTCTAAATTGTAATATTCTTTTATTACTTCTTTCATATTAAGTATTTGGAATAATTAGCAGCATTCCTTCTTTTAATGGTTGATTGCGATTTGCACTACGTAGTTTCATGCTATCTACTTTAAGCTCATTTCCTATGCTTTCATAACTGTCGCCCTTAAGTATTACGCGATAGCTCCAACAAATCTGCCGGTATTTGTTCTTCACTAATTCTATCGGTTTATTTACTGGGTCCTTGACAATTACGGCTTCAGGTGTCGGCTCTTCAACTTTCATTTCTACTTCATTAACCACTGGTGGTTCTTCTAAAAGAAGCGGTTCTTCTTGCGAATTTTCAGTGGTGGAAGGAAATGATTTGATATCTTCTTTTAAGCCCTCAATATCCACCTTGATTGCAAAGATAATCTGGTCACCATCAATGGTATATTCGAAATCATTGATTTTAATCTGAATATCTTTCCGACAAGTGATCTTATCTGTTGGTACGAAAACATCGACATCAATTTGCTCCGAAAACTTCGCATAACGACCGCCATTATAATACTCACCATTCATTAGGATTTGACCAGTCGCGGCGACACCTTCATCACTCGCATGATAATCAATATGATTATCAAGATTAACAAATGCTAATTCCTCAACAATAAATCTTGCTTTGACATTTTTCTTTAACACTATTGTATGCATATTCTCTTGCCCCCTTTCTTCAACATACTAAAAAAGAGGCACATATATGCCTCTATTTGATTAGATCTTCAATTCGTTCATTAACTTGGTCCATCCATGAATCCTTATTAATATAAGAATAGATGATTGGCGTTGTCATTGGTAGATTCAAAGTACCTAAGATATTCTTATTAATCTGTGATCGCTCGGATTGATTAAGCTTATCACATTTTGTAGCGATAATGACAAAGCGGAGATGATGCTCTATCAAAAGATTTAAGAGCAAGCGATCATCAGCATTGGGAACTCGGCGAGAATCGAGCAGGAATAATGCTCCAACCAGATTCTTTCGATCATCGAAGTATTCTTCCATCATCTTGCCAAAGTTTTCATCAGCACTGTGGCTCACTCCCGCATAACCATAACCGGGAGCATCGACCAAGCGATAACGATCTTGAACCATAAAAAAGTTTAATAATCGTGTCCGACCCGGTGTCGAAGACACTTTCGCTAAATTACGAACATTGGTCATCCGATTGATAAAGGTTGACTTGCCAACATTAGAACGGCCTAAGATAACAATTTCCTTTATTTCATCTTGCGGCCAATGCTCCTTGTTAGGAGCAGAGACCAAAAATTTTACACCTGTAAGAATCATTTTGACACCTACAGGATTACTTTACTAATAATTTGATCGACATGTTCAATAAGTTCAATCTCCATATCAGCTCTAACACTTTCAGGAATTTCTTCGATATTCTTCTCATTCTCTTTAGGAATAAAGATTTTTTTGATTCCAGAGCGGTGAGCAGCAATGGACTTTTCTCTTAAGCCACCGATTGGCAAGACATTACCCCTTAAGGTAATTTCACCAGTCATCGCAATATCCGAACGAACAGGATGCTTATTTAATGCGGAAACAATCGCTGTAGTCATGGTGACACCAGCACTTGGTCCATCCTTAGGAACCGCACCCTCAGGCGCATGGATATGAATATCAATATTCTCAAAGATATTTGAATCAATATGATATTTCTCAGCATTAGATTTAACATAACCCAGAGCAATATTAGCGGATTCTTTCATTACGTCGCCAAGGTTACCAGTGATAATGACTCTTCCCTTACCTTCAAAATACACAACTTCAATCGGTAAGATATCGCCACCATATTGAGTATAAGCCAGTCCCATAGCGACACCGACTTGATCCTTCTTTTCTTTCTTCGTATAGTCGAATTGTTCCTTGCCCAAATACTCCTTGACACTCTTGATAGAAATCTTGTGGCTAACGCGACCATCTTTCAAAGTTTTGACAGCCACTTTTCTAGCGATTGAACCAATGCTTCTTTCAAGTTGACGCACACCGGATTCTCTGGTGTAGTAACGGATGATATGAAGCAGTGATTCATCACTGAAATCAAGCTTCTTAACACCATTCTGAACCACCTGCTTTTTGATTAGGTGATTTTTGGCGATATTGAGTTTTTCAACCTCTGTATAAGAAGATAGTTCGATTATCTCTAAACGATCTCTTAAAGGCGCGGGAATATTTTCTAGATAGTTGGCTGTAGCAATGAATAAAACATTAGATAAATCATAGGGTTCTTCTAAATAGTTATCACTAAAGGCCTTGTTCTGTTCAGGATCTAAAACCTCCAATAAGGCACTGGAAGGATCACCCTTGTAGTCACTACCCAACTTGTCAACTTCATCAAGAATAAAGACAGGGTTGATTACACCGGCTCTCTTCATGCCTTGAATAATTCGTCCTGGCATTGAACCGATATATGTTCTACGGTGACCTCTAATTTCAGATTCATCGCGAATTCCACCAAGGGAAACCTTCACAGATTTTCTTCCTAAAGCGCGCGCAATTGACATTGCTAAAGAAGTCTTACCAGTTCCTGGAGGACCACTAAAGCAGATAATTGGAGCTTTTAATGATTCAGTCAACTTCTTAACAGCTAAATATTCAACGATTCTTTCTTTGGGTTTCTCCATCGCATAATGATCTTCATTTAAAATCTTTTCGACATTGTTAATGTCATCATTATCTTCAGTTGATTGATACCATGGTACCTTAACCAACCAATCGATGTAAGTCCGAATCACTGATGATTCAGGGGCCGCTGGAGACATCATGTCATAGCGCTTCAATTCATCATAAATTTTATCCTTAATATTTTGAGGGAAAGGATTATTTTCAATTAATTCTTTTATCGCTTCTGTATCGTCTTCTTTATTCGGCGTATCGCCCAATTCTTCTTTAATCGCCCGTAATTTTTCTCTTAATACATACTCTCTTTGATTCTCATCAATCTTATCCCGAACTTTCTGATTAATTGATGTTTCAATTTCTGTAATTGTTTTCTCTTCTTCTATGCTTTCAATCAACATCTGCATACGAGTGTTGATATCTAAAGTTTCTAAAAGATTTTCCTTTTTTTCTAAGGAAAGAGGTAGATAATGCGCAATCATATCAGCTAATTCTAAGGCAGAAACACCCTTTGAAAGCTGAGTAATGACATTCTTAGGAATATCGTTACTTGTCTTGCCTAAATCTTCAATTGTTTGTGCCAATGTTCGAATCAAGGCAATCTCTTCATTCTTATCGCCATAGATGCTCTTTTCTACTTGGCCTTTGGCAAAGAAAACACCATATAGCGGGGTATATTCACTGATTTTCACTCTTTCTAAGCAGCGAAAAAGAACACGTTGTGAACGATCATCATTCACGCGGAAAGATACTATGCGGCACAGAGTACCATAAGAATATAGATTCTCCTTCTTCGGTTCATTGACTTCTGGTTTAATTTGGGAAGCCAAAATAACATAATTGTCATATATGTCTTGCGATTGTTTCAAAGCATCCAAGCTTTTCTTACGCCCAATTTCAATAGACATTTCATTACCGGGGAAAAAGATAACTCCCCTTGTACAGATAACAGGTAATAATAAAGAGTCTTTGTTTAATTCCATAAATATTGCCTCCTTTTTTATTTTAAAAAAGACGCGACGCGTCTTTCTTAATTTTTAAACTAATTTGTTAACAGATACGATGTAATCAGTGATCTTTTTGGAATAAATGCTATTAGCTAAATCATTGATACGATCTTTCATTAGCTCTTTAACTTTTTCGACATCCATTTGATACTGATCAGCCATTTTCTTCATTTCGGCATCGATATCTTCGTTAGTTACCTCTAATTTGTTTTCTTTTGCAATTTGAGATAAAACAAACATGGTTTTTAAATTCTTTTCAACGTCTTTCTTCATTTGTTCTTTTAAGCTCTCAACAGTATTGTTTGTAATTTCGAGATATTTATCAAAAGGTATTCCTCTTTGTTCGATATCAGCTTGATATTTTTTGAAGTTCTCTTCGGTATCTTCTTTAACAATGGTCTCGGGAACATCAACTTCCACATTGTTAACAATGGTTTCTACTAAATCGTTTAAAGCCTTATTGTCAACTTCATGTTGCTTCTTATCTTGGATATCACCATATAAATGGGATTTCAATTCTGCCAAGTTGCTGACACCTTCGATATTGGCATCTAAGGCTAATTCATCACTAATTTCTGGTAAATTCTTAACACTGACCTCATGAATTTTAACTTTAAAAGTAGCATCTTTACCAGCTAATTCCTTAGTATATTCAGTTGGGAATGTGATTTTGACTTCACCTTCATCGCCTTTTTTCATGCCAACCATTTGTTCTTCAAATCCCGGAACAAAACGATTGGAACCAATCTCTAAGTCAAACTTCTCAGCTTTGCCGCCATCAAAGGCAACGCCATCGATAAATCCTTCAAAATCAAAGTTAACAGTGTTGCCATTTTCGATAACGCCATCTTCCTTTGGCATAATCTCAGCACATTGTTCTCTTAAATCATTTAAAGCTTTATTAATTTCTTCATCGGTGACAGTAGCAGGTTCTTTCTTAATCTCGATATCCTTGTATTGTCCAAGTTTAACTTCTGGACGAATAGTAATAGTATAAGTTACTTCAATCTCTTCTAAAGTGATTTTATTGAAGGAAACTTCTGGTTGTACTAATACTTCCATTGGGTTCTCTTCAAGAATTTGTTTGAATCCTTTTGGTAGAATGACATCCGCTGCTGTTTCAATCATCTCTTGGGGATTGACATGTTTCTTAACTTGGTCCAATGGTGCATGACCTTTGCGGAAGCCAGCAACCTCAACTTTCTTGCCTAATTTCTCATAAGCTTTATCTTGGGCCTCGAGCCATTCTTTCTTGTCAAAAGTGACAACGGCAGTAGCGACTGAGCCTTTCTTTGTTACATTAATTTTCATTTTAATTACCTCTTTCTCTATATACGCTATGATATAGTATCATAGATGAATGTTTTCTGCAAATAATATGTTTAATAAATAATAATTTAATGGCTATAATCGAATAAATCTTCTACTCATCCGGATGTTCTTGTTTGGCCTTGTGCCGACGAATGAAGAAAATGATTACCCGAGCTAAGGCAAGAACAATACATCCTAAGCCAATGGCCCAAAAGACTGTG
>CAYIYR010000046.1:0-5413 GCA_964367815.1 uncultured Eubacteriales bacterium
AAATTATTCTAAGTAAAAGCCGGTTTATCAAACCGGCTTTGTTATTAATTATTTGGGGTTAGCATTTTTCTTCTTCCTGATAATGATTCTATCTAGTGAGGCTAAGACACCAGGGAGAATGAAAAGAATTAGAATAACCGCACAGAAGGAACCAATGGAGATAGTTTTTATAATGGCTTTTACTGTCTCATCTTTAAACAAATAGCCAAGTATTGCCGTAATGATAACCAGAATCATCCCCGATGTCAGGATGGTATGTGATGATCCTTCATAAGCGGTCTTAAGGGAATCCTTAATTCCTAAACTAATTCGGGCTTCGCGATAGTAGTTTGTCAACAGTATTGCATAATCTATGGTTGCTCCCATAAGAATGCATTCGACAATTAATAATGCTAGATAGAAAATACTTCCGGATAGGAAACCAGTAACCGAGATGGTGATAAATACGCCACATTGCACAATTAAGACGAGAATGGCTGGAATTATTACTGACTTGAAGGTTATGGCAACAATAATAAAGATAGCTAGCGCTGTTAGCAAGGTAATGAAAAGCAATTCATTATCAAAACTCTTTTGCATTTCTTGAGCCATTGCTGAATTTCCCACAAAGTGGTATTCGCCTTCAAAACGTTCACTACAATAAGTATTCATATCATCAATAAAAGCAGTTGTTTCAGTTGATTCTTCGGGATATGTTGAAGTGATTATTAAGCGTGAATATTCCTCACTGACTAACTGATTTTTTCCTTCTTGCAAAGACTGTCCAGCTTCGTTTATTTTTTGCTTCATACTTGAATCGATGAAAGCACTAAATCGATTATCCTTGATGACGGTGTTGGTTAGATAATTAAAGAATGTTTCAATGCTCATCGTTTGAGTGGCATCAGCATTTTTTATACTCCCTGAGTAGAGGTAAAGCAAATCTATCATATCACTGTTGAGTTTCTCACTTATTCCCGAAAATAGGGTAGTCATTTCGGCTGATGAATAGGCTTGTTTGGAAACGACAGCATTAACAATTCGATTGGCCATGGTTAAGGATGCCGCTGTTTGGGCGTCAAATTGAGTACTATATGCTGGGTTAGTTAAAACATCAGCAGTCAAATAATTAATGAATGCTTTAATTGCTATTTTCCAAGTCGATGTATCACCATGACTGGATGTATATAGTAGACAGAGTTGATTAATTTGTTCTATCTGTAGGCCCAGGAGACTAGAAAGTTGAGCTGGTGAGAAGACAGTATCAGATAAGACTCCACCAATCATCGCTTGAAGTCCTTGCAATTGGGCAACATTTGCTTCGCCTAGGCTAGCACACATTGCTGGATCATTTAAAATACAAGCAATAATATTTGGGATTTGCATGGTTCCACTGATATTGCCTAATTGACTTAGGTAGACTCCTTGAATCATTGCTTCGGGTAAGCCAAGAAGTTGAGATGCTTGTGCTGTAGTATACTGAGCAGACATAGCGGTCTTGCTAGCATAAGTTGAAGATAACTGAGTAAGTTGCGCTAAAGAACTGGTGGTAAACATTCCACTATAGGCGGGATTGGTAGCAACTTCATTCAAAATGAAATTGATAAAGGTTGGAAGCATTTGTCCTTGAATGGTAACGCCGCCATTTTGCATGAAATAAAGGAGATAAAGGTTATTGACCTGTTCGATTGACATACCAAAGAATGTGGCCATATCAGCAGAGGCTAATGGCGTAATCAAGGCTTGAGAATTGCTGAAACGGCTAATCATATTAAGTTGAGTAGCAGTGGCTGTATCAATATAAGATGAAAAGATCTCATTATTCTTGACATTTTCATCAAGAAACTTAAGAAATTCTTCGGCGGTCATTTTTCCGGTTTGTCCATCTACTCTATAACTATAATAGAGAACATTAATTAATTCTGCGCTTAAGGGTAAATCATCGGACATTTCTGCTGCCTTACTTGCTAAATCAGTAGCAGTATATGGTAAACCAAGAGTGTTTGAGTAACCTGAAACTTCTTTTATATTAGTGTCTTTTTCTAAAAAATTTGTCAAATTGCTGGCTGCAGATTCATCTTTATTTTCATAAACTAATACGATGGTATTTTCTGGCCGAAAAACTTTGGCAACAGCATCATCTTTCTCTAACGTATAGGCAATACCAGTTTGTTGCTGCAAGATAAATGTTCCTGCAAAGAGAAGGACTAGGACAACGGTTAGAACATGGCGAAGTTTAAAACTAAATTTACTAGCCCAACCCATAGGAATATTAAGAGGTTTCTTCATTGTGCGTGTAAGCAACTTGTCACAGATGATTAATAATCCGGGCAGAATTGTAATAACACAGACCATACTGATAAAAACGCCTTTAGCAAGGACAATTCCTAAGTCAAGACCAATCTTGAAACTCATAAAAATAAGCATCAAGAGGCCAACAACTGTTGTTAAGGAACTGGAAGCTATGGAAGCAAAAGAATTAGAAATGGCTGCTTTCATGGCGGAATTTTTATCGGGATTTAGAGTTCTTTCTTGATGATATCGATTAGTCAGCATAATTGAATAATCCATCGAAAGAACTAATTGTAAAAGGGCAGCTATTGAAAAGGTTACACTTGAGATACTTCCCATAATGATATTACTACCCATGTTTATAGCGATAGCACATCCGATAACAATTAAAAACAAGAATGGTTCCGCCCATGATTTGCACATGGCAAAGAGAATTATTAGTAGAATAATTACAGCGACTACATAAACAATAATTGGAACATCAGGCATTCCTGTATCATTATTATTCCAGACCATGGTGTATTCCGTAAAAGAATTATTTAGTTCTGCTTCAATTGCTTTTTCTTCCGTACTGCCATAATCATAGGAAGTATTAAGAACAAATAAAGTATGATTATCTTTATTATAATCAGCACTAGTCGAATCGTAGTCAACACTATCAACATACTTTATGCTTGCTAATTTTTCTTTGACTATGCTTTTCTGATCATTGCTTAAATCATCAAACATGACCCGAATAGAGCTGGTTTCAGCCATAGCGGGGAATTCATCGTTGATGATATCTAAACCAATCTTCATCGATGAATCATTGGAAAGATATTTTGTTAAATCCTCGTTTATTTCGACTTTTTGCATAAAAAAAAGACCCGCGACAGTAAGTAGTATCATCCCAATTAATAACCAATATTTACTTTTTACAATAATGTTTGCTATTTTCTTCATCATTTCATAAAGCCTCCATTTTTGCACTGATTGACATCTTTGTTCTAATGTATGATAATATACATGTGTTGCTTTCACAACCATCAGATGATGTGATTTTGTTGGGAAGTCAACACTTAATCTCTTGATGATGGTTTTACAACAATAACATCTCAATTTGCTGAGGAGGATATCGTATGAATCAAAGAGTAATGCTAACAAAATCACTGCTGAAGAAAAGCTTAACTGAGCTTCTTTCTAAACAAAGTATTTATCAAATTTCAATTCGTGAATTATGTGAGGCAGCCGGCATTAACCGCTCAACCTTTTATAAGTATTACGGCAGTCAGTTTGATTTACTAGCTGAGATGGAAAAAGATCTAATGACTGATATTGAAGCATATTTAAATGTCAATAAAGGCGTTTATGATCCGCAATCAGTTATCCAAATATTTTACTATCTCGATAGCAATATAGAATTGGTAAAACTTCTTTTGAATTCTAATGTTGATCCCGATTTTCCAGATAAATTATTCACCCTTTCTAAAGTAAAAATTTTACTGAAGGAATTGGCGCAAGCATATACTTCTGAAGATAAGACTGATTACTCCTATAATTTTATGCTTGCTGGAGCCTATCATATAATCTGTGTTTGGGCTAACAAAGAGAAAAGAGAAAGTCCAGAGTGGATGACTGAATTTCTCTGTGACCAACTCTTAGCTAAACAATTTGGTGAACGCTAATTATCTCTTGCTTAGCAAATAATAAAAAAAAACTTATAATAATACGAAAACCTTGCTTATTCCACGCGATTTCGACAAGCGAGTTTCTTTATAATGCGCCTAAGGAGGAAATATTCATGGAGTTTGTGAACTTTCGTAGTGAGAACAATCATGTAGTAATGGCATTAAATGAAGAAGCCGATTTTCCTGTTCTTTTAGAATCTGTCAAAGATCGCCTAACTCTTTTCAAAGAAAAACAAAATAACCATCCTGATAGCATGCACATTGATCTTGGCTGCCGCAAGATAAAGCCTGCCGAATTACTTGAATTATTTGATGTGGTGATGGATACGGAGGTAACCTTGATTGAAGGGATTAATTCCATCTCGACCAATGATTCTGAGATTGAAATCTTTGAAGGTACTCTTCGCGGTGGTCAAACAGCTTTCTACGATAATAGCGTGATGATTTTAGGAGACATCAATCCAGGAGCAGTCCTAACTGCTCGCTATAATGTCTATGTTGTTGGAAGTGTTCGTGGAAAAGTAATTATTAGAAGTAATCAAGGTCGAATTATCGCGAGTAATTATCGCGATTGTATTGTCCAAATCTTTGATGCGGAACCCATCAGCATTGAAAAACTTGAGGGAAACATAATTGATTATCAAGAGGGGAAAATAGTTGTTAATCCCTCGCTGGCAAAGGAGGTAAGATAATTTGGCACGGGTAATTGTTGTAACCTCAGGAAAAGGCGGGGTCGGTAAGACTAGCGTTGTAGCTAATGTAGGTACCGTTTTAGCTAAACAGAATCTACGCGTTTGTCTGATTGATGCTGACCTAGGATTAAAGAATCTTGATGTTGTATTGGGTATTGAAAGTCGAGTAGTCTATGATCTGCAAGATGTAATTGAGAATAAATGTGAATTAGAACAGGCAATAATAAAAGATAAGCACAATGCTAATCTATCAGTATTACCTGCTTGTAAAAATCTCGATGTTCAAAAGATTGATTATTGTTATTTGCAGAAAATTATTAATAAGCTAGAGCAGACTTATGATTTTATTTTCTTAGATTGTCCTGCCGGTATTGAAAGAGGATTCTTCAATGCTATCAAGAATGCGAAGGAAGCCATAGTGGTGGCGACCTTAAATATTTCTTCGATTCGCGATGCTGATAAAGTAATCGGAATTCTTGCAAGTGAAGGGATTTTAGATACCAAGGTGATAATTAATCGCGTTAGTCCCGAACTGATTGAGGATGATGTATCTTTGGACATCGAAGATGCATTAGAAGTACTTGCAATCCCGCTGCTAGGCGTTGTTTATGAAGATAATGCAGTCATGGCAAGCAGCAATCATGGTAATAGTGTTATCTACGATAACAAATCTCTCGCTAGTCAGTGCTTTCAAAACATTGCCAGGCGAATTATGGGAGAGCAAATAAATCGAACTAAATATCGGAAAAAAGGAATTCTGGCACGCCTATTTGGGTAGTGCCA
>CAYIYR010000047.1:0-5294 GCA_964367815.1 uncultured Eubacteriales bacterium
GATTCGAACTCCAGACCCCTTGATTAAAAGTCAAGTGCTCTACCGACTGAGCTAGCGGGTCAATAATGTGGCTGGGGTAGCTGGATTCGAACCAGCGGGATGCTAGAGTCAAAGTCTAGTGCCTTACCACTTGGCTATACCCCAAGTTTGATAGAAAAGTGGTGGGGGGGGACGGATTTGAACCGCCGAACCCGGTGGGAAATGATTTACAGTCATCTGCGTTTGGCCACTTCGCTACCCCCCCAAGGGTTTCATGGTGGATGCTGAGGGGCTTGAACCCCCGACCCCTGCCTTGTAAGGGCAGTGCTCTCCCAATTGAGCTAAGCATCCGATTGCGTATAATAAAACCAGCGCTTTAATAATATACCATTTCTCATAATAGTAGTCAATTATTTTTTCGCATAATCTCACTGGAATTGCAAAAAAACCATATAAATTATATGGCTTTTCTTTCAATCTCGGAATTTAGAGCAGTTATTATCTCATAAGGACTGCATTTTGACTTAAACGCAATCTTTTCTACGCTTTGATGTGGACCAATTATTTCGACTTCAGATCCAATACCATATTTTCTTTTGCTAAAGAATTGTGTTAGATTCATGTACTTTGCTATAGGTTTATGTGGCTTGCCATCAACATAAATAAGATATTTATGAGATTTTAAGAGACCATCAGCATAGCCAAAGGGAATCGTGTAGATGTATCCTTCATCCTTTGTAATGAATTCTCCCTTATAACCCAATGGTTGCCCCTTATTAACTTCAGTAACATGAATAATGTCTGAGTACAACGAAAGAACCGCTTTAATCTCTTCATCTTTGTTCTTACTGATACCATATAGTCCCATTCCGATACGTACCGCATTAGTTTCATTAATATCGACAGATAGAGAATTTGTACTAACTAGATGAATGAGCAAATCATTGGGAATTATGTCACTCATAGCCTGTTGAAAAATACTGATTTGTTTTGAAACTAGTTCGGGTTGCTCCACGCTGTCAAATAGATGCGAATAGATTCCTGCTAATCTAATGTTTTTTGATTCGTTAAGTAATTCTGTCACTAGTTTTAAATCGCCGAGGCTAAGGCCCAAACGTCTTAAGCCTGTATCAATTTTCAGATGTATGCTAAGCGGTTCTTGTCGAGAATTATTCTGCAGTTCGATAAACTGATCAAATGATGATATGGATATTGTTAAGTGTTGGACCGAGCAAAGATGATAATCGCTTATGGATACTGGGTTAAGAATTAATATTTGGGTGCGGATGTGATTGTTTCGTAAATACATTGCCTCATTAATACTAGCTACAGCCACCATCTTAACTCCAATTTGCTCGAAGTATTGAGCAATAGTAAATAGCCCATGTCCATACGCATTTGATTTTAATACTGGAATGATGTTTTTACCTGTTTTATTACGGTAATATAAATAATTTGTTTTTAGACGGTTCAAGTCTATAAAGATTCTATTGTATGCCATAAAAAAACCTCCTGTATAAAATATATGCAGAAGGAGGTAATTTTAGATAAGTTTAATATCAACCATTAAATTATATAGATTACTGATGGCTTCATTTTCATCGGCCCCATCAGCAACGATTTCGAATGATTCATTTTGTCTAATGACTAAGGCCATGACATTCATAATTGATTTCAAGTTTGCTTGCTCATTTGAGTAATTAAGATAAATATCAGATTTATAACGATTGGCTTCACTCACTAGGTTGGCACTTGCCCGTGAGGAAAGGCCATTAATGGATTTGACTACAAATAATTGCTGTCGCATAGATTATCACCCTTTCAAATATCGTTCTTATTATATATAATATTTACAGAAGAATAAACAAGTAAGTTGTGAGAAAACGCTTACAACTTTCATTTTCGCTTCTTTTTAGGAAAAAGTTTAGGCAAAAAAGTCTAAACATGGTAAGATTGAAAAGACAAAAACATTTGTGAGGCATTAGTATGAAATATTTTATTAAAGTGATGAATACGTTTGTTAGTGTTGAGGCTCGCTATGAGTTTCTACAGAATTGTTTGAAACCATTCCGAGTAAAAACAGCTAAAGGAATTAAGTTTTGGGTCGACTTGGATCAAGACATCTTAGAGAAGAGAATTCAAAGAAATCCTCAGCTATCTAAAGAAGCAGTGGAGTACATTTATAGTGGTAAAGATTTTTACGAGAATATTTTGGCACTACGCTGCATTCAACTTAATGCTCTTACAGTTTCGATTAACAATAAAGGGTATCTTTTCTGTGGCCTTTCTTCCACCCAAAAGACTGAAATAACTGAAGCATTGCGCAAGCATTTTACAAGTTTCAAGCTAATCAGCGATGAGACAATTATGCTGCGGGTTGATGATAAAAAGACCTACCTTTTTGCCACCCCATGGACTAGCAAAATTATACCAGAATCAACCAAATCAATAATCCTTAAAAAGATCTTTGTCTTGGACACAGATAAAATCCAAGATTATATGGAGATGTTAGTTAAGTATGAGACGATTAAATCGTTTGCAGTTATGCCAGAAAGCGCCAATGGAATCGGTACTTTATCTGATAGCATTAAGCTGTTGATTTCAAAACATAAGTTGAACAATTTGGCTGAAAATTATTCGATTGATGAGATCACAAATTTAATTGCAGAAGATGACAAAAAGAAATAGTATGAGCCCTAAAAAAATCTGCGGTTTTTTGTTGCTATTAACTGCTGTTATGACATTGTCTTCCTGTCAGCAGATTGAGAAGTATCTTAACAGCTTTTTTCCTGTGTCTTCATCCTCTTTCACAGAGGCTACTAGTGTATCTTCTAGCTCCAATTCTAGCGTAATATCAAGCGACTCTTCTAGTTCTTCTGCCAGTGAGGCTGTGTCAATTTATTATCTTGATTTATATGGCAAACCAGGGGATTGTGCTGTTATCAAAACAGGCGACATTGAGATACTTGTTGATGCTGGTGATAATGATGTGGTTTGTGCGGGGAAAATTGATGAGTTATTGGATACGCTGGTAACTGATGGCAAAATTGAGTATGCAATTGCTACTCATCCTGACACTGATCATTATGCTGGCTTTTTTCATGTATTTGAAAGATATAATGTGGAGACTTTGTTTAAGTATGCAACTAAGAAGAGTGGAGCGACACTGACTCAATTTGACAATGTTATTGTAAACGAAGGCTGCAATGTGAACTTAATTACAAGCTGGTTAGGGACGGATACAACTAAAACATTAAGCATTAATGATGACACAAGATTAATCTTTTATAATACAGGCAGTTATTTGACGGGGACAAATAGTAACGATTCGAGTATTGTCTTTACTTTGGAAGCTTTTGATATGCGAATAGTCTTTTCTGGCGATGCTGGTACGGGACCAGAATCTATCTATGCCCCATTGTGCGGCGATGCCGATATCTATTCGATGGGTCATCATGGCTCGGATTCTGCTACTAGTCGGACCTTACTAAATAATGTTAAACCAGAAATTGTCATTGCTCAGGTTGGAGATTATTTGGGTAATTCTTATTCTCATCCTACCTATGCGGCGCTCGCTCGTGTCTACGCCTATAATACTAATACTAAGGTATATTGTATGGCGGGCGGCAATCGAAGCGGCAGTTCTATTGATGATGATCGTAATGGTACTATAACTGTAAATGTTAATAAAGAGAGTTTTTCTATTTCCAGCAAGAATTATGGCGATTCTCCTTTGGAGATGCGTGAAACTGCTTACTGGGAGAATGAATCAAACCCATATCGGGATACTTATAAATAAATGTCTTATTAGTAGGGCTTGGTCCTGCTTTTTAGATATTAGCAGTCAATACACCGATAGTCGTTGTCATTATAAAGGGCTCCTTATAAATATATTTATATAATAGTTAGAATAATTCAAAAAAAATAAAAAAAGTTCTTGCAATGGATATTTGATTTGTGGTATCATCTCGTTACGAGTGCGCAGAAGTCTGAGGTTGCTAGGTGCCGACGCCTCAATACGCTGATAGGCGTTGTCATGACGGCATTACTAGGGAATTTAGATGGAGCACAGTCTATGCCAAGATTTTAGACAAGGAGGAATATTCATGGCAAAAAGCAATAAGATTCGGATTAAACTCAAAGCTTACGATCACAAGATGCTAGATCATTCAGCAGAAAAAATCGTTCAAGCTGCGAAGGCAACCGGGGCCAAAGTTGTTGGTCCAGTACCACTTCCAACCGAGAAGCAGGTATACACACTATTAAGAGCCGTACACAAGTACAAGGACTCACGGGAACAATTTGAAATTCGTACCCACAAGAGATTAATTGATATCGTTGATCCTAACCCAACGACAGTCGACTCCCTAACAAGACTCGACCTACCAAGCGGTGTGGACATCGAAATCAAACTATAGGAGGATAGAAGACGATGAAAGCTATTCTCGGACGTAAAGTAGGCATGACACAAGTGTTCACAACTACTGGCGAAGTTCTACCAGTTACTGTTGTTGAAGTCTTGCCACAAGTGGTCTTGCAAAAGAAGACCAAGGATGTTGATGGTTATGAAGCTCTTCAAGTCGGTTATGAAGATAAGAGACAATCATTAGCAAACAAACCAGAAGCTGGACATTATGCTAAAGCTAACACCGGAGCCAAAAAGTTTATTAGAGAACTTCAAGGTGACGAATTAGCAGGATACAATGTCGGCGATGAAATTAAAGTTGACTTATTCGCTGCTGGCGATGTTGTCGATGTCACTGGAAAAACAAAGGGTAAAGGATTCTCCGGCGTTATCAAACGTTACGGTTTCCAAAGAGGCCCAAGTGCACATGGTTCCGGTTACCACAGAGGTGTTGGTACCTTAGCTACTAGTGGACGTTACAACAACCGTATCCACCCAGGACGGAAGATGCCAGGTCATCACGGTAATACAACTAATACAGTTCAAAACTTAGTAGTTGTCTCCACTGATGTCGAAAACAGTGTAATGCTTATCAGAGGACCAATCCCAGGACCAAACAAATCCTTGGTTATGATTAAGTCCGCTGTCAAAGCTCAAAAGAAACCTCAACCAGTTAGAGAACTAGTTCACTATGAAGTCAAGGTTGAAACCCCAGTCGTAGAAGAAGTTGCAGTCGAGGCACCAGCTGAAACTGCAGCCGAGTAATTTCGCAGGAAAGGAGAACGAATGTATTATGCCTAAAGTAACAATGTTCAACCAAATGGGCGAAAAAGCTGGTCAAATTAAACTAGCAGATTCGATCTTCGGAATTGAACCCAATGAACAGGCCATGTTCGATGCCGTGCTACTT
>CAYIYR010000048.1:0-5019 GCA_964367815.1 uncultured Eubacteriales bacterium
ATCGAACTAAATATCGGAAAAAAGGAATTCTGGCACGCCTATTTGGGTAGTGCCAGAATTCCTTTTTTCCGAGATTGAAGTCGATGCTACTACTGCAGATGTTGAGATTAAGAATGTAATTGTTACTAATTCTATTGATGTCGAAGTTAGTACAGGAGCGGTCTTAATCAGCGAATCGATTATACCAACTAGTATTGATGCTACTACATCTACGGGTTCAATTACTATTAGCAATAATACTATCACTAGTGGAACAATCAATTTACATACTAATACTGGTTCCACCAAGATTTCTAGCATTACAGCCAAAGACATTAAAGTCAAGAGCAGTACAGGCACAGTTTATTTAGAAAATGTTACTGCTTCTAATAAAATGGAAGTGGAAGTGAAAAGTGGATCGATTATTGCTACACGTATTGATAGCTATAATATTGATTTAAAAACTCGTTCTGGAAGTATTAAGGGATCAATTGTCGGTACGGTAGCAGATTATAAAACGCAAGTTGAAGTAGATAGCGGCGACAGCAATGTGATGAATAATGCTTCGGGAACGAAGAACTTGAAACTCGAGACAGGTTCTGGAAGTATTAATATGAAATTTGTTGATTAGTTAACAAAAAAATCAGATAAAAGAATAAGTAGGCAATTTCAAAAAATACCTACTTTTTTAATGAACAAGTATTACTAATGATTTTAAAGAATACAAACAGCGGTGATACTTTTATTGCATATATATAATGTTATAATATTAAGCAAGAAGTATACTATTCGTGATATTAATAGATTAGCTTAAGCTTATGATTTTAGTTGATAAGAAGAGTTGGAACGTAAACTATCGAAAGAAGAAGAGAACAAATGAAGAAAACTCTCTATTTTTTGGCTTTTTTTGCTATAGTAGCATCTCTTGCTACTGGTTGCAAGAATTCTCAATCTCAAGCTGAGAACAGTGTATATAAATCAGCGAACAGCACATTGACATTAAAAGATGACGGGAAGACAATTTGGGAATACTCATATGGCGATAACTCTGAAGGTATGGCAGGCTTAACTAAATATGTTGTTTCTGGGAATTACAAAATTGTAAATGATATGATTAGTATCACATTTTCGAAAGTAATGTGTTCAAATTATTACTTTGGTAATAAATTGAATGAATATGAGATAAAAAATATTAAAACTGAAGATTTAAGTACAACATATAAGCGCATTAATGATGGTAAATATATTATCTCAGCTAATAGCGAATCAAGTAGCGATTACATGATAAAAGAAGGGGAGAAGATCGGTGATAATAGCATTGTCGCAATAACTCCGGCTTACCTTATGAATGATTTCTCAAACGCTAACTCGTACAATCATACATACATTAATCAAGCAAGAATTAATACTGGCATGGATAAGGCTCGCTTTATTAGTCGAATTCGATTATATGTATTATTAGGTAATCTTCAGGCTTATGCTGTTAGCATAAACTCTTCAATGTGTGAAGATTTCGACTTAACTACCTCGGGCGATAAATCAATTAAGATTAATTACCGAGGATTTAGCACAGAACTGAAGATCAAGGTTGCTGCATCCAACGATACCTTTGGTAAGAGTATTACATATTCAGAGAGCAAAGGCCTATCAATAAAGAAAAATGAGAGTATTCAATTAAGTAATTATACTTTTAAGTATAAAGATTCAATTTATGAAGAAAAGAAATTCAATCTAGCTGACTCGGAAGTCAAATTATTCAACAAGTCAGGAACACAATTGACTACAATTGATTCTTCGCGTGTTGGCAATCAATCAGTTTGGGTGGAGTATAAAGGATATCGTCAAGAGATTAATTATTATGTTTACTCCAAATTAACATTTCAAAATATTGCCACCAATCCATATCCGATGACAATCGAGAACAATTCTCCTCTTATGAATAATAATATCGTCGTTAACTATGATTATGCCCAGAAAACTATTGACCACGATGATCTAGTGGTCGCTGAAGTAGACACAACTAAAGGTGGTCCACAAATATTTCAAGTACAATTTGAAGGCAAATCCCAGAAATTTGGCACTTATATTTTAGATACTGACCATAACCCGCTGACTTCTCACCGTGGTTCTATGGATTATCTAAGAGGACTGACTCACAAAACAAATCAACCTTTTAATTACAGCGATATAGTTATTAACTCCTTTAGCTGGTCAAGTGACCAATCAACAAAAATACCAGTAGCTCTTTCGTACGAAAACATTCGGTTTATTCCTAATCTAGATACTGATGGTCTTAGCACTACTATGATGTATTCATATAAAGGAACAGATAGTTACATTATTTATTCTACTTGTGACTAATTACATCAGATCAGATGATTTGTTGATTAATTCGCATATATTCATCTGCTCTTACATATAGAATATGTGGAGGGATAATGTGTGAAAAACTTTGATAGCATTAAGGATAGAATTAGAAACAGAAGATATCAGTCTATTATAAAGCAGAATGACAGCGATAATTATCTTTCTAATAATTACGTTGAATATAAGGAAAAGAAGAAGCACAGTTTCTTCCTTTCGGGCTGTATTCCAGTTCTGACCATTCTTGTACTTCTTTTGGGAGTATTGATTTATGCGAAGAAAGATGAGAAGGGTAGTTACCTTCAGGAAAAGCTTGGAATTAATGTCAGCTTTGTTAAGCTAAATGCTAAAGTGTCTGATTTTGCTGACAAGATAATAAGCTTAGATTTGTTCAACAAAGGGACATTAGATCAGCCTGTTAATGCTGAACCGATGTATGTTTCTGCGGGATTTAATCACTATATGAATGACACTTCAACAGTTACAGCAGTCGGTAAAGGCACAGTAATTCTTGCTCAAAAAGATAGCAAAAGTAACTTTTTAGTAGTTATTCAGCACGATTTGGGCTATACTTCTGCTTATTATGACCTTGTTAGCTGCAATGTTAGCCTCTATGACAGAGTTGATGATCAAGATGTTATTGGAGCATATGACGGTCAAAGCGTAGAAATTATTTTCACGATGAATAACGTTAATTATGATTATGAGAAAATTCTGGAACTTCTTAACCAAGATTAACTTTAGCTTATCGGCCATTATAGTAATTGGATTAGCTATATTACTCGGACGTTTCAAACCTTTGTTCATTCACTTATTTATTGCATTTATTCATGAAATGGGCCACATCACAGCGGCCCTTTTATTTAGAAAAAAAGTGAAACAGATAAATGTTCTTCCTTTTGGATTTAATGCAGAGATAGAAGATCTTGAGTATTCCTCACCTTGGCAGGAAATGATAATAATGCTAGCTGGACCAATAACTTATTTTTTAAGCAATGCTTTAATCTATTTGTTCTATCGAGTGGGAAGCCTATCACTTCAATCTTTCAATCAAGCCAATGATGCGAACTTAGTAATTCTCTTATTCAATCTTCTTCCAATTTGGCCATTAGATGGCAGCCATATCTTAAAATGTATTTTGGAGTATTTCTTTACCTTAAAAATAGTAAACTATCTCTTGATTTTTACTTCTATCGCATTTACGATAGGATTAGTCATGTATATGGGGAGTAATCCTCAACTGATGATTATTGCTTTTTTATTATTTTCACAGATTAGTTTCTTGCTAACGATGGAAGTTAGAAGATTAAAGTTTCTCACCTATCGATTGGGAATTACATGTCATTATCCGGTCAGAATCCATCAAAAGCACGATATCTACTGGCCTTATGATAATGTTTATTTATCACCAAGTGAATTTTATAATGAATCGGAATTGATAATTAAACTCATGAGCAGGGGGAACGGGCAAAAAAAGTCTAGAAAAATGCTGGAAAATATATAGAATATATTGTTGACATAATAGTAGGCTTGTGCTAAAATTTACACGTTGTCAACCTTGATTGGAGGGTTACAACCGCACTTCCTTAGGTTCACAAAGTGCTACGCACTACCTACTAGGCGAGTCTTAATCCAACAGAAATCACAGGAGGTGGACAATAGAATGTACGCAATTATTGAAACAGGTGGCAAGCAAATTAAAGTTACACCGGGAGAGGCTATCTTTATTGAAAAGATTGAGGCCGCTGCTGGCGAAGAGGTTATCTTTGATAAAGTTCTTCTAGTTTGCGATAAAAAAGCCAAAGTCGGTAAACCATACGTTTCCGGCGCTCAAGTCAAAGCGAAAGTTGAGAAGCAAGATAAGACTAAGAAAGTTATAGTTTTCAAATATCGCTCAAAAGCCAATATCCGTAGAAAGACTGGACATCGTCAGCCCTATACGAAAGTTCTAATCGAAGAAATCATTGGTGCCTAATGATTAACGTCACTGTTACAAAACAGGTTGAAGTTATAAAGGGCATTACGATTGAAGGCCACAGCAATTATGCTTCCAAAGGGAAGGACATTGTTTGTGCCGGTGTTAGTGCAATAGGAGTTGGCACGGTAAATGCTATCTATGAGATAACTAAGAAGCAGCCAAGTACCATCGTTGAAGATGGCTATATGGAAATTAAGTTTCCAGCTGATCAAACAAGTCAACTTATCGCAAAAGTTATGCTAGTTCAATTGCAATCAATTGAAGAAAGCTATCAAAAAAATCTAAAAATCACTTATTCATTACAGGAGGTGTTATAAATGTTACTAAAACTGAATATACAATTATTTGCATCTAAAAAAGGTGTTGGTTCAACAAAAAACGGTCGTGATTCTCACTCAAAGAGATTGGGAGCAAAATTAGGTGACGGACAAGCTTGTACAGCTGGTTCAATTATTTATCGTCAACGTGGCACTAAGATCCATCCAGGAACTAATGTCGGTTTGGGCGGAGATGACACTCTATTCGCACTAATTGATGGAATTGTGAAATTTGAAAGAGTAGGCAAAACTCGTACTCAAGTTTCTGTATATCCACAAGCCTAAAAGAAGTTGTAACTCCCACCAAAAAAACGTGGGAGTTTTCTTTATTATTTATACTATTTATTAATTAATTATTGGGAGGAGGAATAACTATGTTTG
>CAYIYR010000049.1:0-4811 GCA_964367815.1 uncultured Eubacteriales bacterium
TGAAAGAGGATGGCACCGCGTTGAAATCGTTCCTTAGGAACGTTTTTTTATTGCTAGAAAGGGGAATTCTATGAAACAAATTAAACCAAAAGGTACACGCGATTTTTTACCGAGCGAAACATTGCATTTACAAATTTTAGAAACTTTATTGAAACAAGCTTGCGATACTTCCTGCTATCGGGAGATTAGAACACCAATGTTTGAACATACTGAGGTGTATACTCGTTCTTCTGGTGAGGGTAGTGATATTGTTAATAAAGAAATGTATACCTTCAATGATCGGGGGAATCGTTCAATCTCTCTTCGCCCAGAAGGAACTGCGGGTGTAATTAGAGCCTTTGTTGAAAACAAAGCATATGTTGAAGCTGATTTACCGATTAGACTATATTACATTGGACCGAATTTTCGCTATGAAAGACCTCAAGCAGGTCGTTTTCGTCAATTTACCCAGTTAGGAGTCGAAAATATTGGCATTAGATCACCATATCTTGATGCTGAAGTAATTATGTTTGCTGTTGATATGCTCGCTTCGGTGGGAATCACTAACATCCAGATTAAGGTTAATAGCATCGGTGATGCTACTAGCAGAGACAATTATCGTCAAGCATTAAAGGAGTATTTTGCTCCTTACATTGGTGAATTATGTGAAGACTGCAAGGTACGGTATGAGAAGAATCCCCTAAGAATATTAGATTGTAAAGTCGATTACAATCATCCTTGTATGAAAGATTATCCGCGTATTGATGATTATTTGAGTGCGGAATCCAAAGAATATTTCCATAAAGTATTGGAAATACTTGATAATTTTGAGATTAAATATACAGTTGATTCCAAAATGGTTAGAGGCTTAGATTATTACAATGATACAGTTTTTGAAATCTATGCTAGCTCACCATCAGGAGTTGATTATGGCGCAATCTTAGCTGGTGGTCGCTATGATAACCTTGTCAAAGAGTTTGAAGGCCCCGCTTTACCAGCTTTTGGTTTTGGGATGGGAATTGACCGTGTCAACGAAATATGTAAAGAGTTAAAGGTCTTCGAGCAATATAAAGATTCGATTACTGTCTATGTGATGCCAGTTGAAGAGTGCACCTTTAGTTATGCTTACTTCATTATGAATTATCTAAGGATTAATGGCGTTGATGCTGATATGGATTATCAGCAGCGTTCAATGAAATCACAATTTAAGACTGTTGATCGTAAGAATGCCACTTTTTCTTTAATTGTTGGTTCAACGGAGATGTTATCTCAATCAGTAACTTTGAAAGTTAACAAAACTAAAGCCCAAAAGGTTGTTCCATTAGATCAACTTATTAATTACATTAATGATATTCAAGATGATTTAGCCGCCGAAGAATGCAGCTGTGGCCATCACCACGATGAAGAAGGTTGCTGCTGCGGACATCACCATGAAGATGGAGAAGAATGCGAGTGTGGACATCACCATGAAGATGGAGAAGAATGCGAGTGCGGACATCATCACGAAGATGGAGAGGAATGTCAGTGTGGACATCATCACGATAAGAAGGATAACTAGAGAGAAGGTTTAACATGAAAAGAACTCATAATAATGGTGAATTAAGAAGAGAAAATATAGGTCAAGAAGTCACATTAATTGGCTGGGTTGCCAAAAAAAGAAATTTAGGTAGCTTAGTTTTCATTGATCTCCGTGACCGTTATGGAATTACCCAAATTGTATGTAAAGAAGATTTCACTGATGTAACTGCAACTATTCGTAATGAATATGTTCTGCAGGTTACCGGTCAAGTAGTCTTAAGAGAAAGCATTAATAAAGAGATGCCGACCGGGGAGATTGAAGTAATTGTCAGCAAGATCAATGTTGTTAATACAGCAAATACTACTCCAATTATTGTGGCAGATAAAACTGATGCTTTGGAGGACACAAGACTAAAATATCGTTATCTGGATTTACGTAGACCAGTTATGCAACAAAAATTAATTAAAAGGCATAATATTGTTAAGTCATTTAGAAATTATCTAGATTCTTTGGACTTTGTCGAAGTTGAGACACCAGTTCTTACTTCAACAACACCTGAAGGTGCTCGTGATTATTTAGTCCCATCTAGAGTTAATCCTGGAAAATTCTATGCTTTGCCACAGTCACCTCAATTGTTCAAACAATTGCTTATGATTGCGGGAATGGAAAGATATTATCAGATTGCGCGTTGCTTCCGTGATGAAGATCTCCGTAGTGATCGGCAACCCGACTTTACACAACTCGACTTAGAAGTTTCCTTTATGGAAGAGAATGAAGTTATGGAACTTGTTGAGAAGATGTTTGTAAAAATGTTCAAGGATGTTGATAACTATGTTATGAAGGAACCAATTCCACGTTATTCATATAAGGAAGTTTTGAGTCGGTTTGGTAGCGATAAGCCTGACACACGTTTTGGCTATGAATTAGTGGATGTGACAGATATTTTTGCAAAGACTACTGTTGAGATCCTTCATGGCAAGCAAATAAAGGCCGTTAACGCGAAATCTTTGAGTGAGTCAATAACTAGGAAAGAAATCGATGCTTTAACGCTTGTGGCTAAGAAAAACGGTGCAAAGCAACTATTTTGGTTACGCTATGCCGATAATACTTTTTCTGGATCGTTGGCTAAGAATTTGACCCAAGAAGAGATGCAATCGCTTAAGCAGACGCTACATGTTGATAACAACGACTTAATTTTCTTAGTCGCAGATGAGATTTTTGAAGTTGTCTGTAATTCATTGGGCCAAGTAAGACTTGCTCTAGGCAAGAAATATCAAGCTGATAAATTGGTTGGCTATGATATGCTTTGGGTCTATGATTTCCCACTATTAGAAAGAAACCTCGAAACTGGTGGTTTGGATGCTGTTCACCACCCATTTACTAGACCTTACGATGAGGATATTCCTTTATTAGATACTGATCCCTTAAAGGTTCGCTCTCACCACTATGATTTAGTTCTAAATGGTTATGAATTGGGCAGTGGTTCATTGCGTATTTATAATCACGATGTTCAACAAAAAGTATTTGAACTTATTGGTTTAACTGATGATGATATTAATCGGAAGTTTGGCTATTTTATTAATGCTTTCCAATATGGAACGCCACCACATGCTGGCATGGGCTTAGGCTTGGATCGTATTGCGATGATTTTAACTGGAAGTAGTAGTATTCGCGATGTCATAGCTTTCCCGAAGAATGCCTCGGCTAGTTGCCCCTTAACTGATGCGCCAACCGAAGCCAGTCAACAACAATTAGATGAATTACATATTAGTATTAAGAAAGATTAATTGGGAGTAAAGATATGAAAGTAGGACTAATCTCCTTAGGCTGTGCTAAGAACTTAGTTGATTCAGAAATGGTCTTAGGTTTGTTGAAAAAGGAAGGGTACGAGATTACCCCTTTTCCTGATTTAGCAGATTTAATTATCGTCAATACCTGTGGATTTATCCAAAGTGCGAAAGAAGAAGCTATTTCGACCATTTTTGAAATGATTAAGATCAAAAAAGACCATCAAAAACTGGTTGTTATCGGTTGCCTTGCTGAAAGATATAAGGATGAGCTGATAAAAGAGATACCTGAAGTCGATCGGTTTATCACGATTAAAGAATATGCTTCAATCGGTACAATTATCGGTGAAGTGATGGCAAACAATAAGCAGATTGAAGGCTTAGATTTCCATACCAGGATTCTTTCAACTCCAAGTTTTACCGCTTATGTTCGCATTGGCGATGGTTGTGATAATCGTTGCGCTTATTGTGCGATTCCTCTTATTAGAGGACCGTTTAATTCACGCCCAATTGAAGATGTAGTTTTAGAATGTAAAGAACTATTAGAAAAGGGCATCAAAGAGATAGTTTTAATCGCACAAGATACCACTAGATTTGGTGTTGAAAACGGGGAGAACATTGAAGATCTTCTTTTAAGAATTGTTAAATTACCAGGTCTAAAAATGCTTAGACTATTGTACCTATATCCGGATGAGATTAGTAATAGACTCATTGATATATTCGCAAGTAATCCTTTGATAGCTCCCTATTTTGATATTCCTATTCAGCATGCCTCGGATAAGATTCTCGCTTTGATGAATCGTCGTGGTACTCAGCAGGATATTCGCCTTGTAATTGATAAGATTAGGCAGAAAATACCACAAGCCATCATTAGAACAACTGTTATGGTTGGCTTTCCGTTTGAAACAGAAGAAGATTATCAAGTACTCGAAGATTTTATTGATGAAATTGGTTTTGATCGTTTAGGAGTGTTTACATATTCACCAGAAGAAGACACACCGGCCTTTGAATATCCAAATCAAGTTGAAGAAGAAATAAAGAAATCTCGCTATGATCGCTTGATGAAAGTTCAAATGAAAGTAGCGTATCGCAAGAGCAAAGAAAAGATTGGTCAAATATATCAAGCCTTCATTGAAGGTTATGATGCTAATATGAAGAAATTTAAAGCTAGAAGTTATGCTTTTGCGGGGGATGATGCCGATGGCTTCATCTATGTGGAATCTACCAATTTGCTCAAAATTGGCAGTGAGGTAAAGGTAAAAATTACTGGCAACTATATTTATGATTTGATTGGAGAGATAATTGAATAGGAGCTTACTCCTATTTTTTTTAGGAAAAATCAGCGTTTTCTTGCTTGCTTACTGTATTCATGTTATTATTTTTGTAAAGAGGGAAAAGATAATATGAAAGAATTTTTTAAAGTACTAAAACATGCTTATGCGAACCGCGATCGGCATGATATTGATTTGTTAAAGACTTATTTTGCTGAGGATATTGTTACTATTGGTACCTCACTTGGTGAGACA
>CAYIYR010000050.1:0-4734 GCA_964367815.1 uncultured Eubacteriales bacterium
GACTCGAACCTACGACCGATCGGTTAACAGCCGATTGCTCTACCGACTGAGCTAAGTAGGCATTGTGGTGGGCCTGAATGGAATCGAACCATCGACCTCACCCTTATCAGGGGTGCGCTCTAACCAACTGAGCTACAGGCCCACAATCGTGCTTTAATAATATAGCACTGCAATTGAATAAAGTCAATAATAAATACGCAACTTTTATTCGTGACTGCAATCAAAATAGTCCACTAATCCCACAAAAATCAATCTAGCCAGTTCTTCTTGATACTCTTTTGTAACCAAGTTCTGTCCATCAACGTTTCCACTGAGAAAGCCACATTCGACCAATGCAGCGGGAATATTTATGTTCTCTAAAACGTAATAATCATCTTTTTTGATTGTTTTCTCTTTTTCATTAACCTTTTGAAGACTGGTTTGAATAGATTCTGCCAAAGTAGAATCGTGATAGTAGAATACTTGAGCTCCGTTAACCAAACTTGAGGGAAATGAATTCAAGTGGATACTGATAAATGCTGAGGCTTTACAGTTATTAGTAAATTCTACCCGGTTACGTAGATCCTCTTTCTTTCGATTTTCGGCATGAGCTGATGCTAAGTCATAATCACCACTTCTAGTTAGATAAACTTGGGCCCCACAAGATATCAGTATTTCAAACAAATAGGAACTGATAGCAAGATTAATCTCATCTTCACAAATACCCTTAATAACTGCCCCATCATCGAAGCCACCATGACCCGGATCAATAACAATTACTCTGTTAGCTAAACAATATTTTGTTCTGATTGCTTTAATAGTATGGAAAGGCAGAAGAATGCTGCAGACTAATATGCCTACTAGTAATAACAATCTAAACTTAAACTTCATTTCATCACCAATAAAACTTATGATAATATGCTCATAGATATACAAAAAAAGACCATCCATAAGGATAGTCTTGAAACCATAATTATATCGACAATATTTCTATGTGCTATCCTAAAAATTATTGTTGTTCTTTTTTCATATATTTTGCGACATTTGTTGCCCCTATTTTGATAATCATATTAGCTTTAATCATCTGGGATAATACTTTTTCGATTGTAGAAATAGAAATATCAGGAAGCAATGAGGCTATATCTTTTTTTGAGATCGGAATAAAAGAATTAAATACTATTTCTTCTATTCTTTTTGTTTTACTAACTTTACCACTTTTTAGTGTTAAGAATCTCTTGTCTAACTCTTTGTAGCATTGATACATCATTGCTAAAAAGTTTTCCATGAAAGGAAGATAATCGTTTTTATTATCGTGCCAACCTAACGAAGATAATCTTAATGCTTCATAATAATACCCTTTGTAGTTATTTATCTGTTCTTCAAAAGAAATGTACTTTGAAATATCAAAATTGTTTTTATATAAAAGGAGCAAGCTCAGAAGTCTCGACATTCTTCCATTACCATCCGAAAATGGATGTATGCATAAAAAATCCAAAATTACACAAGGAATCAGTAATAATTGATTTATACTCGAATCATCTCTTGCATCAGCATAAGCTAATATCAACTGTTCCATTGCTTTGGGGGTCTCTATGGCATCAACCGGCTGCCATCTAACTTTTGAAGTACCATCGGCATATTTAACTCTTATTACATTGTTTTCTTTTTTATACTCTCCAATATGTGGCATTTCAGTATGCTGTAACAACATGCCATGAAGATCTAAGATGGTCCGATTATTAACTTGAATGTTATTATATTCATTATGTATAGCGTTAAGGCACTCCTTATATCCCAATATTTCTTTCTCATAATGATTTAATGGGTCGGCGTTTTGATTAACAATCTCTTCAATTCTTTTATCTGATGTAACAATACCCTCAATGGCATTACTACCTTTAACAGATTGAACAATTGCAATTTTTTGTAATCTGGTGAAAATATTAGGATAGCTCTTTTTCGTTTCTTCTTCTTTTGTCTTTAATGCATATATCGAATTTGTTAAATTCAGAAAAGCTACCGGAACTTTAATACTCTTCAAAAAACTATAATCAAATGTTTTCATGTTTGCCTAACCCTCCGTTTATCTGCACATATTATATCGTGTTTTATGCAGACAAATCAATAATATGTGCAAACGATTATAAAGAACGAGCACAAAAAAAGACCATCCATAAGGATAGTCTTGAAACCATAATTGATATAATCGATTAACGTTTTGAGAATTGTGGTGCTCTTCTAGCAGCTTTAAGACCATATTTCTTACGTTCCTTAGCTCTAGAATCACGACTTAGCATACCAGCCTTTTTCAAAACCGAACGATAGTCTGCACTTGCTTCAAGCAATGCTCTAGCGATGCCTAAACGAATAGCACCGGTTTGACCGGCATAGCCACCGCCTATAACATTAGCAGTAATATCGAAGTGCTCTAAGGTTGATGTGAGAACCAATGGTTGCTTTAAATCCATAACCAAGGTTGGGAATGGCATATAGGTATCAACGGCGACTCCGTTAACTGTAATATTTCCTTTTCCAGGAACTAAGATAACACGAGCTGTTGAACTTTTACGTCTGCCTAAACCACAGTATTGAACTAATTTCTTGCTTTTTGCCATGATTTCCTACCTCCTACCGTTTGATTTCCCACGCTTGTGGGTTCTGGGCGGCATGTGGATGCTCGGCGCCCTCATAAACAAATAGTTTCTTGTAAATCTTGCGGCCTAATGGTCCCTTTGGAAGCATGCCCCAAACGGCTCTTTCGACCATTTCTACTGGATATTTCTCAACCATTGTTTTGGCTGAACGTGTTCTTAATCCACCTAAATAACCAGAGACGTTGTAATAGTTTTTTGTTTCCAATTTATTTCCAGTTAGACCGACTTCTTTAGCATTAATGATTATTACATAATCACCACAGTCTAAATGTGGAGTATAGATTGGCTTGTTTTTTCCGATTAAAACTCTTGCGACTTCAGTAGCTAAACGACCTAATGGAATATCCTTAGCGTCAACTACTAGCCACTTGCGTTCGAGTTCGGAAGGCGTAATCATCGTTGTTTGATGTTGCATAATAGAATCCTCCTCACCAATTTGTAACGTTACCGGGGCTACAAAATAGGCAAAACAGTGCCAACTAATATAATACCTTTATTGTAATTCCTTGTCAACAAATAATTAAAAAAGTCTTGTAATTGTAAGCTAATTCTCTGCTGGTACAATTGTCAGATTGCGTAGCCAAATCCGTTTGTGGACAAAAGCTGTGCCTAAAATTGTTTTCAACAAATCGGTTGATTGAACAATTAAATAAACATAAACAATATTCAAATCCGTGAATTTAGTGATTAAAAATACAGTTGGAACTACAATTACCCAAGTAAATAAAGAGTCAAAAACGAAAGTTAGCCCCGATACTCCTCCTGATCTAAGAATAAAGAAACAGGAGACATTATAAGCGAAAATAGGCATCAAAAGAGATACTATAAGAATGAAATCAGTTGCTAATATCTTGGCTTCAGAGCTCACATCATAAATCATCGGTATATATTTTCCTAATACCGCCACAATCCAACCAAAAACCATACAAACCACAACCATAAAAGCTTGCAATTTAAAGGCATTACTTTCCGCTTCCTTCAATCTGTTGGCACCCAATTCCTTGCCAACCATAACCGCTATTCCGGTCGCCATCGCGCCAAAAGTAATGAATAGAATATTGGTACAGGAACTAGAGATGGATAAAGCAGCAACAACAGCTTTTCCTCTTTGGGCATAACATAGGGTTTGAACAGTCATACCTAGATTCCATAAAATCTCATTTAGTAATAAAGGCCACCCTTTAAGAGTAATTTTCTTAGCTAAACTCTTGCCGACTTTTAAACTACCAAGAATTCCTCTTGTGAAAGCAAATTTCTGCTTATAGGCAATGACAATCAAAATAATTGTCTCCACCACTCTGCTTAATACTGTTGCAATCGCGGCACCTTGAACTCCCATTACTGGAAAACCGAGTTTGCCAAAGATTAACAAATAGTTAAAAAGAACATTGATTGCTATGGCGACAATACCGGCATACATAGGAACTTTAGTCTGTCCAAGTTCTCTTAGAGTAGTCGCATAGGCTTGAGAAATCGTATAAGGTAATAAAGATATAATTACTATATATAAATATTTAAGGCCTTCTTGGATGGCTAACTCTTCATTGACATTTTGATTATCAAAAGCTATCCGCATTATCCGTTCACCAAAAACATACATTATGAAAGCCATAACAGCAAAGAAGATCACCGAGAAAATAAGTTTATAACCAAAAGCTTTCTTAATCCCTTCTTCATCGTTTGCTCCATGGAATTGAGAGACAAAAATGCCTGCTCCGGCCAATCCACCTAATACGCCAAAAAAGTATATGTATACCAATTGACCTGCGATAGCGACCCCGGCTACTGCATCTTCAGAAACCCGACCAATCATAACATTATCCGCAAGATTGACTACCGAAGTAAGAAGTTGTTGCAGCATAATGGGAATCATTATCATGATTGCGGCTTTATAGAACTGTTTGCTACCAATCAGTTTTTTAATTCTCTGCATACTTCTCACCCCTTCCATGCTCTATAATTATAGCGATATAGAAATATATGTAAAGTAAATAAATACTCTTTATAAAATAAAAATGCTAAGCTTCACGTGCTAAAGCTTCGCATTTTTTAATTACATGGTGCGCAGAACGAGACTTGAACTCGCACGGTGTTACCCATA
>CAYIYR010000051.1:0-4507 GCA_964367815.1 uncultured Eubacteriales bacterium
CTTTTATATATGACCGAGATTAGACCACGTCGCGTTCATATAAATGTGGAGGATGTAAAATAAAACACCGCTTGGTGTTTTTTCTTTAAAAGGAGTAATAAAAATGGAAAATAGAGTAGTTCAATTAAGAAAAATTATGCGTAATGAAAATGTGGAAGCGGCAATTATAACTTCATCCTACAATCGTTATTATCTATCGGGATTTACTGGTACGACGGGAATCTTGTTCATAAGTGCTAAAAACAAGTACTTATTGACTGACTTTCGTTATTTAGAGCAAGTTGCAAAACAATGTCCTGAGTATGAGATTGTTGATGTTACAGGTCCTGGCTATATTGTTAGTTTGCAGAATTTGATTGCAAAGCATGAGGTAAAGCAGATAGGGTTTGAAGGACAGGATATGAATTTTGATCAATATAATCTGTTTTCTTCTTCCTGCAACGCTGCCATTTGGAAGAGCATTGGTGTCGCAGATTTACGAATTTGTAAAGACAGAGATGAAGTAGAAAGCATTCAAAAAGCAGCACTGATTGCCGAAGAAGCTTTTGAATATGTCTTAAAACAAGTTCTAAAACCAGGTATTAAAGAGATAGATGCTCGCAATGCTTTGGAAGCAAAGATGAAAGAATTAGGGGCTTCTGGTCCATCATTTGATACAATAGTAGCCTCTCGGGCCTCCGCGGGGCAATGCCGCATGGTGTAGCTAGTGAAAAGCTCATTGAAAAAGGCGACTTTGTGACTTTTGATTTTGGAGCTCTATATAATGGCTATTGTTCTGACATTACTAGAACTGTCGCTGTTGAGGAATTGCCTAACCTTAAACTGCAAGAAATCTATGGAATAGTATTGCAGGCTCAGCAGCTAGGAGTGGCGGCAGTGAAGCCAGGAGTTACAGCAATGTCTATAGATAAGATTGTTCGTGATTTTATCGCAGGAAAGGGTTATGCTTCTAATTTTGGTCATTCAACAGGGCATGGCGTTGGTATTGAAATCCATGAAAATCCGGGAGTCAATCAAACAAACAAGCAAATTCTTCAGCCTGGAATGGTCATTACTGTCGAGCCTGGAATTTATGTTCCTGGATTAGGTGGCGTTAGAATTGAAGATGATGTATTAGTAACGGATAACGGCGGTCAATTGATTACAACCTATCCAAAACAATTGTTGATAATAAAAAAGGAAGCATAGCTTCCTTATTTTTTTGAGAATCTTGTGAAGATGTTGAATCTAGCATTTCTTTTCCGACGTTCTTCTTTTTCTTCATCGGTCAACTTGTCATATTCCATCTCATACCATGTTTTGTCTTTTACTACTAAACCGATGTTCTTTTCAGGCTCTTTCATGCCATCTTTTAAAGCTTTTATTTCTTTGGCAGAGATGAACATATAAGCGGTTAAGCCAGCAAAGAATACTGTTGCAAAGCCTATACCATACCACATTGATTGCTCACCAGTTATCGCCAGAACAACAATGAATCCTACAAATATGGCAACTACTAGTGCATAGCCAGCAATACTTCTACGAACTTCAGCTTGTTTTTGCATAATAAAATATTCGAAACGCCACAACAACTCATCGTGAGTAAAAGTCTTCTTTTCGAGAGTAGCTTCAGCTTTCTGCTTTCTTATTTCTTGTAATCTAACCTTAATCTTTTCTAATTCATCCTCATCCATTTCTTCAAGCTTCGAAGAAATCTCATCGGTCCTAGAAGTGGCTAACTTTTCTTCTTCATTAACGGCTTTATCTTCTCTTTCTTCTGGAATGTTCACATTGACACCTCTTTTATCTATTATATTTTAGATTATATTACTTTTTTTAGCAAGATTATATTACATATAACAGAAAATATGGTATTATAATAGATGTTTATTGGAGGTCTTTGAAATATGGAGCACACTGGCGATTCACATAGTACATTATCACGCAACCAAATGCATGAAAAATTGATGGTGTGTACTTATCAATACCTTTTTTATTTATCAATTAATGAGAAACAGGACTTGAATGAACTTATCGAGTCGGCTTTTAATATTCCAGTCAATGAGTGCGATCCTTTTGTTAAAAAATGCTTATTCTCCATCATCGTGAATCTTCCTGAGATAGTTACTACGGTTGATCCATTGCTAAAAGAATGGAAGTTTGAGCGCTTAGGATTCATTGAACAAGCGATTTTGGTGCTTGGAACTGCTGAGTATAAGTATATGGAAGTACCAAAACCTATTGTTATCAACATTGCTGTAAAGTTAGCTAGAAAGTTTGCCGATGATGACTCCTATAAGTTTATCAATGCTGTTTTGGAGAAAATTTAATGAATTGTTATAGTGTAACTCAGCTTAATTCATATATTAAGAATAATCTAGAAAATGATCCTACGCTTCATTCCATTCAAGTAATGGGGGAGATATCTAATTTTAAGAATCATTCTTCTGGACATTTTTATTTTACACTCAAAGATGAACAATCACGTGTAAATGTGGTCATGTTCGCTACCTATGCTCGCAAAGTCCGCATAAAATTGGAAGATGGAATGAAAGTCATGCTTAGTGCAAGCATTGGTGTTTATCTGCAGGGTGGAACATATCAACTATATGCCTATGATATCGAACCAGTGGGCATTGGTGCTTTGTATCTTCAATATGAGCAACTTAAGAAGAAATTAGCGGCGGAAGGACTTTTTTCCGCTGATCATAAGCAAGAAATACCTAAATTTCCTTTATCAATTGGTGTGATATCCGCTAAAGAAGGAGCCGCTATTCGGGATGTTATTACCACAATCCAGAGACGATGGCCATTAACAAAGATTACGCTTATTCCTTCCTTGGTTCAGGGCAGAAGTGCGACAAAGAACGTTTGTGAAGCACTCGTTATTGCTGATGGCATGGGCTTTGACACAATCATTGTTGCTCGTGGCGGTGGATCTATAGAAGATCTATGGTGTTTCAATGAGGAAATAGTTGCTAGAACCGTCTACAAAATGCAAACACCTGTAATCTCTGCTGTTGGTCACGAGACTGATTTTACGATAATTGATTATGTAAGTGATTGTCGTGCGCCTACTCCCACCGGAGCAGCTGAGCTTGCTACTCCTAACATTAATGATGTTATGGCTTATTTTGAACAGCAAAAGCAACGATTAATACTTAAGCAGAATAATTACTTAAGCAGTTGGCAGCAAAAAGTAACAAATATTGCTTCTAGACCATGGTTTAGCCGCCCTGAGTTGCTCTATGGAGATAGACAAATGCAACTAAACTATCTAGAGCATCGTTTGTTTGGCTCTAAAGATAAACTTTTTATGCATACTAGTACTATGCTGAATGACAATAAAAAAGCATTGGAAGTTATGATGAAACAGATTATCACAATTAATCAGCATCGTTACGCAACAAATATGGCTAAATTGGATGCCTTAAGTCCACTTAAAGTTCTTGAAAGAGGATATAGCATCATTAGCAAGAACAATTGTGTGATTAATGACAGCAAACAAGTGGAGATTGGCGATAATCTGCAACTTACATTAAAAAATGGAAAGCTGAATACAAAAGTAATCAGCAAGGAGGAATAGAGTATGGATAAAGAACTAAAATTCGAGACAGCAATTAAACGTTTGGAAGAAATTGTCTCTACATTAGAGAATGGTCAAGCCAGCCTTGATGAATCATTAGATCTCTTTCAAGAGGGTATTGCACTAGTAAAACAATGTGAATCTAAACTAAAAGATGTGGAGAATAAGACCGCAAAGATTCTTGAAAACTTTCAAGAAAAAGATTTTGATTTAGACAAATAGTCTTATTTTAGTAGTTTTTAAGCAGAAACGGAGGCCATTTTATGCGACTTGATCAATTGCTAATTAAAGAAGAATATTTTTCATCTAGGCAAAAAGCACGTTATGCAATTCAAGATGGTCTTGTATCAGTTAATGGAACAATAATCACTAAAGTTAGTTATGATTGCCAAGCAGACAGCGAAATTTCTATTAGTGCTCGGGATAGTTCTTATGTATCCCGTGGCGGGTATAAACTAGAAAAAGCAATTAATAACTTTAAATTAACACTAAAAGGGGCAAATGTATTAGACATTGGCTCTTCTACCGGCGGTTTCACTGACTGCGCACTTCAAAATGGAGCTATACTGGTTTATGCCATTGATGTGGGAACTAATCAACTGGCGGAACAATTACGTAATGACAAGCGGGTAGTGAGCATTGAGAAACTTAATTTTCGCTATGCAAAACCTGAAGAATTACATAATCAGCACTTCGATTATATGGTTATTGATGTATCTTTCATTTCATTGAAACATATTTTGGCTAATATTTGTAGTTTTGATAATGATATTACAAAAATAGTGGCCTTGATAAAGCCACAGTTTGAATTGTATGAAGAATCGGTAGCACATAAAGGGATTATTTCAAAGGCTGAAGATCATATCAAAGCCATTAATGCCGTAGTTAGTTACGCTCTAGAGAATAATTATTATCTGAATGGCTTAACTTTCTCTCCAATAC
>CAYIYR010000052.1:0-4435 GCA_964367815.1 uncultured Eubacteriales bacterium
CTTATCGGGTGCTCTACTGTATGACAAACGTTGTGAGTGGCCAGGAAACATGCCTGGCAAATTTTGAACCAGTGGTATTATCACCAGAAGAGCTGCACATGTAAAGTCTTCCTCCCACCCAGGAACTGGTGGAGCAGGTTCACAAGCATGCCCATGATGAACAAGGGGAACTCTGGTTCTGTGTCCAGTGGCTCAGGAAGGACCACTTCCACTTGGAGGAGCTGGTAGTATGGGCATGCCTTACAGACATTTACGTGTGCCCACTGGTCAAAAAGTATCTGGCAGAGCATGCACACTACAGAGGAAGTGGGGCAGCCGCGGAGGCAGGAAGCCACCATGAGCATTTTATGTTTTCCTACTTCCAATGAGAGAAAAATGCAAGGTTGTTAAAAGAAGAAAACTATTTTATTGCTCTACAACAAGGAAAAAGGATCCAAGCACAGCAAAGGGAGGATTATTTGGTGGGAGAAGCAGAGAGGGAAAACAGCCTTGAGATCAGGATGTTCCTCCAAAGCCAAGAAGCATATACGGACACTGCTTGACCTTGAAGTCTATCCAGACCTCAACTGTCTTATGCCCTGTCTGCCCGGCTCCTATTCGCAGCTGCAGCATCCCGGCTGTTGGAAGCAGCCTTGGACACCTTGTCTGCGTAGAAGTCCCAGCTTTTCGCCAACTTATTGGCAAGGGCAATTCCGATTTCCGCATACACTTTCTTTCTCTCTCTCGCATCCGGGAACATTTTTTTCCAAAACTCGATTGACTCTTCTGTCCAGTGTCCTTCCGATGAGAGTGCGATGATCTCGACAGGTTCTACGACGTTCTCCAGGTAGGAGCGCCTTTTCTGGATGACGTGCGATGCCAGGTTGCCTGCCTCGCAGATTGTCAGGTCCAGATGGTGTGGGACCCCGTCTTGTCTCGTGTATGTTATGTCTGCACGTCTCGGCTTCTGGTCACGGTCGCGGGGATTCTGTTTCCGCGTCAGGTGGCGCTCCTCCTGGACCGTGCAGCCCTTCTTCCTCAGGCACTGCCCAATAACACGGAAGACTGCGTTGTGCCGCCCGATCGCCGATCCTGCACATCTCCGGCAACATCGTGCATGCCGGAGGGGGAAGTCCTTGATCGTGCAGAGGGCACAGACATTTTCCTGTCCCTGCGAGAACGCGAGTGTGTTCACGATCGCCTCTGTTGCGCCTGTCCACAGCCTGCCCGAGGTGACTCCAGCCCTGGAGAGAGCATGCGCCAGCACAGAGCAGATATCGGGGTTTGCATTGCCGATGTGCTTTGCGCAGCTCCTCTCCTTGACCATCCTCGCCTCTGCGGTGTTCGCCCAGGTCCACAGTGTGTGTTGCTCCTTCCGCTTCTTCTCGAATTTCTGCGGATCACGGTCCTGCTCTGGTGTTGCTCTTTCGTAGATCTCTTGTGCCTCCTGTCTTGCCTCCTCAGCAAGGCGCGGGTCTCGGCGAAAATCTGCAAGGAGAGCTTTGCCTGCTATGTCAGCCGGTTTCTGGATCGACTGCAGGAGCCACAGGCCTGTTGCGCCTCCCATCCGCAGGGGGATGAAGGAGCGTTCTGTGGGTGTCATTCCCTTCCCCACCAGGACCTCCTTCATGTGACTGTCGAACCGCTCGAACTCCGCTGATTTGACTCCCGCACGCATCATGTACGTCAGTTTCGACAACACACACATCCTGGTCACTGTGAGTGCCCCCTCTGTGGGGAGGTAGCACCACACCTTGTCCAGGAGGGCTGTCGCATTGGATACTTTGTTCTTCGTTTCCCGTTCTACTGCTTCCGCTGAGCCGTAAGGAACTCCAAGATAGACGCCGCCATATGCAGTGAAGGCAGGAGTGCGCAGCACGAATCCACTCTCCAGTGCTTCCTCTTCCTCGTCCTGCGCTGCTGGGTCGATGTGCAGGAGGACCGACTTGTCCTTGTTCAGGGATAGGCCGATCCTCCCGAGTGTTGCTGTCACTGCTGCCAGTTTCTGCATCAGCTCGTCCTTCGTTTGTGAGAATAAGGCTATGTCCTCTGCGTAGATCAGGTGGTTGGGTGGCCAGGCCGCTCCGGGATCTGGGTCCCTCAGCTCCCATGAGACTGGGGCGATTGCCAGTGCGAACAGGGCAGGGCTCAACGGACAACCCTGCCTTACTCCCCGAGATGGGGCAAAGCTGATTGGGGGATTCTGTTCCAGCGGCGACTTGTAGAGGACCTGGTCATCTTCGTAGTTACTGTGGATCAGCTGCTTGAGGCTCTGGTGTATCGGCAGTGCATCCACTGCGGCCATCACTGCTGCTCGGTCCACGTTGTCGAACGCACCCTGTACATCCAGAAAAGCAATGTAGGGGTAGGCACGGGCCTCGTCCGGGTTGAGACGCACACTTGTTTCCCGTCCCCGGACCATTGCACCGTCTGTGAAATCGAAGATTCCCTGCTCTGGTGGTGCTGCTCGTGCCATCTCCTGCCACGCCTTCGCCAAGATGCACTTGTTCAGGAGCTTCAAAACTGATTCGATCACAGAGATCGGCCTCAGGTCCTTCGTTGTCTTCGGGTCATCCTTCTTGGGGATCATCACCAGCCTTGAGCGCTTCCATGCCCTGGGAATACGACCCAGGGCAAGGATGGCATTGAATGCCTTTGCAATCTCGATCAGAGCCTGGTTGTCCTCCTCGAATAGGCGCAGATGCTCAACACGCATTCCCGACGGACCTGGTGAAGTCTTTTTCTTCATCTGGGCCAGCTGCCCCTTGATGTCCTGGAAGGTCAGCTTGACCTTCCGCTCCTCTCTCTCCTGGGGTGATTCGTTCCTCGGAGCTGGCTGGACTGGGTAGAGACCCTCGAAGTTGCCTCTGACCCACCTGGCGGCATTCCTGTCAGCCAGTTCACGGACGGCCACATACTCCAGCTCTGGAGCCCGTTTTTTCCCAGTGTTTCCAAGAAATGCGCATGCCTTCGAGATATTTCCAGCGTAGAAGAGCTCTGACGCCCGCTTCTGGATATGCTCGAATGAGTGCTCGCCGCTCCAGCCTTGCTTGATCTTCTCCAGGGTTTTCTCGCTCACCTGGAGATGTGTCGTTGTCTGGAGCACAGCCTCTCCCTGCCTCTCGAACAAAGTCAGGGCCGCCTGCTCCTGTGGTTTGCCACGTGCATCCTGGCAAGCCTTTGCTAAGTGCATGAGGGAATTGAGCTCCTCCAGAAACGCTTTCTGGAAACTCTCCCTGTCTGCCTTTGATCCGCTTGTCTTCGTCGGTCTACTCACAATCTCGTCACAAGGGGCTGAGGCTGGGAACTCACCACCTTGTGCTGGAGCTGGCCAAGCAGCCATCTCCTCCAGTGGTGGGGCTTTCTGTAGAAGTTCGCGCTCCAGGGTCTTTATTGCCTCCTTCTGGTGCCTCGTGGTTCTGTTCGCCAGATCTACTCGCTCATGCACTGCTGCATCTGCCTGGCTGACGATTGCCCATTCCCTCCGATTTGTCTGAGGGAGTTGCAGACAGTAGTGCTGAGCGAGGATCTCTGGTGTGAACTCGCGCAGCTGCACCTTCAGGGCCTCACCCCCTAGCAGAGAGTCCTGCTTCAGGGTGCCCCACAGCTCCTGGCCGAGACAGAAAGCCAGACTTGCATTTGCATACCTCGTCGTGAGGATTGAAAACAGAGACATTCGAGACCTGATTATATTGAGGCGCTGCCGCTGGTCCTCTTGGAGCTGGGTTTCCTCTGCAGGGTTTGGTTGCACCTGCTCTAGGTCCTCCTCCAGTTGCATTCGGTGCACCTGTTCTCGGTTTTCGTTTGGGTGTTCCTCTCGCTTAGAGCTTTTCTTTGGTGGGGATGCAGAGTCTCTCCTCTTAGTTCCTGCGTCCCCTGGCTCCGCCACTTGCTGTGGGACAGAAGCAGGCCGAGTCTCAGCCCCTGGCCGCCCAGGCGGCTCCTCTGGTCTCTGCAGCAACTCTGCAAGGGGTGCCTCGCTCAGCGTCAGCCGAGGCCCTCCGGCCAGAGCAGCGTCAGGTGCCTGCCGAAGCCCTTCGTCAAGTGTGTCGCTGGCGGCGGCAGAAGGCGTTGGGGTGCAGGGATGTGGCGCTGGCCTGGTCGTTGGGGTGCTTTCGCGAGGGGCACTGCCCTTTTTGCCAGGTAGGGGATTGCTCTGCTTCTTTGCAGGTCTCACAGGAGAGTCTATTCCCCGAGAGGGATTCGATGGGGGGTTGCTTGCTGCACCAGGATGTGCAGAGCCTTTGTGTCCCTGATCGGGGCACGAGGGTTTGCCAGCCACTGTGCCGGGGCCTGTGGCGGCTTTGCGCTGCGCAGCGCTGTCATGCGCGGAGTCCGCCCGCAGCGTTTCCGAAGCAGGGGCAGCCTCTGCTCTGCGGCGGGCCGCCCGGGAACGGGACCGGGATGCGGGGGTGTCTGCACATGGGGGCAGAGGGGGCTCCTGCCGGCCCTCTGC
>CAYIYR010000053.1:0-4387 GCA_964367815.1 uncultured Eubacteriales bacterium
GGATGACTGACTTTATAAATATTGATCCTGATTTTTCTATTTCTGAAGTAGTGCTAGAAGAATCCAACAATCAAGGGTTTATTAAGGAATTAATTATTAATGAATTTAATGATGGATTTTTTATTACCGCAAAACTGGCTTGGTCAGGCCAAAAGGTTTGGACTTTAACGACCAGACGAGAAAAAGATAAAGCCAGAATCTTTAAGGATCTGTCTAGACTTAATGAATTCTTGAAAGAAAAAATTTATACAGAAGAAGTAAAAATAGTAAGAATTAAGTAAAAAAAAACAAAAGCCATTTCCAATATGGTATATTTTGGATTGTATTCTTTAAAGCTCTAAGACGGGATTTAAGAAAATGGCTATAAGTTTAAATAAATACGGAAATTATTTAATATTTTTTCTAGTTATTTCATGTGTTTATCTTGTGTGCTTCATGCCACAAGATGCACAGTTTTTAGAAATCTTTGTAGATTTCACTAAATTTCAAATAGTTGCTTTCTTGTATTCATCTTTTCTTTGTGGGCTTTCAAGTTTCCTAAATTTCAAAATTTGGAAATAACCCATGAATCTTGTAATCGTTGAATCTCCTAACAAATGTTCAAAAATTGAAAGTTATTTAGGTTCTGACTTTAAAGTTGTGGCCAGTGTTGGCCATGTTCGGGATCTACCGAGAAAAGGCTTAGGAATTGATATAGCCAATGATTTTGGAATGGAATATTCATTTATTCCTGATGTCACTGTTAATGACAGAACTTTTGACGGTGGCGAAAAACGTATTGAAAAAATAAAAGCCTTTTTGAATAAAGCAGACAAGATTTATTTAGCAACCGATCCAGACAGGGAAGGTGAAGCTATTTCATGGCATTTAAAAGAATGTTTAGGTCTGGAAGATGATCAATTTGAACGAATAGAATTTAATGAGATTTCAGAAAAAGCTATTAAAGAAGCCATTAATAATGGGCGTGGTTTAGATTATCAGCTTGTATATGCCCAAGAAGCACGTAGGGCTTTAGATCGTCTGGTAGGCTATCTGGTTTCTCCTATTGCATCTAATCTTATGGGACAGCCTTCATCTGCGGGGCGGGTACAATCTCCTGCTGTTTTAATTGTTGTCCTTAGAGAAATTGAAGTACAAAAATTCAAAGTCACTAACCATTTTGGCGTTAATCTGAGTTTTGATAAAGAGCCAAAAAAATGGATCTCGCAATGGGTTACAACTGATTTTGTGACTGAGGAACAGCCTTATATTTTAGATCGAGCTTTGGCTGAAGAAGTTGTAAAAACTAAGAAAGTTAAAGTTTTGAATTGCACTGAAAAATCAGAGTATTCAAATGCTCCTTCTCCTTTCTCTACAGCACTACTTTTGCAAGCTGCCAGTGTAGCGTTAGGTTTTAGTCCTCAACAAACAACTAAGGCAGCACAGGCTTTATTTGAACAGGGGGCAATTACTTACCTTCGGACGGACGGCTTAAACATAGCTGATGAAAGTGTAGAAGAAATTTTTACTTATGCTAATGAAAATCAATTTTCTTTACCTGAAAAGCCTAATAAGTTTAAGGAAAAAGAAGGGGCGCAAAATGCTCATGAAGCAATCAGACCTGTTCATATAACTGATAAAGACTTAGGAAAGACACAAGAACAAAAAGCTTTATATAAATTGATTTGGGAGCGTACTATTTCAAGCCAACTGGCTAAAGCTGAATATAAAGCAGTTACTTTGGAATTACTGTCTGAAGATGGAAAATATAAGTTTCATGCTAAAAGCCGTGAGCTAATAAAAAAAGGGTGGATGGTTTTTGGTAAAGATTGCCTGAATGAAGATGAAAACGAGCCTTCAGGCGTGGTGCCGCTCTTAGAAGTTGGATCTGTAGTTGATGTTGAAAGCGGTGAAGTTATTGCAAAACAAACGAAGCCACCAAAACGCTATACAGAAGCTTCACTAATTAAAAAATTGGAAAGCTGCGGGATCGGTCGTCCTTCTACTTATTCATCTATCATGGCCAATATTCTGAATAAGGGCTTTCTGGAAGTAGAAAAGAAAGTTTTAAAACCAACTAAATTGGGTAATGATTTAATTGGTAGTCTGTTGAAAGCTAAGTTTAGCTTTTTGGATCTGCATTATTCAAAAGAGATGGAGTTACAGCTAGATAAAATTGCATCTGGTGAAACTTCATATAATTCGGTTGTTTCTGCCTTATACAATCAACTTGCTCAAGAGCTAGAAATGGCTTCAAAACTGACTGCTATAAATGCAATCCCTTGTCCAAAGTGTAAAAACCATTTAAAGAAATTTAAGAATTCTAAAACCAATCAATTTTTTTGGATCTGTAGTAATCAAGAATGTAAGCACTCTATGGATGACGACAAGGGTAAACCAGTCGAAAAAGTTATTCATTCATGCCCTAAATGTAAAACAGGTCGCTTAAATAAATTCCAAAATTCGCAAACTAAAGAATTTTTCTGGATCTGCAATGATCAAGAATGCAAGCACTCTATGGATGACAAGAAAGGCCAGCCAGTAGAGAAGATCAAATTTCCTTGTCCTAAATGTTCAACGCCATTATTCAGATCCAAAAAAGAGGGTAAAGATCCAATCTGGTTCTGTCCTAATCGTGAAACAGATTGCAAAGTCTTTTTGCCTGAACTGAATAAAAAGCCCCTCCTTGAAGTTTATTCATGTCCTCAATGTGCCAGTGATTTAAGACGGATCAATGGGGCAAATGGCTATTTTTGGGGGTGTACCAACTATAAAAATGGATGCTCCGCTACTTATCCAGATCAAAAAGGTAAGCCAAAATTTGAGGTGAAAAAGTAATGATTGATTTCGTAGTTTTGGCACAACAATGTGCGCCACAAGTTGATGTAAATATTGCGTCTGCAATTGTTAAATCTGAATCCTCATTTAATCCTTTTGCGATAGGGGTTAATCGTGCCGCAGGTCTTAAAAAACAGCCTACTAGCTATGATGAAGCTGTATCTGTGGCCAAAAGATTAATTAGCCAGGGAAGAAATATTGATGTTGGTTTTGCTCAAATTAACAGTGCCAATTTCAAAAGACTAAATCTTAGTGTCGAACAAGTTTTTGATCCCTGCAATAATCTAAACGCAATGCAAGTTATCTTTAATGACTGCCGAAATAGAGCAAAAGGTAAAGATATTTATAAAGCTATGTCTTGCTATAACACTGGCAATCATGCAGCAGGGTTCAGAAATGGATACGTTGCTAAGGTATCAAGAAATTTGAATTATTTTGCTAATGGCTCACTGAGTACCATGCCTGTAAAATTTAATCCTCCCACAACTCCTATGAATAGCTCTGAACAGCTTGCATATTTTGCTGCTAATGCAGATATGCCTAATTCCAATGGATATACAGAAAATACAGATCTTCAAAGCCTTCCAGTAGTGGAAAAACGGCCTTCATTTTTTTTAACTAATGGCGCAGAATTTAAAGAAAAAGAAAAAAGTTATAAATCTTCTATGATTTTTTAAAATATTTTCAAAAAGTTTAAAACTTAGTGTAATATATTAAATATTGAGTACCAATTAATAATATTTGTTTTTCCAAAAATATTATTATTGGTACTTAACACGCTAGGTTTTAATTGCTTCTTGGAGAAAATAATGACGGCAAAACAAACGCAAATAACAACGACTAAAACGACTGGTATCAAAGCAAGCGTAATGATGTTGTTTATGACGTTAATCACAAGTCCTGCTTTTGCTCAAATCTCAAAAGTTAATACGGTTATGGCTAATGTTCAGTCTGTCTTGGCGGGTGTGGCTGTAACTGTATTTACCATCACTATTATGTGGGCTGGCTTTAAATTGGCTTGGCAACAAGCGAAGTGGTCAGACATTTCTAACATCGTTATCGGGGGCATTTTGGTAGGTGGTGCTGCGGGTATCGCTGCTTGGCTGATTAACTAATGTCGAATTTTTCTGATCCAATTTTCAGGGGTTGCACTCGTCCTGCCATGCTTTTTGGCGTTCCAATGTTGCCTTTTTTGTTGGTGACGGGGGTAGCAATTCTTTTAGCTGGTTGGTCTTTTTATCTACTTAGTGCCTATGTGACTTTATTTATAGCAGCTATTTATGTGCCTATTTACTTCTGGATGCGGGCAATAACAAAAGTAGATGACCAACGACTAAAGCAAGTATTGATGCGGTGGCGTATAAGAGGGAAACAGATCCAGAACCATCAAAAATGGGGAGCAATCTCATTTTCGCCACTTAAATTAAAGAAAAGGAAATAACAATATCATGCGTTCAAAACAGCAAGTTAAAGATAGCGCAAATGCTGAAGTCGCAATTTCAGACTATCTGCCGTTTGGTAATCATGTTTCCAACAATGTTATTAAGCTTAAAAATGGTGAATACATTGC
>CAYIYR010000054.1:0-4233 GCA_964367815.1 uncultured Eubacteriales bacterium
ACTTAGAGGTAGAGACCTACCCTGGAGTTTTCTTGGGGCACAAACATATACCAGTCCATTCCGTTGGTAGTTATATTCCTGGAGGCGTCTATCCCATGTTTGGTTCAGCGCAGATGTCGATTATACCGGCAAAAGTGGCTGGAGTTGAGAGTGTAATAGCCTGTACCCCTCCGACAAGGGATGGGAGCTACTACCCGGCAACAATCCACGCCATTAAAGAGGCGGGGGCTGATCGAATCTTCGTTTTAGGGGGAGTCCAAGCTTTTGCCCTGATGGCCTTTGGGATGGGGATTGTCGACCCCGTTTCGATTCTGTGTGGCGCAGGCAACAAGTATGTGGCTGAAGCTAAAAGGCAGCTCTTTGGGCGTTGTGGAATCGACCTCCTAGCTGGACCGACTGAGATTGGCATCATTGCTGATGATAAATCAGACCCAGCTCTCGTGGCTTGTGACCTCTTAGGACAAGCTGAGCACGACCCCAACAGTGGTCAAATATTGATCTGTTTAAGTGAGTGGCACGCCAAAGCTGTTATGGCAGAGATTGAGAAGCAGATGGCAGTGTTACCCACTCGTGAAATTGCCCAACAATCTTTTAGGGACTATGGGCAGGTCTTAGTCGCCTCCTCTAAAGACGAGGCAATTGCCCTTATGGACGACTGGGCCCCTGAGCACCTAGAGCTCTTAGTTGAAGACAGAGACTACTACTTCAACCGCCTCAAGAACTACGGCTCCCTTTTTATAGGGGAGGAGACTACTGTCGCCTATGGCGATAAGGCAATTGGAACCAACCACATCCTCCCCACAGGGCGAGCTGCCCGCTACACCGGGGGAGTTTGGGTAGGTAAATTCCTTAAGACAGTTACCTACCAGAGGATGAACAAAAAGGCGAGTATCGAGATTGGAGAGGTGACGGCCCGCCAGTGTCGTGCAGAACATATGATTGCCCATGCACTAACAGCCGACTATCGTGTTGAAAAATTTAGAAGAGAGGAGGAGTAGTTATGTTCTCCTTAAAAGGAAAAAGAGCCCTTATAACAGGGGCTGCTACCGGTATTGGGCAAGCAATAGCCCACCGCCTCGCCCAAAGTGGGGCTCAAGTTGCAATCACCGATAGAGTGGGGGTCTCTCTCGAAGAGACTGCCGCCCTGTGTGCCCCTTACGGCAACGGAGTTGTCCAAGAGGCTCTCGATGTGCGCCAATGTGCAATGATTAAAGAGGTAATCCCCAAATTGGAGAGGGAAGGGGGTGGGTTTGACATCCTAGTCAACAATGCTGGTATAAACCGCCCCACCAAAGCCCTCGAGGTCGATGAGGCCAATTGGGAAGATCACTTTACAACCAATGTTAGGGGAGGCTTCTTCTGTGCACAAGCTGTGGCTCCCTTCATGATTGAACAGGGGTATGGACGCATAATCTTTATCTCGAGCCAATCAGGTCTCATTGGGATCCCCGGTCAGCCCGTCTATTGTGCTGCCAAAGGAGCCATTATAAACCTGGTACGTACCTTAGGGGTTGAGTGGGCCTCCTACGGGATAACCGTCAACTCGGTTGCCCCCACCTTCATAGAGACAAACCTAACGCGCGAACGTCTCAAGAAGCCTGAGTTTAAAGAGTTTGTCCTAAGCAAGATACCGAGTCGTAAGTTATCAGTTCCCGACGATGTCGCCTATGCGGCCCTCTACTTAGCTAGTGAAGAGGCAGCAATGGTTAACGCCACTACCCTCTCTGTAGATGGGGGGTGGACTTCTTGGTAGCGCTGAGGGCTACAATCGTTAAGAGGGTTAAAATTACAACGTAGACGATTTGGATATAACCCAAGACATTGATTGAAAATAGAGTGAAGATGGAGGAGGTGAGGATTGGGCCTATTAGCCCTCCCAAAGCTCCTCCTCCTACTAGGTACATCACCAAGTGGCTATCAGAGAAGACCTCGCGACAGTTCTCAATTATTAGGACCCAAACAGGGCCACACCCCAATCCTATCAGGGTAACGACGCCCATCACCAACCAGGTGGGGGAGGTGGGGCGTAAAAAGACAAAAAGGATTGTGGCGACTAAGATGAAGATTGTATACCCTAAAATAGATTTTTTAGTTGAATAGCTCTTCATTAATACAAAGAATAGTCGGGTAACAGCCAGTCCAGCCCAGAAGCAGGTGAGGGTCAAACTGGCATTGGCAGCATCGAAGTTGAAGCTCTTCTCTAAGAAGACAGGGAGCCAGTTAGCCAACGAGTTCTCCATTAGAACATAGGTCACCATCGTTAAGAAGAACCAAATAAAACCCTTGTTATTGCTTGTTGGGCCGTTAGCAATCTGCTCTTGGGTTACCACTGCTTTAGTTTTTGATCTATCGGTGACAAGGAACAGGACTAATATAGCAATAACTAAAGCAAAGCTCCCCACTGCCATCCCTATGTGGGGCACCTTGAGACCTGTTTTCAAAAAGAGGCCCACTATTAGGGGGGCACTAAAAGCCCCTATGGCAAAGAAAGTTTGGGAGAGGTGGAGCAGTTTTTGACTATTAGCGTTCTCCGAAAGGAGGGTTGTCCCAACTGATTCGACCAATCCACCGCAACCGCCTATCACCATCATCATGACGATAAGAAGGAAGAAGGAGGGGGCAAAGCCGACGAAGAAGAGGACAATAGAGGCTAAAAAGAGGGCAGTTAAGGCTATCTTAATTAGGGGCAAACTCCGTCGTTTATGGAGGTTACCAATCCCCATAGCAAAGAGGGTGAAGATTCCCGATTGGAGGAGAAAAACAACCCCAAAGAGTTGTGGAGCTAGGGAGAATTGGGTTGAGAACCAAGTAACTAAGGGGGGTAGGGTGTGGATGGAGATGGCGAAAGCGATCAAACTGATGACCAATCCTGCTTTGCGTCTTAATGTCATAATCAAAACCTCTAATGTCAAATTTTGACAACAGTATAGCGAATAATCGATTAAAGTAATACTACCATTACTGGTCAGGTTCCTCTTTATCAATTATAATCTTTTCTAGCAGGAGGGCAGTATGATAAAAAAAGAGCACTACGGTGTAACAAGCCAAACCAATGAAGTTGTCGATAAATATACTTTAGAGATGGGGGAGTATAGTATAAGTGTTATCACATGGGGGGGAACCATCACCAGCCTCATCGTCCCCGATAAAGAGGGGAAAAAAGGGGAAGTAACCTTAGGTTATGCCACCTTGAAAGAGTATGAAGCTAACAGCCCCTATTTTGGCACCCTTGTGGGGCGCTATGCCAACCGCATTAAAGAGGGGAAGTTTTCAATTGATGGGGTTAAGTACCAAGTCCCCCTCAACGACAATGGGCTCAATGCTCTCCATGGAGGGACAGTAGGATTCAACTCTAAAGTCTGGAGCGCTGAAAGCGAAGAAGACGAGGAGAAAGCAACCCTTAAGCTCCACCTCTTTAGCGCAGATGGGGAGATGGGCTTCCCTGGAAATCTCAATGTCTATGTCGACTATGTTCTTTATAAAACTGGAAAGCTTGAGATTGATTACAAAGCAACAAGTGACAAGACAACCCCCGTTAACCTCACCAACCACGCCTATTTCAACTTAGCAGAGAGGGGGACTATCTTAGACCACACCCTCCAGCTTGAGTGTGACGGCTACCTGCCGGTCGATGATGATTTGATTGTCACCGGAGAGATACTAAGTGTAAAGGGGACCCCCTTCGATTTTAGAGATGCTAAAGCAATCGGGAGAGATATAGAGGATGCTGGTGGCTACGACCACTGTTTCGTCCTCACCGATAAAGATGGGGGATTAAAAGAGTTTGCCTACGTCAAGGAGCCAGTTAGTGGACGTACTATGCGACTTTACACCACCATGCCAGGAGTCCAGCTCTACAGTGGAAACTTTCTTAACGGGAACGATGTGGGCAGGGACGGGAAGCCCTATCACAAACACAGTGGATTCTGTTTAGAGACCCAACACCTCCCCGATGCAGTTAACTTCCCCCACTTCCCCAACTCCCTTTTAGAGCCGGGTGAGACCTATAACCATAAGACAGTTATTGTCTTCAATGTGTAGTTGATATTAAATATTTGACTTGAGGGGTGGGCGTTGCCCACCCTTTTTTGCGTTATCCCCCGAATCTTTTATGGGGGCTACCCCTGTAGTCTGCAAATGATTTTTTCCTCTTCTAAATCGCTCAATCTCTGTAGAGTTGAGCGTTTTTAAGTTCTTTAATCCAAGTTTTAACGGTCTTGTCAGAAATCTGTT
>CAYIYR010000055.1:0-4132 GCA_964367815.1 uncultured Eubacteriales bacterium
CTGTTCATGTTGTTGATCGAGGCCTGACCGAACTGTGGGGGTCGAGGTACCCAGGGCAGGCTGGGTGGGGGTACCTCAACCTCACACCCCATCACAGGTAGGGAATTCACTAACGTGAATTATCCCTGCTTGTGGGTGTTCGGTTGAGGATTGAACTACTGCCTCGATCTTTTCCATCACACGCTCGCCCGAAAAAGTGCGCGCGTATGCTTTCCAAAATGCTTCGAACGTCGCCCAGCCGCCCAGACGGCAGACCGTCACCATGGGGACGTTCGCTTGTATCATCAGCGACGCCCCCGCCGCGCGGCACGCATGTGGCTTCCAATAGGGCGACATCCCTATTCTCCGCATGTACTGGCCGATTTCCGCCCGCGCCTGCGCGATCGGTAACGGCCCTCTTTTCTCATCCCCGAACACGAAATCCGAGCCGCGCGCACCGCTGAGCGCCGCCATCTCGCGGATCGCTCGCACCGGGCACCAGGCCGGGTCCCGCGCCGGCTCCAGCACGCGCCACGTGAGGGCCCCGCGGCCCTCCTTCGCCTGCACGAGGCAGTAGGCGCGCTGGTCGAGGACCTTGATCCGCGAGGCGCGCAGCGTGAGCGTTTCCGCGAGGCGCCATGGCCCGAGAAGCATGGCGAGGAATAGCGCCCTCGCTCTCCGGAGGGCTGCGGGGCATGGCGTGGCCTTAACTTGACGAAGGGCCTCGATGCCCGAGAATGTCACTGGCGGCTTTGGGTGCGCGGGTTTCAATCTCACCGCGCCCCGGCAGAAGCGCAAAACTCGCTCCGGGTGGAACTTCTCCGTGTTCCAGCCCCTTTCTGCCGCCATCGCCTCGATCGCCGCTCGCGCTGCTTGCACAGTCTTCCCTGACTGTGCACGCTCGTTGATGCGCGCGAGAAACTCCAGCAGATCGTCCGGCTCCGGGTTCTCTGCTTTCCCGGGGTTGCCGCAAAACGCACACCACTCCTCGAAATACGAGAGGTATGACGCTCTCGTTGTTGACGCTAGCGCGGCCTGTATCACTGGCTGGAACCGAGTTCCATCGCCCACCAGGTCGTCCGCTCCGGGAGCTCCCGCGCTGCTTGCGTTGGCACCAATGCGTCCGTGCCGAGCGCCAACTGCCTCCCTCCTGCCACGCAGTCGGTGAGGAGGGGCCACCATGCCTGCGACGGCCACTCGGGAATCACGATGACCCCGCTCAATCTGTGCTTGGCCATGTGCCACAGCACCCGCCCGACCAATGCTGGCGGCGGGAACAGGTAGAGCCGATCGCTGCGCTTCGGCCGTTGCGCAAAGAAGTCGACGCCCTCCACTCCTGGTGAGGGCCACAGGGCAAAGAACCGTTTCAGCTTCGCGTTGTTCTCTGTTGCCAACGCATCGATGTCGACTCGGCCCATCCGCTTGATGATCTCGAGGAATTTCTCTTGCCGCAGGACCAGTCCGTGGTGGTCCTCTGTTCGTGACAGCGCATCTGCCAGAAAATTCTCCTTGCCTGGAATATATGCTGTCCGGAGCGAGATCCGCTCCTCCTCGGCTAGCTGGCAGATGTCGCGCACTGTCTTCAGGAGGTTGCGAGACCCGACTCGCTTTCTCGCCAAGTCTGCCACCACCGTCTGGCAGTCGCTCTTCACCAACACCTGGCGATCTCGGAGCTGCTCGCGGAACTTCTGGAGGGCCAGCCACACTGCTTTCATCTCGCGCAGTGTGGAGTGTCCTTCCCGGATCTCCTGAGGAAAATCGCCGCGGGCCTCGCTCTGCCTGTTCGCGATCTGGAGCACTGCCCCCCATCCTGTTCCGCTCGCGTCTGTTGTGATGATCGCCTCCTGGTCGATCACGGCCTCGAGCGATGTGCTTGCCTGCTTCCGAATGTCTCGGCTGATTGCACCCAGCTCCTTTCTTGCATTCTCCGGGGGCGAGGCTACAGCCTCCCAGCCCCCCCGTTGTGTTGCTTCTGCGATCCACCTCTGTGTCTCGAATAGACAGAGGTGGATTGATGGCACTGCTTGCGCCATGGCCTTCAGCTGGCCCACGACTGAGGCTGCCTGCCGTACCGGGACCTGTGGTGCCCTGAGGAGACTCTCGACGTTCTTCCTCACTTTCCTGGCCTTCTCGTGTGGGACTTCGATTCTCCATGCTTGGAGGTCGACCACAAATCCCAGGAATTCGATCCGCTGCACCGGGTGCAGCACTGATTTCTTTTGGCTTACCACGAAGCCATATTCTGTGAGCACGTCCAGTGCTTGCTGTACTGCCCCTTGCACTGCCTGCTCTGACGCTCCCAGGAGGAGTATGTCGTCGAGGTAGAAGACACACCGGACTGCCTGTTCCCGGAGTCGTCTGGCCACCGTCTTCACGATCTTCGTGAAAGTGAACGGTGCCAAGTTGATCCCAAATGGCATCCCCTGCGGGATCCATGTCCTGCCGCTCGCCCGGAATGCCAGCCACTTCTGGCTCTCGGGCGCCAGGGGGATCTGAAAATATGCACTCGTCAAATCTATTTTTGCTGCATATCCCCCTTGCTGGGCTAGGACCCGCACCTCCCGGAACCCCTCCATCTTGAAGTGAGGGGCTGAGAGGTGGGCATTGAGGGCTGAGTAGTCGACGACTAATCGTCCGACTTTCCCTGGCTTCGGCACCAGGAACCCGCGTGACACCCAGAAGACTTTTTCCTCCGGATGTGTCTCGCGCCACAGCCCTTTCTCCTCGCCCTCGCGCAGGGCGAGCTCCAGCTCTGGTGACGACGCTTCGTCTCCCGTCACCTGCCGCGCCTCCGCTGGCTTGCGCAGCCAGTGGAGTTGCAGCCCGTGCTCCACCGTGGCGCGGCACCACGGCGAGCTGTTCCGCCACGCGCGGGCTGCGCGCGCGAGGCAGCCCCCTATGAGGTCCGGCTGTGGGATGCAGGGAGGGGGGCCCTGTTCCACCGGAGCGGCCGCAGCCGCCCTCACTGCCGGCGGCCGCCGCGGCCCCGAAACCTGCCGCGGCTCGCCTCCGAGCGGTTTCCGCGCCACTCGGCCGACTTTTCCCGCGGAGGCGGGCCTCTCTGTTGGCCGCCCCGAAAAAACCGGCCACGGGGCTGGCGTTGTTGCCGCTGTGCGGGGGCGGCCTCCTCCTCCATCTCCCGGATCTCTGCATCGCTGAACAGCGGTTTCACGCGGTCCGGGTCGCTGAGCGCCGCCTTCCTTGGCGCGACTTCCGCGAGGATCAAGAGGCGGCGCTGGAGCTCGATGTCGGCGAAGAGGTGGAGTGCCCAGTCGAAGGCGGCTCCGACTGCATCCACCTCGCCCTCTTCGACGTGAGCGAGGGCCCCCAGGAGGCCCAGCATGTCCCGCTGGACATGGGCGAGGACCTTGTCCGCCCTTTTGGCTCCTGGGGGGATCGGCCGAGGATAGAGTTTCTCCTCGAGGGCCGCCACCACCGGGAGGCAGCCTGCCTCGACCGGAAAACGGCCCCGTAGCTGGCGCCGCTCACTCTGAGCCATGCGCCGGGGGGTGAGGTCCCCTGGATGGAGACTCTTCACCCCCTGCTCTCCGTCCGACAGGTCCCCTGCCTCGGGGGGACCCTCGCCCAACCGGGATTCCTCCTCGTCGTCGCTCATTGCTCCTCTCAGTGGAGCATTTCCCGCTGCTGCCAGAAGGGGACGGACCTGGTCCTGTCCCTGCTCGTCCTCAGACGCCATCTCTTCTTGACAACCGGATACACTTTCTGTGACCAAACCGAGAATCACAAAATTTTGAGGCTGAGAAGAGGAGATGGAAGGGGTCCCAGACCAGGAAAAGGGTCCCCCTTCAGTTTTTCATGACATCAATGTGACGTCATTTTTAGTTGAATTCATTGTGACCAGACCCACACAGTTTTGTGGGTACCTCAACCGAACACCCACAAGCAGGGATAATTCACGTTAGTGAATTGTTTCTGGGTGGCAGGACTTTAGCTCTGCGCAGTTCCTCGTCGAGGTGTCGGAGATGTACTACGTCATCAACAAAGGGGCGTCCGACTTTGTGTGGGCCCAGCTCCGGGACCTGGAGATCTGGCGGCTCCTCGACTTCTGGGAGACATTCTTCTTCCGTTTGTGCCCGCTCTCTCTTTCTTTCCCTCTCTCGTGCCATTTTTGTGATGTGAATGTGTGTGTGTG
>CAYIYR010000056.1:0-4044 GCA_964367815.1 uncultured Eubacteriales bacterium
ACAAAAATGAACATACTCTTAATTTAATATGTCCGTTTTATTGACTTAGTATCACACCCTTCAATCTTGACATTTTATAAGTGTAAAGACAAAGTTTGAAGTTAATTGCTCAAATATAGATGATGCTATTGACAATGCAAAAAAAATAGGTTATTATTAAATTACCATAAAGAGAAGGTGAGAGACAAGCTCTGTGACCCTTCAGCAACCTGCAATGTGCAAGGTGCTAATGCTTGATTGATGGCTGAATGTAAGTGCACGTATGTTCCAACGCCATCATATCGATGGCGTTTTTCTTTTTGGTAGAAAGAGGAAAATATTATGAGTGAGTCACTTTATTTAAAGAATAGAGATATTCCCTTAAAAGTAAAATACGGTTCAGCAGGTCAAGTCTCATATCAATATGCTGTATGTCCGATTTGTAAATGGCCAGTTAAAATTATGGAAGGAAGAAAAAAATCATATTGTAGTCAATGTGGCCAATTGCTGTTATTTGATTTCACAAATGAATTTAAAATGCAGAGTATTAAAAAAGTTATGATTAGTTTTAGATTTCAAAAGAGTGATAGTATCGGGATTAAAATTGTTGAAGCAACAACAATAAAAGAAGCAATATTAAATTTTTATGATTCTTATACAAATAGATGTGAAATCATCAGCGTGAGAGAAGAGGGGTCAAAGGACATTGAATAAAGAAATACATGAATTAATCGGAAAGTTTGCTGTTATAAAATCCACTAAAAGAACCATAAAAGGGTTCATTTATAGGATTGATGATTTTGGTGTGTTAATGATTAGTAAGAACAAAACAAAACTTGTGCTAATTAATTATAGTCATATAGTCAGCATGAAAACCAAATGTGAAACAAGTGTTTCGGTAAATAAAACAAACGACAAGGTTGACAATTTTTTAGTATTTGTGGGAAGATTTGCAAAATATACAACAACTAAAGGAATCTTCATTGGAATTTTAGTAAGCGCTCTATTAGAAAACCATGAAACAATAACGATTCTAGAAAGAAAAAATGAAAAAGTTGTCATATTAAATAGTTTGAACCTGATATGTATAAAAGAGTTTGATTTCAATTTGCCAAAAAAACGAAAATATGAAATACCAAACCAAGAAATAGTATAAAAGCTTATCGACAAATGATATATCATATAAAATATAAACTACGGAGAAAATAGTAAAATGAAGACATTAGATGAATTAAAAGAGCAGTTTGGAAAAGATTTGCAAGGAATCAAAGATTATGATGATTATGTAAGTTTAGCTAGTAACTTTATTAGAATGGTTACTTGGAAAAAAATAAGAGAGCTTGAATATATAAGTGAACAATATCCTGATTTGATCACTGAAGTTATCACAGATGTAAAAGAAAACGGGTATTTCCCTGCTTTGTATAAGATAAAACTTAATGACATGCATAAAGCGTATTCACTTCGTTATATGAGAGAATACTATAAAAAATATAAGATTAGCACTACAAAATTATTAGAGGAAAAGAATGTTGAACTAAAGATTGATCAGTCGTTTCCAAAAGGGAAAAAATTTGTTAAAGATGTTGAAAAAGGCAATAACAAGATTGCAGGTACAAGTCAAATTTCTGACAATAAAAAAAGGAGTGGTTTTATTGCAGAAAAAAAGTGTATTGATTTTTTAAGTTCAATTGGCGCAAGCATAGAGGATGTTGCGGATGATATAAAATATCATTTTGATATTCTTTTTAAAGATGCTAGAGTGGGACTTGAGGTCAAAAATATTGAGAATGGTAGTTTTTTTGTCAGTGAAAATGAAATTAGACAGTATGAAAGTGGAAAAACCAGATTGTGCTTTGTAGATAAGAATAGTATTTGGATGTCGAAGCATATTGATGAAACGATGCGATTCAAGACAATTTTAAGTCACATCAGAGAGATAGATAGTTACATAATAGATAAATATGATAATCATTTAAAGTCCCAGGCAATAGAAGTTTCTTTGACAGAAGAGTTAGAAAAAGATTTCTTCTTGGTGAATCATTTGGACCTTGACCAATTAATAGATAAAATCAAGCCAGACAAATCAGATTTTGTAAGGTAATAGTGTGGACATTACATGACGCTTGACGAATTAGAGATGCTTATTTATGATTATACGATTTTTGATAATCCAAACAATAATTGATTTGATATACTATGGACATAGTATAAAAAAGTTTAGATACTATGCTAAAAAAACATATATTTTTATATATACTTACTAAATTGAAAAATAAACAATGGTACGAACTTTTTATAGGGGGGTACGAAATTGTATCAAAATAGTCGTCCAAACACATATTAGCACTACAGGTATGATACAATGTTTTCATACCTTTTTTTATACGCAGAAAGGGAAAAATCTCCTATCTGCATGAAATATTAGAGCCTAGTGAGTGTTATTAAGAGCACTTTGACTAGGCTTTTTTCATTTAAAATACTCCCAATGTCAAGGACAAATATATTGTTAAATAGTAATTAATAATTATTTCTTATTATCATTCAATTTCTCTACATGAAATTCTTGATTTTTTATTTTTTCATAGAATTCATGTGGTGGTAATTTATCTAATTTCCAAATACATCTATCGTTGTTGTAATAATCAATCCAATCGTCGATTATTAATTTTACTTCTTCAAAATTTGTGCATTCTTTTATTTTATCTTCAATCTCATCTTTCATATGACCAAAGAATGATTCTTGAGGTGCGTTATCCCAACAATTACCTCTTCTTGACATTGATTGCCTTAGGTTGGAATCTTTTATTATTTTAATGAATTTATGACTAGTGAAATGACAACCTTGATCTGAATGTATTAAAGCGTTAGTCTTCAACTCATCTTTGTGATTAGTCATTAATATATCAACTGTTTTTAAAACAAAGTCTATTTCTAATGATTCACTAAGCACATAAGCTAGCATTTCTTTAGTATAAGCATCAATAATAACAGATAGATATGCAAATACTCCATTGTATGGAATATATGTAATATCAGTGAGTAATACAGTTCTAGGACCGTATGCTTCAAATTGTCTATTTAATAGATTAGAAGCATAATTGTTGGTTTTCATATTTTTAGCCATTCTGCGATATGGATTTGCTTTTCTAATGGGGCAAAATAGACCATATTTGTGCATAAGTCGCCTTATTTTCTTTTGATTCATTCTAACTTTGTTTTTCAATAAGCGCATATAAATACCTTGAACGCCTTTACTATAGCCACGATAATTATAAGCTTCTAATATCAAATTAAAATCCTCGTAATCTTTTATTTCCTTTAAATTTCTAATATTTTCGTTATTTTTCCAGTTGTAATAACCGGATCTTGATACACCAGCAATTTTGCAAAGCATGGAAATATTTAACATATTATCTTCAACTGAAAGTGTTTTGTCTATTATTTCAAATAATTGTGTTGACGATAATTTTATCATTTTGGCTCCTGAAGAATTTTTTTTAGAAATTCCACTTCTTGTTTCAGATATATTATCTCGCTTTGCATTTTTATCAACGCCTTAGAAGGAGAAATAGTACCATTAAGAACTTCAGCTTCTAGTGATGTTCTTTTCTTTCCTGAATGAAATGCACCGTGAACTTTATATTCTTCAACAATATGTCTAGCAATAGCAGAAGGTCTATTAGGCCCTAAAATTTTGATATCATAACCGCATTCTTCCAAAATTTTGGAAGGTAAAATTCCTTGCTGTATTTTGTCATACAGTAATTGTTTGAATTGCATAGTAAATTTGATCGAATTCTCAGTAACGGAATAGGTGTATTTATTATTTTTTAATATTATTACTTCATCTTGTGTAAACTTTTTTTGACTCATAAACTTAAACTCCTTTACTAGTAAATAAAATAATTTGATTGTCCATTTTTTCTTTCCCAGACATTAGTAATGTCTATAATTTTGGATTATGACAATTAGCTTGTACATTAATTATAACACATACTTTTTATCTGTCCATTTTATGGGATTTCAACATTTTGATTTGTCCATTTTACGGGGTATAGTTTA
>CAYIYR010000057.1:0-4016 GCA_964367815.1 uncultured Eubacteriales bacterium
AAAAGCAAAACCTTCCCTTCCTGATTACCGTTGATTTTCAAGCGAGCTTTAAAAATCTGTGATTTTTAAATAGCGACCGCAGAAAATAAACTGCTCCCATCTGCCCCAATAGCGGGATATACAAAGCTAACCCGCATGGGTGGCGACCAGATAGCATATTGATTTAAAAAATGTAGGATTAATAAGGAATGAGCTTAAAACTTAAAAACCTATCAGACTAAATTTTATTGGCAAAATATAACACTGACCACAGCTGGGTGGCCTGTTCCTGGGAAGCATAAACTATTGTTTTTTAATAGATCTCTATTTTTTAATTGGCAAAATATTCCACTTAGGCTAAAGACAAAAATTTAGTCATGACTAAAGAAAGAATAGTTTTTTAATAAATTAATTAGAATTTTATGAAGGTTTTAAATCGAACCACCATATTTTCTTAAATTAGCGAAGTCTGTTTAAGATAATATGGTGGTTATGTTTTTAGATATTATTCCTGATCATCTTTCTCTTTATTATCATTATCTCCATTTTTAACAATTCCTCTCCTTACCTGTAACCAGAAGTAATAGTCTAAGTCTATTGGCTTATAAGCATTAAGCTTGTCTAGTTTTTCAGCGAGTAAAGTTTTAATAATAACTTTAGAAGTTTCTTCATCTGAATTTCCTAAGAAATGGCCATAATCTAATAAAAATTCAGGGCAATTAACCAAAGTGCTGATTTGCTTTGAAGATAACTTTACTGGCGGTTTAAAATACTTCTTCCGATCTGGAGTTTTAAAGTGTGAACCATCATCACTAAATGGAATTGCTGAAGCTAGATAATTCTTTTTCATTTTATCAATGAATTTGAGTTGGTCTTGCTCTTTATATTCATTTTTTAAGTTAAAAATAAACTTAATAGCAACTACTTCTTTTCCGTTTTTCACGTTCTCAAATTTGACATTAATATTGCTAAGTTTATTAATTTCTTCTTGAGCTACATTTAAAACACGGTTTTTAAAATTGGCTAATTCCTTGTATTTATCTTCGCATTCAAGCATCCATCTTAATTCATTCAGATCAATAGTAACTTCTGATGTTCTCCACATATAGCTCATTAAGATTCTATAAAGGCGAAGGGAATAGCTCGAATTAAATAAGATAATATGTTTTAGTTCATGGCTGCTAAATGACTTAGTTTTTTCATCAACCTTTTTAACCAGATCATAAAAATATTCAAAAAATTCTTTGGCAAATCTAACCTTAATACATTTAGTTGCCTTGTCGTAATGACAATAGGTCATCATTGGCACTTTAGCGGGTTCTTCAGATTCACCATCTTTAACTAGCATTGTTGGGTTATCGAATTTTGTATAAATACGCTTTAAAGCAATCTCCGCATTTCTCTGAATTTCACGCTTATCTGTAGCCGTAACCACTTCTTTTCTGGCCATTGGAGAAGTCAATTCACCAAAATTTTCAGTGCTTACATAGATAAAATCATCATAGGTAAATGAGGTTTTATTTTTAAGCTCATTCTTTCTAACAATGATCATTGCACAGTACATAAGTTTTTCTAAATTGAGATCAATACTGTACCTAGCCGTTGGAAAATCATTGCGTGTCACGACTAAATCGGTCAATTTTGCCCTTGTATTGGTTTGGGTGTAGTCATCTAAACCTTGTGAGCCAATAATTTTCTGCATTTTTTTGTAAATCCGTCATTTCCTTTGATTTCATTATAACTATACAAGTATATTTATCAAGTATAGTTATTAAATTATATTTTAAGTTATTGTTTTAGAAATGTTTATTTTTTAAAAATATATAAAATCAGTATACACCCCTATACTGATATAAAAAAAATAAATAGTTTTTTAATATTCTTATTTTCTTTTATTTCAACTACTTACGATGCGACAAAACGTATGGCTATTTTTAGCACAAAAAAGGAATAAAAAATATCCAATTTTGAAATTTTATAATTTGTTTTTATAAATCAATATCTTACGTTGCGACAAAACGTATAGATATAGTTCCTAACCTATACAATTATATCTTTCAGGTCTAAAGGTTAATTATTCTTTTCACTAGGGTATATTTATATAAAACAATTACTTATGTAATTGATATAGAGCTAGTTAATTTCTGAAAAATATATATAATCATAATTGAGTAGGTTGATTGCAGGGATGCGACAATCTGTATAGGTATCAATGCAAATTGCGACAAAACGTATAGTTTTGAGCTAAGACAATAGCTATAGGTTGAAAAATACTCAAAATCACAATAAGTTAGAGCAATAGACCTAATTAACTACTGATTTTTAAGGATTATTTAACGGCTTTTTGTATGTTGTTGATAACTCTGTGGATTATCTGCGACAAAACGTATAGTTATGTGACAAAACGTATAGTTGTAGCGACAAAACGTATAGTTATAGCGACAAAACGTATAGTTATAGCGACAAAACGTATAGTTATAGCGACAAAAAGTATAGTTATGAGTTTGTAAGTTTTTGATTTACAAAAGGTATTTAAGGCTCTTAAACTGTTCTAAACACCCCTAAACTCTACTTAAACTCTTTTTAAACCCTGATTTAGTTTTTTTTAAAAAATTATTGAAATGTTTATGAGATTTTTAAATAGATATTTCCATGACAAAAAGTGAAGGATACTTTAAAAAAATATAAGCTTTATATATACAAACTTTTAACAAAAGTTTTAACTTTTTTATTAAAGTTTAAAACTTTTTAATATATATTAAAAGCGTTAAAAAATAATTGATGTTTTTGTGTCTTTTACAGACAGTTACACTTCAGTTACATTTTTAAATTAATTATATTTTGTAAGAATCCGCACTTAACTTTTTTAAAAATAGGGATCTTGCAGAAAATGGCTTTAACGATGAATGACTTGAAAACAGTCGATGATTTCAATGCTAATAATTATGGTGTTGAAATTGGTATGAATGAACAGTTCCAGTATTTTGTAACTGTAAAAGTGAATGATGTTGATCACATCATTCACACTGCATCTGGCAAAATTAGATTCACACGAAATTTACCCTTCTTGATTCAAGAGATTTGTTCTATGTGCAGCAATGCCAAGACAATTTCTCTTAACTTCGAAGGTAAGTTATTCGTACTGGACAACTTATCTAAATAGAGTGACTACTAGTGTATAAAAAACTTATCTTAGGTCTAACTTTAGTTAGTGTTTCTGCCTTAGTTGCAGCTAAGGATGAAAATTATGGCTGTCGTGCTTTCATGTGCTTTGCTGGCGGTCTTAATATTTCTGAATGTCAGTCTACAATTTCTGATGTAAAAAAAGACTTGGCTAAAGGTAAAGGTTTTCCTCATTGCAGTTTTGTTAGCGGTAATAAAGACGGATCTATGGGGGGAAGTGATGGACAATCTAAGATTTCATCTTATACACATAACAAACGAGTCTATCTATATGTTGATGACAAGCTAGTTACTTCAGTTAAAAAGTCCTAAATTTTTGCAAGAAAAAAGCCTGATTTAATCAGGCTTTTTTTCGTTTAGCTGCTTATAGAAAACTCTTAAAACTTCTTTGACGGCTTTACTTTTCCCTTCTTTTTTCCCGCCATAAATGGTTTTTAAATATTCTAAAGCTTCAAGAGCTTCAACATCATCAGGAACATCCATATTGAAATAGATTGAAAGCGGAGTTTTAGTAGTAGGCTTTACTCTATATCTTTTTCTTCGATCTAGTACCTTTTCTTCTTCAGTCATGTCATAACTTATCCTATTAAATAAATGTCCACAGGTGGATATTAAGTCATTTTCAAATAATTTACTACTTATATCTGGTCGCCATTTATGAGGACTAGCTTTGCAATAGTATGTTTTAACATGAGGTTATAAGCCTTTTAATAACCCCTTACTATGTACTATTTAAATCCCGCTATTGGATCAAATGGGAGCAGTTTATTTTCTGCGGTCGCCATTTAAAAAGCACAGCTTTTTAAAGCTCGCTTGAAAATCAACGGTAATCAGGAAGGGAAGGTTTTGCTTTT
>CAYIYR010000058.1:0-3606 GCA_964367815.1 uncultured Eubacteriales bacterium
ATTGTACCCCATATATGCCGTACAATTTTGCACCTCTAAAACTGTAAAAATGGCTTAAATAAAGGACTTTTCATACAAATAATGCCGTACAATAAAAAAATGAATTGTACCCTAATTCAAAATATCAACTTCCTTTATAATCAAAGTGTAATTATTACTTATGGTTATGAAGGAGGTGAGATGTATGGGATTTATTAGATGGTTATTTGGAAAAGATGAAGAAATTTCTAATGATGTGATTGAACATGCTAGTAAAGGAAATTTTACAGTTAATCCAAAAACAAAAAAAGTACTCAATATGAAAGGTGGAGGACATGGTCAAGAAAATATTGATTATCTTGATCAATTACAATTTGATTACAACATTGTTAAAGAATATAGAAATGGTGTTAGAATTGGAAATGTTACAAAACATAAAAGTTCAAAGAAAAGAATTGGAACGAATCAATCATGGTTTCCTAAAAGTTGGGGAAGAAATGAGATCTTAGAAGCAGGTAAATATGTTGCTAGACATGAAAAGAATAAAGAGGGTGTTCAAGTATCTGCCAAATTTAAAGGTGTTGAAGTTGGAATTAGAAGAACAAATGGAAAGGTTGGCACTATATATCCAACCGGAAAACAAAAAGGAGGTTTTAAAAATGACAGTAAAAGAAATTGTAGAAAAAGTAAATAGAATGATTTTGTGTAAAGATTCTGAAGAATATGAGTGGCTTTATGATAATGTTGTTACACCTGCATTATGCACTGATTATGTTTTAACAACTAAATACATTAAGCAAATAAGTAAAGAGCACATGCTTGAATTAGCTGCTGGAATGGATGAAGTTATTAAATTTTTTAATAAAGTGGAACTTGCTGATTTAATTAAGGAAAAATATTATGCTTTAATTGGAAATGATGGCGACGTTGTTGACAAAGAAACTATCGATTCATTAAAAGACTTTTTACATTAACTATATTTCTAATTTAACACTCATTCCATTCTTAATTTGAAAGACAGCATATCCATCTTTGGTGATAACTATCTTGCTTATTATATGATGGAAGAGTATTTCATCAAACTCAATAGGAGGAGTATCTGACTTCTTGATTTCATCAATAAACCTGGTGATTTCAATATTTTGGATTCTTCTTTTTTCATTTACTTCGATAATTGAATTGTACTTTTTTCAACGTCTTTATATCTAGCAACAAGCTTATCGTATTCAGCTAAGTATGAATCACTATAATCTTTAGTACCTGATTCCACATGACATTTGATTAGCTCAGATACTATTTCTAATTCTTGTTGTAAGTCCTTTAACGCCTCTTGATTAATAGGTGTGAATAATTTGTCCTTAACCAGTTCAAAGTCGTTTATAAGCGAAGCCTTGGCCTTAAACACTTGATTAAAGACATCAATGAACATTTCTTTTACTCGCTTATCATCAATATGAGGAGTAGAACAGAAATTGTCTTTATTCTTGTATTTGTTGTTGCATTGCCAAACAAGTTTTCGACCTTTATCATTGCTATGCCATACTTTAAGACCATAAGCACTTCCACATTCTTCACAAAATATTCTAGAACAAAGTATTGATGATTTGTGCGATTTAGTTTTGGTTTCATTTCTAATATTTCTTTCAATTTGTACTTGTTCCCATTCATATGGATCAATAATGGCGGGATGACTTTCTTCAACATAATATTGAGGGATTTCACCTTCGTTCTTTTTAAATGCTTTAGTTAAAAAATCCACTGAATAATTTTTTTGTAGAAGTGCTGAGCCTTTATATTTGTCATTAGATAATATTGAATCTACTTTAGAGTAGAACCATTTGTTTTTACCTCCAGGTGCTTTAACTCCATCATTAGTTAGAATATCAGCAATATGTGATTGGGATTTACCTTCAAGAAATAGGGAATAGATTCTTTTAACAATAATAGCTTCTTCAGGAATAATAACTACATTAAGAGAGTTTTCTGTAAATTATTATTTAAAGAAAGACTTAGGATGTTGTTATTCTGAAAGCGGTAGGTTTTGTGTTTTGGTAAGGTATTCAAATTTTATGAATGAACCAGATAAGTATATTGATAAAGCTTTTGATAAATTATGTGAGCCAATATGCAATGAAGTTCATTGGAGAAATATAAGATAGAAAAAAATGGAGGAGTATAGTTAAAATGAAAGAATATACATATTTAGCAGGAGATTGGGATTATGATAAAAATATTATTAATAAAATAAAAGAATGGAACAAAGATCCCCAAAAGTCTCTTAAATATAAAGATGCTCATGAAATTACTCAAGCAAGAGATGAAAGCCTGAATTGTTCAATTAAAAACTCATTAGGAAAAAGATTACTTCAATCTCATACATTTGTTCTTATTGTTGGTAAAAAAACAATTGATACTAGGGAAGGAGAATGTTCTTATTGCAATAGTTATTATAACGGAAGGTGTTACCATGGATACGGATTAAGCAATGAGAGCTATATTGAATATGAATGTAGAAAAGCAGTAGAACTTGATATGAAAATTATTGTCATTTATAATTCTGACAAAATTGAAAGATTAAAATGTCCTGAAATAGTAAGATATAAAGGAAAACATATTGTTGGCTTCTATTACACGGCAAATGATTGCTATTGGAACTATAATGAAATTGCTAATTCCATAATGTATTAATATAAAAAATGCACCCTCTATCTCAATTATGAGCTCTTGAGGGTGTTTTGTATTTATGTACTAGTCTATTTACATTATATGACACATTAACAATACTAATAATTGGTATTGTTTTTTTGTATTTTAAGGCATTTTTAATCGATTAACGGATAGTTTTATGTATTGGTTAATCAGTTAACGTTAAGGGCGTATCAATTTGAACCCTAAAACGAAATTATTAGGTATGAGTATAGGTTTTACCGTTAAAAGATTAGTAAGCGTTAAAAGATTGAAATGACGATATTTAAGACTGAAAAAGTATGATATAATAAATATAAACAAAGAACAATTATGGAGGTGCTTATTATGGCTATAAGAGAGAAATATATAGACCATGAAGAATTTAAGATAAAAATAAAAGTATCTTCTAGTACAAATAAGCTTATCCAACAAGATATGTTTCGTTTTGGTTATTTGAAAGGTAATGATGAGTTAAATCCTAATTTATTTCTTAATCATTTGTTACCAATAATGGAAAAATACAGACGTGAGCTAAATGATAAATTGAGGAAGAAATTTACTAAAGCTAAAGAATTAAAAAATATAGATGACGCAATTGACTTAATTAATAATCATTATTATGAAGATCATTTCGATTTATGTGATGAAGTTATAAATTTAAGAATAGCAAAAGAAAATATGAAAGTGTTTAGTAATAATCATAAAAAGACTTCAACATATTTAAGAACACTCATTAACCAATATGCTAATATGATATTAGATTCAAGAGAATTCCTATTTTTTAATGATGAATATAATCTTATAGGTAAAGCAATTGAAAAGAACAAAATAATTTTATTAATTTATAATGATAATGAATTATATTTCAGTCCTATTGTAATTGTCACTTGTCCTATTGATAACGATATATTTATTATTGGTTTACTTGAGGAAGACAAT
>CAYIYR010000059.1:0-3163 GCA_964367815.1 uncultured Eubacteriales bacterium
GTTACATGTTACTTATGATTAAAAATCATTTAAATGATACATGGTTTTACGAACTTTTAAAGTGTCACTTTAGGGTATAGCTCAAAGATACAAAATTCACTTAACATCACTGCACAGTCTTTCTGTATTTAATTTAAGATAGATTCCTGCTTTCTTATTTTTATATCTTCAGTGATCCTAATCATCCAGTACATAAGAGCAAAGAATGGAATAAGCAAGATTAAAAGATAAAGGATACTAAAATTCAGAAAGTATCTGGCAAAAGATAACGCTGTTAGTAAGACTAATAATCCGCAGATCGTATAGACAATTTTATTGCGTTTGCTAATTAGCTCTACAATAGCAAGATCCTGATTTTTCATTCAATGATCCTTAGTAGCTTGTACAATACTGCATTTCTCTATAACCATGCAGCATATTCACCAGAATCATTAGTTGATTAAGGTACGTGCTAGGCAGCCCATTTAATTCAGGGAATTTTTCCCACATTAGATATTTATCTTTGTAGAGAAAGCTATTTTTCTTGTATTTTTCTTGGCCTGATAACTCAATTTTCATTTGTTCAAGCTGCTTAAAATGTTCAACCACATCGTCTGGAATTGGCATATTGAGAGCTACACTCTTACCATTTAACCAATATTGAATTGGTCGGACGTTAATAGATTCATTAAAGCCTATAGCTTTGAAATAATCCCGTACCGCTTCAGCGTTATAGAACCCCAATGATTCAACTAGCAGTTTAAAATCTGCATTTGTCATTATATGCCGTCCTTAATCAAATTAAATTTGATTATATAGTCCACAGGTGGACAATACAAGCAATATCCAAAGTTTAACCTTCTATTAGTTTTAGTAGATTATGGACTGCCAATGTTATTGTCTGGTCCATAATCTCTAAAACGTCTAATCCCGATGCTTGGACAATTGCTGCAAGCTGCAGCGTTTGTCCAGGCATCTATTCTACCTATCTAATGCAGATCCATAGCAGACATATCAGAGTAAAGTGTCTACTTTACGAACTGACGCAATAAGTTAAATTTTCCATTCCTTGATTACCGTTGATTTTCAAGCGAGCTTTAAAAAGCTGTGCTTTTTAAATGGCGACCGCAGAAAATGAACAACTCCCATTTGACCCAATAGCGAGATATAAAAAAACACCCTTAATGGGTGTTTTCGTGACCTAGATTATCGGGATATATCTTTATTTTTATTTCTCTCTTGAGTTTTAACTTGTGGCTGCTGTACTGGCGGTTGTTTTGGAGCATTGGCATCATAAGCCGTTAATTTTGGCTTATGAAATTTCTGATTTTGAATGTCGGCATTATGTTGAATCTGAAGCTTAGTTTTATCATTTTTGGTTAGAGCTTTTTCAGTTGTTTCTTTCAATTTACTCAAGCTTTGGGCTTCCCACTTCCCTTGATTTGCCAGTGTTTGAACTCTTGCGCCCGTAGACAGTCCTGTTTTAGGATCAATTTCTTTAGTATTCACTTCGACTTTGTTAGACCCTTTATAGGTCAGGACAATATCATCATTCTTAATGATATTTTGTTCTTTCAAAGTACGTTCCAGATCTTTAGCCCAGATTGTATTTTTTTCACCTTTACTATTTTCAATAGTGGCGTAGTAGCTGCTGCTATTTTTAGGATCATGCTTATAAGGTGCTGCACCATGATCTACTAATTTTCCAACGTGCATTTTTTTCTGATTAAGCTGTTCAATTGCAATGTCCATACTGGCTGTGCGCTGCTTTTCTGTGAAACCGTCAGCTTTCATTTTTTTATCAAAAACTGTCAGTAAAGCTTTTTCCTGTTCTGACAGGTTATTAAGCTTTTCTTTGCGTTCCTGTGCTGGATCTACTTTTTCCTGATTATTTAAAGGCTTTTCTTTCTGGCGTTCAGTACCTTTTTTAATAGTATTGTGAACTACCTCTTTACCTTGTTCTTTTTTCATATCATTGAGCAAAGCTAGATCAATATCACGAGGTTCATAACCCTTTACAGTCATGCCCTTCATTGAAGCTTCAAGCCATACATTCCGTTTAAATTCGTCCGAGCCTTTAACCTGTATTGTTTCCCATTTTTTAGCTTGTGCTAATTCCACCATTGAAGCAGCTATATGCTTATCATCAATTGTAGTTTTTAATGCTTTTCCAGAATCTTCAAAAGCTACTTTTTCAGGATTGCCTTTAAAGTGATACTTGTCATCTACCACATAATATTTATTGAGCAATGCTTTAGGTATGCCTTCTTCACTTGATTCTTTACTGTCATCAGCTTTTAGCTTTTTAGTATCAGTTATCTTAGTTTCTTCAGTATCTTCAGTATCTTGATTAATACCTTTTGAGCTTTTTGAAATATCTATATTTTCAGCTTTTTCAATTGAATTAACTTCAGCTTGATTCGTTTCTAACGTCTGGCCAAGTTTGGTATAGCCTGTTTGTTCTGTATTAAAACTAGGGTTATCGACCTTGTTTGCTTCAGTCATGATCAAGTCCTTATTGAGTAGAAATATTTTGGCGACGTGCTGCTTCGTCAATAATCATTTTAGTTTGAATATATTTATCTGTTAGAAGTGCAATTTGTCTTTCAGTTTCAGTGCTTAAATCTTTATTTTGCTGATATACAGCTATGCTTTGCATATAGTTTTTCACAGTGTCAGGTTGATTAACTTCTTTAGATGAAAACCCATTAGGACTGTTCACAGCTTTATTTGAAGTACAGCCCACAACTGAAAAAGATAGAGCAAGGCTGATCAATGTAAGAGAGATTTTTTTCATAATACTTTCCTTATTTAGAATTTAAGTTGTTTGAAAATGCCTGATAAATGTCATCAATATCTGAATTTTCTATAGATTCGTTTTGACCTTTATCGACTGCATTTAGGTTGTCTTGTTGATCTTCATCAAATGCAAATTCAGATTCAGCACAATTAAAAAACGTATCAATAATTTGTTCGGCTTCGTCATGACTAAATTTAGTGACACCAAGTACAAATAGGCTGTCCTCTAGGTTTTCCAATTCTGCAATCATGGTTAGAGGATCTGATTCATCTGCTGCAACTAGGTTGTCCTGTTGATCTTCGTCCACCGCAACTAGGTTTTCCAATTCCGCAATCATGGTTAGAGGATCTGATTCATCTGCTGCAACTAGGTTGTCCTGTTGAT
>CAYIYR010000060.1:0-2798 GCA_964367815.1 uncultured Eubacteriales bacterium
ATATAATAGTTGTGGTGATAAATATGAAATACATGAAGAGAATTTCAGATGAAATATTAAAAAAGAAATTAGATGCCTTTGGTGGAGTTTTAATTGTCGGACCAAAAGGATGTGGAAAAACTACTACAGCTAAATGTTTAGCAAAAAGTTTTATTGAGTTTCAAGATGAAGATTACAGAGATGAGTATCTTAGTGTCGCTAATACTATGCCTTCAAAATTATTAATTGGCGAGAAACCAAGACTTTTTGATGAATGGCAAGATGCTCCTAAAATTTGGGGGTCAATTAGAAAATCTATTGATGATGAAAATGAAAATGGATTGTATATATTAACTGGTTCCTCTTCATCTAATGTAGATGTTCCACATACTGGAACAACTAGAATTTCTACAATGATTATGCATCCTATGAGTTTATATGAAAGTAATGAATCCAATGGACAAGTTTCTTTAATGTCGTTATTTGATAATCAAATGTTTGAACCAGTAGAATCAAACTTGACAATGGATGAACTAATTTTTGCTATATGTAGAGGCGGATGGCCTAGAAGCTTATTTTCAAATGGAAATGAAGCAAAGCTACAAATTGCGAATGATTTATTTTATCAAACATCTCATGTAGATATTAGTGCAATAGATAAAACAAGACGTAATCCATTATTATCAGAAAAAATATTAAAATCATATTCACGTAATATTTGTACTTTAGCGAAAACTAAAACAATTATAGCGGATGTAAATTCTACTATGGAAATGACTAAACCAACGTATTATAGTTATGTTCAAGCCTTAGAAAAATTGTTTATTATTAATGATATCCCTGCTTGGTGTCCTGCGATAAGATCAAGGGACACAATTAGGTCCAGTCCTAAAAGAAATCTATGTGATCCTTCGATTGCAGTTTCTGCGCTAGGTGTAACTCCTCAATATTTTAATACAGACTTTAAAACATTAGGATTTTTGTTTGAATCTTTATGCATTAGAGATTTAAAAATCTATTCATCAAATATGAATGGAGAAATCTCTTATTACCATGATCGTTATGGATTAGAAGCTGATGGTGTTCTTCATCTTAAAGATGGTCGTTATGCTTTAATAGAGTTTAAACTAGGAACTCATGAAATTGATGATGGGGCAAAACACTTGTGTGAAATTGAGAAATTAGTTAAAGATTATAATGAAAAAGAAAAACAGTGTCCATTGAGATTACCAGATTTAAAAATAGTAATTACTGGTTCAAAATTTGGATATCGAAGAGAAGATGGTGTCTTTGTTATTCCAATAGGCTGTTTGAAAGATTAGTTATTGGGAAGTAAAAGATAAATAGTAATTTTTGGAGGTGATTGAAATGAAATGTGCGATGGCATCATTGGGCTTTATTAATGAGAATATTCAACATAACAAACAAGTTATTATTGATACATTAATCGATTGCTCAACGAAAGTTGACATTGTTATATTTGGTGAAGCTTTTTTGCAAGGCTTTTATGGAGTAACGTTCGATGTCAAACATGATACATCTATGGCAATGTCAAAAGATGATCCAGTTATTAACGAAATAAGTTGTATTGCGAAACAATTTGGTATTGCTGTCTCTTTCGGATTTATTGAAAAACTAGAAAATTATTTTTACAGTTCTCAAATTACTATTGATGCAAATGGTAGAGTAATCGACCTATTTCGAAGAGTTTCTCCTGGCTGGAAAGAAAATTTTGCGGGCAATCGATACTGTGAAGGAGAAGGATTTCATAGCTTTTACTTTAGTGGAAAAAATATTTTGATTGGATTGTGTGGAGATTTATGGTTTGATGAAAATGTCAATAAAATTAAGAAGATAAATCCAGATGTGGTATTTTGGCCAGTATATACAGATTATAATCAAAATGAATGGAATAACAAAATAAAATATGAATATGCTATTCAAGCAAACCTTATTTGTGAAATGGTATTGTATGTGAATTCCTACTGTAAAGATAAAAATACAGATGAAATTGCAAAAGGAGGATCTGCGCTTTTTCAAAATGGCAAGATAAGTGCTGAGATTCCATCTGGTAATGAAAGTATTCTATTTGTAGAAATTTAATGTAATAGACAAATTCCAATTTATCTATTGGTAAGCATATTCGATGGTAGGGCAAATTATAACAAAATATATTCTGCTAATATGTGGTAGCGTATCATTTTATGTCTGTCACACCCTTCATTTTTAACCTTTTTCCGCACTATTGTTGTGCATAGACATTATGTAACAATTGCTTTGATAGTAAAAATCAAGACTTTTTTTTATAATTTAGGGGGGTATGCCTCTTCTTTGTTGTTTTGGTGCATTTGATCCAACTGTTGTTTCTGCAACTTGTATCTATTTAATGATTTCAACTACGAGAAAACAGTTATTTTGTATTAATTTTGAGATTATCACACACTTGTAAGGCAAAAAACTGATATATAGTATGTTCGTTTTTTTAAATCGAACTTTTTTGAGTAAGAACTATTATTTTAGTGATAAGATCCAGTTAGGCAATACCTTCAAAAACTATTTAGTGTATTCATTTGCATTTTTAACTAATTAATATAGTTTTAAAAAAGGCAAGTAAGAGATTCGAAACCAAAGAAAAAAATCAATATTTTTTTATGCTGTAGGGTAATTGAAAAGTACATTCCTTTTCATTACATAATTTATACTTCGCAAATTTATATATTGTTCATTTTTGCGAAATGACATATAATAACATTGGGTGATAATTATGAAACTTATAGAAAGAGATTATTTACAAAAATTAATAGATGTTAAGGATACTC